>CAZUFC010000134.1:0-21083 GCA_964619725.1 uncultured bacterium | reverse complement strand
TCTGCGACAAATCTTTCAAGACGTCCGATTGCGACAGGCTCCCCTCGCTTGGAAAGCACGCAATACAATTCGCATTGCGCTTCCTGGGGGCATACTCTGCCGCATACCGCCGGCAGGTTGTTCTTCTCTTTTATCTTGTGAATGGCGTTGAGAAATCGTCCTTCTTTTATTTCATTGATGAATCCGGGAATGTCGATGTCCACTGGACATCCTTTCATACAGGGCGCCTTCTTGCACTGCAGGCAGCGAAGCGCTTCAGCCTGAGCCATCTCTGCAGTATACCCCAGCGCAACTTCATCAAAATTGTTGCGTCGCGCACGGGGGTCCTGACGGGGCATCTCGATTCTTTTCGGCGCCTTCTCGATTTCCTTCATCTCTTCTTCAAGCCTGCAGGCATGGTCCCAGGATGCCCTGTATTCCTCGCGGCTGAATATCTGCGACCGTTTCATCAGTTCGTTGAAATCAACGAGATGTCCGTCGAATTCAGGCCCATCCACGCAAGTAAAACGGGATTCTTCGCCCACCGTAACGCGACAGCCTCCACACATGCCGGTCCCGTCAACCATAATTGAATTCAAACTGACGATAGTCGGAATTTCCTTATCGCGGCTCAAATCCGATACCGCTTTCATCATCACTATGGGACCGATCGCTATGATACGGTCCAGTTTTTCCTCTTCATCCATAACCTGCCGCAAAACATCCGTTACAAATCCATGATGACCGTATGAACCGTCGTCCGTCGCTACATAAAATTCATCGCTCACCTTCTTCATCTCATCTTCCAGAATCAAAGCGTCCTTCGTGCGTGCTCCGATGATTGAAATGACCCGGTTCCCGGCTTCTTTTAACGCTCTCGTTATAGGATAAACCGGCGCTATTCCAACTCCGCCGCCAATGCACACGACCGTTCCGTAATTCTCGATATCCGAAGGCCGCCCCAGCGGTCCCGCCAGGTCCAGGAAAGATTCGCCTTCCTGCAAACGCACCATCTTACAAGTGGAAGCGCCCACCGCCTGTATGATCAGAGTGAGCCAACCTTCTTGACGATTGAAATCCGCTACCGTCAGCGGTATACGTTCGGAATATTCATCTGTCCGAACGACCACGAACTGTCCAGGCTTTACGGCTGCCGCAACGTCCGGCGCCTTAACCTTGAATAAATAATTATCCTCTGATAATTGCCTCTTCGTTATAACCTTAAATGCCGTATCCGTCTGGGCGATTATATCCGTCACTCTTTTACCTCCATATTACCTTCCGGTTCGAATCATTGGAATTTGAGGCTGAATTCGTCAGCCTCGCACATTACTTTCTTTCCTGTTTATTAAATCCTGGATCACTGAAAGAAGTTTCTCATCGGAAACCGGTTTCTCAATATACTCATCAGCCTTGATCCAATGACCGTCTTCCTCCATGGAAAACTTGCACCCGGATTTCTCCATAACGGAGCTTAACAAAACGATGGGTATTTTTCCAAAATTCGGATGCCGTTTCAGTTTTTCTGCGAATTGAAAACCGGAATCATGGCATTCTAAAATTACATCGCTGACGATCATGTCGGGATTGCCGTATTCCACTTTCGTCATTGCTTCAGTGCAGTTTATTGCCTTCTCCACGTCATATCCCGCCTTTATCAGCAATTCCTGCAGCTTTTCCGCATAAACCTCATCGGAATCAATCACCAATATCTTTTTTTTGTTTCCCAACTCCTAACCTCCTGTATCGAAGAAAATCATAATTCGGTCTGAAAATATAAAGTTTTTCTCCAGCATTGTCAATGAAAGGAAAAAATGTTGATTTTAATCGGGGGATTCCTCAAAATATGTTATTCAGGGACCGATTTTTTAAGAGGGGGGCGTTGTCGGACACCCGTTTTCGGTCAGAGGATGAGAGGAATCCCTGCAAATTAGATTGAGGAGGCATAAATGCTTAGGAACAGTGAATTGGATGCGATGCTCATGATGGACTACGGGGTTGAGCCTAAAGAGAAGCTCCGGGCGATGGAGAAGTTAAGAGAGTTTCATCGTTCATATCGAGCGCTTGAAACTTTTGATGAGAAGCAATTTGAGAATATGTCGGCAGATTCGTCTTATGCGGCCTCAATAAGGTTGTTCGGCACCTCCGGAATGCGCGGCGTTTATACAGAAGATGCTTCATGGGCTGACGACTGCGTGGATGCCTTTGCTTCGAAGGGGTTAATTTCACCGGAATTGACTTATTTTTTCGGGCGCGCTGTAGCTCGAACGCTTAAAAAAAACGGCTGTAACGCAGCATATGCCGGACAGGATGTGCGTCCTTCCAGCGAAATGTTAAGTAAATTTATGCTGCAGGGACTGCTGGATGAGGGCCTGGAGGTGAAATACGTCGGAATTTGCACTACTCCCGCAATAAATATTTTCGGCGGATCGGCAGGCATCATTATTACAGCCTCTCATTCCAACATCAGTTACAATGGAATAAAAAGTTTCTTTAAAGGCATTCCCATAACTCACAAGATGGAACGGACCATCGAAAAATATTTGGTGAAGCTTCAGATGCTGAAAAAGCAGGGAAAAGGACTTGCAGCCGATGTGAAATCTCCGGGATCGCTCCTGTTTGCAAGAGATGAGGTGTTTAGAACCTATGAAGATAAGATGAGCCGGATACTTCTGAAAGAGAATTTGTTGATTCAGAATAACGAGACTGAGGAGGTCAAGGGAGCGCTTGGAGGAAACTGGATGGCTGTTGATTTAGCTTTCGGCGCCGGGGCTGCCGTAAGAGGAACCTCCGGATGCGCGGACAAATTAAGCCCTCAGTTGAATATATTGTTGAATACGGGGGCTGTGCTTGTGGGATATGCTTCGGAGATTGCGCCTTTTGAGACGAACGATGCTGTCGGCGCGGGTTACATATACGGGGAATATCGGAAAAGGATCGATGAAACGTTCGCAAAAGAAAGAAGCAGAAGAATAGAAAAGGCTGAAGTTCGAGAACGTTTCTTGCGGGAGGCTGTCGGCCGTGAGTATGAAGTTGAGATGAGCCGGCGGGAGCTTGAGGCTTTTGCAGCCGGTTCATACGGTTATGGAAAAGGTGAGATGGAAATCGATTCGCTTTTAACTGAGGAGCAAGACGATTATATTATTCGTATGCCTGTTCGGGATAATGCTGTGAATCGAACGGTTTATTTTCCGGCAGGATATGAATTCAGGCTGCCGGAACTGAAAGCTGTGACGGAGAGTGCGGGAGACGGTCATCATGCGATTTATGATATCGATTCGGAGTCAAATGTTGAGAAAAGAGTTCTGCTGGAGAAGGAACTGGGAGAACTGAAGCAACTTCCTTCTTTATCCATAGATTGCGACGGCGACAGATTTCTGGCTGTAAGTCCGGCATTGCTGGATGCACCCGTTCCGTTTTTGTCCGGGGATACGGCCATCGCATTGTTTGCGAAATACAAGCCTGATTGGATCAGAAAAATCGTCATTACCGTCGAGAGCGGAATGAGCGTTGAAAAATTCCTGGAAGCGCAGAATATAGAATGCAGGACCGTAACGGTCGGAGACAGAGCCATTGCTGACTATATAAAAGACCCTGAGCGAATAAAAACGGACGGACAGGACCATCATATGATTGCAGGAGGAGAACCCTCCGGTCATATGATCTTTGCGAGACTGAATGAATCGACAGATGAAATGGAACTGCTTGATGATCCGATTTTGACTCATTTGCTGATAGCTTCGATCATGAGGGAAAGGAACGCATCTTTCCAGGAATTAATAGATGCAGTAGAGCGGGAAATGGGTGAAGAGGTTCCGACTATACGTAAACCGGAAGCGTATGCACGGGATGTCGATCACGACGGGCTTTCCTTCGCAGAGAAAAAACTGCTGGAATTGCGAAAAACTCGCGGCGACAGGATTCTTCTGACCGATTATGCGCTTCATCTGATCCCGGCTGTTATGGACATGTTTGGTAAAGCTTATTCCAAGGTTTTCTATAACGGCGCCGAACATAATGTGAAAATTGATTCGCTCTATCAAACGCTGGCGAACGGCGAATACCGGTTGAAAAAATCCCTGCAAATGCTTCGGATCGGAGATATTGAATTCCGAGGTTTTCCGGGCGTTTTAACGGTTGAGATTCAATTAACCGATAAAAGCTGGGCCGGCCCCGTGGATTTTAATTTGAGTTTCCTAATAAACGGTAATGACGGTCTTTTGCATCGCGTCGGAAAATATATCGGCAGAAATTCCGGGACTTCACCCAAACACGCAGGGTATGTCGGCATCTGGACTGACGATTACCGGGGGAGAACGGCGTCAGTCAAAGAAATTGAAAATGCAGGGAGCGAATTGAAGAAAAATGTAGTGAAACTGACTGAGGATTATATTCGACATACAAGAAGTAAAACAGCGAGTTAAAGAAAGTCGCTGAGGAATTCGGAAACGACTTTCTTTAACCCGTAATTTCTATAATTCGTCAAAAGCTAAGAACGGTTTCGGAGTCGCCCGATCTTAGGCTTCTTTCCTTTTACTCCAGAATGTCAGCAGTATGAATGTAAGCAATCCGATCAGGGCCAGGCGCGCTGCTTGCGAGCTGGCGGGTATGGGTTGTGGAGTCGGTGTGGGAGTGATGGTGGGAGTCCAGGTGTTGGTCGGCGTTGCGGTGCTGGTTGCCGTCATGGTTGATGTTGGAGTCGGAGTAGGCGTATTGCAGGCGACATTGAGAACGAACGGTCCGTAATCATCGGCTGCAAGACCGTCGCAAACGATGTATACGGGATCGCCGGTCCCCTGGAATTCAACGGTATTTTCGCCGCCGACTATGCAGTCCTGCGGGTTGCAGTCATTCAAAACGAAAAATGTAATTTCGTCATCCCCTTCTTCCGGAATCAGAGAAGCCTGGAAAATATAACCGTCCGGTACCGTGTCCACCCGGTAGACGACATCCGGGCCGTTATAAGGCTGAGGCGCGCCGCATCCGTAATAAACGAATTCGTTGCAGTAACCTTCGTTTGTCTGATCCTCCAGCGATACGCCGCAGTTGATCTCGATAGGAGAGACGCAATGATGCGTGTTGACCTGTGTCGTGGACAACGAAAAACCGCCGCTTTGATCCGGACCGTTACCGTCGACGAAAATATAATATTCTCCGGCTTCAAGCGTTAAATTCAGCATTTCTTCAATGCCTGCGCCTTCCTCGTTCACGCAGTAGATTTCCGTGCCGGGATCAGAGCAGTCGGAACGCAAATAGAGAACTACGTCCCAAGCGTCCGGTACGACCGAAATATGCACGTCTTTCATGCAGGGCACTTCCAGTTTAAAAACCTTATCGATTCCGCCAGGTTGATATCCGCAAAACTGGGGTGAGAAATCGTCCATTAAGCATATCATATCCGGAATAACAACCTGTTCGCCCAGAGATATCTCGTAGATATGTTCGCAATCATCTCCTTCGATATATGTCGGTATCCCGTTCGCCTCCAGGCAATAAGCCCCGCAATAATCAGGGTTGCCGTCTCCGTCGATGAAAATGTAATAATCGCCCGGGAATAACGTGTCGAATGTCAAGCCACGATGAAATGCGTAATCCGGACAATTCGCGTTACAGTCCATCTGCTCGTTCGTGCAGGCTACTTCCGCCGATGCCGATGCGCATTCATCATGCCTTAAATACAGAGCTGAAGGGAAATCAGATGATAAACAGATCGAAACGTCGTGATAGCAACGCTCTATGGAAAACTGATAAACGGAATCAGGAGAATCCGTGTCAAGATTGCAGCTCCCCGTGTAAAGGTTCCGCGTGAAACAGGTGTTGCCCATAAGATTGGCGGAGGGAAGGGCGCTGATTACATCACCGGGACATTGATCGGGGGCCTGGCATCCGGCTCTGCCGGACAGTTCCAGACAGAAAGAACCGCACTCGTCAGCATATCCGTCCACGAAAATATAATATTCCCCAGCCTCAAGCATCGACAATTCAATAACTTCACCGAAAAAATTCTGGCATTCAGGATCGTTTATCACGCAAGGGGCCGTTAATTCGTCAGAACACGCCATCTCATGATAAGCCATTCCAGGACATTGAGATCGAAGATACATGACTGCATCAAAATCACTGTTCAGGCATATCCTGACGTTCGAATAGCACTGATCCGTCGTAAACTCGAATACTACGTCTGGAGCAAAAGAATAAGGCTGACACATGTAAGGATCGTAATCGTCCTCATACGCGCATGTGTCGCCATACGCAATGGGTCCGTTCATCTCTATCGGGCGAGTATCTTCACATGTGTCGCCTGAAGGCACTTCCGTCGCAGTCGGAGTCACCGTCGGTATCGCCGTCGGGCCCGTCGGCTCAGGCGTCGCCGTCGGAGGACCCGTCGGACTCGGCGCCGGCGTCGATGTGGGTATGCTGCTTATTATCGTGAAAGCATCAGGTTCCAGCGGCTCCGTCTCACGGTTGCCCGCATAATCCTGCGCAATCGAATAAAATTCGTAAAATCCGTCCCCGCCCGTTATATTCGAATCAAATACAAATGTGTCGGAACCGAACGTCTGAGGATACATTTCCCATGCTCCGCCGTCTTTGCTGTAATAAATTTCGTAAAATTCAACGCCGCTCGTCTGATCTTCAAAAAACGCGTCTCCTAAAAATACCGGCGGAGAAACATAAGGCAGAGGCAAAACTGCAGAATTCGGCTCGTTGGCATCCTGAATCGAATATACTATCCTGGACCAGGGCCCCGTATAAAGCGTATCTCGCGCTTTTACCCGATAAAAATATGCCTGATCATCTGACAGCGGACCGAATTCGTGAGTCAGTCCCGTCACCCAGCCGCTTTCATCCGTTAACGGCGCAAAATTCGGATTCTCTGATACTTCAGCAAAATATCCCGTTGCATCCGTTACAGCGTCCCATTCGATCTCGTTCGATAATCCCTGAGTATAACGAGGCTCGTCATGTAAATAGGGTCGAGCCACCAAAGCATCGTCAATGAAAAAATCGCCGAACCAGTCCTCTCCTTCCGCACCATAACAAAGTGTTGGAATAATAGAAATCGACAACAACAAGAACAAAATAATCTTGCCTCTGTATTTCTTCATTTGTACCTCCTCACGTTTTTTATTTCCCTTACCTGCCAATTTCTGCTGCTAAAAATTCTGAATTAATGAATTTTTACATCACCAATATTTACTGATTTGAATTAAAAAGTCAAGAAAACCGATGAAAAAAATAAGCTCTGAACTGAAGCCTCAACACCGACGGAAACCGCAAACAGGTATCCCTGCTGCTCCGCACGGCAAGCATGAAAGATTCAGCTTGAAAGACAGGCGAGAATCAAAATGCTCGGACCTGTGCAAGTAATGTGCAGGCTCCGGCAACAGCGGATAACACGGATAACACGGACCTTCACGAAAAAGAGAGAACGAGATGGCCAGAAATGGTAATCGCGCCTTGACCAATCACGAAAAGCTTTCTTGACAGCAGGGCGGTCGATGCTTATAATCCAAAAGGGAATGAGGTTGTTCCGATTCCCGGGAATGACTGGAAACTAATCATTAAAAGAGGGATTGACGTTGAGAAACTTTTTAAGGAAAAGTTGGGATTTTTTCAAGAGAAACAAAGTATTGGTGAAGTTTTATGCCCTGCTTCTTTATTTCTGGCTGCTCTTTTATTTCATACTCCACTGGCCGTATTCTCATAAATACATCGCTTACAATTTGCCTGTTTTTATGGCCAAATCGGTCGCCATGGTGCTGAATCTGTTGGGCTACACTGCACAGACTCATGAAGCAGGGATATCCCTGCAAAGCGCCGCCGGCGGGACGCCCTTCAATTTTTCCATTATTTACGAGTGCGCAGGGATTTTCGGAATGATGATCTATACTGCAGCGGTCATCGCTTATCCCTCAAAATTACGTGAAAAATTGTACGGATTGCTGCTTGGCATTCCCGGGTTGTATTTGATCAATTGGATTCGCATGGTGGCACTGGGTATTATCGGGCTGCACTGGAAAAATTTGTTCGACTGGTTCCACGAATGGATGTGGCAGGGAATATTCATCCTGTTCGTTGTATTTTTCTGGATACTTTGGAAAGAAAAGTTCGTAAAAAGTGAAAAATTTGCTCCTGTTTCTTCTTAAATGTCTGCTGATCGCTGCTGTTTTCGGTCCCTTGTGGGCCATGTACATAGGACCGAAAGCGTATAATCCTGTTTTCACGGGAATTTACAACTTCATACTCCCGGAAGATTATGTGGGCTTGCTGGCTCCTGCGAAAAACAGGGAAGGAGAGCGGACCCCGGCGAAGGATATGCTTCTCATCTACAAAAAAAGCGAGCTGGACGTCGACTCTCTAAGAAAAAGAACCAAGGGACTTGAATTGTTGACTCTGCATTTCAACGTTATTCCCTTTGTAGCCCTTTTTCTGGCAACTCCCGGAATATCCTGGAAAAGGCGCCTGATTTCGTTGCCCATAGCGTTTGTTTTTCTTTCACTAAGTCATCTGCTTCACGCCTATTTGAATTATTACGCCATCACTCATCAGAAAGTAGATGTAATGATGAACAAACCTTTCCAGGCATGGCTGAAGGTTTCTTCAATGAACCTGGTGCTATACCTGCGGGCTTTTATGGAACAGGCAGGAAGCCGGTTGATTTCCTTTCTTTTATGGATAGTTTTTTACAACAAAAAGATTTTTGAAACTTTTAGATCAGTAAAGCCTGATTCGGCCGGAAAAGCGGAATCTGCAGAAGCGTAAAGAAGATATCCCTCCCCGTCCTGAAACTTTTTCATCGTAAAACGCCAGTATGAACTGTTCCGCCTTGAATAATCATAGCGAAATTCATGGCGGCTAAACGGTTGAAATGGTCAAGGCAATTCAACTGCGAAACAAGCGATAAGAATCGAAAAGTCGGCTGCCTGCAGTTAAAACTTCAGCGGCGGGAATCCAACAACATGCGACGGCCTCCAATATTCAGCATGACCTTTTCCCGCGATAAAATTCACCCCGTCGGCTAAACACCCAGCTCCAGCAACCACACGGATCATTTATTCATAAATTTTCAGGGACTGATCAAACAAGGATCACGTTTTTTGCAAATCACTTCTTCTCTTATCAGAAATAAACCATGTTTTTCTCGGCAAAGGACTGGGTATTTTTGAAAACGACCGGTTTTCAAATTGGCGTTTTCATGATTAAAGTATACGGGAGTCTGCGCTGTTTAACGTTTCATCGATTCAAGTGTTTCCCGGGCAGTTCGCTGGACGAAGGGATTTTCGTCCTGAGTGAGTTTTTTGATTTCCTGATAGGCTTTTTCTCCGCCGATTTTACCAAGAGCTTCGACGGCATTGTCGCGAACGTACCAATGTTCGTCCGACAGAAGCGGGACCAGGGCATCGATACTCTCTTTTCTTGCCAGTTTGCCGAGGCCTTGAACGGCCATATTTCTGATGTCGCCGTTATCGTGTTTAAGGGTCCTGAGAAGTTCCTTATAAGCTTCGTCTTCGCCTAATGATGCAAGTGAAATAAGGGCCCTGGTTCGATCATACTGATCGTCCGTTTCAAGACTCTGCTGAAGGAGAGGCACGGCTTTTTTATCGTTCAGGTTGCCGAGCGCCCTGATTATTTCATGCCGCAGATATTTTTCAGCGAAAGTATCCTCTTTTTGAGCGATGATACCCAATTTGCGCCAATATTCCAGAATAGGATCAACCGCGCTTGGGTCCCGGATGTAACCCAGGGCCATCAGCGCTCCCGCCCTGGAATCGCGGTTCTCCGATTCGAGTAATTCCAGGAGAGGCGGCACGGCATCTTTTCCGTATTGCACGATCTTTTTTGCCGCTTCATTAATCGCCAGGATATCCTCGCCCTGCATCAATTCCAGCAACTTGGACATACTGGGAGTTCTGTCCTGAGCTTGAATGAATGCGGTCCCCGCCCAGTGAATGGATATGCTTATCATTAAAACGACAAACGCCGTTTTTTTCATCGGTTTCCTCCCTTGATGAATTTGCCGGGTTTTTTCATGCACCTTGCCCCGTTCATGAAACCAGTCCTTGTAGTTTATTCCGCAGCAGCTCATGATGAGCCTGTCGTCAGAAACAGCAGAATCAGGCAAAGGAGCGTAACCGCGCCCGATATCAGCAATGGTAGCTTGTACCAGGCGAAATTATAAAAAGGTTTCTCATTATGATCGTCCGGCATCTCTTTTGGCGTTTTCTCCTGTTTTTCGTTTTGACTTTTTTGAGATGTCCGTGTTTGCTTCGATTTCTTTTTATTGCTCTTCGCCAAGGTTTCCTCCTTCAGGAACACGATGGAATCCGGCACAATGAACATAAAATCTGCCGCCGGCTTTTTCCGGTTCCTCTTTTTTGCCCGCGTTCATGCAATCATAAATTATATTTTTTTAATTTTCTCTGCAAGGTTCTTATTCCTATGCCCAGCATTTCCGCCGCTTTTGTGCGATTGCCCCGGGTTTTTTTCAGCGCCCTTTCTATCATCAACCTTTCCGCTTCCTCCATGGTTTCGGCGCTGTCGAGCGATTCGGCGTCAGGTTTTTCGCAGACATAATCCTTGATGAAAGACGGCAGGTCCTCGAATTCGATGGTGTTTTTCCGGCTTATTACGACTAAACTTTCGATTAAATTTTTGAGTTCCCTGACGTTTCCCGGCCACTTATAGTGCAGGAGCGCGTCCATAGCTTCAGAAGTGAATCCCTTGATATTTTTGTTGTTTTCCCTGTTGAACTTTTCCAGGAAAAAATCGGTCAGCAGCGGAACGTCGTCTGTGCGTCTCCGTAGCGGAGGAACATTGACGGTGACGACTTTCAGTCGATAATAGAGGTCCTCACGGAATCGCTTTTTTTGCACGAGTTCTTCCAGGTCCGCGTTTGTGGCTGCAATGAGCCTTACGTCTACCTTAATCACTTCCGCTCCGCCGATTCTCGTCAATTCCCGTTCTTCCAGGAACCGAAGCAGCTTAATTTGAGTGTTCAGAGCTATTTCGCCTACTTCATCCAGGAACAACGTGCCCTTGTGCGCCTGTTCAAATTTTCCGATGGTCCGGCGGTCGGCCCCGGTGAATGCTCCCTTTTCATGCCCGAATAATTCGCTTTCTATAACGCCTTCAGAAAGAGCCGAGCAATTAAGCGGAATAAAGGGATTGGCTTTTCTGGGGCTGTTGTAGTGAATGGCGCGGGCGATCAGTTCCTTGCCCGTTCCGCTTTCTCCCTGAATCAGGACGGTACTGCGCGCGGAGGCAAGTTGCACTATTTTGTCATATACCTGTTCCATCTCTTCGGAATTTCCGATGAGATTGGAGAAGCCGTATTTTTTATTGAGTTCTCTTTTAAGCGACAGGACCTCATTTTGCAATCTTTTTTCATTGAGTATTTTTTCGACCCGTCTTCGCAGTTCAAAGATATCGGCAGGTTTGGTCATATAATCTTCTGCCCCGGTTTTAATGGCGTCGACCGCGTTTTCGATGGAACCGAAGCCAGTGAGAAGCATGACGGGGACGGGCGGGTCCAGGCTTCTGGCGAAGTGAAGGACGTCCATACCGCTGACGCGGTGCATTTTTATATCGGTCAACACCAGATCGATAAATTCCTTTTTCAGTATTTCCAGCGCTTTTTCTCCTGAATCCGCAGTAATTACATTCAGACCTGTTTTGGTAAGCGTTTTCTCCATGCTGCGCAAAGAAGCGGCATCATCGTCGACGATAAGAACTGTTTCATCAGACATGATTAATCATTCCCTATTTCGTGTCGCCCGCAGGTTTTTTCATTAATTCCTCATTACTCGGGGAACTCTCTCTGGTCCTGATAAGCGGAAGATGGACGGAAAAACAACTGCCCTCGTTCAGCCGGCTCTTCAGCTCGATGAAGCCTTCATGTTCGCTCACGATACGGCGGGCGATGGACAATCCCAGACCCGTTCCGCCGTTCTTGGTGGAGTAAAAAGCCTCGAATATGTGTTTTTGGTCTTCCTCCGGGATGCCGACGCCGCTGTCCTTGATTCTGATTATCAAAAAACCGTCGTCCCGTTCGGTTTCTGCTGTGAGCGTTCCGCCGGTTTCTTTCATCGCGTCGCGGGCATTGAGTATCAGGTTGAGGAAAAGCTGCTTTAAAAGAGCCCTGTCAGCATATATTTCAGAGGTTTCGTCGAATTTTCTGGAAATTCTGATATTATTTTTTTTCAGTTCCAGTGATGTCAGTTCTATTACTTCGTTCAACAATTCTTCAACAACACAAGGCGTTTTTTGGATTCTTCCCGGTTTGGCGAAAAGAAGAAACTGGTTAACCAGGTTTTCCAAACGGGAGACTTCATTTCTGACGCTTTTCAACATCTCAAAAGAATCGTCCGGAATACGGTACTCGCCGTCTGTGAAGTCTTCTTCAAGCAGTTGCACATTAGCTTTGATGGGACCGAGCGGGTTCTTTATTTCATGAGCCAATCCGCCGGCCAGGGTCCCGATGTAAGCCAGTCGTTCTCGCTTCCTGATTTTTTCCTCCAGGCTGCGATTTTTTCGGGCTAACCGCGAAATATAAAAAGAACCTGAAGCAACCAGGATAAGGCTTAACCCGATTCCTACCGCTATATTGCGGATGAATTTTCCTCTCCTTTGCACCACGGCTTCTCTGATTTTTTCCTTCCTCACCCCGATGCGCAAAACTCCGGCCTCTCCGTCGGCCAACCGAATCGGCACGGCAATATCAAAGTATGATGCCGGTTCTCCCGACAGAGAATAAGTCATGGAGCGCCTGAGATTATCCTTGAATCCCATGACTTCATCATCATATTTAAGAGGAGTTTCATCCGTTTGTGACGGCAGCCGGTCCGAAAGAATCATAAAATCTCCGTCTCTATCCTGAAAAACAACGTATTCTATCGCTTCGTTAGTCTGAACCAGCCAGTCGATAGAGGGCTGCCGCTTTAATATGTCATCCGATGCATCACTCTCCATGTATTCGATCAAATCCGAAATATCGCTGATCAGGTTATTGGCGCTGTCTTCAATGGAGGACAGAATATCCTCTCTCACTTCGTCGTCATGACTGGATAAGACGCTTATAAACCGATATGAAATAAACGCTATGGCGGCAAACAGAAAAATAAGAGCGGGAGTCGTATATTTCCGGGGAATCCTGTTGAAAAGCGTTCTGTTTTTTTTCTTCATTTTCGAGCTGTTCGATCAGTTAAAACGATATTTCTGATTTAACCTCCTCCTGATAAAAATAATTTTTCAGTCAAGAAGTGTCAATATATTTCGATTAAGGCCGTTTAGGGAGGAAGACGATGGCTTGCCGTTTTTCGTTTCTTTTTGCCGGGATAGAACTGTCGATTCGCAGGGGAAGGCGGCAGCTCCGTCACGACTTGAAATCCCTTAATCCCTTTTGAGCCGCTGTTTCTTCATCGATATTATCCTGCCATCCGCTGGATGCGTCAGGGCGTATGTCGAAGCGCGTTATGAAGGGTTTGACGTCAAGCACAGGTGTTCCGTCCAGCAGATCGATGTCTTCTACATGCAGCACGTTGTCTTTCCGTTCGATCAACTTCAAAATGCTTAACCCTATGAAGTTCGGCCGGGAAGGCGCCCGCGTCGCAAAAACTCCCCTGACCGCATCTTCCAGATACGGCTTGACGTGCAGTTTGAACTCACACGCCTCATGAAAATAACAGATCAACTGAATATAACTGAAACCTTCAATATCCTTTAATCCTTTTTCGTATTCCGGATAAATTTCTACGGCTCCGCTGATCCCTCTCGCGAATGTCGGTTGTATGGGCGTTTGACTTTTAATTTTGTGCGGACTGCGAATGACTCCGATCGGAGTCATTTTTATTTCTTCCATTCCACTTATCTCCCGGTTTGCCCTGGTTATGCCTCAATCGAATTCAGAAGCGGTTGAGGCGACCGTTCCATAATGTTATTATAAACCGGCCTGCTTAATCAAAGTAAAAAGCGCGGCCGAAACAGGGCAAGGTTGTGAATTTTAACGATTAATCCGGCAAAGGGAAAACAGGATAAAGGTTTTTTGAACAGGAGTCAGGCAGAAGTATGAAACAGGACATGCCGTTTATTTCCGTCATTATCGTTAATTGGAATACGAAACACGAGCTGGATGAATGTCTGAAAAGTCTCAAAGAACAGGATTATGAGAATATGGAGATAATCGTGATGGACAACGCCTCCCGGGACGGCTCCGTGGAGATGCTTCGAAGCGATTATCCGGAGGTTCGGGTTCTGGCCAACAGGAAGAATAAAGGCTTCTGCAGAGCGAATAACCAGGGCATTCAGGCCGCAGATGGAAAATACCTGCTGCTGTTGAACCCGGATACGGTCCTTCAGAATGACGCGATACGTGAAATGCTGAAAGTTTTTCACGAGGGGCATCCTGATGTCATCGGGGTTTTCCCGAAACTGCTTTTTCATGATGAACCTTTATTCATAAATGCGTTAGGGGTGAAATGGCACATCAGGGCGCATTGGCTGGATCAACGCGTCGGGATGCTCGACCTGGGTAGATTCAATAACAGCGAACATGTTTTCGGTTCAATTTTCGCCGCCTTGCTTGCAGATGCTGAAAAATTCAAGGAAATCGGCCTGTTCGATCCTGTGTTTTTTACCTATTGCGAGGATTTTGATGTGAGTTACCGGGCGGGACTGTTCGGATATAAATTTTATACGGCTCCTCGCGCTGTCGTTTATCATAAATATCGTACGACGCAGAGAACAAAACGCAGCCGGGCCCGGCATTCCGCTTTTTACGCCAGAAATTACCTGGCCGTTTTTGTGAAAAATTACGAACTGAAGAACCTGGTGAAATTCGGACCCCATATTCTTTACCGTTATATCGGCGCTCCGATTTTACGGGCGAAACGCTCCGGCCATTGGAAAGCTATATGGCCCCTGGTTCGGGCGTTCATCGGTTTTATGATTCGTATGCCTTATTATATCAAAAAGAGGATTCCGATACAGATGCACCGTCGCGTTCCGGATACGCATTTGTGGAATAAAGAACAGGTAGAAGAGATGAACATTTTCAATTACAATGACGGGTTGACTCTCAGTCTGCTGAACCTGAGAGCTTCCAAACGGGGTGATTGCCGTTACATGGTCGGTAACAGTGAATACAGGGTTCTGTAGAGGAAAGAAGTCTGAATGAGCCGAATTCTTGTGATAAGCGGTGACGTTGTAGGCAAAAAAATGGCCGGACCGGCCATTCGATGCCTGGAAACAGCGCGTCTGCTGGCTCGCGAACATCCGACGACGCTTGCCGTGCCGCAAAAACCGGATATTTCGATTGAAGGCTTGAAAATAACTGTATTCGAAGCTGAACCGGATGAAAAATTGCTTGATGAATACGATATCGTCATAGCGCCGGGGTCGTTGATCATTGATGCGCCGGTTAAAGCTTTTTACGTCGTCGACCTCTATGATCCCTTCATTTTATCCAATCTGGACTTCTGGAGCGAAGGCGGGCTCCGGGAACAAAATGATAAATGCCTTATTGACGTCGAAAGATTATCCAGGAAACTGCGGGAAGCTGATTTCTTTATTTGCGCGGGAGAAAAACAGCGTGATTTCTGGCTGGGAATGCTCGCCGGCGCCGGCCGAATTAATCCTTACAATTATAAAGATGATCCTGAACTCCGCCGATTGATCGATGTGGCGCCCTTCGGCATTCCCCGCGACATACCCAAAAAAAAACCGCACAATCGCGGAAAAGGAGCCCTGAAAGGCATTAAAAAAAACGATAAACTGATCATATGGGCCGGAGGTATCTGGAACTGGTTTACTCCTGAAATTCTGGTCCGCGCCATGAAAAAACTGGAACAGGAGAGACCCGACGTAAAATTATTCTTTATGGGACTTAAACATCCTAATCCTTTGATGCCGGTGATGAAAAAGACTGAAGAAACGGAAACCGAAGTGAAAAAAGCGGGGCTGCTTAATAAGACTGTTTTCTTCGGGGATTGGATACCGTATGAAAAAAGGGGAGAGATACTGGCCGAAGGAGATGTCGGGGTGAGTCTGCATTGTCCCAACATTGAAACGAAATTCGCCTTCAGAACGAGAATCCTGGATTACATATGGGCCCGGCTTCCTGTTTTATGCACCAGGGGGGACGTGCTTTCGGAAATGGTGGAAAAAGAGCGGCTCGGAATGACGGTGGAGGCCGATGATGAGGATGCCGTCGCTGATGCCTTGATCGCATTATTGAATGACGGCGATTCCGTTGACGAATATCGAAAAAATATTGATCTTGTCGCCGGGCGGTTCGTCTGGGACCAGGCCCTGAAACCTCTGAAACGATTCTGTCGAAATCCGCAAAAAGCTCCCGATTCCAAAATGGAAAACAAAGCGTCCTCCGTCGAACCTCTTGAAAAGGCCGATGTCGTGCAGGACAAAGCGGAGACTCACATAGGCGAGATAAACGAAAGCATTGCAGCGGAACAAACCTTTTTTTCCAGGTATTCTCATCTGTCTCGCATCGATGTGTATATCGCAACATTCAACCGGGTTAACCGCGGTACGCTGCATTTTCATCTCCGGAATTCATTGAACGATAAAAACGACATCGCTGCTGAAGCGGTTCCTATGGAAAAACTCAAGGATAATGCCTGGTTTTCATTCATCTTCGATCCTGTTTGCAATTCAGAAAACCAATATTACCGCCTTGTTCTGGATGCCCAACCCGTCGGACCGGGAAATGCCGTCACAGTCTGGAAAACTGATAGGCAAAACGCGGTTGATGGCTCATTATTCATTAACGGCAGAAAAGCATCCGGCAGTCTCTGTTTCAAGACCTACCACATGCATTTCAACTACAAAAATCGGACGTTGAACGCGCCGTCGTTGCAGAAGAGAACGGATTTAAGAGGTAAAGTAAAACGATTATTGAGGAAATTCAAGTGACCTGTCTACTTGAGGAACCCCCCGGACGCAAAGCTCAGGCCGACATGACGGACCTCTCCGTCGTCATCGTTAACTGGAATACCAAAGACCTGTTAAGGGAGTGCCTGAAATCCATCCTCGAAACCAAAGCAGACCTTAATATTGAAATTTATGTGGTCGATAATGCTTCGTCGGATTCATCGGCAGAAATGGTGGAAAAGGAATTCCCTCATGTGGGACTGATCAGAAACCAGGTGAATCTCGGCTTCGGGAAAGCCAATAATCAGGCCATAAGCAAAAGCTCAGGACGGAATATTTTGCTGCTTAATCCCGACAGTGTGGTCAAACCGCA
Source organism: uncultured bacterium (assembly GCA_964619725.1). GTDB lineage: Bacteria > CSSED10-310 > CAZUFC01 > CAZUFC01 > CAZUFC01 > CAZUFC01. The sequence goes on along the minus strand of CAZUFC010000134.1, from coordinate 3,844 downwards.
AGCACTTCGCTCCATGGTCGATTTCCTGGATTCCCAAAAAGATATCGGCGCTCTCGGCGCCAGATTAATAAACTCAGATGGTTCATTGCAGTATTCCATTCGTCGTTTCCCCACCATTCTGACGCCTTTTACGGAAAACCTCAGAATCAACCGGCTGTTTCCCATACGCAGCTACTACGATCGTTATCGTTTGAAAAACTGGGACCATTCCGGAGTCAGGGAAGTCGATCAACCCATGGGCGCCGCTTTCCTGGTGAAAAAACAGGTACTCGAAACGCTGGGTGGATTCGACGAAATATTTCACATGTTCTTCGAAGACGTCGACCTCTGCTGGAGAATTAAACAGAATGGATGGAAGATAGTTTATTATCCGGATGCCGTGATAGTCCACTACGGAGGCAGAAGCGTGCGTAAACGGGACAACATCAGTGAGGAATTCTATCAGAGCCTGTTGAAATACTTTCATAAAAATCACAGTATTTTTTATTTTATGGGAGTCCGTACTTTTATGGTTTTCGGCTCCATCCTGAATATTGTTTCCGCACTGGTCTGGGCGCCTTTTTCCCTGAGAAACAGCATGGAAATCGTCAGCGCCTCATATAAAGTCCTTCGGGCCGGAATAAAAAGAAATCGAAGGCCGAACAAACAATGACCGGAATACAAAATGATACCTCAAGAGTCGCTTAAAAGAGATTTCGCCAGATTAATAATATGGTACCCCTTTCGCCTGCTCGTGCGGGCGCTTCCGCTTTCCTGGAGTATCGCCCTTTTTCGGTTGCTGGGAATGCTTCACTTTTTCGCAGCACGGAAAAGATGCGATAAATTACTGAAAAATATGGACTTTCTTAAACTTGAGGAATATGACGACCAGACCCTCAGAAAAGCAGTTATGGAATATTACCAGAATCATTATGTCGACAGGCTTCATATTTTTCTCTATCCCGCCTTGCGCAAAAAAAAAGAGCGCATAAGGCGGCTTATGGGCAGCCAGGGCATTCGACATATTAGAGAAGCATTAAACGCCGGCAAAGGCGTCATCGTAGTTCACGGTCATTTCGGTCCTATTCAATTGCCGCTGTTTCTCATGCATGAACGCGGGTTTGAAGTGATGCAGATCGGACTGCCCTCAGACAAAGGACTCAGCGCCGTCGGGAAAAAAGTCGCTTACAAGTTAAGACTCAAATATGAAAATATGCTTCCCGCAAGCATTCACTCTGCCGATTCCTACATGCGCCCCATATTCCGACACCTGAAAAAAGGCGGCATCGTCTTCACTACTGGAGACGGCGCCGGCAGAGGTGAAATAAAAGGAAAAACCAGAACGCTTCCTTTCCTTGACGGCGCCATGCGTTTTCCCGAAGGACCCGTTAAACTCGCCCGCATGACCGGCGCACTGCTGATCCCGGCCTTCATCATCAAAGACAGAAACGACTTCTACAAATTCATCGTCGGGAGACCTCTGTCCGTCAATTACGATCATCGCCATCCCACCGAGCCCGACTATGTCCCCGTTGAGGAAGATATGAAGTCGTTCGCCGTCCAACTCGAAAGATTCATAAAGCGCTATCCCGGACACTGGCACTTTTGGGATGAATGGGCGCCGGGTAAAAGAAAAATAAATCTCAATTCCTGATTTCCCGCCGCAAATACGGGAAATGCCCCTAAACAAATTTACCGGTCGACGCCCTTTAAAAATCACACGAGGCCCGTTCACTTATCATCCCAATGCCCTGTTTCAGTATTTCGGCGGCAATATCCGCTTCAACTGCAGTTGCGTTTCATGCAATATCTGCATGTATGACCGCCGGCCGATACGGAGAATCCCCGTAAAATAAGCTTTACTGCCGACTCTTGATTAGGCATGAAAATTGCTATATTGAAGGGCGACTTCAATGAGGAATTGAAGGAATTAAGCGATATGATGAACGCAAACAGACAATCAGAAATTAAAAGAGAAGGCGAAGAGCTTAATACCCCGGTATTCGCTGCAGGCGCCGGACAGCCCGCTTCGGGTGGGTCAAAAAGTAACAAATTGGGGTTCCGGGTCAATAATGTAGACTTGAAAGGTGGGGGTTTTCCGGAATCCGCGAACTCGTCGAATGGGGAGATGAGTAAAGGCGCAATTGCGTATACCGATGTTTCAGATAGGGTTTTCATAGATTCGAAGATAGGTAGGTCAGTTGACGACAAACTATTGAATTCTCCGATGTTGCGGGTATCGGATAGGATTCAGGGAGGGGCCGTCGTGATACAGGCAAAACGCGATTTTTGTCTTTTCCATCCGCGGCGGCAGCAGGAACCATAGGGTTTTTCTGAGGTCAGGGTTTTAAGGATATAGGCCGCAGCTTCTGCAACGGAAGCTGCGGCCGAGTGAAGGGATCGCAATTTTACCGATCTTAACCCGGATAAAAGCGATTCATGATAAAAAGACGGACGGAAGGTTCAAGCGCAAGAGCCTTTTGTGCGTTTTCCGGTAAGACCGCAGGACGCATTGCGATAAATTCGGCGGGAAATATGCCCTTCATCGTTTGCGGCATCAGAGAATAAAATAAGGATCATAATAAAATCAGTTGACATTATCAGCGGCTCGTTTTAAAAACTTTGTAGGGGCAGGCAGATAATCGCCCATACGTTGCTAACCTTTAATTAGTGAGGAAAATAAATGTCTCGAAACAAATACTTGCAGGAATTTTATGAAAACAAATTCGATAAATATGGAGATTCGCCTTTGAGTCTTTCTCATAACGATCAAACAACGCAATATTTAAGATTTGAAAAAACCGCAAAGGTTTTCGATGAAGATAAAGACCGGTTTTCAGTTCACGATTTCGGGTGCGGACTGGGACATTTCTATCGATATTTAAAGGAAAAAGGGTATAATGTCGAATATTCAGGCTCGGATATTTCCCCTAAATTCATTGAGTTCTGTGAAAAGGAATATCCCGAATGCAACTTTATGCTGCGTGATTTTATGAAGGAAACCGGAAAGGAAATTTATGATTATGTCGTTCAGAGCGGGATGTTCAACGTAAGGCTCGAAGAGGACGATGAGGCGTGGAAGCAGATGTGCCGGAAATGGATAACGAAAATGTTTGACGTGGCTGCCAAAGGGATTTCTTTCAATTTTATAACAAGTTGGTCCGAATATCGGCAACCCGGCTTATATTATGAATCTCCGGAAAATTTGATGACTTTCATTCAAAAGAACCTTTCCCGTTTTGTTCAGATTTACCACGCTTATCCTCTCTACGAATTCAGCGTGGCTATCTATAAAGAAAAATATATAAAATCCCTCTACCCCCAGAAAGCCTACAGCAAATATTTCAAAGTTTAATATTTCTACGGTCATTTTTTAAAGTTGAAACCAGGGGCGGAAATAAGAAGCGTCATTTGAGATTCGCAATCGGGCTGCTGAGGACAACCGGAAAATTTGACGTTGATCAGATATCCGCGTTTCGAGGTTAAAATTTTCGCAGCCTTGAATAATTAGTTTTTGTCCGTAAACGGCGAATTTTTCCCAATTCTGCATCTGTCTTCGGATTTGCTCAGTCAACGTATAAGCAATACCCCTGCCTCGCAAATCATTACCATCCTTGTTTTAAGAAAAATTCGCTCGTTTATGGATCAAAAACCGCAGTGACTGTCCAGCATTAAATTTTGAATCGACAATCGAGTTTATGGACAGGCACTAATTAAGAAGCATTAAGAAGCTTTGAAAATATGATCAGGCCGACTCATTTCTCCTCGTAATTATTTTGTTGCGATCCCGGTTACTGAAACACACCGTCGAAAGTTTTGAAAGAAGCGCAACCGCGGAGTGATCAGTCCCCAATTCAATAAGGTG
>CAZUFC010000133.1:0-21113 GCA_964619725.1 uncultured bacterium | reverse complement strand
ACCCAATCTTACTCCCCCTCTCCATTCATGGAGAGGGGGCCGGGGGGTGAGGTCACCAATAACCATAAAAAACCGTAAGCCATTAACCCGGTAAATATTTTTTCTTTTCTCTCAGGGCATCAGCGCTTCTTTGAGCATTTCAATTTCTGTTTCCTGGTCCTGGAGTCGTTTTTCCTGATTTTGCACGACTTTGGTAAGCACGGCTATAATATCCAGGGCGTTGACTCCTTTTTTATCGGGTAGAGCGACCAGTTCGGGGAGTTCTTCAGCGATGAAGCCTACTCTTTCGTCCTGCTTGTCGTTTTTAAAGTTGAATTTAGCCGGATTCATGCGCCGCAGGGCGTTATGAGCTTCCTGGACGCTGAGATTACGGATATTTTCTTTGTATTCTCTGGAGGAATATTGAGTCAGGTTCTGGCAGCGAATATCTCCAATGACGTCCAGCTTATAGCCGGTTGTGGGATTCGTCGTACCTATTCCGATATTGCCTTGAGCATCGATACGCATTCTTTCCGAGGGAGAGAATACTCCTGTGCCGGAGGTATCGGTGTAAAAGCGGAGAGTACCGGCGCGGAACTGGATCATGGAGGCTTCATCCTGCATCATGTGCACCCATTCGTCATCCTGGTTGAAGTACATATTCTGAGCGATATAAGTGTTTCTGTCGCCGTTGGCGCCGTTTTCACCGGCCAGGGCCAGTACGGGCGTAACCATAAGGACGTCATAACCGTCGTTCCAGGGGTATCTGTCCGGGGAATCTCCGATCCCGGCGTTGCCGGTGGTTTCGAGCGTACCTGCAACGGTAAGAGTATTTTCCGGGTTCGCTGTCCGCAAGCCTAATTTTCCGGGTATATAGACTGTGCCGTCCTGACCGATTTCCAGCTTGGGGTTATCGCTGAAGTCGGCGAAGACGAAACCTCTTTCCTTGTTGCTGCCGATGGAGCCGACGAATTTGAGCGCTTCATCGGTAACCATGAGTCCGGGTGTTGAGCCGTCTCTGAAGATTTTATGTTCGGAACCGATTCCGTTGAAGCGGATGGTATAGTTTTCATCAAGATAGAGGTTGCCGCCGTTGACGGATACATCGCCGTTGATCTGCAATTTGTGGTTCGTGCCGGTTGCTCCGATTGCGACATTGCCTTCAACGATCAGTCCGTCCGGCGGAGGCTGGTAGTTTACGTAATTTTGCCCGATGCACATACCGCCTTCCCAGGGTATGCCGACCCGGGACTGCCCGTTGGTTATGATCCTCAATGAATCGTTGCCTAACGTTCCTATTTCTGCATTTCGGCTGTTGGTTCCGCCTCTGATTTCAAAGAGGCTGCCGTCGCCGTCGTCCAATCGAATGGTAGGGTCCAGGACATGTTCAATATGGAGCATTTCGGCGGGAACGGTCGTGCCGACGGCCAGTTTTCCCACGTGATCGACGACGACTATTCCGCCTTCATCACGTTGAAACACGGCTATGTCTTCCGAGGTTGTTTCCCAGACATGGAGCTGCCCTGTCGGGATATTCGTGCCGACGCCGACGTTTCCGTCGCTGTAATAGATATGAGGCGAGTTCTGCAGCCATAGACCACCGCCTGCAGGGCCTTGCGGTCCAGTGTCGCCCTGAGGGCCGACTGGACCAGTCTCACCTCGGGGACCTGTCGTTCCTGTGTCGCCGACAGGGCCGGTAGGTCCGGTTTCGCCCTGGTGTCCCAGGGGGCCTGTATCGCCCTGAGGTCCGGTTGTCCCTGTGTAGCCTGTCGGTCCGGTCGGTCCCGGCAAACCGGTATCGCCCTGCAGTCCGGTCGTCCCTGTTTCGCCCTGCGGCCCGGTGGGACCGACCAGACCTGACGGAGGTCCGACCCATTCGCCGAACTCATTAATCACTTCACCTTTTTCATATCCTGTAATATTGACGGTTCGGGGATGAATATCCTGTCCGTAAACGTCTCTGGCTTCCAGCGCCTGTCCGACGCTCGTCAGTTGCTGCCTGGGCGTAAAAATTTCCGGAGGATTGACGCCGTCATCCATTATGATTTCCAGCCAATAGGCATCATCGAAACGAAGTTCCTGCGGGAAAGGCTGCTCCGAACCCAGTTTAACATGAAACACCCCCAGATCGACAGTCAACCCGGTATGCATTTCAGTCCAAAGCTCAGTTCCGCCGGTTTCGACATCATACAGAGAAAAAGTGAAATCATATACGCCGTCAACCGCATCTCCGGTGACGGAATCGGTCAGTTGTCCCTGGTAGTTAATCATCTGGGGAAAAAGGCTTTTGCCGATGCGCTGCCCAATACAATCGAGAGGATTATTAAAACGGCACAGCGGTGATTCATGAGAGAACCTCCTTTAGATGAAAGGATTTTGGGGAAATACAGTTGAGATACAATTGAGCGACAGGCGAATACGCTTAAAAAGGTCGTTGATTCTCGCAATCGCTTTTTTGGTTATAAGGAATAACAAAATACAAGTCAAATCGGGAAGAACAATCGGCGCAGGCGTAAGTATCGCAATCGGAAATTCAGTACAGATAAATATCCCGACTGAACTATTGCATCAAGCGTAGGTAAAAGTGAATATTTCTAAAGGGGGATTTCAATCAGTAAAAAGTTTTGAAAGAAGTGTAACCCCGGTCTGATCAGTCCCCAGTCTTTTATCATTCAATGTCAGGATATGTGAAAGTTAGCCTTAGAATTATCTGTCTCAAGACGCCAGTGGAATTCAGTATGTCCATGCGAAGGAGACTGAGTCCCATTCGCCGATTATATCCGTGAAACTTTGGTTAAGCATGGCGGCGTATATGAATATACCGGACGATTCATCCGTTACGGAAGGCCAGACAAAATCGAGTATTTTCAACTGGAGAACGCCTATGTAAAGGTTGACGGGTTGATAATCGAATTGTTCCGTCCAGTTGGGATGCCAGTAATAGTATGAGAAGCAATCCAGCAGAACGACCAGGGGTTGGGAGAGCAGGGGGATGGGACCGGGATTGGATGCTTCAGCGGTGAGAAGGAAGTCGTCGCCTGGGGCGAAGAGATTTTGAGATAGTTCCAGTTTAACGCCGAGCGGCGGAATAGTTTGAGTTATCGCGGGAGTGTTTGTGGGCGTCACGGAGAGGCCTGGAGTGGGCGTAGCGGTATTTGGAAAATAATGTCGACCCATGTCTACGATGTTGGAATCACCCTTGTGGTCTGTTCTGGTGGTTGATTCATCCAGGCAGAGGTCGGGATAGAAGGCATCGAAACAGATATCGCCGGCTTGTTCACTGCCTGAATCGGCGCAGGGGCTGTTTAAGGATTGACCGGCCGCTGTTTGAGACAGGTAGAAATCGCCGCAGGGTCCTGAGCAGAAAAGGGGATTGGAATTGATGTTTCCCGTACCGGGGCAACCGCCTTGGACGTCTGAATATTCAATCGTCAAATTTTCCGATCCGCCTGTTTGCCGAGGGTGGTTATTCCAGAGAATGCAGTTCTGAGCGAGAATTGAAGAATACAGGGCAAAGATGCCGTCGATTTGAGCATCAGAGGAATTATGGACTGCCGTGCAATTAATGATGTGCGGGGAGTCGGAATTGATGAAATAGAGTGCGCCGCCGTCACGCCAGGATGAATTATCCGATAAGGTGCAATTCATGATTACTGGTGAGGAAAAATTACTGTAGATGCCTCCGCCTTTGATTCGAGCTGAATTTTGCGTAATTGTGCAGTCGAAAATTTGGGGGCGGGAGCGGCAGCATTCGATGCCTCCGCCGTACATTCCGCATCCGCCGGATATTGTAAGGCCTCGAATAAATAGATTGTCGTCATGGTATACTGAAAGGACAGAAGAAGTATGTTCAGCATCCAGGACAGTCGAAGCGGCGTTTTTTCCTTCGAGCGAGACGAACGGCAACAAGGGCAGGGGGAATACTTCGCCGGTTAAGGAAGGGGAGTAAACGCCGCAGGCCAGGTGAACGATCAGCGGATTATTTTCGTTGCCGCCGATGCAGCGCAGGGCCCGATGAACGGTCAAAAAGGGTTCGTCGGGTGAGAGTCCGGCGTTTTCGTCGTCGCCGTCAGGCGCTATAAATACATCCTGAACGACAGGAGACAATTCGGAAGAACAATTAGTCAGATCGAAGGCTTTCGGCGGCGATACATAGTAATCCGATAAGTGAAAACCGGCGAAATGGTTATGGCGTGCAGGAATGACTCTGTTCGGAACAATATCGGCATATATGTCCATGCCGGCTTTTGCCGCTTTATTTTCAGCAAATGAGTTTCCCCTGCCTTCAGCATCGCCGATTACAGGAGCAGATTCTCCTGAGCATACTATACCTCCTCCGACACCTGTAAAAACAGTGTTCGATGTGATCGAACAATTTTCTATAGAGGGACTGGAACTGCCGGTGCAATATATTCCGCCTGCGGCATCCTGAGCGGAATTACCGGAAATTTCGCAGAAAGAGATTGCGGCTTGCGATAAATAACAGGAGATGCCTCCTCCGCAGTCAGACCAGTTACCCGACAGCGTGCAGGAGATAATTGAAGGGGAGCAATTATAACAACGCACTCCTCCCGCTTGAATATCCGCAATATTTATTACCCTTGAAGAAAAAATAATGTTCCCGGTTTGGAGTGTTGCAGACTGAAGCGGACTATGCTAATCTGCTTTGAGTGAGAGGCGTTTGGATGTAAATGCTGAGTCTTCGACGGGGTTTCATCTCATCAAGAGGGCAGCAAGTGTGCCTTTGGCAGGGGAATTTCACTTGCCCGATTCGTCCGGCGGAACACGAATTGGAATGGGTGTTTTACGAGCGCCGATATATAGTTGGGGAATGCAGTCCGTTTTATGCCGGAAGTTTGATTGAGGGAAGAAATGAAAAAGGAAGATTTGAGTTATAAAAGAGATGTTTCGATAACCGAGCGGGTCTGGACAGCGGCTCACGAACTGTCGCCGCCTTTCGCCAATCAAATGGTTATAGAGGGAAGCGGAGCATTTGACCTTGAGCGTTGGAGAAGGGCGGTGGAACGGGCATGCCGGGCGAATCCCGGCAGCCGCGTCGTTTTTGGAGGATTTTTAGGGCGTTCCAAATGGATAGATTCGGGCCGTAACGCTCCCGTGCGAATGATCGATGACGTATCCTGGTCCGGTTACGATCCTGAAGGCGCCGAATTTTTAAATATCCCTCTGGATTATAAAAAAGGCCCTTCATGTGACGTTTTGCTGCTCAACTCGAAACCCCCGCGAGCGATTTTCCGGTCGCTGCATGCCGTAATGGACGGCCGGGGTACGCAGAGCTGGGCGCTGGATGTTTTTCGCGCCCTGCGCGGCGATGCTTTAAAAGGGGCTGATTCTAGAATGACCGACAGTCAGCTTTTGCACAGAAAAGCATGGAAAAACCGCATTTCGAGTCTGCAGGGTCCCCTGGAATGTCTGATCCCGACTGGTAAGGTCGAACCCGGAGGGAAAGGAATAAGCTGGAAAAGGATAAGGATAAAAGGACGATATAAAGCTCTGACAGCGCAATTGGCGTGTTTGATCAGCCAGGCTGCACGGCAGCGGCAGCAGCAGCGTCCTTCAGGCATAGTGCGCATTCATATTCCTGTAGATTTGCGGTTCGGCGATGAAAGCATCCGTTCCAACGCCAACCTGACGGGAATGATTCATGTCGATATCCCTTCCGGCGCTTCCTTCGAGGTCGTTTCAGAAATGATAAAAAACAGGCTGAACGATCACAGCGCCATAACGACTCCTTATAATTTGAAGCTGATTAAGCGGATTCCCATAAGGGTTTTAAATAGGATCAGCAGGAAAAACAGGCTGAAGGTTCAAAAAAAAGGCTTGGCTTCCACATCCGGGGTCATTTCAAACCTCGGAAAGATACCCCTGGAATTATACAGCGAACCCTCTTTTCGGGCTGAATCGATTTTCTTTATACCACCGGGAACGGAGTCTACAGTCTTTTTTACTGCGGTCACAGGGACGGAAGAATTTATTGAGCTTGTCTGTACAAGTTCAAATGCTTTTGCTGCGCATGACCGGCTTGAAGGTACGATGACTGAGATCGCTGAGGGACTCAAACAGAGACAGGACTCAGTTTGATCTTTTTCAGCGATTTTCCCGCAAGGCTGGAAGCCGCTTATCACTGGAATTTTTCACGCCGGATTTATGTCCAGGAGGCGGGAATTAAGAGCCGGCGCACCTCTGTAAACTCGATTCCCGATTCAAATTTTGCTGTTGGACAAGCGTTGCGGTTTCTGATCCGCAAACGAAAAAATAGCATTGATCAAAAATAGGTCTTTTGAGGTTACAATCTGACGGAATCGCCCATGATTTTGTTTCGATTTCGATTGCGATACCGACCCCGACCCCGATTGCTGAGACAAACTGTCAAAAGTTTTGAAAGAAGTGTAACCCGGTTTGATCAGTCCCGAAAATTGGCCGTTTGTGAACAGAAACTGCATACGAGCAATCCTGAATATTAATAAAACAGAACCGTATAAAAAGACACAATCCTGCCTCAGGTTGAAAGATGAAAGCGATTAAATTCTGACGAAGAGAATCTTCCCGGCTTTATCTTTCAACCTAAGCTTAACTTGTTTTAAGTAAATTTAGCGGGGGATTAAAAACGTCCTCGTCCGCCTCCGCCTCCGAAGCCTCCTCGTCGACGGCCGCCGCCGCCGCCACCGCGATTGTCGCGCTGGTTTCGAGGCCTGGCTTCGTTCACGACGAGAGAGCGTCCGTTAATCTCTTTTCCATTGAGTTCATTGATTGCTGCCTGAGCCTGGTCGTCATCCGCCATTTCAACGAATCCGAATCCTCTTGATCTTTGGGTGAACCTGTCCATAATAATTTTTGCTGAGTCAACGGCGCCATGTTCTTCAAACATGGCCTTCAGTTGTTCATCGGTAACCCCATAATCCAGATTACCAACATAGATGTTCATCATCTTCTTACTCTTTCTCTTTCTACTGCCATGGTACCATCAAAACCGAAAAACTGCCCACGGCTCGACATGCTCTTCGGTGGTAACTTTTCCCCAGGTGTACCAACCTGTATTTTTTCAAGATAACATAATGAAAATAAGATTACAAAGGAAAAAATGTGAGTTTCAAAAAAAAAATTGTGGTTTTACGGTCATAGTATGGTTCGGAGGCTGCGTGCGATTCGCTGCAGACGAGCGGGATGACGATGATGTATAAGACGAGGGCTGTTCGAAAAACTTTTTAAGCGGGCGAAATATAGGGGGTCAGAGGCGATTGAAGGGAGGATCGGCATTTTGACTTTCGGGCGGTTGGTTTAATGGGCCAGGATGAGAGTGTGTGATTGTGTTGCTTAGCGGCCGAGTAATCGCCGGTTAAGGCGAGTGTGGGTTTCCGGTATCGCCGTAATCGGCGAGATCAGATTTGTATATGATTGGAGTTCTTTGGAGCGGCGCTGGTTGGAGCAAGTTCAGCGGGATGTTTGTGATGATGTGGGGATGGCGACGGGACGCCGGCACGGGATTTGAAATTAGGAGGGTGCGATTCAATGAGCTTTTTGAGGAGCAGGAGCGGAACCGGATGGGCTTGTTGATTTTGAGAAAAGGGCGAGTTAATCCGGCAGCCGGTTTATAAATAAAAACAGAGAAACAGATGTCAAAAGGAGGATCGGAAGGATGGAGAGGATGAGTAAATTATTAACCATAGCGGCGGCATTGGCGATGATACTGGGTTCATGGAGCGCTTCAGCATCCGACAATTTCATGGATTGGGTTGGTATGGAGCACAATCAGGGAGTGAAATACGTTTTACAGCATTTACAGGAGCTTCCTGAAGGGGATGCGATAGTCGAAAAGATCGACGAATTGACGGGCAGTTTTTTTATAATGACTCGGGGTTCGTATGACGGAATGCGATTGCCTCCGATACCCGAAACCATTGAGGAGCTTGACCCGTATGAATGGATAAAAGAGGCTCCGGTAAGTTATGCGGTGAAGCAGTATGAGTTTTCCTTGTTGAATTTATTGAGCCAGGATATGGCGATAGAGGAGTTTGAGCAGGCGCTTGAGTTATTGGAGAGAAGGGCGATGTTGAATTTGTCGGGGGGTGATTTGGAGATTTTTTTATCCAGTGCATCGGTTGCGCGTCACAGCATGCGTTTCTGGACTCCGTGCGAGTTGGGCGGAATGGGCGGACTGGAGTATCTTCACATATGCGGCGTTGATACGGGCTATGACAGCCGTGCGATCAATTGGTGGAAGGTATTGGGATGTGATTGTCTGGGCGGAATTTTCGGAGGAGCCGGCGGTTATATTTGTGCGTCGCTGATTTCCGTGGTCATGCAATTATAGGGGGACTGGAATAAAGGGAATTCAGAGTATCGGATGTGGATTTATTGCGCTTTCGCGGGTTCATGTTGTTGCCTGCGAAGGCGCAATAAGCATTTAGAAGAAGAGCGTTCAATGTTGCTTTCCTGAAGCATTTCCGTCAGTAAGCGGAGAATTTTCCTTAATGCTTAATCATGCTGCGGATTAGCTTGATCAACGAATAAACAATCCACTTGTGCTAACCCGCATTTCTCATGCAAAACCTGTTACGAGCGTCCATATCCCCGCACCTTCAAGCGCTGCTCCCTGCGGCCTTGCTCAACGTAGCGCTGCTATGTTTCCGCAGTCCTTCAGTCCGCCATGCTTGAATCTGCGGGAATCTGAACGCTCTCACTACGATTTTGTATGAGAAATCCGGGCCAAGGCTTCGGCGAGACAGGTACTCCTTGATCGCAAAACTGTGCTTTCATTGCCTTAAGAAAAATGCGCAGAGCCTGTTCATTATAAAAGCGTAAATCAGGAATCGGGTTTGGAGAGATGCGCCGGCCGGCCATTCCGTGCGATAGAGCGGTAAAATATATTTGAAGTGAACGGAACAATTTAGTAGAATAAGAGGGAACGCATACGAGGGAAGATAAGTATGCGGCAATGATAAGAGGTTGCTTTAGCGGCATTCTTATTTTTTTCGCCTGGGGGTCGGGGGGTGAAGGCTGATTCAATTAGCATCCTCCCCCGGAAAATGAAGAAACTGACGTTTAACGAGGAGGCGTGGTCGATGTCCACAGGGACTATCATTGGAATAATCGCTATCATAGTATTAATAATTGCCTGGATTCTCGTAAGGAAGAGCGGTTAAACATTTCCTGTCGATGAATTCTTGCTGCAAGGGGAATCACGAGCCGGCCGAGCGGACCTGACGACATGTGCATTGCCGGGGAAGCGTGTCGGACAATGAGCGCAGGCTGATGGTATGAAAAATTGGATTGACTTATAAATTGACGGGAAGGTAGAATTCACCGGACTATTAATCAGGGAGAGTCACAATGAAGATTTTTCGAACCGGGAAAGCGATGATTTTGATAGTATTGCTGTTCGTCTGGTATGCATGTGAAGGCGGGAAGGAACGTATGAATTTGATAAACGTCAAGCCGTCTATAGAAATAAAGGGTCCTGCCGGGATTCGCCGTACCGGCGAGCGTATATATTTAAAAGCGGGCAGTTATCTGGATTTGCGAGTGATATTCGAACCCCAGGAGAATTTCATTCCGACAAGCGTACCCTTGTCGGTAAGCTTTCATTTAAAGTCTGGCGGTGGTGAAACTGTGATGATAGAGGACCATCAGCCTCCGATACCGTCGACGGAGTGGAGAGCGGGTTATCCGATGAAATACAGGAAGATAGTGCATGTTGATGAGAGGGTCCCCTATTCGAAAATAATCATGATGCTGGGGTTGTATGATCCGCAGAAACCGGGTGTGGAGCATTATGTTTTATCGAAGGATGATGAAGCTGTGAAGAAGGCGGAAGCAGCAAGTATTTATGTGGAGAAGGTTGAGAGTTTTCAGTATAAAGAGGGATTTTACGCGACGGAGTTTGACGGCGGGACTAAGGAGAGTTGGCGATGGATGGGCAAGCAGGGCAGGATAATGATGAAAACGCCTCAGCATCCGGGATTCGTGCATATAAAGGGGAGTACGATGCTGGAATGTTTCGATAGGCCTCCGACATTGACCTGGCGGGTATGCGGCGATTCAGAAGGCAGCAAAGCGTTTGATAACGACAAGATAACCGCTGACATGTTTATAATGCCCGAATGTTTGAAGGGTGAAGAAATAGAAATAATACTAGAGACGGACGCCGTATTTTCTCCTTTTGAATGCCGTGGCGGGAGCGATGATCGACGATTAGGCATGATGCTGTCGTCCGCATCATTTTCAGGGGTGCGTTATGATGAGGGTTGGTATGGGGAGGAGAGCAGCGATTATAAGGACTGGCGCTGGATGGGCTATGAGGGGAGAGTGACGCTGGCCGTTCCGTCTGAGGGCGGTCATCTTGTAATTATCGGACGAGCGCCGATAGATAAGCTTGGGGAGCATCCTATGGTCAGGATAGAGTTGGACGGTTCTGTGATAGACGAGTTCAGGGCGAAAAAGGAATTGCTGGACAAAATGTATCCGCTCGATCCATCTTTAAGGGAAAAAGGAGCAGAAACCGCGGAGCTGATCCTGAGTACCGACCGAACGTTTGTGCCCCAGGAGTCAGGCATAGCCGACGATGGTAGGGAGCTGGGCTTATATATCAGCGGTATTGACGTAATACCGGGTATAAATTAGGCTTTCGGAATGATTTTCCGGGACCGGGAATCGAGGGGGCGAATCCTGTAGCGTACAGAGATACAGGAATGCATTAAAGAAACCGTCAGCCGTGACGCAATTAAATATTTCGATCAGCAGTATTGTTTTTCAATGCCTGTTTTGCGGTTATTATTCTGTAAAGCCCCATTGGATAACGACGTATGTGAGTAATTCTGCGGTTTCATTGTCCCGCAGGGCGCCCCAGAAGCTGAGAGCTGCCGCAACAGAGCAGCGCCGGAATAAAGATGATCGTGTAATGAAACATTTTACGTAAGGCAAACGATTTCATCGAAATTACTCCTTTCTTTCATTCGACATCCGCTGTCTGGACTTAACCCGCATTTCTCATACAAAACCTGTTACGAGCGTCCATATCCCCGCACCTTCAAGCGCTGCTCCCTGCGGCCTTGCTCAACGTAGCGCTGCTATGTTTCCGCAGTCCTTCAGTCCGCCATGCTTGAATCTGCGGGAATCTGAACGCTCTCACTACGATTTTGTATGAGAAATCCGGGTTAATACACTTGAACGAAAAATAATGTTCCCCGGGAGAAAAACAAGGCATCGAAAACAGCGTATGTTTCTTCTTTGCCGGTGAGGATATCCCGCCGACAATTTTTCTCTCGGCTAATATTGTTGCGTCTATTTGATCAGTTCAAAGAACAGGGAGGGAGCTCAAGGTCGTATCGCTCGAATTCTATTAAAGACAGGAAGTTACAGGTGTGCTTGACAATTGCATTAATAGGTCTATACTGCCGTCGGTTTGCTTACGGGGAGACGCTCCGCAAGCTGAAAAAAGAGAAATGGAGATCAGTGAGTAAAAGGCAACTGAGAATTCATTCTCTGAAACCGACAGATGAATAATAAGAAAAGGATGAGGCCATGCAGATATCAGGATTACGGTACGGTTCTCAACTTTTAAGACTTGTCGAATTTCCGTCCGCGGATATGCTTGACGGCAGTGCGACAAAGGAACAGCTCCAGCAAATGCTGGACAGGTATGAAAAAGTAGTAGTCAAACCTGTTTTTTACGGGGGCGTCGGCAAGAAGGGCAAGGCCGGACTTGTAAGAGTCGTAGACAATGTAACGGATGCGGTAAAGGCAAAGGAAGAGTTATATTTTGCCAGGCACAAATATGGTTCAAAGACGGTTCAGGCTGACGGAGTCACTTTTGAGGAATATATAGAGTCGGAGATTGAGGTATATTTCAGCATCAATTATTCGACAGAGTTAAGGAAGCCGATTTTCACGATAACGGCTTTCGGCGGAGTAGATGTTGAGAGTTTACCAGCGGATAAGAAGCGCGAAGTATGGATTGATCCATTCATCGGCATAAAGTCTTTTGACGTGACGAATGCGTTGAACGACACGGGATGTCCTGAAAAATATATTTCTCCACTGGTGAGGCATCTGCCGAAGTTATGGGCGCTGTTCAACAACTATGGAATGACGACGATAGAGTTGAATCCGATAATGATGAAGCAAGTGGGCGCGGGATATGAACCTGTGGGTTGCGATTTAAAGGCGGCCTTCGACCAGGATGATCCGGCCTGGCGACGTATCGGTTTGCCGTTGACGATATTCCAGAGTGAGGTGACTTCGTTTGAGGCAGAGATCAACCGTTTAAGGACTTACCAGGGTCAGAGCGACGTTCTGGAGCAGAATTCGGGGGGAACGATCATTCCATTCATGTTCGGCGGGGGAGCCAACACGGCAGCGACGGAGACTTTAGGAGACCGTGCGATTTTTTCATCAGATTTCGGGGGCAATCCGCCGTATGAGAAGATGTATGAGATCAGCCGTATCGTTTTCGATCACTGGTATGACAGGGCCAACGTTCTTCTGGTTATAGGGGGCAAAGCGAATAACACAGATATTTACGTCACCTTTAAAGGAATATTTGATGCTTTGCGAGATCACATCGCTGTTCACGGGAATAGGCCTGTATATGTCATCATAGGCCGCGGGGGACCCAATTTAATTCGAGGCATGTTTTATGTGAAGGACATTCTGGATTCTCTCAAGCTGCCTTACAAGATATTCGGTTACGATACGTCGATGATAGAAGTTCTGGAGTATGCGAAGAAAATCGATGCCTGGTGGGCGAATGATGGGATACAGGAATACCGGAAGGTATTTGTTTGAACGGCTGGAACAGAGAGGTGAAAAATGAGTTTAAACATATCGAAGGCTAAAAAGCTGGAGCAGATAAGAGAAACGGCTCCGAAGCCTTTTCCATATTATGTAGGATTGTATTCTTTGGAAGAATTGGTTACGTCACAGTCCCGCGTATGCGTTATCAACATATTGGGGACGGAGAGCCGGAAGGTGACGCCCGTATCGCATGAATACAGCGGAGGTAATGTAGTAGCGGGAGTTCAGTATGGCCGGTGCGGCGAACTGGAAACCAGAATCGGGAAGATACCTGTTTTCAGAAGCGTTCGGGACGTAATGAAAGAAGGGTTGTTTTTCGATGTCGGGGTCATTTATCTTCCTCCTCCGGCGGTCAGTCAGGCTGTCTGGGAATTAGCCTCTTATAATAAGGAATTAAAGCGAATCGTAATCGTAACGGAAAAGATTTCCACGAAGGATTCGCACAACATACGCTGGATATGTCAGGAAGCGGGGATAGACGTGATCGGCGCCAATTGTCTGGGCGTAGCCAATGTCTGGGATCACGTAAGGATAGGAGGCGCATTGGGTGGGGATAATCCCGACGAGGCGCTGAAAAAGGGATCGATAGCGATTCATTCCAATTCAGGCAACTTTACGACAACCATAGCGGAGTATTTAAGGACAGCGGGTTTTGGAATAACGACGGCCGTCAGTTCAGGCAAGGACGTATTCATTCATTTCGCTTTGCCGGAATTTTTGTTCGCTGCACAGAATGATCCTCGGACTAAAGCCGTCGTTCTTTACGTGGAACCAGGCGGATATTATGAGAAAACGGCCCTGGACTGGATAAAGCAGCGCAGATTCGGTTTCAACAAACCTATCGTAGTTTGCATAACCGGCCGATGGAAGAAGGATTTGCAGCGGCCTTGCGGTCATGCAGGCGCAATGGCGGGAAGCGGTGATGATGCCGAGACAAAAGAGAGATGGTTCGATGAGTATTTCGATATGGAGGCGTTTGATCCGGGAGCCCCGAAGGTCAGTAAAAAGGGAATTCGCGTCACGTCAATACAGCATATTCCTGCAGCCATGCGCAGCGTTTATGAAAAAATAGATGAAAGTCCTGATTTCGAAGCTTCAGGAGATTTGAATCTGAAGTGCTGGCTCAGCGACACCTTCATCTCTTTGCCGAACAAACTCGATATACCGACGGTGAACGCAATTGAACCTTACGACAAGCAGATTACGGAGATCAATAAACTGGTCGGCGCACACTATTTGAGACAGAATATGCGGAACAAATCCAGCGTGTCACGACTCAATCCGAAAAACCACATTGCCGAATTGCATGGAAAAACGGTTGTTGAGTTGGCGACTCATTCCTATGAGGAAAACGTCTATTTTTCTCTGGCGAAAGTTTTGCCTGACGAAAAGCGGAAAATGATCGTAAACATGATGTTGAATCTGTTCGTGAGAATGGACGAGAAAGAAATGGAAACCGTTGATGATGCGAGGGCAAACGGTTGCACGCCTAATGGATATATCTCATCCAGGATTGCGTTGATCGGACAATCGGAGTTTGTGAGGAACGTGAGCAATAATATCAGTATGTTGATCGACATTATGCGTGAATTCGGAGTGGATGAAATCACGGAAAAATATCCCAGGGCGCTTGATAAACTTGTTGAGGACAAATTTTTCGTAAAGGGGGAGAAAAAGGAGGATGAGGTTTGTCAATCCATGTTGAAGGAAATAAGAAATTTTGCGGCCGATAGCGGTCCCTTAAAATTTTGCCTGTATATTTTGAAGAAGGCGGAGACTAAAAAGAAAACGGTGAAAAACCTGTATGAATTTCTTGTCGCCAATCTGGCGTTGAGCCTTTTCTGGAAACCGATGATGCAGAAACGAATGACCCGGGAAACAGTCGAGAACGCCGCACAATATATTTACGTCATTTCCAGGATAAACGCGTTTTCGGTCAATGATCGAAAGAATAATCCATTCTGGAATAAATTGATTTCCGACAAGTCTGACTTGCGGACCAGTTTCACTGAAAACATATTTAAGCTGCTGTTAGGGCGAAAACCAGATGAAACGGACTTGATCGAATTGCAGTATTTATTGGGGTTGACTCTGACCAACGGGCCCGGGACTATTTCTGCGAAGGGGGCGAAGGAATCGGTCAGCGCCGGGAATTATATACCGATGTGTTTCGTGGGATTCATGGCCAACACGGGCCTGGCGCATGGGGGAAACGGATTTGAAGCGGTCGATTATCTTCTGGAGAAATTTAAGGATATCAATTTATCCGATCCTGGATGCGAGACGGACAGTATTGACCTGAATTTATTGGCGAATAAGGCTGCGAAAGAATATCGCGATTACAAGAGCATGCGCCGGGAATCGTTGCGATCCAGTTACAAACGCATTCCCTGCATAGGGCATCCGGTTTTCAAGGGCAAGCAGGTCAATATCGATCCCCGGGAGGAATTCATCCGTTCGGAATTAAAGGGAAGGGGCATCTACAATATTTTCCTGGAATTCTATCATTGCCTGGTGAAAGAACTTTTTAATGAGGGGGTAACGAAGAACGTTTTTTGCGTCAATGTGGATGCCGTATTGGCGACACTTTCGTTAAAGTTGATCTGGGATAATCTGAAAAAAAACAAAATTTCGATGAAACAGGTTCAGGACCTGGTTTTTACATTATTTCTGCTTGGCCGGTCTGTGGGAGTGGCTGCTGAAATAATCGATCACCGGGAAAAAGGACAGGATATGGATTGCCGGACCCCTCAAAGCGAATTATCCTTTGTCATTTAAGAAATTCAGGACAAGTGAGGTCGACGCCGGGGATTTAAACGGGAGACGCGGACGAAGCGGACAGGGCGGACGAAGAGGGCATAGCGGTCCTAACCCGGATTTCTCATACAAAATCGTAGTGAGAGCGTTCAGATTCCCGCAGATTCAAGCATGGCGGACTGAAGGACTGCGGAAACATAGCAGCGCTACGTTGAGCAAGGCCGCGGGGAGCAGCGCTTGAAGGTGCGGGGATATGGACGCTCATAACAGGTTTTGTATGAGAAATGCGGGCTAAGGAACTTTGAGGAGGCATCAGCAATGTGCAGGTTATGCTTTGAAATGATCATCAAGCAGCCTGTCGGGATAAATATGCCTGAGAAATTCTGAACAAGGCAGGCAGAGTATATCATCCTTCAACAATCGTTCCGAACCTCTGTATAAGAGAAGGGCGACGGCTTCCGGGTAGTCCTTTTTAAAGGATTTTAATGCTTTCAGGTCAGCGGGGCGTACTTTTGATGCATTTTTGACTTCGATGGCCCAGAAACCGGATGAGCCGTATATGATGAAGTCTACTTCAACGCCTGAGGGCGTCCTCCAGAAATACATATCCCATTTTTTTCGGGAATAGGCGAGCCAGGCTCTTAAATGTTGTGCAACCAATCCTTCCAGGGCGCAGCCGTCAATTTCCGCAGGGCGATCCAGCGGACCGGCCGGGCGTAAAGCCCGGTAAACTCCTGTATCGAAAAGATAGAATTTCGGCGTTTTCGTGATCGTCCGTTGCGCCCGTTTTCTGAACACCGGCAATCGAAAACCGAGAAGGATATCCTCCAGTATTCCGATATATCCCTCTGCTGCCTTACGGCCTATTTCACATTCTCCGGCAATATTGGTTATGTTGAGAGGAGATGCATGAGAAAAACTCACCGCTTCCAGGAAACGACTGAAATAGCCGAAATTCTGAACTCCTGACAAGAATGACACAAACTATTGAAAAAGTGTTATTTTCTTGCATTGCAACTCGGCATAATAATTGTGAAGTTTTTAGCCCCCCCTATATCCCCCCGCAGGCGGGGGGACTTTGTTTTACAAGAATTTATTCGAACGTCTGCAGCTTTTTCGTCAAAAATTTCACAATTTTTTATTGGCGAATGTCAGGAGATGTGAAATTACGTACCATGCCTTCTTGTTGAACTTCTTCCTTTAAATAAAGAGCGATATAGGCTGAAAGCGTATCGTAAGGTTTTGACGATTGAACGACTACCGGAAGCAGCCCGAATTTTAGTGAGTCCTCCAGGTCAAAGTTATCTCCCAATTCCGAAGCCATAAACGGATGAAGGGTCCGTAAAAGCGCTCGTCCTGCCAGAAGATCAACGCCGGAACGCTTGAGTTTACGAGCGCTTGATCCTGTCATGACGAATTGCAATTGTCTGTTTTCTTCCATCAGGCCGTGAACCACTTCCAATATTTCCGGTATCTTTTGAACTTCATCAATGAATACTGTTTGTTTATCGGGATTAGCCTTCACGGCTTCACGGAGCCGTTCCGGTCGAGCGCTGTAGGAACGGTAGATATCCGGGGCCAGAAAATCGATTTTCAGGGCCTTCGCGTATACCAAATCTGCCCATGTGGATTTACCCGTTCCCCGGGGGCCGAATAGAAAAAAACTTTCGTCGGGGTCCTGCAGAAATCGATGAAATATTTTCATGTAACCTCCAATTTCAGTCCATAATCGGATTTGACGCCTCATTTATTATATAGTTTTTGTCCATAAACGGCGAATTTTTCCGAGTGCTGCGTCAGTTTTCGGATTTGCTCAGTCAAAGTATAAGCGCCGCCCCTGCCTTGCAAATCATTACCACCCTTGTCTTAAGAAAAATTCGCTCGTTTATGGATCAAAAACCGCAGTGACTGTCCAGCACTAAATTTTGAATCGAGAATCGAGTTTATGGACAGGCACTATATAATATTTATTTTCATATTCCAATATCGTGATGGAGGGGTATGATTGTCGGACGGCGGATGCCGGACCGGACTTCTGAAGGACAAAATGTTTACTATATGGAGGAAGCTTGTTAATATTCTTTAGCGAGCTGTGCTTCTGACTTTTCAGGTGTTCGAGGAGTCTGGAACGTCATTATTGGCGGCGTATGGATCGTCATTGAGCCGGTTTTTACGGGTATTGTGATATTAAGGGGAATAATCAGGAAACCAAGTGAGAAAAGGAAGGGTAAAACATTAGAAAACGCGGCCAGGTAGTAAAATTTTTGTTCTTTTTTGCGGGAGCGTTAATATCATTGTTAATGCTTGAGATATTCGTCCGGGCGCTCGATATTCCGCCGAAGCCTTTGCCTCCGTTGCCCGTCCCCAGTTATCGACTGTCGGAGAACCCGGTATTGTGTTATGAGAACCGGCCGAATTATAAGCCGTCTGATCCTGCATTCAATTCGGGTCAGGAGGGATTCGCCATAAACAGCGAGGGATTCAGGGATTATGAATATAAGAAGGAGAAGCCAGATGGGACGTACAGGATAATCGCCATAGGGGATTCGACGACGGCGGGGAGCGGGATTCGATATATGGCGCACACCTATCCCAAGCAATTGGAGAAGTTATTTATGATGGTTAGTGATTCCGAGGAATTTGAAGTATTGAACATGGGTGTTGCGGGCTATCATACATTACAGGAAGCAGAACTTTTACGGGTGAAGGGTTTGGAATACGAGCCGGATTTTGTGATACTGGGATTATGTTTGAATGATTTTGATTTATACAGCGACGGCGGCGTAAAGAAGGCGTTGGCGGAGATCAATGAGGGCCGGACGGTGGTAAGATCGAGGAGGGAATTGACGAATTTGATATTGAGGAATTCCCGGTTATTTTTCGTGCTATATCACAGGATGATGAGTTTGATCCGGGAAACCGGTGCGGCATTGGATTCAGAGAAGGAATACAGGGAGAGATATCTGAAGGGAAGGAGCCCGGTGGAAGCGGGTTTTCGTTTATTCTCGGAACTGCAGGAGGAACATGGATTCGGCGGATTTGTTTTTATATTGCCTGAACTGAGTCGTCCGTTTGCTGAATATGGGCGGTATGACGATCACAAGCGGATATTTGATATTGCGGAGAGGGTAGGAGGGATAGAGGTAATAGATTTAATTGAGGATTTCGAGGAGTATAACGAGGACCCATCTGATATCGAGTTGAATGCGTTGCATTTGAATGAAAAAGGAAACCGGTTATTAGCGAGGATACTTTATGGAAAGATATATGAGCGATTACCGGAGCGGATCGCCCGAAAGCTGTCGGCTGAGCCGCCGGAGGAGCAGTGAGTCGAGCGGGAGAGGCATGCGTATGATAAGGTTTGAGAAAAGCAAGGGTAAGGAGATAATCCGGGAAGACAGGAAGAGGGGGGAATTTTTGAGCGATTACGGGAAATTATTAATAGAAAAGGGCAAGCATAGAAGCTGGGGCGCTTTCGGGGTTCTCGTCATCGTTTGGATGGCATTGTGCGAGATGATTGCCGGTTCGCCGGCGTTCGGTTCAGAGCGGCGATTGTCTTTGCCGGCATACCGGGACAAGATGATGGGCGGCTGGTTAGGTCAGATGGTAGGCGCTGAGTGGGGGATGCCTGTGGAATTTGAATACGGGGGTGAGACGGTACCGGAGGATAAGGTTCCGGAATGGAATCCGAGTATGTTTGCGGGGGCTTTCAATCAGGATGATCTTTACGTGGAGTTGACTTTTTTAAAGACTTTAAGCAAGCATGGATTAGACATCGGCAGCAAGGTAATCGGAATAGAATTTGCCCGTACTTCTTATAAGTTGTGGCATGCTAATTTAAATGCAAGAGAGAATCTGCGCCGGGGGATTGCGCCTCCGGACAGCGGTCATCCCCGTTATAACGGGCACGCTGACGATATTGATTATCAGATAGAATCGGATTTTACCGGTTTGATCAGTCCGGGAATGCCCGGATCAGTAGTTGAATTAGGGGAGCGGTTCGGTCGCATGATCAATTACGGAGACGGCGTTTACGGCGGACAATTTATGGGCGGAATGTATGCGGAGGCGTTTTTTGAGGATAATATTGAGCGGATCGTGCGAGCGGGTTTGAGGTGCATACCCCGGCAGAGTCAGTATTATGAATGCATAACGGATGTAATGACCTGGCATGCTCAGTATCCGGACGACTGGGATGCTGCCTGGCGACTGATTAATGAAAAATATCATTTGAATCCGAATTACCGTCTTTTTTCATGCCGCAAGCCGCCGAACAGTCAGAAGAATATCGATTCGAAGATAAACGGCGCTTATGTCGTTACGGCGTTGTTGTATGGGGAGAAGGATATTGAGAAGACGATAAAACTGGCTGTTCGTTGCGGTCATGATACGGATTGCAATGCATCTTCAGCGGCCGGCGTGCTTTTCACGATATTGGGATTCGAGCGGATACAGGAAAAGTATAAAGAAGGTATCACCGGCAAGAGGAAATTCAGCGGAACGTATTATGATCTTGGGGGAGTAATTGCCGATTGCGAGAGTCTGGCAAAAGAAAATGTAATCAGATCGGGAGGAAGCATCGAGACTGCTGAAGGTGAAGAAGTTCTGGTGATAATAGATAAGCTTCCTAAATTGAACAGAGCGGTGCAGAGCTGGAAGCCTGAACCGATTACAGGATCAAGATTTACTGAAGAAGAGCTCGCTAAGATTCATAAGGAGTGAGAGGCTTTTGAAAATAATTAAATATGCAGCTTTATCGGCCATAACAATTCTTTCCGCAGTCGGTGTTTTCATGTTATTAATGGAAGGCGTCGATCTGGAGAAATATCGATACCTGGCAAAGACATACGCCTTGTCAGGGATTGATCTGGAAAAAAGTTACCGGTATCCGCCTCCCGAATATACCGGTAAGTGGATAATGCGGTACCGCAGCGGCAGTAAGTTGTACGCCGGCGAATACATTGAGGGGTTTGAAGAGGGCGTTTGGACACACTGGCGGGAAAATGGAGTCAAATTGTACGACGTCGAATTCAGAAAAGGAAAAGCTCATGGAATCAAGGCGTTTTACGATGAGAACGGCTTGATCGAGTCCATTGAAAAGTACGAGAGCGGCAGGCGGATCGAAGTTCTGTGGGAGCGGAGAAGATGAAGGAACGGGGGATTGGAAGGTTGATAGACTGAAGGATTGGTGGAATGCGGGGATGGCAGGATGGAGTAATAGGGGATTGGAAGACTGATTCATAGTGCGTACTGTTTTGCCTTATTATTTCCATAGAGTTTTGTTTGGTCGGTATGATCGGATTTGGGGCGTATCAGCCTGCTTTCCAGCGCCCGTCCAGCGCTGAAATTATCATAGAGAACAGGACCACTGCCGATCCCGAAAAAACGTTTGACAATAACTGGCAACAACTATAAACTATATTTTCAGTATGAGTTATTCAAGGCGAAAACCGTTTTGCAGCCAGCGAGGTGTAGCCCATGGATGAAAAACCGGGCGGTGTCCTGACTATTCAAGAGCTGTCCGCCTATCTGAAAATCCCAAGGTCAACGCTCTACAAACTTGTGCG
>CAZUFC010000132.1:0-21363 GCA_964619725.1 uncultured bacterium | reverse complement strand
AGTGCCTGTCCATAAACTCGATTGTCGATTCAAATTTTAATGCTGGACAGTCACTATCTATAAACCGAAACCTATGCCTTCAAAAATCACCTTTTTGAAGGTGTTCTGATCGCCGAATCTTTTCAGGGCATCAAGAATTTCGATGCCGGCGGGCTTGCCCTCCTCATCAATATCCAACTCTATACCCTCACCGAGTTCCCTGGTCGTGACCGTCACGTCGCGAAAAATAATCCTTAAAGCATCCACTTCTTTATCATAGGTGATTCTCATCTTGGTCCTCTTTCAATAATAATATGTGTAAACAGTAACGACAACGATTTCGGCGGTTTCTTCAATGAAAATCGGACGCAGCATTTTAATCGAATAATACTTTCCATTCCATTCCAGTATGGCAGCTCCATTGTGCACTCGAATTTGTTTGATCTCGCTGGTTTCCATTCCTGCTTTCGAATTGCCGCCTAAACCTCAGCATATGTAAAACCGCGAGTTTTGAGATATCCTTCTGCGTGAGCTGAAAGACGTATTGGTTTCGATTTACTTTCAGAGTTCATTACCCAACCAATTGTCGACGCCTGCTGCTCTAAGAGTTTTCTTTTGCAGCAATTCTTCTTAAGTCTTCACTTCCTTAAGGGCTTGTCTGCTTCGCTCTCTCAGCATATTAATTTTACTCAATACCAGCAATTGTAATGCCGATTTTTCGTTATAAGAGACAGTTCGTCCAGATCGTATCAATATGCAGCGATCGGGTTTCTTTCACCCTTCTCGAAGTCATTTCTTGATCCAATCCAAAGAAGAATCAGCTTCGTTATTTTAGCAGACCTTCGTCACAGTATCAATCTTAAAAAACAGGATGAATGTGAGTTAAACAGATAACAGCCCCTGTCTCCAAGCCACTTCTAACCCGGCATGCAATGGCGAAAAGGCGCTTAGGCTTTCTGATCAATCCCGCTTTGCGTGACGATTTTTTATTAATACTAAAAAGGGGGTCTGATCAGACCGGGGTTACACTTCTTTCAAAACTTTTTACGGTTTGTTTCAGTAATCGGGTTCGGTATCGGGGTCGGGGTCGGGGTCGCTATCGAAACAAAATGATGAGCTGTTCTTTCGAATTTTAACATTAAAAGACGCATTTTTGATCAATACATAAAAAGGCAATGATTTGCATAGGAGGCGTGTTTCTGATACGTTGACTGACTTATATCCGCAGTCTGACGCAGCAATAGAGGAACATCGCCATCTGTGGATAGAAACTCACAGGGATAAGGAGAATTGGTTAGTAAGCTAAATTTCACAACTCCTAAAAAGGACAAACTAACCTATTGATTTAATTCAATTTTTTTTCATAATTCGCAACTCTTCGGAAAATTTTTGACATTCAAAAGGAAAGAAGGAAACACATGCCTTTTACCGTGGAACAATTTTTTAACGTTTTTGAGACCTATAATACAGCTATATGGCCGTCACAGATTTCGCTTATATTTTAGGGATAGCCGCAGTTGTCCTTGCGATTAGCGACACCTCGCTGAGAGGACGTGCAGTTTCGAGTATTCTCGCCTTATCGTGGTTCTGGATGGGGATATTATATCATCATCAATCCTGATTAGGCAATTCAGCGGAATAGATCGTCAGCAGGAGTTCACTCTCGTCGATCAGCTTATAAACCGGAATTTTTTTCGACAGTTTCTCGCTTTCCTCCATAATAACGGGTACTCCTTCGCCGCGTCTGTCCATGAGGTATTGTCGGCCGAAATCGTAATCCTCTTCCGGAACAGGGCATTTTGCGAGTAAACTTGTTATAAGATCGTTCCGCGTGGCTTGCCTTAACGGAAGACTGTCAATCGTCATCGTATTCGGAAGCGTTCCCGGTGAAAACAGTTCCAGTCTATCGTCATACATGAAGAGTCTTATCTTTGAACCGTGAATGGAATAATCGCGATGCGCCGCTGCATTGACGACGGCTTCGAAGACCGCACGAATACTGAATTGAGGAAAATCGATTCTTCCGGGTCTTTTTACGGCTGCCGTTCGCATGTTGACTTTTACAAACGCCATAGTCAGCATAATTTGCCGGTCCAGAGGTCCGTATATGCGGGATGCAGAAACCTGTCGGTCGGAATCTCTGGAATTACCTCTGTAACGAACAGCATCGATATAAGCATTGGGCAGATGACGTTCAGGATGTTCGCTGCACATTAATATTCCTGCGACCGTGGCGCGTTCCATTTCTTCATCATCGTGAGTCAGCAGGCGCATTTTATGAAGCGCTGCAATGTGGTCTCTCTCTCTCTCCGGTAAAAAACGGCGCCAGAGATACTCAGCCATATCGCCGATTCCAGTTTCAGGAACCGCCTGTTCATCAAAACGGATTATGCGGGCCTGGCTTCTCTGTTGAAAAAGCCTGGCGAGCAATTCAGGGGGCAGTTTACGACGGGAACTGCCCAGCCGCCGAAAATAACCGCCGGGACTTTCGTGCACAAAAAGACTTCGCGGCACGTCAATTTTGATCAAAGGTCGCATGAGTCCTTTTTTATCAGGCAATTCAATCCTTAAAATTTTTACCGACAGAGGAGGAGTCACGGCATCATTACATATTTCCCGGACGTAAGTCTCAACGCTGTCAAGCTTTTCCAAAGGAATGCCCGTAATATCCCTGGTTCGATCTTCGATTCCAAGCAGAATGATTCCGTCATTGCTGTTGGCGAAAGCAGCCATTTCATCGGCAAGATCGTTCCGTGACGGTCCTGTTATTCTATCTCCTTTGAAGCGGACCTCTTTAAGCTCCAAGGCGGAATCTTCCCCCAAACGTATCTTTTTCAATAATGTTTCTGGAGCTTCCATCATAAGTTCCTCCAATCCGTCAGCGCCTTAAATAATATTCAACGCAGCAAAGAAATTCAACCGTTGCTGAAAATATAAGAAACGCTCAGAACACATTAATTTTAACCCGCATTTCTCATACAAAATGGTAGCGAGAGCGTTCAGATTCCTTCAAATTCAAGCCTAGCGGACCGGAGGACTACGGAAGCATTGCAGCGTTATGTTGAGCAAAGCCGCAGCATAAGGCAGCATCCGCCGTTTATTGAAAAAAACCAGGCATTGAACGATCTTCTAAGGTCACAGGAAGCATGGCTATAGTATTAGGATAAGCCTTGTTTTCATTATTCGACAATATATAATTTTGCACGGATGACTTTAGAAGGAGGTATCTGCTGCATGTCGGATAAGATCAAGGAAACAATAAATGTGGATAAAAAAGACGGCTGGGAAACACTCACGGCCTGGCTTCCCAGCGGATGGAAAGAAAAAATGTCAGAAACCAAATGTTTCGTCAGGGCACGAGAAATCAAATCTGCCAAGTCATGGCTCAGGGTTCTATTTGCATATCCGGTTTTGGATAAATCCCTCGAAGATATATCCAGATGGTTGGATCGACAAAATATAGCAAAGATCACTGCACCAAGTCTTTGGCAACGTATGCAGAAATCTGTCTCATTTCTGCTGTGGTTATGTTATAAGATTATGAAGTCATTTGTTGAGCCTGTTGAAACCGACCTCAACCTTGTGGTAGTCGATGCGACTACATTCAGTCTCCCAGCTTCAAAAAAGCGGGACTGGATAATGACGCTAATGTGGTCCAACGGAAATCCTGTGAGTATGAAATTGAATAAGCTTAAAGGGAAGGGAACTGGTGAAAGCTTGAAGAATATCGGAAAGCTTTCAAAAAAATCGGTTATAGTGGGTGATCGCGCTTACGGAACTCCGCCGCAAATATCATATGCAATACAGAATGATCAGTCTTTTATAGTTCGTTTTACCTGGAACAATTTACCCTTGTATGAAGACGAAAAAGGAAAAAAACCTTTAAATCCTTATAAGGTATTGCGTCACATGCGACAAAGAGAGATCAGAGATTTTCATGCATGGGTCTGTCCCAAAAGCGACAAACCATGCAAAGTACGAATTGTTGCGGTCAAAAAAGATAATCAAATAATCCAACGAGACAGAAGGAAAAGCAGAGCTGAATCAAAGCGCAAAGGGCATACTCCCAGAAAACTAACAATTTTCATGGCTGCTTTCGTTACCATCGTCACTGATCTTTCAGAGAGTCAAGCAAGCAAGGAAGTCATTGCTGATGCATACCGGTGGAGGCGGCAGATTGAACTTGAATTCAAGCGATTCAAGAGCATAACGAAAACAAGAAAGCTGATCAACAAGAATGATGAAGCCGTTAAGGCTTATTTGTTGGGGCTTTTGGCTGCTTGGTTGCTCACACAAACAATAGCCCGTAAAAAAGTTTTTTTTCCCTGGGGCTATCCGCTGGAAGTCAGCAGTAAACAATGGAATCCTTAACCTATCGTTTTTTTCTGCTGATTTTCTTTGATTTAACAATTGGCATGATTGGCTGGGTTTGACGAAAAAGCAGCCTTCAAACTTGCGCTCATGCGGGACATGCCATATGGGGCTAATTTTTCCGATAACGCACATGGAAAAAAATTTATGATTAATAGCCTTATGCTGACCTGTCCCGTCCGAACAAAAGAAACCGCATGTGGTTTATTACGCCGATAGAGACCACGGGAAAACAGTGGTTTTGCCGGGAACATTTTTCGGCTTATCGGCAAAAAAATATATGGGGAAGAATTTGCACTATCGACAGGGAGATGGGCTTTTCTTGCTGTTCAACCCTTTCAGGGTTGTAATGTTTCACCTCCTAACCCAGGGTTGGTCAGTCCACAAAAACAAAGAAGAAAAAGAACCCAACAAAAACCCCCGATCAGGGATAAAACAACCCAACGAAATTACCCAATCAGGCATAAAATAACCCAATCTGACTCCCCCTCTCCATTCATGGAGAGGGGGCCGGGGGGTGAGGTCAATTCCTATATTTTCTACCTCCAACAAGAATCACTCCAAGAAGGGCGATAAGAATCAGCACACCGAATCGGCCGACGGCGGGAATGGGAGCGGCAGTGGGTTCAGGTGTTATCGTCGGCGTAGGCGAAGTAGGCGTCTGAGTCGGCGGTTGTGTAGGCGACCAGGTGGCGGTAGATGTGGGTGAAAGCGTGGCAGTGGGTGAAAGCGTAGGCGTGGCGGAGAGGGTCGGCGTAGCGCTTAACGTGGGCGTGGCGCTCAGCGTCGGTGTTGAGGTGATGGTGGGAGTGGGAGTAATCGTCGGGGTATTGGTTACTGTGGGCGTGGGTGTAACTGTAGGCGTCGTCAATTCGAAGTCGATGTTGCTGAGAATATTTCCTGATACGCTGATGCCGGTGAGGGTTTCGGGTGCGAAGCCCTGTGCGCCGGCGGTTACGTCGTAAGTTCCGTTGGGCAGCCGGTGAATTTCGTAATATCCTGTGGGGTCTGATCCATCGGGATCGGAATATCCTCCGCTTGCTGTAACCGTAGCGCCCTGGATGGGATCGAGGGAGCCTGCTTCACGGACGTAACCGGTGATGCCTCCGCCGACGTGGAAGTTCCAGTTCCATCCGGGGCAATCGAAGCAGTTATCGTAATCTGCGGTTTCATGGGCTTCGACGGTCAGTTGGATATCCGGGGCTCCTGAAGGCACAGTCCAGTTCCAGGTATGGAATCCTTCGTCGTTGTGCTGCAAAGTGGTAATCCAGTCTTCATCCGCGTTATGGCTGTCGTATTCCAGGGTCCCCGTATCTCCGTCCGTATCAATTTTGAGCGTGTAAGTGACGCCGTATGCGTAGAATGGGTGCGGATTTTCGCCTCTGACCCGAATCTTCGCCGTTTCGCCCGGATAGAAAACGCTCGTGGGTTCTTCGTCCATGTTCATGATGGTCACAGACTGGACCCTGGGATCAAGATCGAAGGTATAGCCTTCACAGACGCTCGGCATGGTCGGCGCCAGGTCGTCGGCCTGTTCCTGGCTTTCCGCGCAGATATAGACCGACATGTCTGAAAGGGTCAGCACAACCAGCGAGTTTGTTGAGACGACGTAATGACCGCCGTTGAAGTGTTGCGTTACTATGGAGAATGTATTGGATGCGGAGCCTCCCGGACTGACGTTGAGGTATCCCGGATCGAAGGCGAAGCCGTAAGTGCCGTGAGGAATAATGTCATCCAGTTCACCGATAAGGTTGCCGTTGATGAAGAGGTCGATATAGTGGGGTCTCACATTGCTGCGGGGCTGGAACGTGGTATACACGACTGCGGTTTCGATTTCTTCCAGTACTGGCGCGGAAATTTCGAAGCTCATGGAAATGGAAGGCCGATTGGTGCAAAACCAGTTGGCCATGGGATAACAGAGTTCCGGACCGAGAACGACGACTTCCCACAACGATCTGGGTGATTCGCAGTTGAATTCCAGGGGCAGGGTCACTTCATCGCCGGCGGCAGCGGCCTGTATTTCACCTGTCATCAGAGGTTCGGCCGGTTCGAAGAGCGGTTCCACATCGAAGTCGATGTAATCGGAAGTTTCCAGCCTGTAATGGTCGATTCTGGGAACGAAGAGCAACCGGCCCGTCAGGTCGCCCAGAGCGTTAACGGACAGGTCTGTAAGCGGATCGCCGGAATTGGAGACGCGGCATGTTTTAACTTCGGTGATGGGATCGGAGCTTTCTTCGGTGAGGTCGAAGGCGATGTAAGGCCAGGTGACGCAAACCGTCGTAGGAGCTGTATCGGTTATGGGATCGCCGGTTTCGTCTGCGGTCAGCGAGAGAACCAGGTCGTCGAAGCAAATCTCAACTTTACCTTCTCCTTCATCCTGCACATCCTGGGCGTGAATAACCAGCTCGATATCCCGCGTTTCGCCGGCAGCCAGGACAACGGTTTCATCTTCGCTTCCCGGACCGACGAAGTTGACGATCAGCTCGTCGTTGGGATTCTCTATATGCAGTTGTACCGTGTGGCTGACGGCATCTTCATTGGTCACGCCGACGAAGACGTGCTGGTCGTAGTCCCTTTCGACCGTGAACGTGTAGGAGTCTTGAGTGAATACGACGCCGTTGCCGACGGAGAATGTCCAGGTATCGGTAGTGGTTGTTCCGCAAAGCGAATCGAGGTAGGCGTACCATTCGTATGCGGTATTTCTTTCGAGACCCTGTATTTCTATGAGATGCGCCGTAGCGTTTTCTTCAACCGGCGTTTCCATCCACTCTGGCACCCCCTGTTCGCGGTAGAACAACGTGGAATCGGATTCAACGGATGAATTCCAACTGAAAGTCACGTCCCGGCTTCCCGTCGTAGTTCCGTTAACGGGATTGCGTTGCGTGACGGCTATGTCTCCTGTTACCGTGAGTGAAGCGTTATCCGAGTATTGTTCGCTTAACTGCAACGAGTCCGCCTGTACCTGGAAGGGATAATCTCCGACAGCGGAGCATTCATCAGGAACAGTGACCGTAAGTGTTGCATGCCCGGACTGTCCTGCATTAAGGATCAGCGGATCGGGATCGAGCGCGTACCAGGCTCCCGGCAATGAACCCGAAACCGTGAGGTCGAACGTATCCGT
Source organism: uncultured bacterium (assembly GCA_964619725.1). Taxonomy (GTDB): domain Bacteria; phylum CSSED10-310; class CAZUFC01; order CAZUFC01; family CAZUFC01; genus CAZUFC01. Next base: position 13,892 of record CAZUFC010000132.1, on the reverse strand, counting down.
ACCGAGATTGCCGTTGACGACATGCACCAGGTATTCAACTTCTTCGCCTACAGCGGCGTCAATGATCTCCGGTTCAATATACATGCTCACGGCCCCCGGACAATAGAGTATCGGCGCATCTCGCTGTCCCGTATTGTTGAATTCGTTCGATTCGGTCACGGCATTGAACACGTCGGCCTGAGCGGATATGACCGTATCGCATGCCGCTGTCCAGGTTTCGGAAACGGTTTCCTGTTCTCCCGGATTCAACGGGCCTGCGGAGTGATCCGAACCTATCTGCACCGGTCCGCTGCCGTCGTCCGCGAAGAATCTTACCGTGAAAGTCCCGGCTGCAGCGTTGCCGAAATTATGAACTGTCGCATTGATCTGTGTCGATACTCCTTCTTCCGGGTAGGAGGGGATGAACTCAATATCCTGGCTGCGCAATACCAGGTCGGGAGCCGGGGTAGGCGAGCTGCTGGGAGTAGGCGTAGGAGTCTTGGTTCCTATGTTGGTCGGAGTAGGGGTGGCTGTCGATATCGGTGAAGGGGTCCTGGTCGGAGTTAATGTCACGGTAGGCGATAATGTGGGCGTTGATGTGGCTGCTTCAGTAGGCGTTTGCGTCGGCGTAGCCGTACCGGCATCGGTCGTCGCTGATATTTCGGTACCTGCCACGGAATAGGCCGGCAACACCAAGTCATTCGCGAACGCCCGGTAGTAATAGGTTTCTCCACTTGCCAGGCCTGAATCGGTCCAGGGAGTTCCGGAATGATCGTCGTCGCCTTTGTAGACTACTTCTATGCCTGGAGCTACGTTGACTCCCGGCGTTACATGATAATGCTGCCGATCGGAGGGTCGCCAGGTTATCGGAGCGTCAGAGCGCACGATTATGATGCCGGCGAAATCCAGGTCTCCCGGATTGATCCAGGTCATGCTTATGCTGTTTTCCGTGACTTCCGTCGCAGAGAATCCGGCTGGTTCGTGCGGCGATGTAATGCCTGCCTGGTTGTTTTTGAAGAAGTATATACCGGGACAGTTGCCCATTATGACGTCTTTCCTGCCGTCCTCATCCCAGTCCACCACATCCGGGAATATGGTGCAGTCGCCTTCGAGATACCCGTATCCGGCTTCAATGAATCCTTCATCCGCCAGAACCGGATTCCCGGGCGTTCCCGTGTTTCTGTAAAGGCTGAGACGTCTTTCATAATCATTCGTGTTGATCATGATATCGGGGTCCCCGTCTTCCTCATAATCCCAGACATGTGGATTGGAACGCCATCCGCCGGGGATCGGCGATTCATACCCCAGGGTCCCGTATTGCAGGACCGTTCCGGTAGAAAATTGCGGCGAGGCGTCGGTTCCTTCGTTCAGATACACATACTGCAAAGACCCGTTATTCCAGACGTTGGACCCCAGCAGAAGGTCCTTCTTGCCGTCGGAATTCCAGTCCGCCGTTTCTATCGCCATAACTTCCTGTGGGCCCAGATCGCCGTATCCTGCAGTCAGTTTTACCGGCGTATCGAATTGTGGAGCATAATTATCGCCTTCGTTCAAATAAAGATAGATGTCTCCGGCGCCGCTCCAGTCAATCCTGGAAACCAGGAGGTCTTTTCTGCCGTCATTATCCCAATCGATCACTTCAGGACAGCGATAATCATAAGTGAATCCTACTTTCGGACCCATTTCAGTCGTCAATAACACCTGTCCCGTCAATTTCGGATCGCCCGGAGTTCCCGTGTTGAAAATGACGTAGTGAGAACCGTTATATTCCGTATTCAGGAGCAGGTCCTTGGCGCCGTTTTCATCCCAATCCACAATTCGGGGAGCTTTTCCCATGCGGAATATCTGCGAGGGATTCTCACCGGGGATATAGATCGCATTTTCGTATATCCGGTCGGCATCAGTTCCATGATTGGGATAATACATCAGTGACGAATTACTCGTAGTAACCATCAGGTCCTCGTCTCCGTCTCCATCCATATCCGCGCACGACCATCCTGAATCATGCGTGATGACGACCGGCCCGTCTTCGCCGTAAAACTCAACTGCATCAGCCAGTTCCGGGGCAGCATCCGTTCCGATGTTCTCAAAGAAATACAAAACTGCAGGCGAATAACTGTTCGTGACGACCAGGTCTTTTTTACCGTCGCCGTTCCAGTCAGTCACCCAAGGGTCAGCTTCTCCGTCCAGGTCTATGGTCGAATATCCGGCCTGCAACGCCTGGCCTCCGTCAAGAACCGGCGACGTATCGCTGCCTGTATTGGTGAATAACCATATACGCCCGTCATGAGCGCCTACGATCAGATCGTCTTTTCCGTCGTTGTTCCAGTCAACCGCGAAGGGTTTGGCATCGCTGCCTACGTCCAGATTTCCGTATCCGGCCTCTAAGTCTGAAACCGAATTAAAAACAGGAGAAGAATCGGTTCCTGAATTGGGGTAAAATTTAACCGTTCCGTCGTTTGCTCCTATCAAAAGGTCTCTTCTGCCGTCGGCATCCCAGTCGTAATGCATCGGAGCGGCGTGCCAGCCTGCGTCCAGGTCGCCATAACCGCCGTATTGCACGTGTGAAGTCGTTTCCATGGCCGGTTCGTTCGCCGTACCGGTATTGATTCCCAACAATACCCGACCGTCGTACAGGCCGCAAACCAGGTCAATTTTGCCGTCCTTATCCCAATCCGATCCGTAAGGATCAGACATCTGATAGTCGATTGCCTGAACCTTCAATGCCTCTTTTTTAATTTCAACATGATCCGCAAATTCCGGCGGACCTGCCGGACCGGGCGTCGGAGTGTCGGTAGGCAACGGCGTGAAGGTCGGCGTAGATGTCGGACCCTGAGTCGGCGTATATCCGCTCGTCAGGGCGGAAACTTCTGAGCCGTCGACCGACCAGGCCGGCAGGACTTTATCGTAAGTGAAGATACGGTAATAATAGACGATCCCGGGGGTCAGTCCCGCATCCGTCCAGGGAACCGTGGAATGGTCTTCCAGGCCCTTGTAAACGACTTCCACACCAGGAGCGACTTCAATTCCCGGCAATACGTAATAATGCTGCCGGTCCGAAGGCCTCCAGGCAATAGGGTCCGTCGATCTGACGATGATCATCCCTGCCAGGTCCGTATCGTTGGGATTCTGCCAGGTCAAACTGATGCTGTTGTCGGAAGCGCCGGCCACCTCAAAACTGATCACGTCCTGGGGCGAAGTCCGGGAAACCTGTTCGTTGGGATGATAGAATATGCCGTCGGAATCTCCTATTATCAGGTCCTTGCGGCCGTCTGCATCCCAGTCGCAGACTTCCGGGAAACACATGTGATCCGTGGTCAGGTATCCGTAACTGCCGGCTTCCAGGTAACCCTCATTATTCAGATGCGGCGATCCCGGCGTCCCGTCATTGATGTATTTCACGAGCATGTGATAGGTCGTATCGTTGCTCATGAGCACGTCCAAGTCTCCGTCTTCCTCGTAGTCCCAGATATGAGGGCTGGAGGGCGCAGCGCCTTCTATGGGCACGGCATATCCTGTGGAGTAATCGTAAAGCTTATCTCCTGAAGAAAACTCAGGCGCTTCATCAGTTCCTTCATTAATGTAGACATAAGTGAAGTTTCCGGGCCCGTGCCAGTAACCCGTTCCTATCAACAGGTCCTTTTTGCCGTCATTATTCCAGTCGTGCATCTCAACGGCATTAATCTCGTAATCGGGTCCTAGGTCGACGTATCCGTTCTGAAGTTTTTCAGGTTCTGCAAACCGGGGCATGTAATTGTCGCCTATGTTGCGGATCAGATAGATATCTCCCCAATCGTATTCATCTTCACCGGTCCATAGAAGGTCTTTCTTGCCGTCGTTGTTCCAGTCTACAATTTCCGGCGTATTGTATTCGAAGTTATGGAAAGCGAACATGTGCCCGTTTTCCGAAGCGAGAACCAGGCTTCCCGTCATGTCCCAGTCTCCGTCTGTTCCCGTGTTGAGCGCCACATAATGGCGGCCGTGCGTTCGAATCATGATGTCAGTCTGCCCGTTTTCATCCCAGTCGACTGCCCTCGGCGCTTTACGATCGTAAGCATTCAAACTTTCGACAACGCCGCCGCCGAAGAAATGAAATTCGTAATACTCCCTGTCGGAGTCAGTTCCTTTGTTGGGGTGGTAGACCGCGGCATCACGAGGTGTAATGACCACGATGTCCTCATATCCGTCGCCGTCAACGTCGGACAGCGCCCAACCGGTTCTCAGCAGGTAACCGACGCTGCTGTTTCTGATGTACAGGATATTTTCCGAGTTGAAGGAAGGATTAGCATCCGTTCCTGTGTTTTCAAACAGAACGAGGATGTGATTGGAGTTTCCAGAGGCTATCAGGTCCTTCTTGCCGTCGCCGTTCCAATCTGTGACCCAGGGTCGGGCATCAGCTTCCAGGTCTATGGGGCTGCCGCCGGCCTGCAATGCCGTGCCGGCGCCAAGGCTGGGCGAAGACTGGGTTCCCTCGTTCAAAAAGAGGTAAATGTAACCGGAACTGTTGCCGACGACGATATCGTCTTTGTCGTCGTTGTTCCAGTCGACGACGAAAGGACGGGCTTCCTGGCCCACGTCAAGTTCGCCGTATCCGCCGCTTAAATTGGTTCCGGAAGTATAAGACGGCGAGCTGTCGGAGCCGTAGTTTTCATAATAGACGACTTTACCGTTGCCGTTTCCGACGAGCAGGTCGCGATCTCCGTCCGCGTTCCAGTCGAAATGGACTGGAGCGGACATGGTTCCCACATCAATGTTGCTGTAGCCGGAAGTCAGGTAGCTGCCTGTCTGGAGCGACGGTTTTTGTGCCGTACCGTCGTTCATGCAGAGGAACAACCGGCCGTCGGAGCGTCCCAGCAGCAGGTCCTTCCTGCCGTCGTTGTCCCAATCGGTCATCCACGGCATATTTTCTGAACCTCCGACCGTGAAAACTTCGCGAGTAATTTCTATTTCATCGCCGAAGATCGGGGGACCCGCAGGTCCGGGTGTCGGCGTGTCGGTAGGCAACGGAGTATCGGTCGGCAGCGGCGTATCGGTCGGTGGAGAGGTCGGCGTGGGAGTCGGAGTATCCCCGCTGGTCAATACGGCAAGTTCAGCGCCTTCAACGGAATAGGACGGTAAAACTGCGTCATAAGTGAAAGCCCTGTAATAATAAATGGTTCCCGGATTCAGCCCCGTATCGGTCCACGGAACCGTCGAATGATCGTCGGCGCCCTTGTAAACTACTTCAACGCCCTCGGCAACATCCGTACCCGGCACGACATGATAATGCTGCCTGTCGGAAGGCCGCCAGGTGATCGTCTCCGTTGACCTGACGATGATGACTCCCGCAAAATCGTTTATTCCGGGATTTATCCAAGTCATGCTTACGGTGTAATCCGATGCGCCCGTAGAATTAAAATCCGTAACTTCCGCTGAAGAACTCTGATCTGCCTGCGTATTAGGATAGAAGTATAGCAGGTTCCTGCATCCTATAATCAAATCTTTCCGGCCGTCTTCGTCCCAATCGCTGACGGCCGGAATCAAACCGTTTTTGCCGTGAACGTAACCGTAAGCCGCCGGAATAGTACCGTCCTGTACGAGATAAGGGGAGCCGGGAGTTCCGTTATTGTTATACTTCGTCAGTCTGTCGCTGTTTCCAGAAACCGTCGCCAGAATATCGGCATCTCCGTCTTCCTCGTAATCCCATACATGAGAACAGGACTGACCGTCGAACGCTATCGGATACTGATATCCGGAATCGTTATAATACAGTTGCGTCGTTGAAGTAAATACGGGAGATTCATCAACTCCTTGATTGAGATAAACATATCCTCTGCTTGAAGAGGCCGTAAGAAGGTCCTTCTTGCCGTCGCCGTTCCAGTCGGTTGCTGTCACACCCTGAACTCTGTATGGTCCTATATCGACATAACCATACGTCAATTTTTCAGGGTCTCCGAAACGCGGATCGCAGTTGTCGCCCGTATTCAGGTAAACATAAACTTCTCCTGAATTCGTTTTGCGTGTCGCCAGAACATCTTTTTTACCGTCATTATCCCAGTCGATAACGTCAATGGTGTTATAGTTTGAATTACTGAATCCGAGAAAATGCCCTGTTTCGGTCGTTAACAACCGTTGTCCCGTCAATTTAGGTTGTGCTGACGTGCCCGTATTGAAAATCACATAATTTCTGGAATAATACGTACCTAAAGAAAGCAGCAGGTCTTTAGCGCCGTTTTCATCCCAGTCTATCACCCTCGGCGATAACGTTCGCCCGAAGAATTCGGTTGAGGGCTGTTCGCCCGCTATGTATATCGCTTCCTCGTATATTCGATCAAATTCCGTTCCTTTATTGGGATAATACATCAAGAACAGCGATTGCGTACTGATCAAATCGTCCAGTGAGTCGTTGTCAATATCTGCGAAAAACCAGCGATTGACCAGAACGGGATGATTTCTGTCGTACAATGTGGTTCGTTGATTAAAAACGGGGGCCGCATCGGTCCCTTCATTTTCATAAAGGTAAAGATCATCTCCGTTTTCTCTGGAAACCAGTAAATCCTTTTTGCCGTCGCCCGTCCAGTCCACAACCCAGGCCACCGTATCGAAGTAAAATACTATAGGACTGCCGTCGACCTCAATTCGTTCTCCTGCAGCCAATACTGGCGAGCTCTGAGTGCCGGTATTGATGAACAATGTAATGTAACCGCTCCATCCGGCAACGATCAGGTCATCCTTACCGTCGTTGTTCCAATCTATTGCGAACGGATTGGCATCATTAACCACATTAATTGTGCTGCCTCCAGCTTGCATAGCGATCCCGGAATCAAACACAGGAGAATCATCAGCGCCAATGTTGCGGTAATACATAACGCCGCCGGCGCCCGTTCCGACCAAAAGATCACGCCGGCCGTCCGCATTCCAGTCGTAGTGAATGGGAGAAGCATCGAAACCGATATCGATCGTGCTGTAACCCGCCTGCAACGTCGTATTGCTTTCTTCCAGCTTCGGCTCTTCCAGCGTTCCTATGTTCATGTGAAGTTTGACGGTTCCATCCTGCACTCCATTGAGAAAATCAAGTTTTCCGTCGTTGTCCCAGTCGGTAAAACATATGCGGCTGCCCCACTGAGGCATCTTGAAAACTTCTCTTTCAATTTTGACGGGATTATCGAAATCCGGGGGTCCGACAGGACCGGGAGTCGGAGTGTGCGTCGCTGCTGCAGTATCCGTCGGCGAAGGGGTAACCGTCGGCGTCGGCGTATCGCCCGACGTCAATGCGCTGACCTGAACTCCGTCGACAGAATAAGCCGGTAAAACGGCATCATAAGTGAACGCACGATAGTAATATTCTGTTCCCTCAGTCAATCCGCCGTCCGTCCAGGGCGTCGAGGAATAATCGCCGGCGCCCTTGTAGACTATTTCGACTCCCGGAGATACGAACACGCCGGGAACCACGTGATAATGCTGCCTGTCCGAAGGCTTCCATTCGATCGGCGACGTTGATCGGGCAATTATAACGCCTGCTAAATCGACATCATTCGGATAATTCCAGTTCAGGCTGACGGAAGTTTCCGATGCGCCTGATGCCGACATTCCCCATACTTCATGCGGAGACGTCACGGCAGCCTGTGTATTGGGATAATAAAACATTCCCGGACAGTCGCCGACTATGATGTCCTTCTTGCCGTCCTCATCCCAATCCGCCACGTCAAAGTGCATAATGCAATTATTATCGATGTATCCGTAATCAGCCTCGATATACCCGTCGTCATGAAGAACCGGCGCCGCAGCGGTACCGTAATTGTTGAACTTTTTTATTCTTTCATACTCAGGTTTCGCCGCTATTACGATGTCCGGTACGCCGTCTTCTTCATAATCCCAAATATGAGGACATGAATTCCAGTCGCCGGGTATGATGAATTCATATCCGCCGTCCCGATATTTTAAAACCGTGCCTGTCGAAAATTCCGGCGCCGCATCCGTACCCTCATTTATATACACGTACTGGTAATAACCGGTTTGATAGTGGCCCGTATTGGTTCCAAGGAGCAAATCCTTCTTACCGTCACCATTCCAGTCGCCGACATCAACTCCCCTGATCGCCTTAGGCCCCAAATCGACATAACCGGCAGTCAGTTTCTCAGGAGCGTCGAATTCGGGATCATAATTTTCACCGGTATTCAGGTAAAGATACACGTCGCCGTTTTCAGACCAGTCCTCGGCCGATATAAGCAGGTCCTTTTTACCGTCATTGTCCCAATCTATAATGCCTATACTCTGATAATCGCCGAAACGGTAGCCTAACCTGCTGTCGGTCGTCGTCAGCAGCAGATGTTTCGATATCTCGGGCGAGGCGTCCGTCCCCGTGTTGAAAAAGATGTATAACGGCGAATTCCAACCGGTTTTTATGTAAAGGTCTTTAGCTCCATCCTCATCCCAGTCTATTACATGAGGAACCGTATGCGGGTCTAAAAAGACAGTCGGTTCATCTCCCGGAACATACAGGGCCTCCTCGTAAATACGATTGGTATTGGTTCCGTGATTTGGATGAAAGTAAGCCGCGCTGTTTCTCGATATGCAGAACAGGTCCTCAGCGCCGTCTCCGTTTATATCGCCGAAAGTCCAACCTGTATACCGGGTGGGAATAACTGCAGAATTTTCATTGTATATCTCGACTCCTTCGGCTAGTTGCGGTGAGGAAACGGAACCGATATTTTCGTAATACAGCATTCGCAGCCGCTGGTAATTGACGTAACCGAAAACGATCAGGTCATGTTTTCCGTCTCCGTTCCAATCCGTGACCCAGGGCTTGGAATAACTTCCCGTATCGATAGTCTGATATCCGACGGCAAGCGTCGAACCTGAGGAGAGGTTAGGCGACGTCTGAGAGCCCGTATTCGTGAAAAGCCATACGCGTCCGTCGCTCGCGCCTGAAAGCAGGTCATCTTTGCCGTCGTTGTTCCAGTCGAACGCAAAGGGGCTGGAATAGGAACCCACGTCCAGGTTGGCCCCGCCTGCCTGCAACGGCGTTCCGTCAGCAAAAGACGGGGCATCGTCCAGACCCTGGTTACGATAGTAGTTCACCCTGCCGTCACTGTTCCCCACCAGCATGTCTCTCTTGCCGTCGGCGTTCCAGTCGAAATGCTGGGGAGCGGCATGAGCCCCTGCATCTATGTCGGAATATGCAGCCTCGACAAAGGTGGAATCGGCAAAATGCGGCTCCGTCACGGTTCCTTCGTTCATGCATATGTGCAGATATCCGTCTGCATTGCCTGCAAGGAGGTCCATCCTGCCGTCCAAATCCCAATCGGTCAGGAAAGGCGTATAACTCGTCCAATCCTCATCCCGAAGTCTATATGCCTTGAGTTTTATCTCTGTCCGCGCGCCGAACTCCGGCGGTCCTGCAGGTCCCGCAGTCGGCGTATCAGTCGCCTCCGGCGTATCCGAAGGCAAAGGACTGGGCGTCGGCGTCGCCGTATTGCCTCCCGTCAACGCGCTGACTTCAACTCCGTTCACCGAATAAGCCGGCAACACCGCATCATAAACAAACAACCTGTAGTAATAGGTTACTCCAGAACTCAACCCCGAATCCGTCCAGGGGACAGAAGAATGATCGTCGGCTCCCTTGTATACCAGTTCTACGCCCGGAGCCGTCTCCACCCCTGGAACCACGTGATACCGCTGCCTGTCCGACGGCTTCCAGGTTATGGTCGAGGTTGATCGGAATATAAGAACGCCTTCGAAATCCACGTCGGAAGGATTCGTCCAGATCATTGAAACCGAATTTGCGCTTACATTCTGAACAGCGAATCCCGTCGCTTCACCAGGCGATGACGTCCCCGACTGGATATTGGGATATAAATAAAGTCCGGGACATTCGGCCACCAGGATGTCTTTTCTCCCGTCCTCATCCCAATCGCATACCGTCGTATACGGCAAACACTCGCTCTCCACATAACCGTATCCAGCTTGTAAATAACCCCCGTCTTCCAGATGCGGCGCACCAGGCGTTCCCGTATTCGTATACTCACGAAGCTTGCCGTATCCGTCGCGCGTCGAAATGTATATGTCCGGATCGCCGTCTTCTTCATAATCCCAGACATGCGGACTGCTCTGTCCGTTCATGGGTATGGCGTATCCATATCCGCCGTACTCAAGCTTCGTCCAGGATAAAAATGATGGGTCCGCATCCGTTCCCTCATTCAAACAAACATATGCATAAAAGCCGAAAGAAGGCATATATTGATCGCTGCCCAACAGTAGGTCCTTCTTGCCGTCGGAATCCCAATCCGCTATCTCTATACCCGTCGTACGCTCGGGACCTATATCTATATAACCCGATGTCAGCTTTTGAGGATTTCCAAATTCAGGAGCGTAGTTTTCGCCCGTGTTTAAAAACAGATAAATATCACCGAATCCGTCATAATCCGGCACGGTTATCAATATGTCCTTCTTGCCGTCGTTGTCCCAGTCCATCACTTCAGGACTCTGATAATTGTTGTTGTGAAAACCCAGCATCAGGTCCGACGTCGTTGTCAGCGCCAATTGACGCGTGAATTCCGGAACACCATCCGTTCCCGTATTGAAAATTACATAATGACGGCCATAAAAACTCGCATCCAGAAATAAATCTTTGCGGCCGTCCTCATCCCAGTCCACTACCCTTAAAGCCTTGTCGTTCCCGAACATGGGACTGGTATCCCTGCCGGGAAGATACAGCGCTTCTTCATAAATGCGATTCGTATTCGTCCCTTTGTTGGGATAATAAATCAAGGCGCTGCAAGGCGTAGAAACGACTATATCATCCGCACCGTCCCCGTTTAAATCCGTTACGCTCCATCCGTATGTCGATAATTGAGGCACCGTCAGAACATCATCTTTATCGAATAATACTTCCTCGGAACTGAATGAGGGATTCGCATCCGTACCTGTGTTTCGGTAATAAAGTATCCTGCCGTCATAAATGCTTGAAACCAGCAAGTCCTTTTTGCCGTCTGCATCCCAGTCTGTAACGCATGGAGTCGATCCGTAACCGACGTCAATCGCTTCATAACCGACAGCTAAATCCGTCCCGCCGTCCAGAGAGGGCGTACTCTGAGAGCCCACGTTTAAAAATAATCTTACGTTTCCATCGCTACAACCGACAAGGAGATCATCTTTGCCGTCATTATTCCAGTCTACGGCAAAGGGGCGCGAGTTGAAGCCCATGTCCAGGGTTCCATAGCCCGCCTGTAAATCCGAGCCGCCGGTAAACGACGGCGATGATGCAGAACCCTGATTCTGGTAATATTCTACTGTTCCGTCGCTTGCCCCTATCAGCAAATCCTTCCTCCCATCCGCATTCCAGTCGAAAAAGAACGGCGCCGAATCCGTTCCGACGTCTATGTTGCCGGAATTATCCGATATGTAATAACCCCATTTCAGATGCGGTTCCGTCTGAGTCCCGTCATTCAAAACACGTTGTATCTTGCCGTCGCTCCGGCCAACTATTATGTCGATCAATCCGTCTGAATCCCAATCTTCCGTCTGAATGAACGTGTCCATCCACGTCGTCCATTCCAGGCTGCAGGTTTTACGCCGAATCGATACCCTTTCGTCGAATACCGGGGGCGCTACCGTTCCCCGATTTGCTGACCCCTCTTTTCCAACTATTTTCGTCGCCCCCGTTTTATCATCCATCGCTTCCTGCGATAATGATAATTCTTTTCCCTCAATCCGGGGACTGTCGCAGAAAACATCCTCCGACGTTATAAATATCCCCGAAAAAACATAAAACGCGACAAGCAGGAAAATTAAAGCCGATCCCTTATTCATGAACAACCTCCCATGATTTTTTTTGATTTTTTTTATGTGAAGTAAGACGTGCATTATTCTCCAGATAAAGAGAATCGTTCTTATTTTCATAATGAATCAGATTTCATAAGTCAAAATTTCATTCAAAAAATTTTAAGGCGATAAGCTCTTTTGCCGTTCCTTGAAAACAGCAGCGAATGTCTTGCTTCGGTTACTGCAATCGTGAGATAAACGACCGATCAAAAAAAATCAAGTAAAACAAAGTCCCCCCGCTTGCAGGTCCGTTGATTTAATTGAAAATTAAAGCGCTTAAAAAATCATTAGGCATCATCTCTCATAATCTTTTCTTATTTCCATGGTTCGCATCGAATTTCGATTAAATCAACGCACTTTTACTGGATTTAGGGCGGGCAAAAAACTGAACAATTATTATGCCAAGATTCAGTGTGAAATAATCAATTTATTTCAATATGTTAGGTTGTCCTTATCAGGAGCGCTGAAGTTAACCCCCGGTTTAATCAGTCCCGGAAAATTACTTTTCGAAAAATAAAACTCACCCTTTGAAATCAAAGACATTTGCTGTTATACTGAATATGATTTTCTCATTTGTTTGTTGAGGGAATTTCTCATAGAAGGGGTAATTTTTTTTTGAGGAGGTATTGTTATGCAAATTTCCGGAAAATTTATTCTTTGCCTTGTCGGAACAGCTCTCATTTTTTCGCTCTTCCCGACCGCATTCGCAGCGCCGGCGAAAGAAGGACATTCGAATCAGTTCGGCTACTCGTATGAGTATTTCAGTTACTATCAGGGGAATGATTTAGTTCAAGGCGTCAACGTCCTTTATTACACGACGGTGATTCAGACTGTTCAACTTGTGGCGGACGACACCTGGAACGATCATATTTATGAAGTGACCATCGACGCTTTTTACGACTGCGGTCCGGGAAATTACTGGAGCATCACCACGGATTTTTACGATGGACTTCACGGAGACAGGATTAAAAAGGCAGCAGCCTATTACAGCGCGAACGGCAGCAGTCCCGCCACAGTCAAATCCTATCAGCTCACGGCGGACGGCACCTGGAACGATCATATCTACGTTCTCGACATAAGCGAATTTTACGTTAACACGACTTCCCAGGGCGTATACTTTTCAATCGATACGGATTTTTATGACGGACTTCATGAAGACAACATTGAGTCGGTACACGCTTATTACAGTTCCAACGGTTCGACAGCGAATGAAATCGCATCCAAAACCCTGACAGCCGACGGTACCTGGAACGATCATATTTACGATCTCACCATCAGTGAGTTTTTTATTAACGAGACCTGCGGAGGCGCTTATTTTTCCATTGACTCGGATTATTATGACGGACTTCATGGGGATACCATCGAGGCTGTATACGCTTATTACAGTTATTTCGGCGGATCGGCAACTCTAATCGGCTCCAAAACGCTTACAGCAGACCATACCTGGGGCGATCAGATTTACTACCTGAACATCAGCGACTTTCAGATATACAATAACCAGGCTTCCTATACGATAGCCTGGAAGTATTGGGACGGTTTGCATGATGAGATGTATGAAGACCAGCAGATTTATTACCATACATGCTCAATTCCCACGCCAACGCCCCAGCCCACCCGAACTCCAACAAAAACGCCGACCCTTTCACCGACTTATTCGCCCACTTTTACCTGGACTCCGACCCTTACACCCAGCGCCAGCCCTACATCAACTCTTTCCCCCACACTGACTCCCACTCTTTCGCCCTCATCGTCTCCTACACATTCGCCCACCTTGACTCCTACCCAAAGTCCGACATTCACGCTCTCACCGACCCTGACTCCCACCGAATCGCCGACACTGAGTCCCACGGTTACTCAATCCCCTACCGACACGCCCACGGCTACGCCGACCTGCACACAAACGCCCGCTACTACCGAAATACCCTATCAAAGCCCCACACCGACTATCGTTCCCACTCAGGCTCCTGTTCCCGCTTTCTCACATGTCGGAATCGCCTTTATTCTTACTCTTATGACGGCCCTTTTCGTCAGAAGAAAAAATAATTAGTGCCTGTCAATAAACTCGATTGTCGATTCAAAATTTAATGCTGGACAGTCACTGCGGTTTTTGA
>CAZUFC010000131.1:0-21458 GCA_964619725.1 uncultured bacterium | reverse complement strand
GACCGTGGTCATTCGATTAAGGACGTAAGCTCTTTCTTCTACTGAAGCGCATCAGGAACAAGAGCGTGAACAAACTCAGTATCGCAAATATTCCGGAGGCGTTCACGCTGGGTATGGGCGGAATCGTCGGTGTTGGGGTAGGATCACCGCCGGTGAAAACGAACCTGCCGTCCGCAGCTTCAAATCCTTGGACGTCGTCCCATAAAGCTTGAATTCTGAACATGCTCGCATCCCCGTTAACGCAGGAATCACACGTCACGGTAAAATTCAGCACGGCTAATTTGCCGTAGCTGCCGGAGGGGACCTCATCTGAAAAATGCATGCCCAGTATTTTAATCAAATTGCCCGGTCGATCAGGATTATGACAGCCGAAATAGGTCCACCCGCCTGAAGGTTGGATGTCGCCCGTTTCGCAGGATTCGAAACTCAACATGTCCGGGTCGTAGGAAACATAAATCGTGAAGGCGTCAACCGAATTGATGTCGTTTTCCATTCTTAATTCAACCTGCAATGATGAGCCTGAACCGCCCGCAGCATCCGTCAGCCAAATCTGATCGATTTCAACCTCTGCCGCCACAGGATAAACCGCTCCAAAAATTGAAAACGCAAGTAAGATTGAGAAAATCGTTAAACTTCTATTTATTTGCATCGTTTCCTCCCTGTGATGCTCTAAAGTATCTGTTTTTAGATGAAGAATTCATTTCTTTGCCTTTCATTTTTAGTAAATGGTAATGGATGGTTCCGGCTCTATGGTTGGAAGTGGGGTAACAGGCGTTAAAGAAGGTGATGGAGTAATGGATTGAGTTTTTGTCGGCGTTGGAGAAATAGTAGACGTCGGCGTTAACGTTGCGGTTGGAGTAGAAGTCATTGTCGGGGATGGTGTAAATGTCGGCGATGGAGACGGTGTTGGAGTGCATTTAGTGTCGATGGCTTTATAATAGTTATTGTGTTGCTTAGTCACGATACTGAAATCATCTATCAAAACCGTTCGAATTACTCCCCAATAGCATTGTCTCTGATAAACCTCTCCTTCCACAGTTTTCGTTAAAACATCCCATCGCTTTATAATTTTCGATGTATAACCAGGGGGAATGGTATGCTGCGAAGATGAACAAACTTCATGTTCTGAATCCTGTCCATAGGAACCGCTTATTTCAAAACCGACTTTTGCTTGAACCAGGCCGGCTATTGTCCAACCGGCTTCACCGCTTACACTGCCGCCCACTTCCCAGTGAACCGTATCTTTCTTGCATTCTTGCCAGGTATCTACTACAGGAGCTGCCCCTTGACAATTATCTATATTTGAAATCATTGGCGACCCCTGTTGTTCGTTCTCATTTACGGATGATATATTAATTATATATCCGCCGACCGAAGCGTCACAAATCTGGGCATCCGGTTGCTCATTCTGTTCATTCCAGGATACGTTATCTCCGAAATCCAGTCCCAATGTCGTTGAAAGCATTTCCTTAGCTTTGTCCTTGGAAAGCTCATTAAAAAATGGGAATTCAGTAAACTCAATTATTGCATCTTCACCATTTTCATCAACGACCGCTTTTTTGATGCTGCGCCGCCAACCAATAAAATCCTGATGAAATTCAGAAAGCGCTATCTCGGTATTGCAATCCATGTTAATTCCTAAAGGCGCTTTCAACTGGACAGGCTCATTGAATTGAAGATTCGGAGGATAAATATGTACAGGATTCGTAATCATTCGATCAGATACAGACGGCATCAAATTAAGAGGAGTAATTGAAATGTCGGTTTCTGAATCCAAAGCGCCTGACGGTATTCGAAGTTCGTAAGTTCTATCCGAATTATCCTCGAAAGTGAATATTCCCCCTTCAGGGCCTACATGAATTGGTTCATTTAAGGGTTGTAATTCTGCTCGAGGTATATTCTGATAATGAGCGTTCTGCTCTTCGGGAAAAGTTTGTATTTTCAGATTAATTGGGACGTAGCCCTCCTTCTTTATCTGAATAAGTATTTCACCCGTCGGCACATCCAGTGAATAAATCCCGTTTTCGTCGCTTGTTTCTATTTCATCGTATCCGAAAACAGTAACTTCTGCATTTTCAACTGGTAACTCTGTTTTTCGATCAACAACGATGCCCATTATGGATGCAAGTTCATTATGTGTGTTTTTTACGCCAATAGAGAAAATCCATTCCTCTAAAGGTCCTGAGATATCGTAAGCGGCTATAGTAAAAGAAAAAGCGCCGAGACTGACAGGGGCGCCTTTTATTATTCCCCATGATTTAAATTGCAAGCCAGGCGGTAATACTCCGCTAATGAAACGATAATATATCTCTTCCGGTTCTGTGTCGTTCGGCAAAGGTAATTGTGCGTAGTAAGGACTGTTCAGCAATGCATCTGGTAAAATATTTTCCTGACTTATATTATCAGTGCATTGATCTGTCCCGAGCCCGCTGTTAAAGATTGATTGAGCATCGGATGTTGTAATGGCCATATCACCGTTGCAGTCGGCGGCACACTCCTCATAATACGTTGGGTAATGGATTTCCATGGCAATCCGATAAGCTGTCTGCGCATCGCCCGCTGTAATGATTCTATTACTGTCGACATCCCCGTGATGGAAGCAAAACAGGGGAACAGTGGGCGAAGGTGTGACCGTAGGAACCGTCTCCGTCGGAGTCGCCGGCGGCGTTTCGCCTGGCGTGTTCGTCGGGGTAAAAGTCGGCGGCGTCCATTCGGGTATGCATGAGTTAGCAGAACCGGGACTCGTATAGCAAACGCAGAAATCATAAGAGTTGCCGTTCGTATCATAACCGTCTATGAATCGGCCTATGCTGTAGATGTCAGAAGCTTCCGGAGCGGGATATCCCTCACCGCACATTTCCTCGCAAAAGTCCGGTTCATATTGTACGCTGTCGATTATTATTTCCTCTTCGCCGTATACCAACCTTACCGCATCACAAGGGCCGTTTTGGAGTTTTTCCAGGTTTTCTGAATCTACAAGGTCGACGACATCACCGAGCGCCGGCATTCCAATTACGAAAAATCCGTCATTCGGGATTACATGACCGTTAAGGACTATTGCGGTCAATATTGTGCAATCCTGATTTAAAATTTGAACGGAATAATTCTGAAGCTCGGCGCCCGGCGGGCCGTATAATTCGATATAGTTTCGATCGTCAGTTCCTTCATCATCATATTCAATTTCGTTGACGACTATATTATACGCCGGCGTGGGGACAGGAGAAGGAGTCGGTACGCATAAATTGGGCAATCCGGCCGTCAACTCACTTTCGCAGAAATCGTCGTAGTTGTTGTCCGTGTCCCATCCGTCTGCAATACGCGAAATGCTGTTGTAGCCGATGGGTTCGGCAGCCGGCTGACCCTCTCCGTAAAAATGGGAACACTCTTCAGGGGGACCATATTGGACGGCATCCACGATAACATCATTGTAAAGAAGCCAGACGCTGTCGCAGGGTCCGTTCGGCAGTAACGGAAGACATGTGTCGTTGATCAGGTCGGCGTTGATCAATCCGCTCATGCTCGCAACAAAGAAGCCGTCCTGCGGTATAGAGTAACCGTCGAGACGGATGTTGCATATTTCGCAACCGTCCTGGTTGGCGGGCGTGATCGTGTATCCGTTAAGGGATGCGCCTGGTGGGCCGTACAGTTCGACGAAACTGTGATCGTCCACTCCAGGATCGTCGAAATATATCTCATTAATTACTATGACGCTTGCTGGAGTGAAAGTCGGCAAGGGCGTATCTGTCGGCGGAGGAACCTGGGTCGGAGTCGGTGTGGTTGTTTGTTCGGGCGTGGGAGGCGCAGTCGGCGTCTGAGCCCCGTTTTCGAGAATCTGAATGGCGTATTCAGCGTGCCACCCGCTGGAATTGACTACTTCAACAGTATAATCGCCGGGTTCCAAACCTTCGGGAATTACGGCATCAATAGCCCAGGACCTCGAAGTTTCCAGGTTCACGCCGCAAAAACGTTCTCCTATCTTAACGGCTAAACGGTCATTTACATCGAAATTTGAACCGTAAATCATTACTGGAGTCGTTTCTTCCGGGAATGCATAGCCGGGAATGATTGAATCGATTACAGGCTTGGGATTTTCCAGAACGCCGTAATTTTCCGCATAACGCGCAGCGAATTCCTGGACGAATTGATTCACTATCATCGGGTCCCAACTGATTAATGATACTTCATCGTGATGCTCCTCACTCAGGCGCGTCCAACGTCGCGAACCGAATGCAACAGCAGGGGCCGAATCGTAATGAAGTCCGTCGAATATCCCGTAATGCTCATGCGTGCTGATATCGCCCTGATGAACGACTTCAGGCCAGGCCGGCCAATGAGGAGGATATTCATAAGAAGATTTATAAAGCTTGCCCTTGATGTCTATACCGGATTGCAACCTTCTACGTTCCAATGCTTCGTAAAGATCAAACGGGGAAAAGTAGTGGAAATAGCATGTGCTCTTCGAAAGAAAACTCAATTGCATCGTCATAATCAGAAACTCGTGATTGGCGTGACAAGTATAATCAGAATAATACCCAAAGCCGCCATCAAAACTGCCGAACCGGGGATAAGTCATATCAGCCAGTTTGACCGTCTCCCACATTGATGTCCTGTGACGATTGAAATCCTCATCTAATATTCGACGTGCCGCCGGGATAAAAGTCCACGGCTTGTCGTCCACTATAAAATCTATTCGAGACGGATACTCGAATTTTTTACAGGTTAAACAGCAGGGTTCATCCTCATGGCCGTCGGGTCCGTCGTCATCCCACATCACTTCGAATTCTTCAACGAATGCCGCCGCAAGTTCCGCATTTCCAATATCAAGATAAATCGCTGCCATTTTATGGTAATAAGTGGTACGAAAACGGTGAAGTGAAGCTATCCAAAGCCGATCGTCCTCTGTTGAACTGCCGCCGGCATCGAAAGATGCTCCTTTGATATGCATGGAATAGTCATATTCGTTTTCTCCGTTGTTCTGTACCGGTATGCCGGCGTCTCTCAACATATTTAAATTAAAATTATTTTCATTGTCCATACTGTAATCTATCATTACCCTGATATCAATCCCTCCCATAGCATTTGCTTTATCCGCAAGCGCCTGGCATATCGGCGTCGCATCAGACCGATTCAGATGCGTCATGCATATCAGGATGCTCTCGTCCGCCTCTTCTATTCTTTCCAGAAATTTTTCCTGGATGTTGACTTCCCAGGTCGCAGGAATACCGCCGTACATGATGTATTCATGATCGACGTCATGATCGAAATAAACGTTCACCTTACCCTCCGGCTCCGGTATATCTTCCTTCCAGAAATCGACGCTGTTGCTTTTTATGATCACATCTCCGTCAACATGCGTCTGGTAAAGTTCTCCCTGTTGGCCCAGACGACTTAATATCTCTGTCTGAGGATTACCGAAAGCGTTACGACCCGATGAAATGACGGAGAGCGACGGATTTATCTCACCTATGAAATGCTGTGAAGAACATGACGAACCGCCTCGTTCTCCGGCTCGATAAACGTCCACAGTCTCAAGATAATCGCCTAAAGCCGCCTCGAATTCCATGGGCAGATCGCCGGTGACCAAATAACGAAATTCGCCATACTCAACCAGAAGCGCTATCGAAAAATCATTCTCCCTGTATCCGGCCGGACCTCCGCATTCCTCGGAAATCTTGTCGCCCGGTCGATAGTCGACTCCGTCAATGATGCCGTTCACGGCTACACATTCAACTGTAACAGGTCCCATCGAGAATATCTCACCGGGCTGAAGCGTCTGACGCATATCCCCGGCAGCCCTTAGATAATTCTCATAATCAATCCCGCAACCGGACCAACCGCGATCATATATCGCTATCTCCGGCCTCAAATCGTCGTTATAATGCATGTCGCCCGGCTCGCGGTCCAGGCCGAAAATCACTTCCTGAATGCCGCCGTACTGCTCCGGCTCATAATGACTGATTACCATATAATCCAGAGCGTCATTCGCTCCGTCTATGCCCTGCCTTATCAAATATGACAATACCTCCGTATAACCCTTTCCACGGCCGCCTGCGTCATACAGAAGCGATTCGCCCGTCGGAGATTTGATCAATACCGCATCACCATAACCCACGTCGATATGATGAATCTCAACTATACCCTTCTCCTCCGCATGACTCACTCCGAACCAACTCATTGAAAAATATATAATCGTCATTGCCAATGAAATGAATTGTCCATACTTCAAAATTGTTCTCCTTTCAGAACTTGAAATTGTTGCCTCATTTCACCTTCCGAATTCTTTGCCGAATTTTACAAATAATATTGTGATAATTGCTCCGGCCTCCCCCTCCTTCCCTCGGAAAATTTTTCCGCATTCCGTAACGCGGAATTTTTAATGATTTCCATCCAATTATAATTGTCAGAATTTCAGTCTCGGAAAAAATAAATAAAATTTTTCAGCAAATAAAAACACAATATTATTTGGATATTGAAGAAGCGGAAGGCTGTCAAAATAACTGTCCAGTTGGGATAGAGCGAAATGTCAGCACTTGAAATAAAAATAAAAATTAGGATAGTCTGAAACGGAAAATCAGGATAAATGTTATGCATGGTTCCTGCCTGTGCATAACATTTTGACTTTTGTGCAGATTGATTCAACGGAAAGTCGCAATAGTCGTCATGGGCGAAGATTTTAAAAAAGAAAAAAAATATTCGGACAAAGAACTCTTGAATCTGTTCAAAAGGGCTGTTGAGGGAAACGAACACGGGGCGCAGGTTGAAATTTGGCGATTGTACCAGGGAAAAATGAAGAAACGCATCAGCATAAAATGCGTGGGAAATATTGATGATGAGACTTTAGACGAATATGCCAATGAGGCGTATGCTGAATTTCTGAGGCTTGGGGAGAGCGGTTACAAGGTGGAGCGGTTGAGGAGCGAAAAAGAGGGAGACGAGGTTGAGGAGGGTGTCGTCAACAGGCTTTACCTGGTTTGCTTAAATACAGTTCTCAGGCATTGGCGATATGATATCGTGAGACCTGCTGCTGCCCGAATGAAAGAAAATTTTACCTCTCTGCCGGACGAACTGAAACAGAAATGCATTCGGGCGGCGGAGACCATCGAGCACCTTTGCCGGCGCATATTCATTCCATTTCTGAAAGGCGAGGATTATCAGAAGATATCGCAGAGTTTCGGATTAAAAAGAAAAAAGGTCTACAATGAAATAAATTATTGCTGGGAAAAGCTGTATGAAACACTGGGCGGTTTGTCGAAAAAGGATGACACGATGCACCGGCTATTTAAAGAAATGACGCTTGAACATCGTCCTCAAATCGAAAAAACTAATGCCGATCCTGAAGAGAGCGTAATAAAAACAGAAATAATCCGAGCCGTGAACGGGACGATTGATAAATTGCCGGCTAACGAAAAAAAACTGATCACAGAAAAATTTAAGTTGGGGATGAGTTATAAACAATTGTTAAAGGAGCATCCGGAGTACAAGTCCGAATATTTTATAGCTAAAGCTGTCAGGGAAATACTCGATAAACTGAGGAAAGGATTGGAATAATTTTGTCTTACGGGAAATTCTGGCAATTAATATAATGAGAGGTCGAAGCGATGGGAATCCTGTCCGATAGGAACAAAAAAATAAAGAGGTTATTAAAAGACCCGGAATTCTGCATGCTTGATTCCGAAACGCTCATGGATTTCCTGTCAGGGCGTCTCAGCGAAACGAAAACAGGGTATGTGAAACGTCACATTGAAAACTGCCGCATGTGCCGGGAAGTTCTTGGAACTTACATGAAGGCGGTTTCGGAGGACCTGGGTGAAGATGTCTCTACTATGTATCCTCATGTGGCTGATTTAATTCCCGGGGATGCGCACCCCGACGCTCAATGCGGGAATAAGTCCGGAGGTATAAGCGGAATTTTCAGAGACTTTTTTTCGGTCTTTCATTACCGGAGGAAACTGGCGGCGGCTCTGGGCGGGATTCTGATTCTGGTGGTATTGATTTATCGCGACACCGAGATGCCGTTCGAAGAATTCATTGAGTATAACCCGGCGCCTTTGCCGACCATGATTGTACTGCGCTGTCCCGGTTCTGCTCCCGATGCGTTTGATATCGGCATGGAATTTTATGAAAACAGGAAATGGGAAAAAGCGGTCCCTAATTTAGAGAAAGCCGTTCGACAGAAGCCGTCGGCCGCCGGAAGACATTTTTATCTGGGTGAAACCTACCGCATGTTGCACGAATATGACAAGGCGATCGATTCACTGCAGAAAGCGGTCGAATCAGACGACGATGAAGCTCGTTACAGATATTACCTGGCAATGGCGGCGCTTCAGGCAGGGAAATACGATCTTGCCGTTCGGGAGTTGCGTGTTGTTATCGAGTTGAATGATGAACATGTAAAGGATGCCGAAGATTTATTGCAGGAGATCAAACAAAAATTGCGGCGTTGATCAAAAATCCGTGTTTCGAAGTCACAATTATTTCATCGGGTGAAGAATCAGGAAAAAAAATACCAGTCCCTGAACGAGTTAACAAGTTCTGCCGTCTTTACACCATGGGATGCCACGGCGGCAACACTACAGGTTCTTTGTCGAAAATTTCCAGTATTTTTTTGGTGAGGAACTTTTTATGAATGATCAGCGCATAAACATGTTCATCGAACCAGGCATCGCTCATCAGGAATATTCCTTTTTTGCCGAACTGCTCTCCCCAACTGTTTTCTATTTTCCATTTTTTCGGTTCCCCGTCGACCAGGTCTACGCCGATGAAAACCATGCAATGAGTCAGCCTTGTTTGCAGCGTGTGGATTCTGGTTTGCTGGTCCATATCGAAAGGAGCATCAAAAATAAGGTCGAAGTCGTACAAATTCGTATGAAGAAGGCCTAATTTGCTGTGGGAGTCCTGGGTCACGTCAGCGCTGAAAAGACAGGGTTCTTTTTTGCTCAGTACTCTTAGGGCCCTGTATTTCAGTTCTTTCATGGGAATGTTGGCTGCGAGCAGAGAGCGACCTCCGACAGTATTACCGAAGAAATCGGCTGATAAGGGCCGGTTGTAGGGCGTCTCCGGAGTCGGAACGCTCATCAGGCAGAACATATCCTTCGTATCGACTCCTACGTACTTGTCGTAGAAATCTCTCCCCGTCAAGTTGCGATCCACATGGATTTTTTTGTCCTTGTCCTTGTAGACGAAATCGAATTTATGGGGCGGTTCTCCGAGTAAAATGGCGTTGATGCGGTAGATGTCCTTCATGATTTCCATCTTTTTTTCCCGTAATGCTTCGACGGGTTTGCCGGCCTGATGCATGGCCCTTAGTTCGGCTGCCCCTTTGCGCAGGCGATAGTTCAGTATTTTATTCAACAGGGGCGATTTTTCCCGATTCCAGGTATCGGGCATGGCGGTTTTCGGAATTAAACCGTATTTGTCGATGATGTCCGCCAGCATATGCCATTCTCCGCCGTCGGGAACGGGATTATCGAGCAGGTGGTATACCTTGCGGTCGTCCCAGGGTTTATCCCTCAGTTCGATGATGTTTTCCAGGAAATAATTGCTTTTTTCGAGTTTATTCCAGAATATGACCTGATTTTGAGAAAACTCGAAGTTTTCCAGCTTATGTTTTTTAGCGGTGTGCCATTTTAGCCAGTTCAGTTCTGCGAAAAGCCAGCAGGTTCCTGCACGCATTTGATCGGTTATGGGACCGACAAATTCCACTTCGTCGGAAAAAGCAAAACTCAATTCATTAATGGTGCGGCGATTGAGAGCGACTTCCTGCAGATTGGTGCGGGTGACGGCGTTCATCATGGCCTGGTTTTCCGGGCGCCGGTTGAAATCTTTCTCAAAATTTTTCAGGTCTTTCGACGTTAATGCGCCGTTTTTCGTCTGTTTAGTCATCCCATTATCCTTTCAATATCAAGGTTTGAAGCAGAATCTTATTATTTGTTTCTCTGTGGCCGCGTTCAGTGACGACCAATATCAATGGATTTACTTACCAGAATGGAATTAGTCATTCAAGTTTATTTTATTCTTCAAACAGTAACTCGCGCCCTTCCTTGAATAAAAAAATGACGATGATAAGGCCTGCGAGGGGATCGGCAGCCCATAACCCGAAAAAGTAATTCAAAGTCAAACCCAGGAGCAGGGCAAAAGAGAGTATGGAGCAAACTAAAGTTTCCTTTGAGTCGGCAATCAGTGATTTCATGTTCAATTTTTATCCCAGGCGGTATTTGGCCCGTGCCAGGATGGGCATCACAGTAAGGGAGACTGAAGCGATAACGATGCCCGGGATCGAAGGTTCCGGAATTTCCTTTAACCAGAGTTTTTTGATTGATTCAAAGAGTACATAGAATCCGAGAATGAAGAAGGTCGCGCCGACGAACCGTGAAGCTTTTTTTTCAATACGATCCTCTTCTTCTTGCGAGATTCTGCCGTGTTTTTTCAAGCGCCAGACGAGTACGAAGCCCGACAGGCTTTCGACGATGCTGTCCAATCCGAATCCGATCAGGGCGATGGACCCTGCGAGACGGCCAAAAAAAATCGAGGCCAGAGCTTCCAGGAGATTGTATCCGATCGTGAAATACTCCAGGATGAGGGCTTTTTCGTGTGAATCATCCATGAGGAAATTCGAATAATAAAAGCGTTCTCCTTAAGCTAGATCAGCGCCGATGTTATTCGCTCCAGCTAAACGAAAAAACGCCGTCTCGCTTCTCCTCCATTTTGAAGCTGACGGTGTAAGGCAACTTATAAGCAGAATGAACGTTATGTCAAGAAAAATTAGAATAGGGACTTCTGATACACCGGAAGCAGGAAGGCTGAGCTATAGTCCAGTCCCGGCATTTCCGCCTTGATTTCCAGTTCCCAGTAAGAAGGCGGTGACTCGCTCAAAGCATTGCCGTAGCTCCCGCGAGGTATCGGAAGAACGATGTGCAATTCCTCCTGAGAGCTGCTGCCGGCGGCCGCGGGAACCCGTCTTATTTCTGAATCCTCCCCTTCGAGAGACATTTCAGGGGTTAATGTCCTCTTATCCTCATAAACGCTGTAGCTTGCCATTTCTCTTCGCTGGGAGCGCCCTGCTCCTCTTACGGTTATTTCTTCTTCGATATAACGAAGTATGACCTCAAGTTTGTCGAATTTTTTGAGTCGTCCGGCCTTTTCAAAGAAGACATCGATATTTTCTCCGACAAAAAACGGAAAACTGGAAAATCGGATTCGACTCCCTCCATACTTGACCCCTTTTAATATAAAAACGATTGTAAAATACCAGGAGGCCAGACAAATCAAGTCGAAGAGAACGACGAGGACAGGGACTATGATTCCCGATGTTCCTTCGGGGGCAAAGAAAGCCCACCAGTTAAAAGGCAGAAGGAAAACAGAAAACCCTATCATGAACAGAACTGACCAGATGGCCTTGTAAAATACGCCCTCCCGGATGCCCTCGGGATTCCACGGATAATCAAGAAACCATTGTTCATCCGGACACTTCCTTTCGCGAAGAATTCTGGTGACGGCTTTAATTTCAAGACTCGCCCCGTAAACCGTCATGCATAAACCGACGAAAGCGAGTAAGCCGCCTACAGCAACGGGAATAAACTCCGGCGCCTCCTGAATCTCGGATGCTTTTTCTCCTATTACCCCGCCCGCCAGAAGCATCACCAGTATGCCGAATCCCAGAAAGGGCAACCCGAAAATCAATATCAGAAATAACCCTCTTGCCTGGACCCCGGCCCTGGATTTATGGCCGGACAGTTTCTTTCTTTGCAAGTCTATCACTGACGAGATTTCCTTTCTGCTTTAAGCTTCATAAGTTTCGTCTGCTTTGTCAATATATTTTTCAAGAGGACAACATCAGGATTATTTTAATTAAAAATTTGACAAACACTGCGGAAATCAATAACTACAGTAAGACGTTTCTAAATCTGTCGAACGAGTTGCTCATGATTTTAAAACTCCTGATTTCTATATCAAACGTGCAATTTAATTCGGCTTACGTGGAAAAATTCGGGTATGCCGGGAAAATAGATGGCGTGCTGCAACCACGCGAACAAAAAGTAACATTTCATTTTAACCTTAACAGAGGAGGAAGATGACGAGATGGTTGGAAGAATAGCATTCATGGCGCTTGTGCTGACGATGACGCTGGCAGGCGTCGTCGGTGCGGAGGCGCCCCGGACGATCAATTACCAGGGACACTTGACCGACGTTATGGGAGCGCCGTTGAACGGCATTTTTGATTTTACCTTTTCAGTTTATGATGTTCAGGAAGAGGGCAGCCCGTTGTGGACGGAAACCCATTACGGAGTGGAAGTGAACGAAGGTTTGTTCCACGTGATATTGGGATCCGCAGTTTTGCTGGATTTGGAGTTTGATACGATTTGCTGGCTGGAAATCGAGGTGGACGAGGAGGTATTGACGCCAAGGTTGGAAATGACGGCGACCGGTCAGTCGATTCTGGCGAAGGAAGCAGAGGATGTGTATAACCGCGCCATTAGTCCTGCGAGTTTGACGATATCGGGTTATGGCCTGGTGATTGATGATGCGGGTCAATGGGTCGGCGATCCGACAGGATTGGAAGGTCCCCAGGGAAATACAGGTCCAGCAGGACCTGCAGGGGCCACAGGCGTGACGGGTCCCCAGGGCTATACCGGACCTGTAGGACCTGAAGGCGCTACAGGCGCAATGGGTCCTCAAGGCGACACGGGACCGATGGGTATCCAGGGCCCGCAAGGCGATACGGGTCAGACAGGCATGCAAGGCCCTCAAGGCGACACGGGACCGATGGGTATCCAGGGCCCGCAAGGCGACACGGGTCAGACAGGCATGCAAGGTCCGCAAGGCGATACGGGTCAGACAGGCATGCAAGGCCCGCAAGGCGACACGGGACCGATGGGTGTCCAAGGCCCGCAAGGCGACACGGGACAGACAGGCATGCAAGGTCCTCAAGGCGATACGGGACCGATGGGTGTCCAAGGCTCTCAAGGCGACACGGGACCGATGGGCATGCAAGGTCCTCAAGGCGATACGGGACCGATGGGCATGCAAGGTCCGCAGGGCGATACGGGCCTGCAAGGCGACACAGGCTTGATGGGGCCTGCAGGCGAAACCGGACCGCCGGGAATACAGGGACCTCAAGGCGAAATGGGACCGACAGGTCCCAAAGGCGACCAGGGACCTCAGGGTGAGATAGGTCCGACCGGCCCGACGGGGGAACAAGGTCCGCAGGGCGAGATAGGTCCGACCGGCCCGACGGGGGAACAAGGTCCGCAGGGCGAGATAGGTCCGACCGGCCCGACGGGAGAACAAGGTCCTCAGGGTGAGATAGGTCCGACCGGCCCGACGGGAGAACAAGGTCCGCAGGGTGAGATAGGTCCGACCGGCCCGACGGGAGAACAAGGTCCGCAGGGCGAGATAGGTCCGACAGGTCCCGCCGGTGCGACAGGCCCGCAAGGCAATGACGGCCCGATAGGTCCAACCGGTCCTGAAGGTTCTCAGGGGCCCTCCGGTCCGACGGGACCGTCAGGATCAGTCGGCGGAATCGATATGCAGATACAATATAACGACGGAGGAAGCACTCTCGGCGGCGCTGAAGTGTATTACGATGATTCAAATGATTACCTGGGCATTAATACATCTTCGCCGGTCTACGAATTGGATGTTAACGGCGATGCCGCAGTCCGTGAATTTCTGGTACCCTGGTTCGAAACATGCGATTTTCTGGATACCGAAAAATGGAAAAAATGGGGTTCGCCTCAGCCCGTTGTCCGTAACTTCCAGGGGATTGACGGAACCAACGCGTTCGACTGCAACGGCGATGCGAATTATGAAAGCGGCATGACCACCTGGAGCAACTTCGATCTTCACGGATTGAAAATTGAATTCTGGGCGAACGGTCATCAGACATATCATTACTGGCAATCGATTCATGTCGGTATCGGTTTGACGTATGCCCAGAATGTGAGTCAATCTAATTGCAGTATGCTGATGCAGATTTTCATCGGGGTCGAAAGCAACGTCAACATAATGTCTTATCACGTGGGCGGCAACGTCGGAGAGTCTACCCAGGAGACGTATGTCGGCGACGGATGGCATTTTTACCGTATCCACATCCAGGCCGACGGCATAGTGAACATGTATTACGATAATACGCTGAAATTAACCACTACAACGCCGCTCGATTCGAGCTACATGAACACGAAATACCCGCTTCAGCTTAACGGAAGATCATACAACGCTGCGCAATTAATCGACAACGTACGGGTTTACTACTAGCTCAACGGTTCGACAAAAGCCCGATATTCATCTTAAAGTGAGTATCGGGCTTTTTTGGACAATCATATTTAATCATAACTGCTGAGTGCATAATGGAAGCTTGGGTCAGGTAAAACGAAACTGATCAAACCAATCAAAAAAATCGGCGTACAACATTGCCCCTTTAAAAGTTTTTGTCCAAAAACGGTGAATTTCCTCCAATTCTGCGTCAACCTCGGAGTTGCTCAGTAAACGTATAAGCAATAATCCGCTTCCGCCAAGGCTTCAGCGTGACAGGCGCTGACAAGATCGTTGATTAATCGAGATTCAAATATTCCGATAACGATACCGACGCCGACCCGAATTACTGAAACAAACTGTAAAAAGTTTTGAAAGAAGTGTACCGTCCCTTCCGTCCCTTCCGTCCCTTAGGTCCCTTAGGTCCCTTTGGTCCCTTTGTCCTTTTTTATTAAGGCCCGCACCCGAATTTAAGGTTAAAATTCTAAAGAATCTCCCATCATTTTGTTTCGATTTAGATTTAGATTGCGGGATATTCATCTCTATTTGAAGGTTGAAGCGGTTGCGGCGATAGGCTAGAATGGGATGAACGGATGGAGCAAGACTGATGATCTTGAAAGAATAACATTGACAAGGGGAGAGAGTGAGCTTGAAAAACATTTTTTATCCTGAGCATGTTGTGGTGATAGGCGCTTCGAGTGAAGACAGGAACCTGGGAAGAATCATTCTGGAGAATCTGATTGAATGGAAATTTAAGGGACGAATATCAGCCGTTCATCCTGGCGGCGGAGAATTTGAAGGAATAAAGATTCATAGAACGCTTGAAAATGTTCCGGCGCCGGCGGACATGGCGGTCATCCTGGTCAAGGCGGCGATGGTTCCGGAATTAATCGAACAATGCGCTGCCAAGGGAATAAAAACGATAGCGTTGCCTGCAGGCGGTTTTACTGAATACGGCAGGAGCGGAGCGGATATGGAAAAAGAAATCCTGCAAAAAGCCGGGGAACAAGGCATTCGGATCATTGGACCGAACGGTCTGACCGTCGCCAATGCATCCAATGGTCTGTGTCTTCCCTTTTTTCCCATTTCCAGGGTTATTCCCGGCAATACGGCGGCGGCCGTGCAGAGCGGCGGCATTGGATTGAGTATGCTGACCTGGATGCAGGATGAAAACCTGGGAGTATCCAAATTCATCAGCATGGGCAACAAAAGCGACCTGGATGAAACCGATTATATTGAATATCTTCTGGATGATCCCGAAACGGAAACAATATGCTGTTATCTGGAAAGCATTAAAAGGGGAAGGAGATTGATGCGCCTGGGATGTAAAGCCGATAAACCGGTCATAATCTGCAAGGCTCATGTTCATCCCCTGACTGCTCAAACCGCCATGTCCCACACCGCAGCCATCGCTAATGACGACGACGTCGTTTCCGCAGCATTTAAGCAAAGCGGAATTATCCGTGTAAGTACATTAAACCGGCTGGTCGCTCAGGCGAAAAGTTTCCGCCTGCCGCCCCTCAAAGGAAAAAAGCTGCTGATTATTTCCCTCTCAGGCGGTTATTCCGTAATTGCCGCAGACCAATGCGCACGTTACGGTTACGAGTTCGCCGAACTGTCTGCTGAGTTTTACCGAAAAGTCGACCGGATGCACGCCGGCGTCATTAAACTGGCCAATCCGGTAGACCTGGGCGATGTGTATTCGCCTGAGGTCATTCCCGAAATAGCCCGGTTGGGTCTCGCTGAAAAAAACGTTGACGCCGCTGTGTTCATTATGCTGAAACAGCCGAGACTGGATAATCAATGGAAATGGGAAAACGTCTATACCAACTTCAATCGCATGAGTTTCATGCCCGAAATCATCCGGTATATCCGGCAAAGCGGAAAACCTGCCTATGTGGTCTGGTATGCGCCCGAAAACCTGAGACAGGCGGCGCAAAAGGAATTGAATTATCCTCTTTTCAGCAATCTGGAAGAAACTTTCGAATGCATGAATAATAACAGGCATTTTTATCGTCGCCATATTGCATCGACAACAGGAGAAAAAATCGAAGCGAAAACCCGTATCGCCGTCGCAGCTGATCCTGACGTAATGAATAAATCGAACGGTAAAAGAATCCTCTCGGAAAAGGATACCTTTGAACTTCTGAAAAATTCCGGCATACCCGTCACGGATTACTATATCGTTAAAACGCTGGAAGAAGCGCAGGATGCACTGGAAAAAATAAACAAACCCGCAGCGCTCAAATTGATCTCCCCGGGACTCATTCATAAAACCGAAATCGGAGGAATAAG
Organism: uncultured bacterium; assembly: GCA_964619725.1. Taxonomy (GTDB): domain Bacteria; phylum CSSED10-310; class CAZUFC01; order CAZUFC01; family CAZUFC01; genus CAZUFC01. The sequence continues at coordinate 4,913 of CAZUFC010000131.1, read as the reverse complement.
CCTGGATATAAAAGGTCCGGAAGAACTGGAAAATAAGTATATCGAAATGAACGAATATCTGCAGAAAAATCATCCGCAGATCAAGATTGAAGGTTTCCTCCTTCAGCCCATGGCTGAACAGGGAATAGAGATGATCCTGGGCATAAAGAGAGACCCCGCTTTCGGTCCCGTTATCCTGACGGGGCTGGGCGGCGTATATACCGAGATATTCAAAGATAGCGCCTTGCGTATAGCTCCTTTAAGCGAAAAAGAAGCGATCTCCATGATTAAAGAATTGCAGGGGTTTCCACTCCTGAAGGGTTACAGAAAAGACATCACATATGATATCCATTTTCTCGCTTTTGTTATCGAACGGCTGTCTCAATTCGCCATCAAGTATCCGCAAATAGAACAGCTCGACCTCAATCCTTTCATACTCCATCCCAAACAAGGCATAGCCGTGGATGCAGCTTGTGTCGTATCTGATCAATGATTCTTTCCTGGCGTTTAATGAGCGCTTTAAGCAATTCCATTTTTCCAGTCATAACATTCTTACTCCGCTCTTTTCGATAAAATCGGCAAACGGGCATTCTTCGAGGAGAATAAGATGGACGTCTCTGTTCAATAATCGTTCAATTTCTGAAAGCATACGAAAATAATCCTTTTTAACAGGGCCGGCTATGGCGATATCTATGTCCGACCAATCATAGAAATCGTTTTCCTCGACAAGAGACCCGAAAAGATAAGCTGTTCCGATTCCTTCTGCAGTAAAATAATCGATTACCCCGGCTTTGACCTCTCTTAAGCAGACCTTCCTTTTCGCTTCTCTGCTGATCGCTTCCCGTCGTTTAATTCTTTTTAATTTCCAGAATGCCGTTTTCATGATACTACCCTTCTTCTCCTCTCCTGATTTTATTTAGTATTACAATTTCAGTCAATAAGCCTTTTGACCGTAATCCGCTGCCGGAGTCGCCGATCAACAGCCATTTACGAACACTCGCTCATCATCATCACATCTGAATCTCAAAAAATTTGAATCTTACTCTCGCTCCCTATAAAGTAGCAGGCAAGGAGGATCGCTATGGACCTGAAATTTAAAAGTCTTTTTATTGAAAAATGGAACAACTATTTTCCCGGAGCTGAACTGCCCATCACATTTCATTACGCTGACGAAGAGCAAAACGCAGATACAATGCCTGCGGCTAAAGAACACCGGTGCATCATTTGCGATTTGGCCAGGGTTCGAAACGGAGCGTCTCTCCAGTTCAATGAACAGGCGGCAGCGTGCGGAGGCGCTAAAAAATACCTGGGTTTCACTCAACATCTGCGGCACGGATTCGAATATTTCCTCAGTTGCGGCATCCCCAACGTTATGGAAGGTGAAAGATATAAAAAGTCGCCGGAAATTGTAAAAGAAATGTTGATGACTCAGCCGGATTTTAAGGCGCCCGGCAAATATATCGTCTTTAAAAGATGGGACAACCTGGATGAACAGGACGAACCCGCCGTCGTCATATTCTTCGCTTCGCCGGATACGCTCTCAGGACTTTTTACGCTCGCAGGATTCGACGAGTCCGATACCTATGCTGTCATCGCCCCTTTCAGCGCCGGATGCGGCTCCATTATTCAACATCCTTATCGGCAAATCGACCTACCCAATCCTAAAACCGTTCTCGGGATGTTTGACGTTTCCGCCAGACCTTGCGTGCCTTCACATACCCTTACGCTCGCCGCTCCGTGGTCCAAATTCGTCCGTATGGTTAATGATATGGATGAAAGTTTCCTTATTACGGAATCATGGAAAAAAGTCCAAAAAAGAATGGAATCGGATAACGCTCAGTAAAGTTAGCCCTTCTCGCCGCAATGCCAGACGGGATAAGATAAATATTTCCAAAGTGAATATGTGAATCGATATGTCCGTTTTTTAAACACTACAGTACGATATCGTACACCGGACTGAAATTGATGAAAAACTTTTAAATTATTGAAATTTAATGATTTAATTGGAAAATCCCCTCTTGTTGGCGCACAGAAAATAATGCCCGGCTGCTGAAAACGGACGGTCGCCTTAAAAAATTTTACGTTAAATACGATGACATATTTTCTTTTCAATCATCCATAGAGGTTACTGAAATTTCAGCTTGCGAAAGAGTTTTAATTATCATGAAAATTTCCTTCGCCAAAGAAATCGCAGGATCAAAGAACAAAGTTCACTGTTTTCACTGCAAGCAAAATACGTCGCCGTATTTATGCAGAATTCGGAGCTGTAATCTGTTCGTGATTATGTTCCACGGTAAAAATATTCGACTGGTCATCCAGGATAAAGAGACAGGACAGGTGTTTTAATTTATTGATAATAGAAGAAATGCTGTGTTTATCCTTGTCGTGAGCGATGCCTTTCAAGTCGGGCTGCCGGCAACACGTTTCCAGGGCGGACTCCCACATAAGTAAATAAATACTATGACGTATATTCATAATTACAGCTTACCTGAACCCTTTATCCAGCCTATGGACCGCTGCGGTATCTGATACGCAAACGGAATAATAATATTCAAGGCAAGGAAGGCAAGGATTTTCCAGGGAAGTATAATCTGTCTCGCTGAAGCCTTGGCGTAAGCGGATTGGTTATGCGTTGACCGGGCAAATCCGCAGTCTGCTCCAGCATTGAGGGCAATCGGCCGTTCAGGGACAGAAACGGATTAACCGTTGGCTGATTTTTTTTTTGCTCTGAAGTAGATGTTTGCCTTTGACATGGTTTGATCTTCATGCTAAAAAAAAAGCGGTTTTGGAATTCTTCTTATTGCCGGTAAAAAGTTTCGGTTCGATTTTAAAATTCATCAGTCTGGGGGAGTGAGAGGGGTAGAACTATACATGTGGAATTTTTATAGAAAGAGCGTCTGAGTAATTTTCGGCGCTCATACGTTTGCTGAATTAAGCTCCTGTTTTCAAGGGGATACTATGCCTCGAAAGAGTCCCTATCCCATCAGGCTGACGCAAGAGGAGAGACGAGAGCTTCAGGGGATTGCCCGCAAATATACTTTGCCATATCGGGATGTGATCCGGGCGAAGATCATATTGTATGCAGCGATGGGACTGGCCAACGATCAGATTGCAGCGAGGATCGACATGCCGAGACAGATCGTGAGCAAATGGCGTAAAAGGTTTTATGAGGACAGGTTGGAAGGATTGAAGGAGATGGCGCGCAGCGGTCGTCCTGGAAACGGATATTGCGGAAGCGATAATGAATAAAATTTAAGTGACTGATCAAACCGAGGCAACAGATTTTGCCTGCAAAAAAATTAATTGAGTGAAATCCCCATTAGCGTATCGGGGGTTGCTTTTCTTCTTACGGAATCACAATTGCGTCTTGAATTCATGATATCACCCGGCCTTTTGCAGATTTCTTGCTGATCAAACTGCAACCTCTAAGGGCCTAATTTTGATCAATGCCCAAAAACTAAATAGTGCCTGTCCATAAACTCGAATCTCGATTCAAAATTTAATGCTGGACAGCCACTTGGGTTTTTGATCCATAAACGGGCGAATTTATCTTAAAGCAATTAAGACAAGGATTTGCGAGGCAGGGGTAATGCATATACGTTGACTGAGCAAATCCGCAGCCAGACGCAGTATTGGGGAAAATTCGCCGTTTATGGACAAAAACTAAATACTTTCACAGCAAATACGTCATATTATTTATAAGGGGAAAACAGGTATTTCATTTGCGGGACGAGAAATACCGGAAGCTGGCACGGATATTGTAAAATAGGGGGTTAATGGACGAAGTCCACAGGCAAAGTGGGCTGATCGGTCGTCTTCCGCAAGTATAGCGGAAGGCAACGTTTGGCATTAATTTTATGATTGTGTACTGGTGTATCAAAAAACGGTTCCAACAAGACAGTATTATTGAAAACTCATAGAAAACGCATGAGTTGAATGGGTCGAATATTATATTTGTGAGAATATCTTTTTAAGGAGGTTTATAAGAAATGGCCGTCAAAAGCAAAGAGAAGACTGCCGGTAAAGGTCCCGGGGGGAACCGTAGGACCAAATCGACAAATGAAAAACAAAAAGGAGAGAAGAAATTGACTGAAGAAAAAAAGGGGCACACTCTTGAACTTGATAAGCTGATTCGAGCCGTACCGACGACGATGTTCGTCGTTGATGAGAATCTTACGGTAACTAATATAAGCGAAGCCACGCTGAGGGCATTAGGTTATATGAGAGATGAAGTCGTGGGGAAGATGTCGTGTGCGGACTTGTGCAACACGCCGTTGTGTCGTACGGCAGACTGCACTATTAAAAAATGCATGAAGACAGGTGAGGAGATCGTGGGCGAAACGATCGCCAGGACTAAAGAGGGAAAAGAAATACCTATAGCTGCTTGCTGCAGCGCCGTTTTTGATGATGAGGGTCGACCTGCAGGCGGAATGGAAGTTATTTTCGATCTGACGGATCAGAAAAAAGCTTTGAATGAAGTGAAAATACTGATTGATGCGGCAAAGGACGGAAAGCTGGACCAGAGGGCTGATCCGGACAAGGCGACGGGGGACTTCAAGATACTGTTTAATGACATGAATGAACTGCTTGATGCAGTAATACAACCTTTGAACGTTGCTGCCGAATACGTTGACCGGATAAGCAAAGGCGACATCCCCGAACCGATAACGGACGAATACAAGGGCGATTTCAACGAGATCAAGAACAACCTTAACCAGTGCATAGATGCTGTGAACGGACTGATATCGGAAGCGGGAATGCTGTCTGAAGCGGCAGTCGAAGGTCGTCTGGATACGCGAGGAGATGTGGACAAATTCAGCGGGGACTACGCCAAAATCGTTCAGGGCGTAAACGATACGCTTGATGCTGTGATAAATCCTTTGAACGTTGCTGCCGAATACGTTGACCGGATCAGCAAGGGAGACATCCCCGAA
>CAZUFC010000130.1:0-21703 GCA_964619725.1 uncultured bacterium | reverse complement strand
TGACTGTCCAGCATTAAATTTTGAATCGACAATCGAGTTTATGGACAGGCACTATGCTAACATTATTAATAGCGAGGCAGCGGCTGAAACTGAGGAAAATAATGACGGCATGGAATAAGGAGAGGTAATGAATTCAAGGAATTATTGAACGTCATCAAAATAGAACATGAACAGGGAGATAACATGAGGAGGAAATATGAACGACGTTATTTCTTTCAACCTTAACGGCAAAACTGTCGAAATAAAAACCGACGGGGACCGTTATCTGTTATGGGTGTTACGCACCGATCTGGGTTTAACCGGGACGAAATACGGCTGCGGCGAGGGGCTATGCGGAGCCTGCACTGTTTTAGCGGATGATGAGGCCATACGCTCATGCATTACTCCCGTTAAGGCTGTCCAGGGCAAAAAGGTCATTACGATTGAAGGATTAGCGAAAAACGGTAATCCTCATCCTTTGCAGCAGGCTTTTATGGACAATGATGCATTGCAATGCGGTTATTGCACTCCGGGAATGATTTTAAACGCTTACGCATTATTAAAGAAGAACCCGAAACCTTCCAGAGAAGAAATCATTGCGGGCATGGAAAACAACTTATGCCGTTGCGGGGCTCATCAACGGATAATTCGGGCTGTGGAAGCGGCGGCTGAAGTCATGGGAGGCAAAATAAAATGAAAAAAGAGGATCGTACGGATGTTGAATCTAAGGAGATAAAGGCCGCTTTTCCCATGACGCGACGGGAATTTTTAAAAACGGCAGGAACCGGCATCTTTGTATTTTTCACGTTAGGCCCCAGGACCGTATTGGCGCAGGGCAGCCATTCCGGGAGGGGCAGACGGGGCATACCGGAGGATTTCAATGCTTACCTGCGGATAGCGGAAGAGGGCAGCGTTTCATGCTTCACGGGAAAGATAGAGATGGGTCAGGGCATCGTCACATCGCTGGCTCAAATGCTGGCGGACGAATTGGACGTCGGCCTGGACGCCGTTGAAATGGTCATGGGCGATACAGACTTGTGTCCCTGGGATATGGGCACTTTCGGTTCCATGTCGACGCGCTTTTTCAGACCGCAGTTGAGGGCTGCCGGAGCGGAAGCCAGGCAGGTTTTACTGGAGTTGGGAGCGGAATACCTGGAAACGCCTGTTAATGAGGTCACGACTGAGGATGGCATGGTGATGCATCGTGGAACAGGCCGGAAAGTTTCCTACGGCCAATTGACGAAGGGGAAACAAATCGACCGGAGGGCTTCCGGAAAGGTTGAACTGAAGAAGCCGAAAGAATTTGAAATAATGGGTAAACCTTACTTGCGCCGTGATGCATTGGAAAAGGTAACGGGAGCAGCAAAATTCGCAGGCGACGTTCAATTGCCGGGCATGCTTTACGCCGCTGTTCTCAGGCCCCCTTCTCATGATGCAAAATTGCTGAACATCGACCTCAGCGAAGCAAAAAAGCTCCACGGAGTATCAATCGTTGAGGAAGACGATTTCATAGCCGTCCTGCATTCTTCGCCTGATAAGGCCCGGGAAGCGCTGACTAAAGTAAAAACTCAGTATGATGTCCCTGAACCGCAACTCAATGAAGAAAATATATTCGATCATTTAGTCAGTGCAGCTCCCGAAGGTCAAAAGGTGGACGGCGGAGGAAATCTCCAGTCAGGACTTGCCGCTGCAGACATCATTATCGAACACAAGTATTTGGACGGATATAAAGCGCATGCGCCCATTGAACCTCACACTGCCGTCGTTGAATTCAAGGACGGCAAAGCGACTGTCTGGCCCTCTTCACAGACGCCTTTTCGGGCGAAAGATCAGGCTGCTGAAGTCCTGGGCATCAAACCTGAAAACGTGCGGGTCATATCGCCTTTTGTAGGCGGCGGTTTCGGAGGAAAAACGAGCAACCTGCAGGTTAAAGAAGCGGCGCTAGCGGCGAAAGCGACGGGAAAACCCGTTCAGCTCGCCTGGAGCCGCAGTGAAGAATTTTTTCTCGATACGTTCAGGCCGGCTGCCGTAGTAAAAATAAAATCAGGCCTAAACAAAGAAGGCCGCATGATTCTGTGGGACTATCACGTATATTTCGCCGGCGACCGGGGCGCTGACCATTTTTATGATATTCCTCACCATTCAACCGTAGAGCATGGTTCCGGATGGAGAGGAACGCCCGGGTCGCATCCTTTCGCCACAGGAGCGTGGAGGGCTCCCGGCAACAATACCAATACTTTCGCCCGGGAGTCCCAGATAGACATCATGGCTCACAAAGCAGGAAAGGACCCGGTAGAATTCAGGTTGAAGCACCTCAAGGAGGGAAAAATGAAGCGATTGCTGGAAAAAGCGGCGGAAAAATTCAACTGGAAACCGGGTAAGACTCCCGGCGGCAAAGGATACGGAGCAGCATGCGGAATTGATGCGGGTACCTTTGTGACGACTATGGCTGAGGTCGAGGTCGATGAAAAGACAGGTCAAATCACAGTAAAACGCGTCCTGGGCGCCCAGGATATGGGCCTTTCGGTCAATCCTGAAGGAACGAGAATCCAGATTGAAGGATGCATCACCATGGGACTGGGATATGCTCTCGCGGAAGACATTCGCTTCAGGGGCGGAAAAATCCTGGATGAAAACTTCGATACATACGAAATCCCCCGCTTTTCCTGGGTCCCCCGAATCGATACCCTGGTCATAGACGATAAAAACGCCGATCCACAGGGCGGAGGAGAACCCGCTATCATTACTATGGGGGCCGTAATAGCCAATGCCGTCTTTAATGCCGTGGGCGCCAGGGTCTTCCGGTTGCCCGTCACGCCCGATCGGGTTAAAGCGGCTATAGCATGAAAATTGCTTGCTGTAAGGTGAGGGTAGCGTTTAGCAGCAACCTAAAATTTTATGGCCCCATTTCCATAATAGGCGAAACTCAACTCTGAACGACTGATCGCAAGGCCGGAATATTAATGGCATCCAGGCACGTTGATCAGAGCATGAGTAAATTTTAAGGGGCTTTGCGGGCTTAATCAAGACCAGTCTGTACACAGCGTCTATAGAAAAGCGACCGCAAGAAGTCGACGAGCAGGATTCTCCTGCTTCATCCAATAGCAACATTCTGCAATACTTTTGTATCCTTATCGCATAGCTGTTCGGCTAAGTATTTCCGTCCTTCGTTTTATCCGGGTCTCGGGCTTAATTTCATCTGACAATTTTTAATCCCGTCGACTTTTTTAAGCCCCTTATCACAGCAAAACATCGTCCGTGATTGAACGTATCCTACATGCGCTCATTGAAAAACGTCAGTTTATCGTCCGCAACACTTTTTGTATTTCTTTCCGCTCTTGCACGGGCAGGGATCATTGCGTCCTGTCTCCGAGGATATCCCTCCCTGCTGCCCTGCCCCTTCATGAGATTGCTGAGACACCGCCGGGTTTGAAGCGCTCGCACCCCCTCGCCTTAACATGTTTGGAAACATCTCATGTTGTCGTCTGATCATCGGCATGATGACCGCCTGCCGGAACTCCTCGAAATCCTCATCGTCCATTTTGAATTGTGGTTTTACCTTCTCTATAGTTTCTTCTCTTTGCTTTTCCGGTAATAATGCCAGATTCCAACAAAGTTGAACAAGCGACAAAGCCTGGTTCAATTCTTCTTCAGTAAGCTCAGGGTCTTCAAGCAAAGGTTTTGCGAAAGCTCTGAATGCTTCTCCCATTACTCCCATGCTCCACCTCTCATTTCACCGGGAACGAAATGGAAGAACAGACGAAAATTCCCGTTGACCATATCCGTCGCAGTAAAAATTTTTTTTGAACTGACTTGATGATTCTACCTCCTTTGCGTTCTGTTGAATAATAAATGACGCCGGAGTATAATCCTACGAAATTTCAGAATTGTTTTCAAAATTCGGGTTATTTTGATCACCGCCTCTATTTTGTTTTGCATTTCCAAAAACAATGTGTAAAATGAATCTGTTGATAATCATTCATGATTTATTGGATAAAAGTCGTGAGCGAAGAGTAACGTTTGATATTTTTTAAGGAAAAAAGCATGAATGCATGTGATTCGCAAGCGGGGCAAAGCGTTTTGCTTTCGAAGGCATTTTTATCGTTTGACTCTTGTGTTTCCTGCGAAGCGCGTTTTTTAATTTTCGTTTCGGGGAAATGAGCAAAGGAGCTTCAGCATGAGGAAATTTCGATTATTATATGTTCCAGCAATTTGCCTGGTATTGTTTTTAATGGGGAATGAGGAGGTTTTATTCTCTTCGGAAACCGCGACGAACGTTAAAGGGCATGAACCGTCGACGTTTGATACGACATGGTGGTCTTTAGCCAGGAAGCATTTAATCGAGTCGGAATATAATGTAACGCTCAGCGACAAAACGCCGATTGAGGGCATAGATTCGGCGTATCAGGCGCCGAACAGGGCATATAATTTTCGAACATATTTCATGAGCGACAGGATGGTGATAACGCCGCGAACAAGCATGGAGAATGGTTGGAAATGCGTATTAAAGCCGAACGGATATGGGAGAGGCGCTGAGGCCCTATCCAGTGCGAGAGGGGCGCCTTCGGTATATGATAATCGAGTGGAGTTTAGTTATGGAGCGGGGATGACCGAATGGTATTTCAACGATCAGAATGGGCTGGAGCAGGGATTCACGATAGTCGAGAGAATTTTGGGAGGAATTGAGTCGTCATTCTGGATAGAAACGGCTTTGGGAGGCGACGTCACTGCTGAATTAAAAGAGAAAGGCCGATCGGTTGATTTTCATGATGAGTCGGGCCGTATTATTCTCCGTGCCGGCGACCTGTACGCTGTCGATTCACTGGGTAAGGATATCGAATGTCGATTTTGGACAAGCGAGGATAATCTCCGGTTCAGGATTTACGTTGAAGACCAGGAAGCGGTTTACCCGGTTTTTATTGATCCGACGTTCACGACGGCGACCAGGACGGGGATAAATTCGGGCAGGCGGTCAGTTCTGCAGGTGATGTAAACGGAGACGGTTATGCAGACGTCATAGTCGGAGCGCCGGATTACATAGGTTGCGGCGAATACGGTCGCGTCTATCTGTATCATGGTTCGAGTTCAGGTTTAAGTTCAACGCCTGCCTGGACGGACTCTTCTGATGAATACGGCAGCGAGTTCGGTTCTGCGGTTTCTTCTGCAGGAGACGTTTACAATGACGGATACTCAGACATTATCGTAGGCGCAAAAAGTTACGGTTGCGGTTCTCCCGGCCGCGTTTATTATTACGACGGCCGCCAGTCGGGAATTTATTACCTTAGAAGCCTTTACGGGCCCAAGTATGGAGAATTCGGTTCCAGCCTTTCGTATGGAAGGATAAACGACGACGATTTTAGCGACATAATAATCGGTATGAAAGCCTATGATTACAACATAGGCGCGGTATTCGTTTTTTACGGGTCCACCTTTGGATTCGAATATCCATTCAGTCCTGAATGCGTTGCTTATGGAGACGGGATTGAGGAGCTCGGATGGTCGGTAGGCGCCGGCGATTTTAATGGAGACGGACTGGACGACATCATAGCAGGCTCTCGCATTCACAGCGCTAATGGAAACAACCAGGAAGGCAAGGCGACGGTATACAATGCAAGCAATTTTTCACAGGTAATCATGAAGCCTTTGCCCTGGCATTATCATGGATGCGCTTCTTGATGAAAAACAGGCAGAGGATTATACTAAGTTGAAAACGGTATGGAGGTGAACCATGGCTGAAGGAAAATTCGTAACCGCTGTGAATTGCATGGACGGCCGTGTGCAGGAGCCGGTCATCAGTTATATGAAAGAAAAATACGGCGCAGACTACGTGGATATGATAACGTCTGCCGGACCTATCAAGACCCTTGATGAGCAGACTGAAACCGATATGGTTGAATTCTTGAGGCGGCATGCCGGCATCTCGGCTGAAAAACATGGCTCGAAAGTCATCGCCATTGTCGGCCATTTCGATTGTGCGGGCAATCCAGTCGACAAAGAAAGGCAGCTCAAACAGATTGAATCGTCCATGAAATTAGCGGAATCGTGGGGCTTCGGATTCGATATAGTCGGACTATGGGTAGACGAAAATCTGCAGACGTCGCGGGTGTTCTGAATCGTAGTTGCAGTTGAGTGAATGTACGCCGCAGAATCCTGCGCCCTGCAAACCTGTTTCAGATGCGGTTAATTTACTGTGCAGTCTCTGGGAGCCGGTCAACTGCAATTGGGGTTGGAACATTTACGGATTGCCGGAGGGCGGAGACCCTCATAACACAGCCCTGACGACCTGTCTATTGAATAAAAGCCTTGATTTGGGATTGCCGGACAATGCCTGCGGCGGCGGGCCTGCAGTTTCGGAAATGCTCGATTGTTCAGCGCCGAGACTGCTTGATGCCGTATATCAAGAGGATGCAACGGAAGAGGAGGGTTTCGGATGTTTCTGGCAGGATGCGAGGGTAACCGTTCCTCGCCTGCACATAACATTATACTCACTTTGGGCTTTACACGAGTGAGGCTGGGGATCGGACCCTGTTGTCGCAGCCATGATGACCCGGCTAGATCAGAAATATGGCGGCCACTGCGTTGGCGGTCTCCATTCGACGGGATTAGCGGCTCTCATGTTTGAAAGCGCGGGTTCTGAATATCAGGATGACGCTCAGGCAGCGCTCAGATGTTTGATAGACGATTTCGACTGGTTAACCTGGCGCTGGTCTGACAACACCTTTTATAATGCCCTGGCCGTCTGGGTTCTTTCTGACGTCTGCCCCGAAATGATGCCCGCCGGCGTAAGTCGTTTCGAGAGAACAGCAATTATTGCAGCCGGAAGCATCTCACTGCTTCTGCATCAGAATCGAGACGGCGGATGGCCCGTTTTATCGGGAATACCGAACAGCAGGACTTACGTGTCGGCTGCCGCGATCATAGGAATCTGCGAGGCGTGGAAATACCTGACAGAGTATGCAACCGTTATGGATATCTCAGTTTCAATCAATAATGAACAATATTGTATAGGCGATACCATGCGTATCCTCGTCGAAGGACCGGCGGACCCGGATACTGAGTATACCGCTCTCGCTGTTTTTGACGGGGGTAGAATCGCCAATATCGAGCTGACGACTGCGGGAAATTCAGAAACTCGTTACGGTTCTGTTTACATTGAACCGGGCGAAGATATTACGACCGGCGCCTGTTCGATATTCGTAAAAGCAGTTAATGAAACCGCACAGTCTATAGGCGTTGATGCCGCTTCAGCCGTCATTGATTACAGAAAAAGGATATATGTAAATGCCGCATCGGATACCGATCAGAGAGGAACTCAGGCTCAACCGTTCAAATCCATACAGGATGCCGTTGAAAGCTCAGGATATCTCAGCCGAATCATCGTCTTCGGCGACGACGAACTTACAGGACAACTTTTTTACAAGGAATCCGGCATCAGGCGCCGGCTCCACTCTTCTCCTTGCAGTATTCGTCGGATTGCTGCTGTCAGGATTGAAAATAAAATTCCCGGCGCAACTTAAAAACAGGAGACCTGCTTTTACGACAAAAAAGCTTCTCGACAAAAAGTGCGATGAAATTTGAGGCGCGCTTTCAAGTAAATTAAGAAAAGCGGAACGCCGGTTTACTGTCGATTATCCCAGGGGCGCTTCAAGGTTTCTGCGAGGCCTATTCCCAGTACAAGAATAGCGACGATCCATAAGGTGATTTTCCCTCTGAGCGGAATGAGCGCATCGCCGGAGAGCAACCAGAGCAGAAGAACCGATCCTCCGCAGAGATTAATCGCTATGGCTCCAGGCAAAGCCAATCCATGGATAGAGGAGCTGCGTCCTCGCATTTCAATGAGAAGGGCAATCCCTATGCCGAAAAGAACCCCGCCCAGAATCATCGGGTAAAAACAAGAATCGGCCGAAGGCAGACCAAGCAAATCGCCTGTGCCGGCTGGTAAAAGAAGCAGAACTACACCGAGTAGAATGTTAATAAAGGCATCCGCTGCCAGGAGCATATTTGTATCTCTATCCCTCATCTGCGCTTTCAGGTTCTAATGATCTTGAACCTCTTTCGGACAAAAGAGCATTTAGGTTTCGAGGTGGGATATCAAGCCATTCGTGCATGTCCCATCGTTCCAATTTCTTTACTGGCGGAGCAGGCAACTCAGCCGATGTCGGCTCTTTCAACAGAAAATTTATTTCCTCTTCTGTAAATTCTCCACCCTCTTCATACCAATCAAGCATCCGCCGGTTCTCCGGACATACCCTCCGGCGCCTCATACACCCCACTAACCAGTCGTACGGCGCATCGTTCAACCATGCCGGAAAAGTAATCGTTCCAGGTTTCTCGTTCCAGAAGGTTATGCACTTTTCTGCGTGTAAAACAAATCCTGCTAATCGCTCCTGATAAAACTCCTCATTCAGAAGACCTTGATGGTAAACTGCTTCGAATTCTTCCTGCAGGTTCTTAAGACGGCGGATTGAAACGACTCTCACCCGGTATCCCAGCGATTCCATCTGATCAATCAGTTCCCTATTCATCACGTTATCCTGATCGCAGATATGCTGACGCAGGGCTTTGCTTTTCGTGCCGAAAGTCCCCCGGTTTTTCTAGTATCGACGAATTATCGGCGTTTTTGTTTGAATATCCCCTGCAGTATTCGTTCAATGCCTTTATCCTATTCTGGCGCCCACCCGAATTCAACCATATCGAAGAGTCCGAGTATATCGTTGAATTCTTCATTCAATAAAGCTCCATAGAACTTTATGCCGGAACCTGAACTCGGTTCGTCGGGCCAGTCAAATCTCAATATTTCTTTATCGATCGTTTCAATATCCAGGTTCAACGGTTCGTAATCGAAGGTTTCCGTCCAGGTGGGATGCCAGAAGTATATGCTGTATGCGTCCAGCAGGACTACGAAAGGCTGGTTCTGGTAAGTGTCGGGGCCGGGATTCGAGATAAGCGCGGCCAGCAGGAAAAGATCGCCCGGCACGAATGTCGTTTTGGAAAGAGTCAAATCAACAGCGAGATTGGGATTCATGGTGGGTGTCGGCGATGTGGGAATGTGAGTAGCGGTGGGGAAGGGAGTCGGAGTCAACGGACAGGAAAGCATTCCGTAATGGTATCCCATATCGGCTTCATCGTAGTCCACGACTTCATCCGTCCGGGTCCATAACTCATCCATGCAGACGTTTCCATCAGGACCTTCGAAAGTGATGTTCGATGCGGACTCATTGCCGGCATCTACGCAGGGACTGTTTTCACCCTGTCCTGCTGCTGTCTGACTCAGGTAAAAACCCCCTTCAACGCCGACGGTGAACAATGGGGCCTCATCAATCATACCGTCGCCCCAGTTCAGGGTGCATCCCTCGGCGACATGAGCGCCGCTCCGCTGAGCACGAAAGTTCATTTTGAGTATCGATATCACAATTTGTAATCCCTGTTTGATCAGTACCGCTGTATTGAATAATTACGAAGCTTCGAAATATGATGCAGAACACACCATATCTCCTCGAATTTTTTTGTAGTGACCCCGACCCCGACCCCGACCCCGACCCCGACCCCGAAAAAAACGGCGCTCGATGAAAAAAAACAGGGGATTTCAATCATTCCAAGCGTTTTATGAAAGAGTATAACCCCCGTTTGAACAGTCCCCAAAAAAAACACCCCAACAAAATCCCCCAACCAGCCCAAAAATAACCCAATCTGACTCCCCCTCTCCATTCATGGAGAGGGGGCCGGGGGGTGAGGTCAACCAACCAAAAACCATCAAAACAGCAACCCACTAATCCGGCCAATAATTTTTTATGTGTTCTTTTCAATTTACCGGCAGCAATCAGCATTTTCGCAATCGAAAGCACAATTGGTATCGGTATCAGTCCCGAAATTAGCAGGATTTTGTCCATAAACGGCGAATTTTCCTTAACACTGCGTCAATCGGCGACAGTGCAGTTAAATCCCTAGGATATGGTTAAACAGCTACTGATATAACATCCGTTTTTTTGCAGAGAGGTAATTGAAATAGTTTGTTTCGACCCCGACCCCGACCCCGATCCCGATACCGATACCGATAACGATGCCGATATCGACCCCGACCCCGATTACCTAAGCAAACTGTCCTGGAGCAAAAAAAAGAGTCGCTTCTCCGAAAAGGGCACCCGGGTAGGGAATAAACCGGAAGCCCCTTTTGATTTTGTGAGCGACTCTTAAGGCAACCAGAAGAGAGGGGATAAGGGGGACAGATCGTGGTGGGATATCCAATGCGTCCTCCAGTTAGACTTCGGGTTGTCTTTGAATAAGGGAGAAATATTTTTTATGTGGTTAACCTCCTTTGTTAGGGTAGCAGGGTAAGTTAATTTACTGCCTGGGAAACGCTGCCGCCGGAGATCGTCAAATTTTCAATTTTCGAATCGCCGACGATCAGCGTAATTTTATCGCCTGGTTGAATTAACCGGCCCGGATTGGCGAACATGATGAAGTAATTGCGTCCTGATTTGGGTTCAATGGCTGTTTGTCTCATGGGGCCTACTTTTGCCGGATTGTAAACCGGGATCGTTTTTGAGGTTTTCTGGTGTACCAGGTATAGTTTTGTTTTTCGATTAAAAAGGGAGTCTGCTTTTTCCGGGTCGATCAATTTATACCGGAAATCGATCATGTATCCTGCGGCTGACAAGCCCAATCTCACCAGTTCGATCCCCCATTCATTTTCGAGGTTCTGAATGGATTGACCAGGTTCATCCGCCGGGGTCTCAACCGTGACAGAACTGTTTTTCCAGTTTTCTGTATCTTGGGTCACTGCTGCGACCGGGCTCGAACTGAGCGCGAGCGTCAGTCCGAGCATCAAACCGGCCGCCAAATGACTCAACCTTTGAAATGGTTTGCTGTTGTCTACAGTTGAGTTCATCATCTTAGTTCCTTGTTGAAACAGTCGGTTTCAAAACAGGCAGTATATTTCTGAAGAGGGCGCCGGGGAAGAAGAATGCCGTAACGGTCCTGTCGCCGTTCATTTCGACGATACAGTCTCCCAGGCCGCCGCATCCGCCGCCGCTCCATCCGATAAAAATCGAATTTTCATCAGGTGTAGCCCGAAGGAGCAGTTCCGTATCTTCATTGTACATGACGCTGCAATTCGATTCGCAGAAGATGCCTGCGGGTTTGCTCAAAGTCTGAATTGTTCCTCCCGCGGGACCGAAGGAAGCGACATCGACGGTAAGCCAGTACTGCATACCCGAAGCGACTTCCAGGTAAGCCAGCATACCTCCCGGAGAAACGCCGGCATTGGTCAGAGCAAGACGTTCGTCATAAACAGGGATGTAGCCGGGCTGATCGAGTTCAACCAGGACATCTCTTGTTTTTCCGGCTTCCAGGTGCAGGGCTGCTATATTTTTAGGATAGGGAAGCAGGTTTCCGTCTTCCGCCCACATGACGAGTCTTTTCCCGTTCAAGGCAGGGACCCTTGTTTTCAGTCCTGCGTTGAGGAACCTTACCAGTAGGGTATCGCCCGGAATTCCGGCCGGAATGGACATACGTCCGGGAGAGAAGCATTCGCCGTTTATAAGGAAGCATTTGGGTTGATAGTCGACCGTACTGGTCATAAGGAGACCCGGACCGTATTGATCTTCGGCGACCGCCTGGTGAAGCGCCGGGTCAATTTCGCTGAACAGCAGCATTACTTCGCTGTCGTAGGCTGTTTGGACTTCATCGTATGCCTGACCCATCATGTGGTCCATTTTAACTGCTCCGTAGAGACCCATTTGCACCTGGACGGCCATGTGAGAACCGCTTTGATAGAGATAGGTACCGGGTTTGAGATTATTCCAGATGTAATCAACCGGCGCGGCGTTACCCGGAGATGTTTCATGGGTGAAGGATACTATTCTGTTTTCGCCGTTTCTGACGGGCGACATAGAGGCGATCAGGCCCGGTATGACTATTGATGTCGGCACGTTCAGGTTGTTGTCCATGTGTATCGTCAAGGACGAATCTCCCGGAGGTATTTCGAGAACAGGCCCCGGAACCGTCACTGTGCCGTCTTCAGCGCCGAACGCTGTATCCATGGCGTATCCCCACATTTCTATTTCCGTCCCGTCGCACATCGTGCCGGTCATCGCTTCGGCGCGAAGGAAGTATTCGGTCGCCAGCGCCGCATCATGCCGGATTCCGGCAAACGCAAACGACAGGAGCAGCAACATAACACTGATATAACTAAATTTTGTTTTCATGATCATCATCATCCTTTCTTATGGAATCGGCACGTCCGGGTGTTCGACTATCAACATAGTCATATTGCCTCCCGGAAAAATGTCGTTATTGACCATTTCCACTTCATTGTGGGAATGCCACATGTAGAAGTAACCGGCGTTAAGATTGAATCCTCCCTGTCCGGGCGGAATGTAACCGAAAGTCCCCAGGAAGGGGCTGCCGCTCCAGGAACTGCCGAAAGCTATGTCCTGCGGTTCGGGCAGCAGGACGGGCAGAGGTTTTCCATGATCGGGTGCGTATTCTCCCGGTTCCATGGGGACATTATCGAATTCTCCGTCTCCGTCATGATCGACGTCTTCGGGACCCGGGAAGTTACCTGTAGGAGGATTGTCGATATCCTGTTCATGACCGTAGATATCCCAGCCGAGGTTCTCGCCAGTCCATACGTAAATCGCATCGGCGGTTCCGCCTGGAACAACCGTATACGTAAATGCCAGTTCGGATAAATCCGTTCCCATTCCCGGAGCGCTTTCAAGCATGCGACCGTCTACGCCTATCACCCGCATATGTTGTCCGTGCGTGTGATAGGGGTGAGTATCCCGGCCGGCTCCAATAATGCGCATAAGCAGTTTTTCCCCGGGATGTATTCTCGGCATGCAGTTATAGGGCTGACTGGGCATCCATGGCACATTCGGCATAAGCATGGTGTCCGGCGCATTTCGGCCGTTGATGAACCAGTATACAGGGTCAAACGTCGTCGTATCTACCAGTTCCATCAGTCCGATGTCCACCAGATTGTGGATTTGAAGGTCCATCTCCGTGAACAGAAACAGGTATTCCCGATCGAAATAGGAATCCTCATGGTTGTAAACGTAATTATCGCCCAGGGAAGGACGGACGATCAATGCGCCCACGAGCCCCATTTCCGTCTGCAGATCAGGCCTGGTCCCGCTGCGATAAAGAAACGTCCCGGGATGATCAGCCGTAAATTCATACACCACCCAGCCTCCGGGAGGCGCTTCACGCGTTACAAGACCGGGAACTCCCAGTGAAGCGGTCACATCGGTTTGTCCCGGAAAAACGATGGAAACAGGATACTCCAGTTGGTTGTTCAACGCTATGGAAACATTATCTCCTTCCTGAACGATCATAGTCGGTCCGGGGTATTGCATAGGACCGTCCTCATAAGCAAATCCCCACGTTTTAAGGGTTAAACCGTCGCCGCCGTAAATATGTCCCTCTTTCGCCGTCAGGTAAAACGAAGGACCGGCAACGCCCGGAATGACCGCCCTGACCGCATCATTCAACGTGAAAATCCCGACGAACATGATTACAATAATCAGTAATTTCGGCTTTGTGAAATTCATGATTCTTCCTCCTTCTTTTACGGTGCATTGATGATTATCTCGGTCATCATGCCGCCGAAATCTTCATCATTGTTGCTGAGATAGTTAAGATTTGTAGTGTAAAGGCAGTAGGTTCCCGGTTCGACCTGCGACGTATCCAGGAGCGCATCGGCTGCCTGACCTCCGCCCATTGTGATTGAATTGGTATCGTAATACAGGTTTTTTCCGTCGGGTCCCCTCAACAGCCTGGAGTCTTTGGCGATTATTTTCATGGGAATGCCCATTACCGCGAGCGTGAAGAACCGGGTAACCGAGAGATTCGATAAGCGCAGCAGTATGATGTCGCCGGCCGTGGCTTCGATCAGGGAAGAGGTTTTCTGAGAGAATCTTCCGTCGAAAGTATTGGGCAGTTCATCCGGATTTGCGGTATCGGGATAACCCCTGCCGTTCAGCATGGCGTATCTGTCCCACATTTCAGCGAAGGGGAGCGGTTGCACATTGAGACTGGCATCATGAAAGTCGGGGTCGAACGAATGCATTTGTATGGGGAAATCAACGTCGTAATAGGTTGTGCCGTCTCCGTCGTTATAGGCGTATGTGTATCCCGTATGATGGGTGAATCCGTTCAGGTCGGTTCCGTCAGGCAATTCATCCTGGGCCGGGGTAACGTAGAGGTTTCCCAGCATACCCATCTGCATATGCTCAGTCGCTTCCACGTGGCAGTGATACAGATAGGTCCCCGGATCGACTACCTTGTAGTAGTAGGTGATGCTGGACATCATATTGATCGCCAGCGACGCTTCAGGAACACCGTCGAAAACCGATGCCGCATTGGCAAAACCGTGCCAGTGGACCGTGTGCGGATCGAAAAGGTCCGGCCGTACCATCATTCCGACATTCGTAACGGTGAGATAAAGTTCCTGTCCTTCTTTCAACGTAATCGTGGGAGAAGGAAAAGTCGCATTGAGCATTCCTTCCATCATTACCATTTCAGGCATTACTCCGGTTACATCCGAAAAACCGAACATGTATTGAAGTTTTCCATCGCCCATATTCACAAAACCGTCGCCTGCAGCCAGATGCATGCATACGGCATTGGGATGCTCAGGGTCAACTTCGTCCGGGATCGCATCGCCGTCCAGGTCGCCGGGACATTGAACGAATATATCAGCGTTGATCTCTGCAAACCCTGTCAGCAATAACAGCGTCATGATTGAAATTATGAATCTGTTCATTTTTATCACTCCTTGATTTGATGACATTTTCATTTATTTTTTTCCTCTTGTTTCATTCCAGATCGGGATGCCCCGGAAATTTGTCAGTGCGTGCCGAATTAACCGGGGCATCACCATTAATCTATATGAACTACCAGTTTCCAGTAACCGGGTAGACAATGCTGTTGAACCATTGAGGGAAGTTGCCGAATGTGTGGCAGGCATCTATACTGCAACTTTCCCATATGCCGTTTCCGTTGGAGTCTAGCGACCATCTGCCGTCCAGGAATACTCCTATTTCATCGCCGCCCATAGCATCCCAGTCGCCTGTAACGGGGATATGGTCATCGCTTCCGTAGTAGTAGAGAGTATCCAGAACTCCGTCCCAGGAGCCGTTTCCGTTCATATCGAGCGCCCAGAAACCCAGGTAGTAAATTCCAATTTCAGTAAAGCCGTCTCCATCCCAATCGCCAGTGACGGGTTTTTCTCCATTCAGACCGATGAAGTTTGTAAACATCATGTCGTCTATTTCTCCGTCCCAGGTTCCGTTGCCGTTATAGTCGAGATACCAGTCTCCGTCCCTGTAGATGCCTATTTCAGCGTATCCGTCGCCGTTCCAGTCGCCTGAAACGGGAAGGTCTCCGGTCAGCCGTTCATCGACGATGATGCCGCCTGCAGGCGGGTTGAACGTATAGTAAAGGTCGCCGAGGCTTCCATCGTAGACTCCGTTCCCGTTATAGTCCAGGAACCATTTGCCGTTGGAGTAGGTTCCTACTTCAGTGAATCCGTCGCCGTTCCAGTCGCCCGTTACCGGCAGGTCGGTGAAGTATCCGAAGTTGTAGAACAGGTCTTCGAGCGCTCCTTCCCATATGCCGTCGCCGTCAAAGTCCAGCCTCCAGTAACCGTAGAAGAATTTGAAGAAGACGCCGATTTTGTCCGGCATCGGCTGGAAGCCTGTGAAGTATTCGTCTGCACCGACATCAACGCCAGGACCGTCCGGCCGCATATCGCCGTCGATATCCCACGACAGCAGCGGGAAGTCATAAACGTGCATGCCCCCTCCCGCATCGATTAAAGGCGAGTCCATGGCCAGGTGATAATCGCCTGCCAGATAGGTCATGGGTATAAAAGCGACGTTCACGAGATTGCCGCCCTCTTCAGTGACCGCAGCAACGGAATACTGATTGAAGTATCGCCGTACGAATGAAGGGATTTCTTCCATGTTGTCGGCTGCGTACCCGGACGAGTGCGTTATATTGCAGTAATGAGGATTCAACATGTCGGAGCTGCCCATGACGTCCAGGTCCCAGAAGAACATGTCGGGATTCTGCAAAAGTCCTCCAAGCCCGCCGTTCATCGCTGCAACGAAGTAAAACGATCTGTTGTTCCATAGAATCGTATCGTGCAGGACAGGATCGGAGAATTCAGAAAATTCAGGTCCCGCTCCTGATCCGACGGCGGACTGGAGCAATGGCGTATGAACGTTGGATACTATTCCCGCAGGCTGAGGCGTGGTTTCGCTTCCGTCCGCATTGAATACTTCCGCCACAGTCGCCGTACTGTCGTTGTGCGCCACCGTGTTGTTGATGATTTTTACTCGTGCGGCATCCTGTAATGATATGCCTCCCGCGTAATGTCCGGCGACGTTGTTTACGATCATGTTGTTGAAGATGTGAATATCATACCAATCATTAGGCGGGTCCATGGAATTTTCGACATCAACGCCGTTAATGTATTGAAGTCTGATTCCGCCTCCGGACCCTGACCCCGCAAGATTACCTTGGACCAGGTTGGAAATTATTTCGACCGAACCTGAACCCGGCGTCAGTTGTTCGCCGCCGGTTTCGCCGCTGATGAAAACGCCGGCGCCGTCTCCTCCTATTTCGCCTCCGTAAAATACTTCATTGAGTATGACCTTGTTGTATTTTATAGAACCTTGAGGACTCAATCCGTAATGACAGACTCCCGCGCCGTTCCAGCGTGTGAAATTCCCGCAGATGAAGTTATGATTCAATTCATATGTATCGGAACCCGGATAAAACATAACTCCGC
The DNA here is from genome assembly GCA_964619725.1 of uncultured bacterium. Taxonomy (GTDB): domain Bacteria; phylum CSSED10-310; class CAZUFC01; order CAZUFC01; family CAZUFC01; genus CAZUFC01. The sequence continues at coordinate 4,926 of CAZUFC010000130.1, read as the reverse complement.
CGCCGTTGTCAAGTCCTGTATTCTCAGCTATCTGGTTGTATTTTATCAGGATATGATCGTTTTCAAATCCGGGATATTGTCCGAAGGCGGGATTGGGTTCTGTAGGAGCCCCCACGATTATGCCGCCTCCTTTGGAACCCAGGTTGCTCAGGACTCTGTTATTGGTTATCTGCAGGTAATGGGCGTATGCGTTGACCAGTATCCCTCCGCCGGTGGTCGAACCCAACAGAGTTAAACCGTCAACACGCGCCGGGTCATCCGATGTGAATTCACCCTCTTTGACGAGGATAAAAATCAGAGGAGCCTGGAATGCCAGGAAAGGATCGTCGCCGACTGTCTGGCCTGGGGCGAGGTCGACCTGGCCCGCATCGATCAGAGATGCAACCATGTCGGTCCAGGCTGTTTGAGCTTCTGCTTCATTCATATTTATGCCGTTGATGTAAGTTGATCCCGCTCCCCAACCCTGCAGCTTCACTTTTTTCCATACGATGACGTTCTCTTCATAGTAACCCGGCGAAACCAGGATCAGATCGCCGCTGGAAGAAGAATTAACGGCATCCTGTATTGAATCGCCCTGGTTTACGCGTATAACGGCTCCGCCGAAATCTCCTACTGTAAGAGTTACTCCAACCGGCGTCGTTTTGCCGTTGTCCTCCCGCATGACCGATAATCTTCCCGTTTCCGTTCCTGCAGGGACCCTGGCTAAAATTGTGCCGCCGTCCGAAGCCCAGAACATTACTTCCAGTTCGGTTCCGCCGACCATTACTGAACCCTCACCTGGACCGAATCCGAAATCTCGCGTTATAGTAGGTTCGCTGCCGGGTTCGCCAGGAATGTAGTCAGGATTAGGCACTTCCATCATTCCCGCAGAGACGATAGTGAGGATCATGTCGGTCGTTTCCACGTAAGGTCCGCCGCCGGGTCCGCTGACGGAATAGATCATCGGCGTGCCGTCTGAGAAATTGCAGTCCAGCCGCCCCTGAAATGATTCCCGGAAAGCGCCTACCGGCAGAACCGGCGTATCCAGGTAAGTCGTTCGACCCGCTTCAAACTGAAACGTATAACAGGACTGATTGTAACCAGGATCGAACCACGGATCGGTAATATACTGCCCGGGATTATCAGGATCGGGTATCGGCCCCGGATGATTCAGGCAAATCCTGATCATGTGAGGCGAGATGCCTGTCGGTATACCGAGGTTTTCTGTGTAAGAGGAGGGTAATAAGGCGCTGTAGGAACCCCATTCGTCGGAATAGGTTCGCGCTATCTCATTGCCGTTATAGTCCCGGAAAGAAATGGGAATCCAGGACGGCGCCGCTTTTTCGCCCGCCACCGGACTGAAAGGATTGGATTCTGCAGCCAGATCATTGTTGATCAATCCTACAGCTCTCGCTGCCTTCGGAACCTCAGTGAAAAAGAAAAATTCAACTGCAGCGTTTACGCCCTCCGTTACTATGATCTGTTTCCGGTTGCACAACGGCCGCGTTTCTCCCGCAAACGGCGCGTCAATCCCGGGAAACAGGGATAACTCGGCAGGAACGACATGAGGATCGCCTACGCATACCGGAGGAAGAGCCAGCATATCCGGTATGTACTGTTCGCCGAAATCTACATTTTTGTCTTCTTCTTTAACTATTTCATATCCTGAAGGAGGCGCTGCTTCAACGATGTACATACCGCTGGGCAATCCTTCCGTTTCAGGACTACCCGATTCCATGCCTCCAGGATAATAGGATTCAAAAGCATATCCGCCGTCAAATACTCCGGGAACGATCTGGTTCCAGTTGTAAAAATTATCTATGCAATCCCGGACCGGCATTCCATGAACCGTCAGAGGTTCATTGATGCAACCTTCGGGTTTGTTGTCGTCCCAACTGTCCGTCGTCGTGATGTTGATGGCGTCCCCCGGATCGAAATCTCCGTTGTCGTTCCAGTCGACATCTTCAGGGCCCGGAAAATTGCTCATCGGATAATTGTCCACATCAGCCAACGTCACATCCCCGTCTCCGTTCAGATCGTCTATCATTTCATCGACATCAGAATCCGAGTATAAATTGACCTGAACCCAGGGAATGCCCGGTTCCCACTCTTCCGCTGCAGCATACCGGGGATCGTTTTCGGCTCTCGTTGAAGCATAAAATACTATGCCGGATATTCCGCCGTTCTCTCCCGCCGGATAATCAACCTTACCCCAGTCGATTACGTTCGTCAGTCCGGCGAACATTGAAATGCTCTCAGTCAGAACGACGCCGGTCTCCGTCTTCGACAAATTGTTGCCCGTGTTGGGATTTATTTCAGCCTGTTCCTGAGGGTTCAAAGTATCCCAGGACGGCATGGCCCATCCGGCATGAGCGGGTATTTCGCCGCCGGCATCAACAACCATCGTTGCCCCGGTTGCTTTGTACCTCAAGAAATCCACCTCCGTCACCAGAAATTTGAACCAGGGGAAAACTTCTTCGAAAAAATAGAAACCCGTGGGATCGGTCGCCTGAACCTTGTATATCGTGCCGTCGCGAAACCGGAGTATTACGTCCTGGCGCGGTATTCCCATTTCTCCGGGGTCCCGGAAGCCGTCTCCGTCCATGTCGTAAAAAACATGACCCTGCATCCTGCCGAACCACTCGAATACCTGCATATCGCCCAGGTCCGCTGTTCCCCCTTCCTCAGGTACCGTCGCAGTGTTAAAATAAAATATATAGTCCAGATCATCGTCCCACATGACTATTTGATAATTTCCCGGAGGAACGTCCATTATTTCAAAAGAACCGTCCGGTTCGCATCTCCCCGCATAAAGCGCATCCTTGGACGTTGAAGAATTCAAGCCCACCCAGGCATTGTTGATGGGAATGCCGGGGAATCCCTGAAAATCAGGCGGATGCGACATGTGATTGCTTACGAAACGTCCGGTTATGGTTCCCGTGTTACCTCCCGGATTGGGTATCGTATCCAGAATGTTCATCTGCTGTACAAAACCAATGAAAACATGATAAAAAGCCTTCCCGAACTCCACCATTAATTGAGGCTCTCCCGCTTTTACCCAGGCATCGACTGTTTTGGTTCCTTCAATTGTGGATGTCTGGCTCCATCCTTCCCCTTCAGGTGGTATCACATGAATCCCGTACTTTCCGGGTGCAATATATTCGATTAAAGCTTCACCGTTTTCATCCGTAATGATGTCCCCGTTGCCCATTACATCAACAATGGGATTCCCTTCCGGGTCCATCATGGGATTCCCGTCTTCATCCGTTTCATAAGTCGTCCCCAATGGATTCCCGAAAGCATCCAGCATCATCTGACCAGCCATGTCGAACACTACGATGCTGAATCCCTCCAAACCTCCTTCGTTAGGAGCATCCAGTTCATTATTCAAGGGATGAATGTCGTGAAAAGCAATGACGGATATTCTCGCCGTCGGCACAGGATTCTGATTTACCGTAACCGTCACCTCAGACTGGTCTATCGCAACATTGGCGCCGCCCATCGTGTACTCGCCCGACGTCGGCAGCACTGATATCACATATCGCTTGTCGGCCGGTACATCTATCATTACGCTTGTTCCAGTCTCTGTTCCCTTCGTCACGACTGGAGCATAACTCGTGTGAATGTTCAGCGCCAGACTGTCGGAAACCTGGTTGCCCGGCACTACCGCCAACGTCGTATCCCCCTCCACCATCCAGTAGAATCCCGAAACATCCATTCCCTCAGAATCAACCACATTCAATGTGAATCCATTTGCAGTTCGATCCATCGCAAATATCGAAGACAGGAATACCAACATCAGTATTCCCGTCCTGGTCAGGTTGTTTGTTGACTTTCTCCGTTTCATTTTATCTTCCTCCTGTTTTGTGCAGCCTTGGCTGCTTGATTTGTGAATATGAGCGAAAAATTACAAGTTCATAATGAATTTAGATGCACCTGTACTATCGTTTTTCAATGCTTTTTTAACCTCCTGGGAAATTGTTGATATTGACTTACAAGCACTGCCGCTTCGTCCAAAGCTAATTTCTCAACAGCAATCTTCGTGCCGGCATGAAAATCGGCGACGCTGGTTCATCAATTCAGGAACTGATTTCAAAACTTTTGGCAGTTTGTTTCAGTAATCGGGTTCTGTATCGGCAGCGCAATCGAAATCGAAACACAATGATGCAGCATTCTGTAAAATTGTAACTTCAAAAGACTCATTCTTGATCAATGACCATATTTCGTTTTCAGGTTGAGGATATTTGAAGGAATGAATTGTCGGTAAAGGATTTGACTGGATAGGACATGGCGCAACGGCGTTGTGTTTCAATCCGTTCAAGTTCCCAATTCCTCGAAGGCGCTTCTAAGATTTTCAAATGTGTTTATTTTCCCTTTTTATATGAGTGATCGATGAATATTTTTGATTTTTGTTGTTAGCAATTTTAAGAAAAGATCAGGACTGATCAAACCGGGATAACACTTCTTTCAAAACTTGTTAAAGTTGTTTCATTACTCGGGGCAGGTATCGGGACCGAAATCGAAACAAAACGAGTGAATATTCTGTAGGATTGTAACCTCAAAAGACACATTTTTGATCAATGCCTTTTTTTCAATAAAACGACCCTGGAAGGGTCGCAAAGCAAAGCCCAGGATTAAGCGAGCCTGCGAGCACAACCATGGGTAGGAGTGATAAAATTTATAACCCTGAAAGGATTAAACAGATTTTCAAACCTAAAGGTGTTTTTCATTATAATCTGATGCGTTCGGCTTCCAGGGCCTGTTTATCCCGTTTGTTGCATATTCCGGCGAGATGGGTATGGACTATTGGCATTGATAAAAAAATCGGCTTTTGAGGTTACAATTCTATAGAACCCTGCATCATTTTATTTCGATTTTGCTCCCGATCCCGATTCCGACCCCGATCCCGAACCAGATACCGATACCGAAACTGACCCCGATTCCGAC
>CAZUFC010000129.1:0-22512 GCA_964619725.1 uncultured bacterium | reverse complement strand
GCGAGGTAGGGATATTGCTTATACGTTGACTGAGCAAATCCGCAGCCTGACGCAGCATTTGGGAAAATTCGCCGTTTATGGATAAAAACTAATTAGCAACCGGATTCTTCGTCAAACCGTAATTGCCCAGTTCCCGAGTTATGAGGAGCGCCGGTCAGATCGGGCGGAAAGGATTGCCTGCTGATGAAACAAGACCATGAGGCATTGATGACCGTAAACTCGCTGTTTTTGCGTATTTCAGTTTTTTTGATCATTATCGGTTTCTGCCTTATCATTTGCCCTTTTGATTCGTTCGCCCAGGAGCCCTGGCCTTGGGGAGAACCTACTAACATTACCGACATTGAGGGGCCTGAACCCAACGATTTTTACGTCGATATGAGCGGGGCATCCTGGAATCCTTTGGATGAAACTCTTTGGGTTTGCAGAAACGGTCCGGGCGGCGCCGGTTCCAAATTGTGGGTTATTCAAGCGAACGGGTACGGCGATTTCGCAATCGATTATCGAGAGGGTCAACGGGGCGAATGGACAGGTTTCGGCGACCTGGAAGGCGTGACTCAAGCCGATTTCACCGAGGATGTCGTTTACGGCATCGTTGAAGATGCCCAGGCTATTCGTGAGTATGACGTCTCGGAATATGGGACGATCGCTGTCAATAATTCGTGGGATATCTCCTCATATATTCCCACCTCCGGCGGGTCCGGAGCGGAAGGAATCGTTTTTGTTCCGGACGAATCATTGGCGGCAGGCGGTTTTGTGGACGGCGAAGGCTTGCCCCGCATCAGCGCTAACGGGATGAACGGACTAATGTTTGCGGCTCATCAGAACGGCGGCAAAATTTACGTCTTCGACCTGAATCGTTCTGACGGGACATTTGACTTTGTGGGCGAATATGCGACAAGTTACAACGAAAGCGCCGGCCTTGAATTCGATCGGTCTGCCCATCATTTGTACATCTGGCACGGCGGAGGATGGAATAATCTGGAAATAACGGAATTGTCATCATATCTTACGGGACCGGATCGTAAGTTGACCGAAGTCGTCGTTTATGAGGGGCCATGTGACGGCAACCTGGAAGGATTCGCCGGGACTATGCCAGATGAACCTTACGCCTGGTTCTTTCTTACGATTGACGGAGGCGGCGCCGAATCGCTTTTATGGTTCCATCCTGAAGCGCCTGTTGTGCCGGCTGCCGGAAAGTTCGCCCTCATTATTCTGGTCATTTGCACCAGTCTTCTTATCATTATGAAAAGGCAAATAATTAATTAGTGGCTGTCCAGCATTAAATTTTGAATCGACAATCGAGTTTATGGACAGGCACTAATTAAAAACTTTCCGGCATCACAGTTCCCCAATTTTTTCCGGGGTGAAGTTTCCTCCTGCTTTGCATTAATGTTCGGTTATTGACTATTTGAAAAGCGTTATAGTATCATTTTGATCTGGAGCGGTTATCTGCATGAATAAGAGGATGACCGAAATTGATCATGTTCTTCTTGTCGGATTGAAACTGACGATAATCTTAGAGCGCCGCTTCGGAATACTTCAGGAGAATCTGCAATAAATGAACCTTGACGAGTTAAAGCATATGGTCGAATTGGGAGAGGACAGTTCTCGACAATTCAAGCAGGATGTGCGTAATGCCGGTTCTTTAGCGTCGGAAATGGCGGCTTTCGCCAATTCTGAAGGGGGAATAATACTGCTGGGAGTTACCGATTCCGGTTCGATACAAGGTCTTGACAACGAGAATGTTCGACGAATAAATCAACTCATAAGCAATGCCGCCGCCCACCTGGTACGAAGCCCCCTGGTCGTGCAGACAGAAAACGTCAGGGTTGACGAGGACCGCATCGTGATTGAAGTAAAAATACCGAGAGGTATCGACAAGCCTTACTTCGATAAAAACGGAGTTATCTGGCTCAAGGTGGGTGCAGATAAACGCAGGGTTAATACAAAAGAGGAGTTAAGGCGTCTTTTTCAAATGACCGATCAGTTTTACGCTGATGAACTTCCTACGAAACCAAAAGTAAGTGCGCTGGATAAGCTGCGCTTTCGAGAATATCTTAAGGCGGTATATCAGTGGGAATACCCTGAAAGTGAAGACGAGTTGATAAGACTTCTGCAGAATCTCAATCTGGCCGATGAGAGGGGAACTCTGAATCTCGCCGGTTTACTTCTTTTCGGTGAACAGCCGGAGCGATTCAAGCCTCAGTTTATAATCAAAGCCGTTCGTTACCCCGGCAATGATATTCATCTGAGCGAATACCATGATTCAGACGATTTTTATGGTCCGCTCCGGAAACAGTTCGACGAATCCATCTCCTTTATCGGCAGAAATCTGCACAAGATTCAGGCTGGCCGCGGCGTCAACTCGCCGGGAGTTTCAGAAATACCCATGCTGGTATTTGAGGAATTGACGATCAATGCTCTCGTCCACCGCGATTATTTGGTTAGTGCGCCTGTCAGGCTTTTCGTGTTCGATGACCGCATTGAAATAGCCAGTCCCGGACACCTTCCGAATAATCTTACTGTCGACAAGATTAAAACTGGTATTTCAAACATTCGCAATCCTGTTATTGCTTCTCACGTCGCCAAGGGACTTCTTCCTTACCGTGGATTGGGCTCAGGCATTAAAAGAGCGCTGAAAGCCTGGCCTGAAATCAACTTTATCGATGACAGAGACGGCAATATGTTCATTGCTTCAGTTCAGCGTCAGCGTCACGGGTTATCTGTTTAAATAAATAATCCAGGAAACAACAGACACGGCAACCCCTCCACACTTCAATTAAAACGGCAATCCTCGGCTGATCATCTCTGATGAGCGCCGTAAAACGGATTCTCAATCAGAATTCCTTCAATTATTTGTCCGGCATTTAAATCCTCAGTTAAGATTTTACTCGCATTCGCTTTCGCTGCTGCTGCGATGATAAGCGAATCCCAAAATGATAATTGATATCGTTCTTCGATTTCTGAGGCATATACAATATTTTCCGGGCTGTTCAATTCAACATGCCAGACCATATAATTTTTTATTATCGCTCTTGCACTTGCTGAAGAAAGCGGCTTCAATATTTTTCCGGTAACATTCACATAAAATTCCTGCAGCGCTTGATTACTGATAACTCCGGTTTTATTTGCCCAGAGGTCGCCGATTATTTCCGAAGCTTTCTTATATTTTTCTCTTGCGGTTGAATCGTGAGCATATATCAGGATGTTAGTATCCACGAATATTTTATCTTTCATGTAATTCCTCTCGCGTAACGCGAATCTCGCCACCCAGATCAAATCCTCTTTTTGTAAACTCCAGAGCTTTCCTTTTCGCTATTTCATAGCCCTCGGCTTCCTCAATGATCCTTTCCAATTCCCTGCTGAGCATGCGGCTGACTGATGTCTGGCGTTGAGCAGCCAACACTCGGGCCTTTTTTATTAGTTCCTTGTCGATACTGAGCGTAATGTTCTGTTTCATAAGACATCAACCTTTCACTTCATTAACGTGAAACACGTAAGACACGTGCACAAAAATTTTAGGTTAATGACGTTGAAATGCCAATTAACTCAAGCTGAACATCACGGTATCGTCAAAGTAATTAGCAATTTTTGGGACTGATCAAGCCGGGGTTACAATTATTTCAAAAATTTTGACGATTTGTGTCGACATCGCAATAGGTATCGGGGTCGGTATCGCAATCGTGATCGAAATCGAAACAAAATGACAGACGATTCTGTCGCATTGTAACCTCAAAAGAGGCTTTTTTGATCAATTCCGCTTACTAGTGCCTGTCCATAAACTCGATTCTCGATTCAAAATTTAGTGCTGGACAGACACTAGCTAGTGCCTGTCCATAAACTCGATTCTCGATTCAAAATTTAATGCTGGACAGTCACTAGCTAACTTAAGCCGCTGATGCTCCGTTTCAACTCCGTCTCCAAATCATACATAACAGATTGAATATCCGTAAAACGGCAGAAATTTTTTAAAGCGCCGACGAACTCTCTGTGACTTCTTTTTCTCCTGTAGTCCGGTTCTCTGGGCGGATGTTTGAGGTATCGTTCCATCAGTTCGACATCGGGATCGACCAGGATTGAGGTGGAATATGACAGCAGGCCCTTCTTTCGGTAGATGCAAGCGCCGGCGATTTTTCTGTCGTCAATAGCGAGGTCGGATTTGTCTTCCCTGTAAACGTTCGGAAATCCTATTCTATCGAAAGCCTTGATCAGCATGCTGGAGATGCTTTCGAAATGCTTCATGCTGTCTCTGATTCCGGGAACAGGTAAAGCGATGGACAATATGACGTTTCCCGGATCAATGACTACGGCGCAGCCGCCGCCCTTTCTCCGACGCAGAACCATTTTGTCTTTAAGGCAATTTTCAATATTCAATTCCCGTTCGGGATCGCTGCCCCGTCCCAGGACTACGCATGTTTCCGCCGGTATGTATATTTTTAATTTCGGCTTTTGCTCTCTTTCGGCTTCTTTTTGTATCTCGTCATCCTGATGGTAATTCAGAATGTTCAACTTCGCTTTTTTGCTCATCATATGACCAGAAATTCGTGAACTGTTCAAACAGGGTTGGCTCCATTAAAGACTCGTAATCGGTTCCGGGGGAAGACGGGAAGATTGGAAGAGTGGAGGATTGGAGGATCGGGTTGAAGATTGGATGTATGGGTTGCCTTGCTGTAACTATGGGCATTTTATTGACGGATTGCGTTTGAAGCGATTCTTTGGCCGGAACAGTGACTGATTGGATGGCGGCAACAAATGGATGCCGTTTCATACCTTACATATTTTTTTATTACTCTTTTGAACGACCTTATTATTTTTTCTTTTTTTGAGGCGCTATGTGAACTGGGGCGCCTGCAGCTACTTCAGCGGCTTCCATGAGGGCTTCAGAGAGTGTGGGGTGGGGATGAATGGTGACCATGATATCTTCGAGCGCAGCGCCCATTTCGAGGGCCAGGGCGCCTTCCGCAATGAGGTCTGAAACTTGTGGGCCGACCATTCCTACGCCCAGGACCAGGTTGGTTTCAGGTTCTGAAATGACCTTAACGAAGCCGTCGGTCTGTCCCAGAGAACGTGCTCTGCCCAACGCTTTCAGGGGAAATCTTCCTACGTTCACTTTTATATTTTGTTGAGCGGCTTCCGTTTCGGTCAGTCCTGCCCAGGCCAGTTCCGGTTCAGTGAAGACCACAGCGGGAATGGCCCTGTTATCGAAAGCCGATTTATGTTCAGCTATTACTTCAGCCGCCACTTTTCCCTCACGGCTCGCCTTATGAGCCAGCATGGGTCCCGTAGCGACATCACCTATGGCGAAAATATCCGGTTCTGCCGTCCGGCATTCTTCATCCGTTTCTATGAATCCGTGATCGTTGGGAGTAATTTTTGTTTTTTCCAGTCTCAGGCGGTCTGTATTCGGTTTTCGGCCTACTGCCACCAGAACCTGGTCAGTTTCTAATTTTTCGGTTTTATCCTTGTGCTCGACTTCCACAGCGAAACCGTTCGACGTTTTTTCAATTCCCGTCACTTTTGATTCGAAGAGAATATCATGAAATCTTTTTTTGCAATGTTTAAGGACAACTTTAACCAGGTCCTGATCAGCGCCTCCCAGCAAAGCAGGCGAGAATTCAACCACGGTAATTTTCGTTCCTAATCCGGCATAGACCAGTCCCATTTCCAGTCCGATATACCCGCCGCCGACGACTATCAGTCTTTCGGGAATTTCAGGCAATTTCAGCGCTTCCGCAGACGACCAGACAGGCTGTTTGTAAGCCGGCGGTATTTCGTTTATCCTCGAACCTGCTGCAATAATGCATTTCCGAAAGTCTATCCCTGATACGTCGGCCCCTTCAATGGCCAGCGATTTGGCGCCGTCGAACACCGCTTTACCCTTAATGACTTCTATACCCCGGCGTTTCAGCAGACTTTTGATGCCGTTCGTAAGGTCTCCGACCACTGAGTCCGTCCATTCACGTAATTTTTTCAGATCGACGCTGTGCTCACCGAAACTGATGCCGAAGCGCCCGGCATCCCTGGCGGAATTAATTACTTCAACCGCATGAATCAGCGTCTTGGAGGGAATGCAGCCTTCCAGCAGACACACGCCACCCGGCCGATCATTGTCGTCTATCAGCAGAACTTCTTTGCCCAGGTCTGCGGCTCTGATCGCAGCCACGTATCCTCCCGGCCCTGCCCCGATTACCGCTACTTCCGTTTCTTCTCTTAAACTGCCCATTACCATGATAAACACTCCTTTTACGTTTCCAGCAACAAAAGATTGGGATCGGACAACTGCCTGGCGAGCTCCCTGACGAACCTTGCCGCATCTGCTCCATCGGTAATGCGATGATCGAAGGATAAAGTTAAAGGAAGTATCTTCCTTATCACTATCTCCCCGTCTCTGACGACAGGTTTTTCCTGGACTCTGCCCATTCCCAGTATGGCGACTTCAGGATAATTGATGGCTGCAATCAGCGCCGTGCCGCCCACCGGACCTATATTCGTGATCGTAAAGGTCCCGCCCTTGAGTTCCGCCAGGTCGATTTCACCGTCCCTGGCGCGTCGGGCTACATCCTCGATTTCCTGTGAAACCTGCAAGATGCTTTTTCTGTCCGTATCTTTTACAACCGGCACGATCAGGCCTCGCCCCGTATCCACGGCGATTCCGATATTGTAGTATTTTTTGTAGATTATTTCGTCCTTGAAAGGGTCCAGGCTGGCGTTGAAGGATGGAGCGGCCTTTAATCCAGCGGTAACCGCTTTCATGACGAATGCCAGCAGAGTCAGCCTTCCGCCGGGCTGCCCTTTGCGCCGTTCCTTTTCCTTGTTGCGAAATTCTTCCAGCAATGTGACGTCAGCTTCATCCATGTGGGCCACATGAGGAATCAACGTCATGGAGGTCACCATTTTATGAGCGACGCGACGCCGTATGGACCGCAAGGGGGCGGTTTCGACAGGTCCCCATTCCGTAAAATCGGGCAGCGGCTCTATATCAAGATAAGGAATGGCTGAAGCGGCATGAGCAGCGTATTCGGTTTCAGGAGCGGTTTCAGCGGGAGCTGCCTTTTCCTCCGGCTTTTCGGGTTCGCCTTTTTCCGCATGCCTTTTTACATCTTCCACCGTTACTCTTCCTGCTGGGCCGGTCGCCTTCACCATTCGGATATCTATACCCATTTCACGGGCAAGTCGCCTCGTCGCAGGCGCTGCAGGAACAGGTCTTTTCGAACGTTCTTTAACCTCTTCTTTTTTTTCTTCCTTTTCCTCAACTTCCTTCTTCTTCACCGCCGGCTTTTCGGGTTCAGGACCTTTCGCTTCAGCCGGGGCTTTCTCTTTTTCTGCTTCCTTTTCAGCCGGACCTTCAAGTTGACCGTCAAAAACAGCTACGACCTGTCCTACCGTAACCATATCGCCAACTTCACCGTTCAATGCCGAAATTTTGCCTTCCCTCGGCGAAGGAATAGTAACGGCAGCCTTGTCCGTTTCCACATCAACCAGCGCCTGGTCTTCCTTTACCATATCGCCTTCGCTCACATGCCATTTCAGAATTTCGCCTTCCTGTATCCCCTCTCCCAAATCCGGGAGTTTAAATTCAAACATAACCGCCTCCTTGAAATTCCAAGTAAAGTATAAATTATATTTCCATATGCGCTATCGCGCCGTCAGATTCAACATGCCGGACCTTTATATGATTCAACGCAAAACCCCTCTTATGTGTTAAAAATCCAGCGTATCCCTGACGGCTCTCTGTATTCTGCCTTCATTCGGCATATACCTCAATTCTCTGCCGAAATAAGGGGTGACCACATCATAGCTTGAAACGCGTTTGACGGGAGCCTCCAGATAAAGCAAAGCCCGGTCGTTAATGCGGGCTATGATCTCTGATGCCGGACCGAGTGATTTGGGAGCTTCCTGCACAACCACGCAACGCCCTGTTTTTTTGACAGAATCGACAATGGTCGTTCCATCCATAGGCGCAATAGTCAAAAGGTCGATGAGCTCCACGGACAATCCCTCTTTTTCCTGCATCTCGGTTATTGCTTTCTGAGTCAATTTCATCATGGCGCCCCAGGAGACGACGGTAATGTCGTCGCCTTCCTGCACAACTTGAGCCTTTCCGATTTCCATTACCTCTTCTTCCTCCGGCACCTCTTCCCGGAAAGCTCGGTAGCTTCTTTTCGGTTCCATGAAAACGACCGGATCGGGATCGCGTATCGAAGCGACGAGAAGCGCCCTGGCGTTTCTCGGCGTTGAGGGAATTACCACTTTGACGCCCGGTATATGACTGTAGAAGGATTCTCTGCTTTCGGAGTGATGTTCCAGGGCCCTGACGCCGCCGCCGTACGGCATACGCACAACCAGGGGAACGTTCCATTGCCCCTGGGACCTTGAACGATATCGCGAGGCATGTCCTTCCAGTTGAGCGAACATCAGGTAGGAGAATCCCGAAAACTGCATCTCAGCGACAGGTTTCAAACCTGCCAGCGCCATGCCTATGGATGTGCCCAGGATTGAGGATTCTGCGAGAGGAGTATCAATAACCCGTTTCTCTCCGTATTTTTTGAATAATCCTGCAGTAGCGCGAAAAACGCCTTCATCCATGCCGACATCTTCTCCCAATACTACAACATCCTCATCAGCGGACATTTCCTGGTCAAGAGCCAACGCTATCGCCTGCACCATGTTCAACTTAGCCATTGTCGGCCTCCTTTCGCAGCTCCTCCAAAAATTCCTTCCTCTGCTGCTCGATTTCGTCATGCGATGTCCCGAACACATGATCGAACGATGAGTCAGGTTTAAAGTCGTGCTCTGATTCCAGTTCCTTTACGGCTTCGTCGATTCTCTTTTTAACGCTATCTTGCAGCTCTTTTTCTTTCTCTTCCGTCCAGATTCCCTTCTTCTCGAGGTATTTTCTGAACCTGGTCAACGGTTCTTTTTTCCACCATTCGTCAACGTCTTCCTGTTTTCTGTATTTAGTCGGATCGTCAGCGGTGGTATGCATCATTAACCGATAGGTTTCCGCTTCTATGAGCGTCGGTCCTTTGCCTTCATAAGCGCGCTTTTTCGCATCTGATACGGCCCTGTAAACGGCCAGCACATCGTTTCCGTCGACTTGCACTCCGGGAATGCCGTAAGCCAGCGCTTTCTGGGCCAGCGTTTTCGACCGGGTTTGCTTAGTTCTGGGAACTGAGATAGCCCATTGATTGTTCTGGCACAAAAATATAACCGGAGCGTCCCAAACCGCTGCAAAATTTAACGCCTCGTGAAAATCACCCTGGGAGGTCGCTCCGTCTCCGAAATATACGATGACGGCAGAATCCTTCTCCCCCTTGTATTTCATGGCGTATCCTATGCCGGCGGCATGCGGCAGTTGCGAACCCACTATGATCGACATGGGCAAAGTCCTGCCGCCTTTCGGGATCACGTTGCCCTCTTCGTAACCGTTATACATAAGCAAAATGTTCGTCAATGACGCTCCTCGCATTAACTGAGCCCCCAGTTCACGAAAAGCGAAGACTACCCAGTCCTTCTCAGATAAAGCGAACACGGAACCGCATGCCGAAGCCTCCTGTCCCGTCGCAGGTCCGAATGTTCCGATTCTTCCCTGACGCTGCAGATTCAACATGCGTTCGTCGCTCTTGCGAGCAAACGCCATGTGACCGTAAAGCTCCCACAGCTTCTCGTCGCTTAAATCCGGCTCAAGCTCCTGGTCGACATTCCCTTCTTCATCCAATACTTCAAGATGAGTGATGCTGAAATCCTCGATCTTTTTCGACGGCATTGCTGCTTCCCTCTCTTTCCTTGCTGAAGTTTGTTTCTCTCCAGTATATCCTCTGTTTCACCCAACATTCAAAATTGCTTCAAACAGGTTCAGTTCAAATTCGAAATACTTTTCGAATTCTATTCTATTAGAATCAAAATGAGACGACAAGTTTCAACCTTTTTCCCTCGATCTTCATCTTTTGGCTGTTTCAAGCTTCTTGAACCTTGATGAAGCTGTTAAAATATTGAATGACGATGGAGCGGAACACCATGGAAGAAAATTATGCGACGCTGAAAATCGAGGATATCGCCTTTCCCGATCAATATGGAGTCGGAAAAATTGAGGGTTATGCCGTCTTTGTTCCCTCAACCGTCGTAGGCGATACAGCGCTGGTTCGAATAGTTAAAAAAAAGAAAAATTTCGCCTATGCAAAGCTCGTTGATATCATAGAACCTTCTCCACACAGAGTTAATCCGCGCTGCCCTCACTTTGAATTCTGCGGAGGGTGTACGCTTCAGAACCTGACATACTCCCAACAACTGGAATTGAAAAAAAATCATGTGCTGCAATCACTTAAAAGAATCGGCGGAATAAAAATTCCGAAACATGATGAAGTTCATATTACCCCCTCGCCGAATCAATTCTTCTACCGCAGTAAACTGACGTTGAGATTCTTCGCCGAGACGGATTCGCCGGCACTGGGCTTAATGAAAAGAATTAATCCGATGCAGAATTTCAAGCATGACGTCGTTCCTGTTAGCGAATGCCCTGTATTCGCTCCTGAATTGAAAAAAATGATTCCCGTGTTTCTTGATTATCTCAGAAATTTTGTAAAAAGCGGCAAGGTCTTTAATAATCGCTTCCATGCGGACGGAAAGCTTATCCTGAGACACAGCAAAACGACAGGAGAATACATGATCGTCATGAAAACGAACGGCTTGAAAAAAACGACCGCTGAGAATCCGGTTAAAAAGTTGAAAGATGTGTTCGAGAATGAATTCAGCTATTTCGAGACTGTCGAAAAGAAATTGAATCTGCTTCATGGAAAAGGTTATATCGTTGAAAAAATCGGCAACCTGGCATTTCGGATACGCCCGAAAGCTTTTTTTCAGCCTAATCCTGCAGGCGCGGCCGAAATGTACGGGAAATTAGGAGAAATCAGCGGACTTACCGGCAGCGAGAGATTATTGGGACTCTATTCAGGCATAGGCGTCATAGAAATGTGTATGGCAGATCGGGCTTATGAGGTTATCGGCGTTGATTCTCAAAAAGAAAATATTGAATGCGCTGATGAAAATAAGAAAATCAATCAAATGCGCAATTGCAGCTTTATCGAATGCAAAGCGGAACAAATCCTTTCAAAGCTCGATGTCCGGAATTTCGATATCCTGATCATAGACCCGCCCAGGACCGGCCTGAGCACGCAGTCGGCAAACATAATAAGGAAAATTAATCCGAAAAAAATGATATATATCTCCTGCAATCCCGCAACCCTGGCCAGAGATTTAAGAATTCTGCAAAAGGAATATTCAATGACTCATATCGAAATATTCGATTTTTTCCCTCATACGGGCCACGTAGAGAGTCTCGTATTGTTAGACAAAACCTGTCCGTAAACCCGGAAGCAGCTAAAATTTTGGGTCTGATAAAACCGGGGTTACACTTCTTTAAAACTTCTGACGGTTTGTTTCAATAATCGGGGTCGATATCGGGATATTAATCGGGTTTGCACTCGCAATCGCAATCGAAACCAAAACAGGCAGCAAATTTCAGTAAAAACCTTTTTTTTGACAATCCGGGGCGGTTTCAGTTATCAACGATGATGAGGGTATTCCCTCCGCAGTATGAAGCTCATATTTTAGTTAAGGCGTCGGAGGGGATGGGGAAATGAAATGTTAACATTCACAAATAATAAGAAGCAGGAGGCATTAACGATGAAAATTTCAATCTTCAGCGCTGCGGTTCTTTCAGCGCTTATCAGTTTTCAGGCATGGGCGGACGTACCGCAGCAGATTAACTATCAGGGATTTCTCACTGACAGTGCGGGAGACCCTGTTTACGGGACAGTCAATTTTTCTTTCAGCATTTATGAGGATGAAACGGGCGGAACGTCGCTTTGGTCGGAGGTTCATCCTGACGTTGAATTGCATGGCGGATTGTTCAATGTCGTGCTTGGGATTTTCACTCCGATTAATATCGACTTTGAAGGCGATTACTGGCTTGAGATTGAAGTCGACGGAGAGGTTCAAACGCCCAGACTGCCGCTGACAAGCGTCGGGCAGGCATTCCATGCCCTGAACGCCGAGGATGTTTTCGATCAGGATATAAATCCCCGAAGCGTAAGCATAACGGGTTATGGAGTGGTCATTGACGAAACGGGTCAGTGGGTAGGCGATCCGACAGGTTTACAGGGTCCGACCGGACCTCAGGGCGATACAGGTCCGATGGGGCCGCAGGGTCATACCGGTCCGGTGGGTCCCCAGGGCGATACCGGCCCAGCAGGTCCCCAGGGCGACACAGGTCTTATGGGTCCCCAGGGTCATACCGGTCCGATAGGTCCCCAGGGCGATACAGGCCCAGTAGGTCCCCAGGGCGACACAGGTCTTATGGGTCCCCAGGGTCATACCGGTCCGATAGGCCCCCAGGGCGATACAGGCCCAGCAGGTCCCCAGGGCGACACAGGTCTTATGGGTCCCCAAGGTGATACCGGCATGATAGGCCCCCAGGGTCATACCGGACCAGCAGGTCCCCAGGGCGACACCGGTTTTATGGGTCCCCAAGGTCATACCGGTCCGATAGGCCCCCAGGGCGATACCGGTCCCATAGGTCCCCAGGGCGACACAGGTCCGACCGGTCCAGTGGCGGGCAGCGACAAACAGGTCGTTTACAACGATGCCGGGAGCGCCGGCGGCAGCAATATTCATTACGACAAAGCCACGGACAAGGTCGGGATCGGCGTATCGAATCCCAGCGAAAAACTCACCGTCGACGGCACGATAGAATCATTAAGCGGCGGCGTAAAGTTCCCCGACGGGACTTTGCAAACGACAGCCGCCTCCGGTTCGGGTGCAGCGCTTCAACTTATCTACAGGGACAGCAGCGGGGCGTCCACCGGCACCACTGGTTGGACGCTTCTGCACAGTCACACCATACCGGCCGGAACTCTGCAGGAAGAGATGCTGATAATAGTCAGAGGCAGAACCAACGGAGCCGGAGGAGGCGCCAATCAGTCCTGGGGAAATCTGCAGCTCAAGGTCAATTCCACCACCGTGGAGAACACCAGCGGCGGATTCGCCTGCTGTCCCGACTATTTCGGATTCTACAACACCGTAACATTCGTTGAAGCATTGACATCAGCAGACGTCGACTTCAGCTCGGATATACTCCTCGAAGTATACGGCGCGAACAGCGTCAGAAGCGGAAATCCCATATCTGATGCCTACTACGAAAGTATGATCGTCTACGGTAAGTAGTTCTTTATTAGGGCTACTCTTAACAGTTTACAGCGGATAATGCCTTGAGCTTTTCAGGGCGTTATCCGTTTTTTTATGATATTAAAATCATTCAAACTATTAAAAAGCAAGTCCAGAACGCTTAACGATCCTCTCTTAACATATTGAAATATATTATTTTGTTGTATTTCATCCCGAAATAAAAATGGCATTGATAAAAAATGCGTCCTTTAAGGTTATAATCTGACAGAATCATCCATCATTTTGTTTCGATTTCGATTGCGATATCGACACCGACCCCGATACCGATTACTGAAACAGACTGTCAAAAGTTTTGAAAGAAGTGTAACCCCCATTTTGATCGGTCTCCAAATTTCAATCGGGATTCGAGTTTATGGACTGGCGTTTGCTGATTTTTATCAGGAAAACAAACTTTGCTGGACCGGGATGGAATCTTTCAGATAGTAATGATTGACGTTTTTGACTTTTTTCTTTTCGACAAAATCAAGATTTGCGAGTAATTTCCGCAAATCATTGACGCTTATATCCAAGTTTATTTCATTTTTTATAGCCTTCACAGTCAAAAATCTTTTTGAGAGGATATTTTTTATTTCTTTTTCGACGGCATTTTCTTCGATTTCGAGCGTCTTGCCGTATAAATCGACCGGAACAGCGCCTTGCATGATCAATGCGTTATTTCCATTTTTTTCATCGGGTCCCGGTTTGCGGACAAAAATTTTCCTGCCCTTTTTCAGTCCCTCGATAACGCCGTTCCATGTTCCGCCTCTGGTGTCAGATTGAGCCGCAAAGATGCTTTTTGAGAGACCGTAAATATATTTATTTCGATTCATGGCCAGTCCGACCGACCAGGGGGCTTTGGGGTGATAGGCGCTCAATACGAGAACGTCGCCTTTTATAATTTTTTTATAGTATTTTTTGATTCCGCTTCCAAAAGTCAGAATGCCCTGGGGTAAGACGATGATGCTTTTACCGTTAAATTCCAGAGCAGAATCCAGCGCTGTCTTATCGACTCCTTTGGCGAAACCGGAGACGACAACTTCATCATTTTCGATGCATTTTCTTACGATGTTCCGGGTAAATTCCAATGATATGCCGGAGGCTTTTCGAGAACCGACGACTGCAACAGAGTCCTCTTGCAAAAGATTAGAATTACCCTTGACATATAATAGAGGCGGCGACTGGTTAACCTTAAGATTTTGTTTCAGCGTTTCCGAATATTTGTCAGAATTCAAAGGAATAATTTCGAATCCCTGTTCCATCAAATTTTCCGCCAGGAATCCGTAAGTAGGAAGCTCCGATTTCACTTCAGAGATATCCTCTGCTTTTTTTTCTGATAACTCAAACTCTTTCGTGATCTCAGCTTTACTTAAGGAGAAAAACTCTGCAAACGATATCTTCCTGTTAAAAAGGATTTCAATAATCAGTTTATTTATGTCTTTAATTTTCCAATTGGAAAGATGACTCAGCGCCATCCAGTAAGAATACTCATCGCTGTAATTCATTTAATATCACCGCCTACTGTCTTGGCAATGACCAGAGGAGCTATCGCCTCAGCGCCGATTCTTGTCAGATATCTTCCGATTTCTTTTATGGAAGCTCCGCTGTCATAGATGTCGTCAATCAACAGAATGTTTTTGCCTTCTATTTCAAACTCTCGTTCACAATAAAACGCGTTTTTGACGTTGTCGCGTTTCAAAAGAGAAATGCGAAAAACCTTTTGCGGTTCAGTCATTCTTGTTTTTTTCAAGGCGCTGGAAACGGGTATTTTCAGAACTCTCGAAATTTTTTCGGCAAAATGTTTTACGAGATCGCCCGATTCGGTTGGAGGAACATAAAGTATCAGATCGAATTTCTGATGTCCGAGTTTTTTTCTGAATGCTCTCAGCGTCATCTTCATGAGCTGGTCCGGGAAATCGCCGCCGTTCCCGTATTTGCATTTATGAATTATGGCGCCCACGTTCGACAGACCGTAATATGATCCGGCGACGCCGTTAACTATGTTCGACGTTTTAGCTTCAACTTCCAATACCGGGAAATAGGACTGTTTAAATTTATTGAGTTGAGCCCGTTGGATTTCAGTAATGTTTATATTATGTACTTTCTCCCGGTCATTGTCGCATTTACCGCATATGACAGTGTTATCGTCACCCAGGTATCGGCACAAGTATTCCATTCTACAGGAGTTTAAGCCGGCATACTCTACCATTTGCTTCAGTTCATTGAATTTGAAATTTCTGAGTCGTTCAAAAGGCGCCAGGTTTAATTGAGGAGCGTTGAACTGATACTCCATTTTTTTCCTGCCGCCGTAAAAGACTTCTTTGATAATGTTCTGGTCAATTAAATCAGCTTTTATCACTCGCACCTGGTTTTGTGTCAAGTTGGTTTTTCTCATGATGTCCTGTACGCCCAGAGGCTCTTCAGTCAGGACATCAATGACGGATTCATATTTTCTCGGAGAGGGACGGCTGTTTTTTATGAAATGTTTCGGAAGTTCGTCATCATTTGGGTTATACAATAAGAATAATTCCGTGGGTTTGCCGTCTCGACCGGCCCTTCCGATTTCCTGGTAATAGTGAATGGGTGATAGGGGAATTTGAGTATGTATTATGAACCGGAGGTCAGGTTTGTCCATGCCCATACCGAGTGCATTCGTGGATACGACGCATTTCCATCTGTTAGCCAGCAATCCGTCTTCAATGTCTTTTCTGGATAAAGCATCGAGCCCTGCATTGTAATTTACGGCGGGTATTTTGTTGAATTCCAGCCATCGGGAGAAAGTTTCCGTTGATGTTCGGGTTCCCGTATAAATCAGACCGCACCCGGGCGCGTGAGATAAAAAATCCGTCAACCAGATCATTTTTTCATCTTCATCCCTGACCCTCACCACATTTAACGAAAAGTTTTCCCGCAACAAATTGCCGCGAATCAGCCGCACCTTACCGCCCATTTGTTTTTTTATATCGTCGGCGACACGTTCGGTTGCCGTCGCGGTTATCGCCAATACCGGGAAATTCCGGGGTAAAAGTTTAACCAGCTTTACTATTCGACGAAATGCAGGACGAAAATCATGTCCCCATACGGAAATGCAGTGAGCTTCATCTATTACGACCATCGATATTTTCATATACCTAACGGCATCGAGCCATTCTCTGTTTTCCTGTCTTTCGGGCGCGATATACAGAATTTTCAGCAGACCCTTTTTCGCCTGTTCGAGAACATACCAGTTTTCCTCCTTTTCCTGTTCGCTGTTCACGCAGGCAGCCGCCACTCCCACAGAATTCAGATACCTGACCTGGTCTCGCATAAGCGCAATGAGAGGCGAAAAAACTATGGTCAATCCTGTAAACTGAGTCGCCGGAAATTGAAAGCAGAGCGATTTCCCAAAACCGGTCTTCTCTATCATCAGTATGCGTTCGCCTTTGAAGAGTCCTGATATTGTCCGCCATTGATCGTCGTAGAAGGCATCCAGTTTGAAGATTCGTCTCAGCTTTCCTTCCGCTTCAGATTTGTTCACGTTTTTTAACCCTTCTCATATAAATCATATGCAATAAGCTAAAAGGATCAACGTCTTTAAAGTATAACGCAATTCACGGCTGGTCAATCAGACTTGTAAGCCGCCCGGAGCAACGCAGCGCCGGCAAAAAGCAAAAGCATGCTTCCCCATTGAAACGCTACAGCAGCATGCCGGCGCGCCGGACTTTGTTTGTGGACTGCCATGAAACCTCTCCATTCCACATGCATTCCTATCACAATGTAAGCCAGAATAAGCATGACCGCGCCGCCGGTAATCCATAGCCACGAATATTTTGCTCGGTAAACAGCGAAAAAAGATACCAGTCCGCTGCATATAACGATTGCTGCAAACGGCGAACTCAATTGACACAGACTCTGGTTCTTCCTTTCCCATCCAAGATGTTCGCCGGCATCGTTCTCAATCATAACGGGAATGCGAATCATCGGCGATAAAATTGCGAAAATACACAGCAACGCCCCGGAATATCCGAAAAATTTGCTGCTGAAGATGCTTTCCATGATCTTGCCCTCTTATAAATTCTAACGGAGATGCTTTTCAATGACAAGGACAAAGCTGAAGTAAGGTCGGCGCCGATCAATGGAAGGTATGCTGAGACTGGGTTGAAAATGGCGCTCAGAGCCCTGCAGAAAAGACTGTTGATCCTCGTCGGTCATTGACGCTTGGATTTATTCCTTGTCGATTCGATAGGAATGAGCGATAACGGCATTGCCGTTTTCATTGATTTTGCTGTATTGGACCAGGGCTCCAGAAGGATTCACGGTCACTTTGATGTAGCCTGAATTTTCTCTGATTATTCCGTTTTTGTAACGACCCGGTTCGCTGTGACCCAGCGGATTGGCCGCAGCGGGTTGCGGGCATGCCTGGTATACTATGCCGTCCAGTTCCTGGTAGGCATAGATGTGATCATGGCCGTGAAAGAATATGTCTACTCCGGTGTCTTTGAATATTTTGTGGATAGGTCCGTGTTTCCAGTTCGGTCTTTTCTCTTCAAAGACGTAATCGCCTTTTTCGTCTTCTCCGTTCCATTCGTATGAGGCGAATCCGGCCACCTTGTGGGCTGCAGCTTCAATTCCGCCGCGGCCGTATTCATCTACTCCGCCTGTAATCTGGTGCGACAGTACGAATTTGAACCTGGCTTTTGATTCAGACAAGGTTTGATAAAGCCAGTCGTATTGCTTTTTTCCAAGCGTCCAGTCCCACCTGTCGCCGGTTTTTTTCATTATGCCGAATTGATATGGTTTTTTCTGCGTATGCCAGAAGGGATCAAGCGTTACGAACAGAGCATCCCCCCATGTAAAAGCGTACGGAACCTGTCTCGGTCCACAATCCGAATAACTTTCGCTCAGACCGCTGTAGAATGTATCCGGGGCAGGACCGGGAAATATTTTCATTCTGGCGCTTGCGCCCAATGCTGCGGGTGATTCTCTCGTGCCGTTCCGATACCATCCCGCTTCAGCTTCATGATTGCCGGGAACCAGAAAAAAAGGAGCATTCCGGCATAATTCAGTAATGAAACGGCGTTGCTGTAGATAACACTCTTCAGCTTCTTTCGCATTTTTAACGATGTTACCTCGATTCAGCATCTCAGTCATGGCAAAATCGCCCAGACTGAAAAGAAAATCAATGTTATCCGACTTCATATGATCTAGGCAGCATCGATAGAGTTCGATTAAATCTGTTCTTTCGTTCAGCAGTTTGTTTCGCAGATGAGAATCAGCCTGGATCGCAAAGACATAAATACTGCCGGGACGTCGTTGCGTATGGAAAAATCCTGGCTCACCCCGTTTTTCATCTCCGACTGCACCTCGATAAACGACACGGTATTCATACGCAGTATCGGGTTTGAGATTACACAATCGAAAATTCGCAGGTTCGAAGGATTTCACGCGCTTCGTCAGAGTTGCGTTTAATTTATTGGGGGCGCTTCCTTCGGTTTTTTCCCGATACTCCACGAAAACGAACAGGTCCTATTTCGGTATCAGGGAAACCGTGACCGACCGGTCAGCAGGCCGAACGAGAAGCTCCCCTCCGTAAAAGTTTGCTTCCCAGGAACCTCCAAATGCCTGTGCCGTCAAGCCAGATTCTTCCGACTCTACTTGCAAAGTAAAGGCAAAATATAAAAAACACAAAAAGCAGAACAAAATGAAACAGAATGTTTTGGACTTCCGAGTTAATCTCATCGCTTTTTTGACAACAAAATTGTGAGTTATATATTCCTCAGAAAACCATTTCTCGTGAATAATCGAATGGGGGCTACGTTGTTTTCGCACCTCTTTTTTTCTTATTCGTGATGATCCGTATTATCTGCGGTCGCTGCAGAATTTCCAGAAACTTAAGTCTTTTAATCATCGCCCATTTTTCCCATCACCTGAACTTCAACTCCGAAAAAATGGAGGTTATTAATATTATCCTCGGTAGAGGGATATGACCTCCATTCTTTAAGCTTACAGCATCCTCTTTATTTCCGCATCTTCCTTCAATTCGGCAATATATTGCATCATTTCATCCTGCATCTTCTGATTTTTCAGATATTCCTTTATATTTCCCTCAACCTGGGCAAAGTCAGTTTTTCCTTCAGCTTTCTTGTCGGTTACTTTAATGAGATGATATCCGAAATCGGTTTCCACTATATCGCTGACTTCTCCCTTGTCTAATGCAAAAGCGGCTTCTTCAAAAGGTTTAACCATTTGGCCCCTGCCGAAGTATCCCAGGTCGCCGCCCTGGGATGACGATGGACACTCGGAGTGTTCTCTGGCCAATTCGGCGAAGTCGGCCCCTTCTTCAATTTTAGTTTTCATATCCGCCAATTTTTGTCTCGCTTCTTTTTTGGCCGCTTCATCAGCCGAAGGTTCCGTCCTGACCAGAATATGGGATGCTTTTACCTGTTCCTGCTGCTTGAATGTTTCAGGATTATCTTCATAATACTTTTTGACATCTTCTTCGGGTATCTTTATTTCTCCGGCGACTTCAGTTTCAATAAGCTTCTGTATGGACAAACCCTTTTTAATTTGTTTTTCGACATCGTTTTCCGTCAGGTTCACCTGTTCGAGCATATTGTTGAATTCTTCCTCTGAACCGAACTGGCTTTTCATTTTTTTCATCTCCTGTTCAACGGCAGCCGGATCGATGGAGATGTCATCCTTGACGCTTTTCTGATACAACAATTCGCTGTTTATCATATATTCAAGCACTTCTTTTTCGACTTCTTTCTTTTGCGCTTCATCCAGCTTGACGCCGTTACCCGCGTATTTTCTTTCGGCCAGATTCATTTCACGGTCGAATTCAGTTCGGGATATCTCCGTTCCGTTCACTACAGCAACCGTTCCCTCCTGAGAATTTTCATCTGCCGCCCTGGTTTGGCCGTTAAGGCACATGAACACTCCCATGATAACGGCAATCAGAATCAAACCTGTCTTCATCATTTTCATATTCCTATTATCCTTTCCGGATCCTACAGACCCCTATTTACTTTTTTGAGAATGCGAGATTCAGGTTCGTAATTCAAAGGAAAAACAAACCACCCCGACTCTCTTTGCAATTACAGTCCTTACTGTATTTCCACTACTTTAAGATCAAAAATGATATCCTTGCCGGCCAGGAAGTGATTTCCGTCCAGAGTCACGCTGGATTCCGATGCGTCTGTTACTCTTACGTTAAATACCGGTCCTTCGGGTTTGCTGATCTGCAACTGCTGACCGACTTGAGGGTCCAGATTCTCCGGTAATTCTTCACGATTCACCGTCAAAACCATGTCGTCCCTGTAAGGTCCGTAAGCTTCATCAGCCTTCAGTTTCACCGTTTTAGTCTCGCCTGTCGACATTCCTACAAGCGCCTCTTCCAAGCCTGAAATTATTTTTCCCTCTCCGACTTTAACCTCAATCGGTTCCTTTTCCATTGAAGAATCGAAAACAGTTCCATTTTCCAGACGGCCCGTATAGTGGATTTTAATCTTATCGCCGTTTTTTATTTGCTCCATGTTTCCTCCGACTGTTGCTCTGAATCTAAGATTCTCGCTCTAGGCAATGAAGGAAACAGGGCAAGAAACAGCCTGCGTCAAGTATTTGAATTTCCTTATTGATTCAAACGAGTCGTTCAACTCAGAAAGGTTAGCATTCCTATTTCTTCTCATGAAGATTTCATAATATCGATTATTATAAAATCTTCTCTTTTCTAAAACTATCATAAGAACTCAACGATTACAAGAGTTGCATCCATGCCGCGGGACTCCCTCATAAATGGGTGATGACCGAAATATCCAGATTTTTCGAAGCGATTGCAAAGATTCCGCAATTACGGATAAAAGAAGAAGCGATTCGCAAAAATTGTAATCCCTGTTTGATCAGTCCCCAAAATGCATTAAAACTGGAGAAGAGTCGCCTTAAAACATCCATTTCCGATCAATGCATTTTTATGCTATTCTTCCAAGGAAAGGGAAAGAGCCGCAGGGACATGCGCCTGTTCTTTTGTCGCTTGAGATGCTGGGTTTTGATCTTTCAACCGGTTCACCCATGAAAAAATAATTTTAATGCCTGGAACCCGGGAACGGATTGAACTACAGGAGGGTATAATGAACAGCAAACTTAGGTCGGGAAAATATGCCGATTTGCCGAAAAATACGGCAGAAGGGGAATACGGACCTGGAAAGGCATCAAGCCGTCGGGTTATTCGAAGAGAAACGAGCAGAATGGTTTTTCAGTTTTTCTTTTCTGCGATTCTGTTTACATTTTTAATTCAATTGTTATGCGGGCTTATTCATTCTGAAAGCGGGGGTTCGGCCGTTGCGGTTCTTGATCGTAACGAGGTCCTCGCAGGGGGACGGAATGAGGTCGTTCTGGAGGTTTCGGAATTCGGTCGATACGGCATAACGGTTAAAAGCGAAACGGGGGTAGCTTTACAATTGTCCGATTACATGTCGGGACCGGGTGAGATTCACGGGGAACCGGGAATTGACGATGGACGTCTGGATGAATTTCTGGACAGGGGAGAATATTTGATTATCACGCATGGTCATGAAAAGGCAAAGGGTACGGCGCGATTGACCGTACAAAAATTCGAGCCGCGTTATCCGGAAGATAATCGTATTTTAGTCGAAAAGAAGCTTATCAAGGAAGAGCTGGAAGATTTCGAGGCTGTTTCTTACTGGTATGAAGTAAAGGAGAGGAAATTTTTTCTGGCGGAGGCAGCGGGACGTCGTTTATCGGATTTACGGATGTGGAAAGATGGCAGTTGGATATTTGATATGAACGTTAAAAAAGAGACTGTCTCGCCTGTAAGCGGGCGTCCGTTAACTTTGTTTCAGATTTGGGGTTATCTTGAGCCTGGCCTTTACCGTTTGACGGCTTACGGAGGCCCTGCGCAGCCCTGGTCATACGGCGACGAAGATAATCCCTTGTACATCAGGAGCGGCATACGCGAATTGGGGAAATCCGGACGTCTGTATAATGAAATGGAAGCATTCGGTACAGAACGTTTGCTCGTCGACGGGGAAGCTGATTATTATCGACTGGAGCTTCCTTTCGCTACGGAAGCGACATTTCACGTCATGAATTTCAGTTATGATTCGCCTTTCAGCCTGACAGGAGGATCAGCGGTAATAACGAAGGAATCCCGTGAACCGGCAGCGGAATTGAGCCTGCGGGACAAATCAGCCGCAAAGAAACTGATAACCATAAAGACGGGAACCGGACAATCCTATATTTTACAGTATTTTGAGTCGTCAGAATCGTACAAGTTCAAAGGCGATGATGAATATTTTT
>CAZUFC010000128.1:13001-22576 GCA_964619725.1 uncultured bacterium | reverse complement strand
CGGCAATTGACGATTGGACGTTGGCCATTGACAATTCTGAAATTCCAGACCCTTCCGACTAGACAGACCGCGTATAATTGCCAATGCTCAATGGTCAATAGCCGATGGTCAATAAATTCGGCCTGCAATCATTGGCAAAAACCCGCTTCGTATATGTCTCTTTCGATCAAATTCACTTGCACGAGACAATGTGCAGTGCATGACATACCGATTTTTTGCCGCCTTCTGATCAGTGCCGGCAATACTTCTTCTGATGAAGTGCGCCCATTAAGATTCATTTTCAAGGCATGTTTTGTTCAAGGCTGAACTTTTTCAAGGTTTTCTGAGTGGGGCGGCCTGTTTCAGGGTCCCAGCCGCGCAGTTTGTAGTATTCATCCATGACCCGGCTGAACTTGCTGGGGTCCAGGCTTCTGGGACTGCCTATGAAAGGATTGATGCGGTGTTCCGGCATTTCAAAATAGGGTATGACCGTTTCATCCGTTTGTCTGGACCGGTTGAAGTTTCTTATCAGGAGCAGCCTTTCCAGGTGGATTACTTTTTCGCAGAAGAACTCGAACTCTTTTTCGGTCCAGTCGGTCCCTACGGCATTTTTAAACATGTGATATTCAAAGCTGGGACCTTCTATGTCTCCGATGCGGGCGAAGTTGTCGCCGGTATGTTTTGAGAAAATACGGGGGAAAACCTGATCGTCTACCGGAAGACTGTCTTTCATGACGGATCGATGATTGTGCCAGAAAGCGGGAAAAGCTTTATCCTCGTATTCGCTCTTCGGGTCGACGGAAGCGGCGCTGCCGTAGACGCGTTCGCCGATATTCATGATGGTTTCCCAATCGATGCCGTGAACGGGCGAATGTTCCTTGCACCATCCCATGACGTTTTGGACGTAGCCGTGACCGCTGGAGATGGGGTCCCTGGTATCTACGGCCCACTGGAGGGCTGAAACGAGCCAGAAGGGAAAGAATATTTTATTGATGTGGTCGCCGTGTGCGTCCCAATGTCCGGCATATCCCCAGGCGGGAAACAGTTCGCGTATCCTCTCCTCGCCTGTCTCCATAATTTCTGAGGCGCGTACGGTTCCTTCGGCCAGAGCATCGCCCCATTCTCCTTTGCGCCGGCTAATGCTCATGATGAGCTCCACCCAGAAATGCAGGTCATCGGGGTCGATTTTGCGGCCGTTTATGCTTGTCAGTTTTTTATCCCGTTTGAGGGCTCTGAGCCAGGGGATGGTTCCAACGAGCAATTCCCAGTGATTCAAACCTTCTTCATTTGTGATTTGAGCGGCTTCAAAACCTGCTTCGAAACCCAGTTTCCAGTCGTAGAAAGTTCCGGGGGCCCCCGGAAAGAGTCCGGCGATACAGTCGATCTGACCGGCCAGGATTCTACCGGGACATAATTTACTGGGCACATACTTGTAATAGCGCGCATCATAGCAACGAATCGAGCAGCCCTGCGTGCAGGCCTGAAACCTCTGTCCGTATTTTTGAACCATGAGGGGATCGAGCCTGGGGGTATGAGGCCAGCCGTGCGACCCGTGCGCTTCATCCCGAACCAGACGGCATATGTGTTCGAATGCCTTCGGATTTGCAATGGGAACTGTTCGATTTCCCTGAACCGCTATGGCTTTCAGGCGTTTGCCCCCCATGACGGCCCCGAATCCGCCCTGTCCTGAAGCCGATTCCGTTTCAGTCGCTGCTGCCGCAACCCTGACCAGGTTCTCGCCGGCCGGTCCTATCGCAAAGATACGCTTTTTCTTCGAACCCTGGAGCATCGTCTTCTGAGTCTCAATAATGCCTTTTCCCCACAATGAACGGGCATCTTCAATCGTCGCTCTGCCGTTATGTATGTCGATGTAAATGGGGCGATCCGCTTTTCCCGTGATGACCATGCCGTCGAATCCCGCATACTTCAATTCGGGACCCCAATGTCCTCCGAATGAAGACCGCGTATACCATTCGTGAGGATACCCCTGGGGCGCCAGGCCGCACAAAGTCGTTCGGCCGGAAAAAGGAGCCTGCGTCCCGGTCAGAGGACCTGTCATGAATATCAGGGGCGCATGAGGGTCAAATGCGGTCATGCCCGGCTTTATTTCGTTCCAGGCTATCCGGGCCGCTATGCCCCGGCCGCCTATGCCGTCAGGAAGGTATTCCGATGTCTTTTCCTTTTCTATCCGCTTTTTCGTTAAATCAATACGCAAAATGTCGCCGGTATAACCGCCCGCCGGTAAGTCACTCATATCATACGCTCCTGATTAAGCCGGATAACTTCATCGTATTCATAAGCACAGTCATCCTCGCCCCAGCTCAGGGTCCAGGTCCTCTATTGGTATCCCCCGCCGGCGTCTGCCGGCTTCAACCTCATAAAACAACGCGCCGAAACGGCACGCCCTGACGCATTCGGGATCGCCGCCGCAAAGGTCGCATTTGACCGGCGTATCCTTTGAATTCACGGTAAACATAGCCCCGAAAGGACACGCTTCTATGCATATCCCGCATTCGTCGCACTCGGAATATTCAATCACCCAGGCAGCCGTTTCCGGATCGAACCTGATCGCTTCCCGCGGGCAGGACGATGCGCATGCCGCATCCCGGCATTGTCGACACAGGATCATTCTGTTGATTCCCGTGAAGGGATCAAGCTCCAGTTTTAAACGCGCCCTATTCTTCCCGGAGAATGAATAATGATGCTGAAAGCATGCCGCCTCGCAATTCATGCAACCTGTGCACGGGTCAGGATTAAAATATATCTTTTTCATTCGTCTAAACGTCCCCAATGCCGGTTATTTCAGTTGTTGAGAATCTGTTGCAGAGACATCAAAAGACGTCCAAAACGTATTAATATCAGAAATCAGCATGATGATCAAAATATTGTTTTTTGGGAATGCTTGTTTTTTTGTGAATAATGGATAGTGAGACGACCTCACCCCCCGGCCCCCTCTCCATGAATGGAGAGGGGGAGTCAGACTGGGTTGTTTTTTGGCTGGATAGGGGGTTTTGTTGCTTTTTTTTATGGGTGGTTGGTGGAAGGAGAATGTTTTTTTTGGGATAGGGTTAGTTTCTTATGATGATTTTAATCAGTTAAATATTCTATGGAAAAGCTTAACCCCAGTTTTATCAGTCCCGATCAATTTTGCATTTTGCCTGAAACCGCCTATTTCCGATCCGGTTTGATCGTTCCTGAATCAGGGATTATAATCGTTAACCGTATGGCTTTTTTTCCTCTCTTTTTCCGGTTTTCGGGGTTCGGTGCAATATGGCGATAAAAAATAAAGGGACGGTTTTGAGCTGGTGTTTGTATGACTGGGCTAATTCGGCATTTGCGGTTACCGTGATGGCGGGATTTTTTCCTTTGTTTTTTAAACAATTCTGGAGTGCGGGGGTTGATTCTACGGTCAGTACGGCCCGGCTGGGACTGGCGAATTCTATTGCCGGATTGACTGTCGCTTTGTCTGCTCCGGTATTGGGGGCTATTGCGGACAAAGGCGGAGCCCGGAAAAAGTTTTTATTCGTTTTCGCACTCGTCGGCATAACATGCACGGCGGCCCTTTTCCTGGTTGAGCAGAACCGCTGGCTTACGGCCATGCTGTTTTATATACTGGCGACGATCGGCTTTTCCGGCGGCAATATTTTTTATGATGCTCTCATCATGTCCGTGGCTTCAGACAAAAAAATGCATATGGTATCTGCGCTGGGTTTCGCGCTGGGTTACCTGGGCGGCGGACTGCTTTTCGCACTCAATGTCTGGATGACGATGCAGCCGGAACTGTTTGGTTTATCCGGCATGAGTTATGCCGTTCGGATTTCTTTTCTTCTTGTTGCCTTTTGGTGGGCCCTTTTTTCTGTCCCCTTGTTTCTTTTCGTCAAGGAACCGGTCCTGCCCGACGGTCGCAGAAAGGGATTTAAAATGGTGAACGCGGGGTTCCGGCAACTGAGCCATACCTTCAAAGAAATCAGGCATCTGAAGCAGATTTTCCTGTTTCTGGCGGCATACTGGCTCTATATCGACGGTGTGGACACCATCGTGCGCATGGCCGTGGACTACGGCGCTTCCATCGGTATAGATTCTAAAGACCTTATCAAAGCGCTCCTCATCATCCAGTTTGAAGGATTCCCGGCTGCAGTCCTTTTCGGAAAACTCGGAGAAAAAATCGGCGCGAAAAAAGGCATCTTTATCGCTATAGGCGTCTATTTCGGAGTCACACTCTGGGGCGCTTTCATGAGAAGCAGCCTGGAATTCTACGGCCTGGCCCTCGTCATCGGACTCGTCCAGGGCGGCATCCAGGCCCTCAGCCGCTCATTCTACGCCCGCATTATTCCTGCAGATAAATCCGCTGAATACTTCGGATTCTACAATATGCTCGGTAAATTCGCCGTGGTTATCGGACCCGTTTTAATGGGATACGCAGGACTCATGCTCAAATATGCAGGACTCACCAGCGAATCCGCAGCCAGAGGAAGCATTATCTCCATTACGCTGCTCTTCCTGGCCGGCGCTGCGCTGCTCTTCTTCGTAGATGAAAATAAAGCCAGACAGGACCTGGCGTTCCTCAAGTAAATGCGGAGGAGGAAGGAACGGAAGATTGGATGAATGGAAGGACGGAAAATTGGATGGGTGCGTGGGTTGATGGTTGGCGGATTGGACGGCGAGGGGGAGGTAAATTGTTTTATAATGATATTATCTGTGCGCGTTTTTTAAATCTGCGGCAAACGGCCGGTTTAACGAATTGAGGAAAAAAATGAAATCTGAGTCCTCTCAAATCGAAGACGAAGGCACGGCGGGAAAAATCGAGGCCGTCATCACGACGATGCCTAAAACAGAATTGCATATTCATATTGAAGGAGCGATTCCTCTGGCGACTCTTTTTAAAATGGTCAAGAGGAGGGGCAGGAATCCCGAAATTGAGTCTTTTGACGATTTACGGCGTAAATTCATGTTCGACGATTTTTCTCATTTTATAGAAAACTGGACCTGGAAAAACGAATTGATAACGAAAGTCGAAGATTTCAAGAGCATAACCTTTGATGTTTTGGAAGAGTTGCATCGTCAAAACGTGCGTTATGCGGAAGCGATTTATGCGCCAGGCGATTACAGCCGTCACGGGTTCAAGGTGGAAGAGATAACTGAAAATATAATCGAAGGGAAGCAGAAGGCTGAGAGCGAGTTGGGGATAAAGTGCCGTTTGATCGCTGACCTGATAAGGGACCACGGACCGGTCCGAGGAAAACGATACCTGGATCAGATCACTCCGTACCGGGAGCACGGAGCCATAGGGATCGGCATCGGGGGCAGCGAACATCTGTTTCCGCCGGAGCCGTATCGGGAAGTCTTTCAGATAGCGGCAGAGAGGGGGTTCAGACTCACGGCCCATGCCGGAGAAGCCGCCGGAGCTGAATCGGTGCGTTCGGCAGTGGAAGACTTGAACGCCGAAAGAATAGGTCACGGGGTCAGGGCCGTTGAAGAGGATGAAGTCATGGCGCTTTTGAAGCGAAGGCAAATTCCGCTGGAGATGTGCGTGGTGAGTAACGTCAAAACAGGCGTTTACCGGTCTGTCAAAGAGCATCCCATCAGGAAATTCTTTGATGCAGGCATTCCGGTGACCGTCAATTCGGATGACCCCACCATGTTCGATACCTCCATTACCTTTGAATATCTCACGCTTGTCCGGGAACTGCAATTCTCCCTGGAGGAAGTTAAAAAACTCACCCTGAACGGCATTAAAGCCTCGTTTCTTCCAAAAGAGGAAAAGGAAAAAACGCTTCTGGAATTTGAAAATTCATGGACTGAATTAAACAGCGCCGGTCCGTGAACTCGAAACCACATTCAAATTTCAGAACTCCTGTTATGTGGAACGCCACATAACAGGAGTTCTGACGCTGGATCGTCGGGGATTCAACGCTTATCGAACAAAAAACGGCAAGTCGTTCAGGATATTGCCTTGAAAGGCAGTCCTCCGGTCAGGCTCTCCGCCACCTGACGCCCTCTTTGGTGTCTTCCAGGACAATTCCTTTTTCCTTGAGTTGGTCTCTTATTCTGTCTGCGGCGGCCCAGTCTCTGTTTTTTCTGGCTTCCTGTCTTTGGGCGACCATATTTTCAATTTCTTCATCCAGGGAAGCTCTTTTGAATTCATCTATATTGAATCCGAGAACTTTATCGAAATCTTTCAACAGGTCGTATTTTTCCTTGTTCCCCAGATCGTTGTCCTTGATAACGGCCCAGACGACCGACATGACCACCGGCATATTAAGGTCGTCGTACAGGGCGCTCAAAAATTCTTTTTTATAGTCGTTTTCTTTGGGTCGTGAGAAGGGATTTTCTTTCAGTTCAATGACTCTGTTTCTCAAACTTTCGAAAGCGTTTTTAGCGGCATCCAGGGCTTCGAAAGTAAAAGAGAGGGGAGACCGGTAATGAGCGGTGTAGCAGAACAGGCGATAGGCGAGAGGATCATAACCTTTTTCGATCAGGTCGTCTATGGTGTAGAAGGAGCCTTTGGACTTGGACATTTTACCTTCGGGGAGAACCAGCCATTCGGCATGCAGCCAGTAATTGACCCATTTTTTGCCCGTGGCCGCTTCCGCCTGGGCTATCTCGTTCGTGTGGTGAACCGGAATATGTTCCTTTCCCCCGCAATGAATGTCGAAATGTTCACCCAGGTATTTCATGCTCATAGCGGAACATTCCACGTGCCATCCGGGGAAACCGCGTCCCCAGGGAGACTCCCACTGCATAATGTGATTCGGCTGATTGGTTATCCATAACGCAAAATCACTTGCATTGCGCCTTTCCGGGTCCTTCTGCACCCTGGCGCCCTGCTCCTGGGCTTCCAGGTCCAGCCTGGCCAGTTTCGTGTAATCTTTGAATTTAGAGGTGTCGAAAATCAATCCCACCTTCGTCTTATAAGCGTAACCGTTTTCGTCGATGCGCCTGACCAGTTCGATCATTTCATCGACATGTTCGGTCGCCTTGCACCATACATCGGGCATCACGATATTTAAACGACTGAAGTCTTCAAGGAACTTCTGAAAATACTTGTCGGCCAGCTTCAGCATGGATTCTTCAGTCAAAGGCAATCCTTCGCGCTTGAGGGCCTTAACCAGTTTATCCTCGCCCTCATCAGCATCAGACGTCAGATGGCCGACATCAGTTACGTTGATCACGTGTTTCACGTCATAACCGCTGTAAAGAAACATCCTCTTCAACACATCCTCAAATATATAGGTCCGGATGTTTCCAATGTGCTGATACCAGTAAACCGTCGGTCCGCACGCATATATGCCGACCTTCCTGTCCTCTGCCGGTCTGAATGCCTCCTTTTTCCTGCTCATCGTGTTGTACAACTTGATTTCCATTGCCGCCCTCCGCTCGCTTGATCCAAAACGAATCCGCAAACTGTGCGCCGGACTCGCATTGATTTCTCAATCAGCCCTTTATCTCCTCGTTCATTGCCCTCAGGAACGGCTGACTCCTGAGGATCAAACTGAAAGGATAAAAAAAGAGACGCTCCAAGTCAAGACGCACCATTGATTCTCCCGATTTGACATTTTTCTCGATGCTCTTATAATGTTGTATGTCATTGTGAGGCTTTCCTCGCAAAATAAATATGCAGCAGATTTTTTCTGAAGTCTGTTTTTCTGAATCGTCGTTATGATCCGGAAAAATGAGAGTCGAATTTTTCAGGAAGAGGCAACGAAAATTCCAGAATTATATAGAAGCGGGAAAAAATCGTTTTTTTTCGAAGGGAATTTCGAAATGAGCCTATTGAGAATGAGGGAGAGACATGGAACGGCGGAAGGATTGATTTTTTATGGGGAAATTTCGGTGATGCATGCAGATAAACTTCGTAAAAGTAATTGATATATTTATATTGAATGATTAGGGAGGAATAAACATGAAATGGGAAGAAAAATTAAAGGACTGGAATAATATCGCGTCGATGCTGATGATTTTAATAATTTTTATGTTACCGATAAGCGATGAAATAAGGTGTGAATATACAGGAGGAAGCGGCGGTCGAAACGGCGACTGGTGGAATACGAGCTGGAACTACCGTAAGACGTGCAATATCAGCGATGCCTGCAACGATTGTCAGATGAAGATAGTGGTGGGATATGACAGCAATGCGAGCGACTATGACGTTCATTGTCACGGGCATTGCAACAATGATTTTTCCGATATCCGATTTATTGACGATGATAATGCGACGGTACTGGACTACTGGCTGGACGAGAAGACGGACGGCGATTATGCGGTGATGTATGTGGAGACGTCATCCGACATCGAGACGGACGGATCGCTCTACATGTATTACGGCAATTCAGGGGCATCATCGGCGAGCAACGGAGCGAACACGTTTTTATATTTTGATCATTGGACTACGAATAATGTAGGTGATTGGGTAAAGCGAGGCTGGAGCAATCATTACCACTGGTTCTACGATATTGATGATTTTCCGGAATACAAGACGGTGGAAGCCGATCAATGGTTGATGGATTGGGACCCGGGGGCTTGGGATTGGACGTCGATAGGATGGAGTTCGACCAAAAGCGGCAGGTGGGACCAAAACGATCATGTCGTGTTCATGTGGAGTCAGAGATCGAGTCAGGACGGTGCGACTTCGACGAAGATACCTGTAAGGATAAGGTGCCGAAACGGCAGCAATTCGACGGTTCCGTCGTATATTCTCGTGGATAAGCCGAGCACGTCGGACAGGCTGAAATTTCGGATGACTTATTCTTCGGATAAAATTACAGCGCAATGGTATAATGAAGGAACGGATACGATGCTGGCAGACCTGGAGATAACGGATACGACATCCATACCGGACCCGAGCTCTGTGAAGTATTTTTTCTGGGAGGGATTCGATTATCCGGGAACGAGTTTTTACCAGGAGTCACCGACGTATGTGAGATGGGACAACAAGGATGGAAACGGAGGTATGGATTTCCGGACGGACCGATGGTTTTTGACCAAGTATTCGTCTCCGGAACCTGACTGGAGCAGTTTCGGCAGCGAGTCTTCCCAAGGAACTCCGACTCCGGCGCCGACAGCGACGTTGTCGCCGACGCAGAGTCCTACATTGTCGCCGACGCAAACTCCGACGATATCGCCGACCGAAAGCCCGACGGACACGCCTACCGATACGCCCACTCTGACGCCAACGGCAACGTTATCGCCGACTCTGAGTCCGACGTTAAGTCCCACGGTTACGTTATCTCCCACGCAGAGTCCTACTCTCTCGCCCACGGATACCCCGACAAAAACGCCTACTTTGTCCCCGACGGTTACCTTATCGCCGACGCAGAGCCCAACGCTGTCGCCGACGGATACTCCGACAAGAACGCCGACTTTGACGCCCACGGTTACTTTATCCCCGACGCAGAGTCCTACGCTCTCGCCCACGGATACTCCGACAAGAACGCCGACACTGTCGCCGACGGTTACTTTATCCCCGACGCAGAGTCCTACGCTCTCGCCCACGGATACTCCGACAAGAACGCCGACACTGTCGCCGACGGTTACTTTATCCCCGACACAGAGTCCTACGCTCTCGCCCACGGATACTCCGACAAGAACGCCGACAC
>CAZUFC010000128.1:0-12901 GCA_964619725.1 uncultured bacterium | reverse complement strand
CGGATACTCCGACAAGAACGCCGACACTGTCGCCGACGGTTACTTTATCGCCGACACAGAGTCCTACGCTCTCGCCCACGGATACTCCGACAAGAACGCCGACACTGTCGCCGACGGTTACTTTATCGCCGACGCAGAGTCCTACGCTGTCGCCCACGGATACTCCGACAAGAACGCCGACTTTATCTCCGACGGTTACCTTATCACCCACACAGAGTCCTACGCTCTCGCCGACGGATACCCCGACAAGAACGCCGACTTTGACGCCGACGGTTACGTTATCGCCGACGCAGAGTCCAACATTATCGCCGACAGATACCCCGACTCAGACACCGACACTGTCGCCCACCGTAACGCTGTCGCCGACGCAAAGTCCAACGCTGTCGCCGACCAGGACTCCGACCGGAACGCCCACGAGTTCACCGACCGATACGCCGACTGATACTCCGACGCTTTCGCCCACAGTAACGCTTTCACCGACGCTGAGCCCCACTTTATCGCCGACGATAACATTATCTCCGACTCATAGTCCGACATTATCACCGACAGACACCCCGACTGATACTCCAACTTTATCCCCGACGATTACCTTATCGCCGACATTGAGTCCGACATCTTCTCCGACGGACACGCCGACGGATACTCCGACGCTATCGCCTACCGTAACGCTTTCGCCGACGCTGAGTCCGACGGAGAGTCCGACGCTGATGCCGACGCAATCGCCTACGGACACGCCGACTTTGACGCCGACGGAAACCTTGTCGCCGACGCTCAGCCCCACATTGACGCCCACGCTGTCGCCGACGTTGAGCGCCACGCCGACGGTTACGTTAACGCCTACCGTCACATTAACGCCGACCCGTACGCCGACCGTGCCGGCCACTCATACGCCGACGCCGACGGTCATGGGGACGAAAACGCCCACGCCGACATTTACGGCTACTTCCACGCCGGCGCCGGATATCGTGCTCCGCAGCCAGGACATTCAGTTCGACCCGTCCTATCCTGCGGAAGAGGAAATCGTGACGATTTATGCGACGGCACACAACTGGGGCGATGAAATTTCCCCGGCCTTTACGGTTCAGTTTTTCATTGACGACGGTTCCGGTCCGGTGCAATTGGGCGACGACAAGATCGTCGATCCCCTGGCGCCGGATGCTTCGGAAACGTTGACCGAAACCTGGACAGCGGCATGCGGAACGGTCATTTCCGTGGAATCGGACGTTTATGATGATGTAATTGAAATAAATGAAGCCAATAACGGAGGCGCCCGCAACGCGCCGATCATATATTGCGCCGATGCTGTAACGCTTACCCTTGAACCGGAAGAAGAGACGGTTTCGGTAGGAGAAGAGACCGAATTTCTCGTTACGGTCGATAACGGGAATATGGGTGCGGATACTTTCGATCTGACGGTAAGCGGTTCATTGCCGGAAAGCTGGTATGATTTGGATGAGAATCCGCTCGTCCTGACGGCCGGCGAGACCGGCGAATCGGTATTGACCGTAACGGTCCCCGACGACTGCGGGGAGATAGGGACTTATCCTTTCCAGATCGAAGCGGCATCGCAGCAGATGGGCGAAACCTATGATGCTGCCGGACAGCTTGAAGCGACGGGATCGGTCGACATAAATATGCGACATCCCGGAAACGGAAGCAAAACGGGCAGCCGCGACGTCACTTTAAGCTGGCATACGTCGGTGGAATCCGATTCCACGCTTTATTATCGCGAATCGGGAGCCGGCGAATGGGCGGAAGCGATCGTCGGACAGGGAGAGACGCAGCATCAGTATGAGCTGGAATATTTAACCCGAAACACGACATATCAATGGTATGTTGAAATAGATTCTCTGTGCGGCTCCACGACGTCGAGCACATGGTCTTTCACTGTGGGCAACGGAGTGGTTTTCGATCAGAATTCCTATTTATTCACGGTGGAAAGGGATTACGATCAGCGGCGGCAGGTAGCTGTCTACAACCAGGACGTTGTGAGTCACGAAGTCGAGCTTCACATCGAGAATCCCAATGAAGACCTGATCGTGAATTTCGTGGGACCGGGAAGCGAGGATGAAACGGTGATCATTCCTGGCGGCGAAACGGTCGACGTGGAGCTGACCATACACGCGCAGGACGTTCAGGGCGACGGAGGTTCCAAACCGGTTGAGATATGTTTCGACAATATAGCGCTGACGCTGACGGCTGATGAGGAAGACGGTCCCATCACGGACAGCGCGCCGGCGACCATATGCGTGACCTGGCCGGACATCAATTTCGCCCTGACTGAAGAATACGCTGACCCCGTTTCGCTGGTGAAGACTTGCCGGGTAACGAATTCAGGCGATCTTCTGACCGATATGACGGTTACTGCAGAGGGCGAACTGTCCGGGCACGCCATCTTCGTCCCTAAAGTTGAACATTACAAGATGGACAGCGGCGATCATATCGACTTTTACGTTGAACCGCTGTTTCAGCCGGGCGATGCGACGCTTACGGGCGAGCTGCTCGGTGAAGCGGCCGGCGTCCAGGAAGTGTTGCCGGTGACGTTCGACTGCGTGCCGCCCCGGGATATTTTCGAGGTGGTAGTGGCCGAACCGGAATTGTGCTACAGCATGGCGGGATGGTTCTGCACCAACAGGCCCCGGATATCCATGCATTTCGACGTATCGCTTGAAATGGAGGAAGTGGTCACAGCCGCGATATACACTCAGTTTACGCCCCGTTCCGGCGTGCGGCCGCATTACGTGGACCTGCTCATCAACGGTCATTTGATAGGGGAGCTGAACGACATCATTCCCGACGGGGTTTATGGATTCGCTTTCGATCCCGCGTATTTGAACATCAATCCGGGAGGCACGGCATCCAACACCTTCTCCATTCATACGCAGCACTTCAATGGAGGCCATTACGTAATATCGTCGAGTTCCCTGGCTGTATTGACCCTGGAATCGACGACACTTTACGTCTGCGCGGACGACCAGGACCAGGCGGACGACATAGCCGAATCGCTGCCTCATTTCTGCGAGGGGTATACGTTCGATCTCGATCCCAGGGTGCAGGACGTGGACATATTGAATGCGGCCGGAGAACCGACGAACGTATTCTATCCCGGTGAAACGGCTAAAATCAGGGTCAGGGCCGAGAATCCGCATCCCTTCTACAGTTTCAACACGACCTATACGCTGAAAGCCGATACGGACGGGGATACGGGAACGGCAGAATACGACAGCCACTTAACGGACGAAGACTGGATCACGACGCTGGAGCACAACGCAGACGTGTATCATAGCTGGGACTGGACCGTTCCTGAAGGCGCGCCGCATATCCGCGTGACCGTGGAAGCGCATGAAACGGCGGATTATGCAAACTGCTGGGATTGTCCGGATTACAACTGGAGTTTCCACGTGGGAGGCGGCATCACGGGTTACGTCAGGGAAGCGAACAACCTGTCGCCCATAGAGGGAGCGACAGTGACTGCATCCGGCGGTTACTCCGACCCGGACGGCGCCGATTCAAACGGCTATTACGAAATTCTGCGGATACCCAACGGCGCCTATGACGTGACGGCAGGAGCCCAGGGATTCGTTCCTCAGACATTGCACGAACTGAACGTCCAGAGTGAAATACTGGTTAATCAGGACTTCGAGCTTCTTACGCCGACGGCCACATGCACCCCGACGATTACAAATACGCCGACCATTACCAATACGCCTACGGTATCGCCTACGCCGACGCTTTCGCCTACTCAGACCGCTACATCCACTCCTACGCTGTCCTCTACGCCGACAATATCACCCACAGCAACCCTTTCGCCCACTATGACGCCTACGATATCCCCGACCAACACTTCCACTCCTTCTCCTACTTCTACCGATACTCCAACTTTGACGCCCACTTCTCCTACCCCGACCGTTACTGCAACGCCTACGGCTCCTCCGATACCCAGTATGAAAAATACGGGGATAGCCATACTTATAGCTCTCCTGGGAGGAGTCTTGTTAATCGGTAGAATGAAAAAGGAGAACGACTGAAAGAAAGTTATAATTTTTTTATAATGGTAATTTCCGCGGTTCCCGTTTCAAAGCCTGCCTTGTCGAAATCCATTTTTTTAAAAGGACGTAAGGGACGAAAGGGACCTAAGGGACCTAAGGGACTGAAAGGACAACAGAATTCATTTTGACTTTCTATCGGTCCTTATTTTCATTCTGGCCGAGGTTTATTCAACATCGATGTTTTGAATCAATACCAAACCTTCCTCGCCGTTTTCTCCGTCTTCACCATCATTGTAAGGGGAAGCGTATCCCGTTCCGCCTAGACCGCCTGTCCCGCCGTCAGCGAGTATGGAGGCATTGTTGGAGATCGTTCCTTTAACCAATATCCATACGGTGCCGCCGCCACCGCCGCCTCCTCCACCGCCGCCGCCTTCCTCCCAATAACCGTCGTCGTCGCAACCACCTTCACCGCCGCCGCTGCCGCCGGTACCGCAGGTCAACAGTATCATATTGGCGTTTCTGCGATTGAGGAAAGCGCTGACGGGATATGCGGATGTCCTGAAGGTGACGGCGCTTTTTCCCTTTCTACCCATCCTCCCGCGTGAGTTTTCGTCATCGCCCGTTGAATAGCCGGAAGCGCTGCCGCCATTGAAGGAATAACCGAAACCTTCAAAAGCCCTTCCCGCGTCGCCGCCTTCACCGCCTTCCCTGTTGCCGCAATTGGTCCCGTTTTCGCCGTTTCCTCCTGGTTTTCCCTGCACGTCAATGATCGCTCCGCTTTCCAGGATAAGATCGCCCGCAACCTCAATGTAAATAGAACCTCCGCCGTATCCTCCGTTGCCGCCCCTGGCATTGCAGTTCGGTCCTCCGCAATCGCCGCCGGCTCCCCCGGAAGTCCCTTTGCCCTTTAAATCAATCTTTGAGCCGCCTTCCATTACGACATCGCCCTGTACGGCTATGTATAAAATGTTTCCCGTCGAATTGTTCGAGCAGGTTAAGGTCCCGCCGTCCTGCATTGTTAATGACGTGAAATTATACCAGGTATGCCTGTCGAAATTTTCGGTCCCGCTTATCGTTTTGGCTCCATCGCTGCCGTCGCCGCCGAAACGCATCATTCGATATGTCGGTCCGGCGGGTCCTGTCTCTCCCTGAGGGCCTGTATTCCCTTGAGGTCCTGTCATTCCTTCTATCCCGGTATCGCCCTGGGGACCCTGCGGACCTATCGGACCTGTTTCTCCCTGCGAGCCTTGCGGGCCTGTTCCGCCCGTAATTCCCGTATCGCCCTCTGGGCCTGTTAATCCCGTGTCGCCTCGAGGACCTTGCGGACCCGTTTCTCCCTGCGAGCCTTGCGGACCTGTTCCGCCCGTAATTCCCGTATCGCCTTGGGGGCCCGTCGGACCCGTTATGCCTGTGTAGCCTTGCGGGCCGAGTGGACCTGTATCGCCTTGAGGTCCCATTAATCCCGTATCTCCCTTCGGGCCCGACAATCCGGCAGGATCGCCGACCCATATTCCCGCATCATTGATAACCAGGCCATAACCAGAGATAGTTAAACTGCGGGGATGGATGTCCTGATCGTAAACATCCTCGGCCTGCCCGGCTCTGAAAGCCTGTCCGACGCCGGCGAAAGGCTGCCTGGGCGTCAGCGTTTCTCCATCCGTTTCGATTTCCAACCAGTATTCTCCATCAAACGTTATACCCGTCTCATCAGGATCTATAGGAATGTTTTCGCCTAACAGTATATGAAAAAGACCTTCCTGTACGGGAACCGAAACATGCGTCTCTTCCCATAAGGCCGCACCGCCGGACTCCATATCGTAAATCCTGAAAGTGAAAACGCATTCGCCGTTCACAGGCTCACCAATGCTGTTTAACAGTTGCCCCTGATAATTAATCTGGTAAGGTATGCCGGCAAAACCCGGTTGGTGCACCGTCAGTAAAATTAAAACGAAAAGAAAAATACGTATAAAATTCATGAGTTGTAACCTCCTTCGTTTTTCATTACCGAATAAAAGACTAATACTTATCAATAACGAACCAGTCCGCCCGGCATCGATCATCCAGACTCGATGACAGGCTTTCCGATAAACCTTATTTTCTTTATTACCTTTTCTGTCTCGAAAATACAAAAAACTGATGAACTTAGAATTTCACATCTCCTGACATTGACTGATGAAAAATTATGAATTGTAATCCCCATTCGATCAGCCCTCCAAATTTTTTTATTTTTCCGTGTGCACTTTCTTCGGCAGGTTTGTTTGTATAACAGCGACGACGGAGAAGCGGGGAGCTGGGAAATCCCATGAGCTTCTCCCGGGGAATAGCTTCATCGATGCTCTGAATGAGGGGTAACCAACAGAAACCTTTTATTCAGGAGGAGACAAATGAGTCGAAGCATAACGGCAGTAACGGGAATTATGATGATGATCGTAGCGGCAATGGGAGCCGCACACGTCGAAGGAGCCGGATGGGCGAAAACATATGACGGCGGGACCAATATTTGGGGAACGGTCGTAACCCGGACGGAAGACGGCGGATTCATCACTGCGGGGGGCATCATGAACGTTTTTTCAGGCTGGGGATGGTACTGGAGCGTTCAGCAGTATTTGATCATGAAAATCAACGATGCCGGAGACCTGGAATGGCAGAAATACTACGGAAACGGTTGGGACTCCCGCTACTTTACGGACATCGTTCAGGTCGAAGAGGGATACATAATATCCGGCTTCAAATATGAGCCGGAAACGGGATATGATGTCGCCATATTTTTGAAAATCAATCATGAAGGAGATTTATTATGGGAAAGAATCTACGGTTATTCGCAGGGCGACCTGGTTCCTTCTCAGCTCGTCGCAGCAGGCGGCGGGGCGACAGCCGTCGGATATGTGGATTACAATGGGGACCTGGACTTCTGGGCCGCTAAAGTTAATGCGAACGGAAGCCTAGCCTGGAGCCGGTATTACGATCACTCAAGAGAAGAAACCGGCATATGCATCGACCGGGCAGGAGATGACTACATTATTGCCGGTTATTACGTCAGCGCAATGGGCATATACGACACCTGGGTTCTCCTGCTTGAAGACAACGGAACGATTAAAGCTCAGAAAAATTTC
This sequence comes from uncultured bacterium, assembly GCA_964619725.1. Lineage (GTDB taxonomy): Bacteria > CSSED10-310 > CAZUFC01 > CAZUFC01 > CAZUFC01 > CAZUFC01. The sequence goes on along the minus strand of CAZUFC010000128.1, from coordinate 5,799 downwards.
AGCGAAAGAGGTAATGAGCAGGTTACCTCAATAAAAACTCTTGGCCGCGGCAAGTACGTTATGACGGGATTCTCCGATACTCCGGGCGCAGGTTCTTTCGATATCTTCACGGTCAAGTTCGACATGAACGTTTTCAGCAACCCGGATTTTCAGAATCTCTACGGACTCTACGGCCCGGATTACGGTTACGCCGTTGACGTGAACAGCTCCGGACAACTGCTAGTAGCCGCATCAGCATTCATGCCCTGGAACGGAACGCAGAACGGTTATATCCTGAAGCTGGACCCCGGCAACGGCGGCGTTCTTTACTCACGAGGATACGGCGGATGGAACGATGACGGATTTTATTACGTGGAAGGAACGGAACAGAATAATTTTGCCGTGTGCGGATTCACCGATTCCTTCCCCAATACCGGGTACACAAACGCCTGGATCATGCATTTGAACCCTCAGGGCAAAATAACAGGCGATGATTCCTGCATGCTGCTGGACCGCGTTGACCCGACAGTCAACGGTATGGACATGATTTCTCCCTGCATCCCGATCGATTCCGACAATATTGAACTATTCACCTACGAAAATATCCCCGAATTCGGCGACAAAGAAATAGAATTCTACGGATTGTGTCATCAACTCCCTTAAAACAAGGATTTAAAAGCCCTCGCCCCTGCCTTAAGCGGGACGGGGGCTTTTGTTTTAGAAATGAAGGTTCAAGGAGAGTTATATTTTTTCAAGGGAGGATTCCAAAGAGGAAGATTTTCAATATTATGGCATAATTCCGACGGTGACGGCGTCCTTCCCAAACCACTCAACTTTATACTCTGCGTCTATTGAGGTTACAATCCTGCAGAATATCCCATCATTTTGTTTCGATTTCGATCCCGACCCCGACCCCTATTACTGAAACAAACTGTCGAAAGTTTTGAAAGAATTCCCGTTTTTTTTTCACTCCATGCCGTGGACCTGGAAGCCTGCCCAGAAGAAGGGATTCTTGAATTTATTATCGTTTTTCATAGATAATTGAGCGGCATTGAGCGCAGCGGGGATCGACATATCATGCCGAAATAAGTTCCTGTAGAAATTTTGCATAAGGATGCCTGTAGATTCGTCGTCAACCATCCAGAGGCTGGAAACGACTGATCGTGCGCCGGCGTAAAGGAAGCCGGCGGGGAGTCCGACGAATTCGTCAGCGGTTCTGTCGACGTCCACGAGTCCTGATTCGCAGGCGGAGAGGACAACCAGCCTGGTTTCGGGGGTTCTGAGCGAAGTGAAAATTTCAGAGAGCGTCAGCATCTGTTTCTCCGTTTGGATTTTGAGTTTGCGGAGAGTTGCTGACTCTGAGCTTTCTGAATGCTGAGTTGGGCGAACCTGTTCGTCCGGCGACAGCGCCAGACCGGAATTATACACATCGTTCTGATCGAAAAAGCCGTGGCAGGCTAAATGAACGTATCCAGCCTTTCTTATTTCTTTTTTCACAAGGGAAGGAGCAGCATGTTTACCTTTCAAAACGATAGGACCATTCGTAAAAAATTCTTTTATCTTCTCCGTTTCTTTCGCTGCCCACAGCAGGTCTCCCGTGGGATCGGTTATCCCCGTAAACTTGTCTGCATAAGGTTTTCGTTGTTTGATATTTTCCCGGTAAAGAGTCAAACTGGGCAGAAAAACGACTTCCATATCTTCCATAACGCTGCGCCGGCGGCCATTATGCCGTCGACTCATCAGGTGCAGAGGAAAAATATGCATGGAAAGATGAGGTACTATCATCAGGCGTTTTACATTCTGATCATATATAATATCCAGAGCCGGAGCGAAGAGCTCTTCGGACAGCCGTCCGACAAAACGTCGAATGTATTTGCCCCAGGATAATCTTTCAGCAACGGCAGTCCGGGATGCTCGCTGAAAACGCCGGTATCTGTTCAGCCATAATTTCGTGATGTAAACCAGGCGATCCAGGGTAAAATGATCGTTAAACACGGCATCGACAACAGGGATGCCTTCTTTTTTAAAAAGGAGCAGGATAAGCGTTCCGTGATCGGTGATATCCATTTCCATAACAGCGGCATCTTCCTGTGGGAAAAATTCGTACATGGAATGAAAATTAATGCCGTGACGCAGGAAAACAGGTTTATAGTCCCGAATTTTTTCTATGAGCTCATCCAATTCATACCGCGTTGATTTAACATCTTCGGCAATATCCTGTAATGAACGAACGCCGGTGCGTTGTTCAGTTTCCAGCTCGACAAGCCTCTCCGTCAATCGCCGGTATTTGATTCTATCTTCTTCACGTATGTCGTCGAACCAGGCCCGATCAAGCGCTGTTTTTTCGGACAACGTCCTGGTTTTACCCCGCTCAAGCCATTCAAACGCATCGGTGATGCGCCCCATCTTTGCGAGGCACCAGGCGCTCTGATAATATACAGAAGCTCCTTCATTTATTTCTCGTTCCACCGAATCCGTCAGCACAGCTTCCTGATAGGCGTATTTATCGGCGACCGCTGCCTTCTCAAAAGCAGCGAACGCTTTTTCAAACTGCCCTTGCCGGCAATGGACATTACCCAGCGTCCGGGCTCTTTCACGGGCGTCCGAAGGAAAAGATTCCGGACTCTTGACATCAAGTGAAGCCGTAATAAGGCTGACGGCTTTCCGGTACCTTTCAGAACCGGAATTCACTTCTCCCAGGGCATGCCCCAGGCTGAAAACCGCATCAGACCATTCCAGCGGAAATTCACTAGCGGTAAATACTTTGAGCGCCTGATTAAAATGTTGAACAGCCCTGTCCAGGTTATCCTGTGGATGCCCGGAAATCCTTTCCAGATAAGCGTTCCCCAAATTGGTCTGAAGCAGAGCCCAATTCTGGGGGTATTCTTTTTTCGTAAAAACATCCGTCGCCTGCTTATAGTATTCAATCGCCTTTTCCTTGTTATCTCTTTTGCTCCCCTTCATTCGAGACGAGTAAATGTTGCCGAGATTTCCCGTTATAATCGCCCAGTTCCAGGGAAATTCATCGCGGGTCCATACTTTCAGCGCATTTTTGCTGTATTTCAACGCCTGCTCGATGTTTTCAGCATGCGGGCCCCTGATGCGCTTCCTGAAAGCAACCGCCAGGTTATTTTGAATTCCCGCCCAGAAACCTGGAAAATTTTTTAGCGTAAAGACTTCCGCCGCCCTCTGGAAATAATGTATCGCCCATTCAATGTTTTCCGTCGCATCGCCCTGAATCCTCTCCAGATAAGCTCCCGCCAGCCCATTGTTAGTATAAGCCCACTGTACCGGCATAGTTTCTTTCTTCCTTACTTCCAAAGCATTACGATAATATTCTATCGCTTTTTCCAGGTTGGATGATCTCCCGCCTTCCCAATAGTGACGATAAATATTCCCCAGATTATATTGAACCATACCCCAATTTTGAGGATACTCCTGACGATTGAAGCAAACCAGGGCTTCATTATAGTATTTGACGGCTGTTTTAAGGTTCTCTTTCCTGCTGCCGTTTATCCTGTTTCTATAAACCACTCCAAGTTCGTTTAAAACCATACCCCTGTTGCGCAAATTTGAAGAAAAAGAGGTCACACTCAGACCTTCTTTGAGATACTCGATAGCCTTTTCCAGATTCAGCGCCCTCTCACCAACGACTCTCAACCTGGAAACAACCCCCTGGCCAAACTTCATCGCCGCCCATATCACCGGCGTTTCGTCCGGATTAATTAAATTCAGGCCCTTTTCAAAATATTGGAAAGCCTTTTCCGCCCATCGCGATTTGTCCTGCCTGGCGTAATCAGCGTAAAAGTGGCCTAATTCACCCATTACTAAAGCCTGGGCAATACCCGATAATTGCGGCAGCAACTCCTGTTCCAGTTCATTCAGCATAAACAAACGGAGCGGCCGCCATTCCCGGAAATGAGGCATCAACCGGGTCATTTCAATTATGCTCACGGCCAATGCATTCGGATGTTTGGCGGTTTCTTTGAACATGTAATCAAATAAATCACCGAACGAAATGCCGCTTTGCCTTGTTCGAGCGCCGAGATATATCGCATCGATTCTTTTTTGAGAAAGAAGATTCTTTTCAAACTCCGTCTGATCTTGCTTCAAATGCTGAATTGAAGACTTCAGATTCTTCTGCACAAACGAACGCATTGTTTTGAACTGTCCCTCAGCTTTTTCCGAAAATTCAATGCAATCTTCTGTCGTATAAATATTTTTCAAACGCTGCACAATCATCTGACTAATCAGAGCGAGCTCGGTTTCTTTCATTTTTACACCCCGGCATACCGGCGATTCAGTTTACGCTGATGAAATCGAATTCACCGGCGTTGAAAAAAAGCCGGTTACTTGTCGAATAACAAGTATAAACCTTCGAGACTTATTTTCCTATACATTTTTGGGCGCTGATAAAACGGGGCTTACGCTTTTTGGGACTGATCATATGAAGGTAACTCTTTGTGCCGGCATAAAAAAATGGGGATTGATCAAATAGGGGTTGAAAATTGTGATCTCGATACTCAAAAAGAACTTTCCTGCTCAGCGGAGAGGCGCTCGTGCTCGTAATCGTAATCGATCGATTCAAATGATTGCCCAACTTTGCTTTCAAACGACTGTACGGGTCAGACCAATCTTTCGATTACCATTACCGCTGCACTGAGCACGAGCACTAAGGATTCAAACTGAAAAATTTCGCCCCTGACATGGCCATTTTTGACATAGCCGCAACCCGGAGTTCCCGATGGAGGAACAGGACCGCCTGTCGCAACAGGACGATCATCGCAACTCGAATACGACTTTCAGCATCATATATACGTCAACAGGCACGCCGTTTAACAGCGCCGGCGTAAATTCCCACTGCAGCACAGCCTCCAGCGCCGCTTTATTCAAACCCGAAGAATCCAGCCCCCGAATAATCTTCGCATCTATCACTCTGCCGTTCCCTGATATTACCGCTTCTATCTCTACGACTCCCTCTATCCCCACCTGACGGGCTATCTCCGGATAAACCGGATTTACCTTTTTAATGAGCCTCGGTTTCACTACGTCGCTGGTCAATCTGACCGGCCCGCCCGCATCAGGCGCCGGAGGATTTTCGGGAACTCCGAAAACCGCAATCGCATCAGCCGGTATAATATCCATATCAGGGTCCATCGTCATATCAAAATCGTACGCTATCTCTTCTACCGAAGGTGAAGGATCAGGAATAGGCAATAACGCAGGCTTCGGTTTTCTGATATCTCTTTCATCGATTCTACCTGAAGGCTTGTCATCATTTGTTATCAGTTCACTGAGATTGATGATCATGCCGCTCTTCGGTTTTTCAATCAATTCCGGCGCGCCGTCGGCCGTTTGCGGGATCAAAGCATAAATCAAAAGAAAATGAAATACGATGGAAACCAGAAGCATCCGCTCCATTCTTTTTTTTCCCGTTACTTTTTCATAATGCCTTTCATCGTTGTAATCTTTCATGCTGTTATGTCCCCCTTTTAAAAAATAAGAATTAATCTTGAATGTCATTAACGCCCGTAACTGCATTATTTACTTGTAGAGCAAGGCAGTCGCTCCGATCACACCTTAAATCTGACAGAAAATAAAATAATTTGTTCCCCAATTGTTTTGATCGCTTGTTGTTTTTTCGTTAAACAATTCAAAATTTTTATCAGTCAATGCATGGAGATGTGAAGGAGGCGTATAAAACTTCCCTCAAAACTGCCATAAAATATCCGAACCAAATCCCCCAACCAGCCATAAAACAACCGAACCAAATCCCCCAACCAGCCATAAAACAACCCAACCAAATCCCCCAACCAGCCA
>CAZUFC010000127.1:0-22727 GCA_964619725.1 uncultured bacterium | reverse complement strand
AGTCATCCGTGCAACATTATATATTGTCGAATAATAAAATTCAAGGCTTATCCTAATGCTAAAGCCATTCATGGAGAGGGGGCCGGGGGGTGAGGTCAACCCACCGACAACAATCAAAAATTGGGACCCCGATTACCGAAACAAACCGTAAAAAGTTATGGAAGAAGTGTGACCCCGGTTTGATCAGTCCCTATTTATTGATACCGATTGCGAAAGCGATACCGAAACCGACTGCGATACATGAATAAGCGGTTCTTAATAAATAAACAGCGGTGATTTCGACAGGCAGATATTTGCGGGACAGTATCAGCTTCTTATGAGGATTTCGAAGCGCCGTTTTTATTTATCATCCTTGACTATTCCTGGATATGATTTTTAATTTGGGGCGGTTGAAACAGGGGGATTACTGGTTTTTGTTGGGGTTTATGTTCTTTTAATGGTGGTAATTTTTTAGTTACTGACTTTTTTTTCGGCATGGTTTTGGGGAGAATCTTCGGCAGAATATTTTCGTGCGCCATTATATGCCATGAAATTACAGGTAGTTTTACAGTAATGCGCTCATAATTTTGCGTGAAACCGTTTATATGCTCGAGATTGATGCCGCCTATGGTTCTGAAGCGCCATTTATTTCTGTCATTTTGTGCGTTATCGGTTTTTTCTGATTTATTGAATCTTACGAGCCTGTCGCTGCCGAAAATAAATGATGGTTGTTTCGACAGAATATATTCCCAGTCTCTTTTTTCGTGTCCGGGTGCGCCTTTTCCCAGTTTTTCCTGATTTGAGTGAGCAATATATGGTGTAATTATACCGAGGGGATCATGGATATAGAGGTTGGAATAATAGGTCACGCGACCCAGGTCTCCGGTCGCCAGAGATGCTTCGGGCGGGGCATTATGTTTCAACCAGAGCCCCAGCAAGGTCAAATGGTTCGTCCAGTATTTGTTAAGATCGAATTTTTCCGATTCTTTCAACCAGTGTTTCGCATTATTGATTTGTGCGGCGAAAAGGATGCAAAAGACGGCGACGGCTATGACTTTCATGCTTTTGTTTTTATTTTTCCTGTGGAACAAATCGAAAACGGTTCCGTTGATGCTCAGGGCCGTTAAAGGAATTACGGGGACGATGAATCTGTATGTTCGCATCCAGTCTCCTCCCAGGAACGCCACAGCGATGAGATAAACAAGCGATATGAAGCTTACTGATTTCAATTTCCAATTTGTCCGTGAGAAGAGCAGTCCCCATAAAATGCATGCTGGGGGTATATATAACAGGTTTTGCATCCAGTTGTTGATATATTTCAATCCTCTTGACAGCAAGGAATAATTAAAGCCGACTTTAGCATAGAAAGTATTGGGGAGGAGATAACCGTAATAGGCCGAACGCCAGACGAGATGAGGGAGGATTATGGAGCAGGAGACAGAGAGCAGCAATAAACCGTAACGGAAATTACGTTTTGTTTCTCTGGAATGAAATATAACGGCGGCGACTGTGGTCATCACAAACAGAACGCCTTCGGGTCGTGTTAATGATGCCAGTCCGAGAAGCGAGCCGGATATCGCTGCAGTTTTCATGCTGCGGGGACGTGATAAGGCCGTAAGGCAACCGGCAGTGACGAGCATGGTGAAGAAGGCTGTTTCGAGTCCGCCTGCAGACCATATAGCGGTACCGGGATCGACGGCGACAAAAGCGGCGGCTGATGCTCCTACCCAGAAGTAACGCTTATCTATTCCGAATTTATTCACGCACAGCAGCGCAACAGTCGCCAGGGCGGCCAGAACTCCTGTGTATTTTGCCCAGATGACTATATTCCAACCGAGGGGGAATGACGCTGACAAAATCAGGGTCCACAAGAAATTAGTGTAACCCTCGACGCGTTCCCCTTCATTAAATACCAGCCCTTTCCCGTTAACGAAATTTGTTGCGTATTGAAATGAAATAAAGGCGTCTTCTTCGGTAAAGCCGCTGTGTTCCAGGGCATGAAATAAGAACACCATGCCAATTCCGACAACCAATAAGCTTTTTAAAATCCGTTTTATTGCTGCCTCCCCGAAATCACTTTTGTACAGAGTCTCCAAGCCAGTCAAGCGGGAAATCGGCCGGAAGCCTTATCATATCGAATAACGTGGCGATAAGCTTTTCTGATTTTCCGACGCGATGAGGAATATAAAATTCCCATACGATCTCCTTGTCGCGGGTAACCTCAAATGCCCTTCCGTTAAGCGAGTCGGTGATAAGCGTGTTGTCCCCGGGCAGTCTCCGGCTGGTCCCGCAGTATTTTGAAAAAAAAGGATGTTCCGGGCTCCCGGCGTAAGACCAGCGTATCTTTTGAGTATAAGGATCGAATTCAAGAATCCTTGATCCGTTTTTCCCGCCCAGGTTGTCGAAAAGGAGTATATTTCCGTTTTCCAGCAATGTGGGATCATGCTGAAATTCAAACATATCGCTCATCATCCAGACCGCTTTTTCCTCATTGAGGTCGATTACGGCGATAACGCTTGGAAGGCGCAGCGATACTAACGCGTTGCCGTCCTGAAACGGCGACGATTCTTTTCCCCAGCCTTTTTCGAAAACTTCTACCGCATTAGCATGAAAAATTTCAATTCCTAATCTTGTCTTCCATTTCCTGATGAAATCATCTTCACTGATTTTCTGCAATAACGAAGAAAAAGATGAGTTTTTAAAACAATCAAAAAGCGATAATTTTTTTATTTCTTTTCCCTGGGGGGTGAGAATGGTAATGAATTCATCAATAAACGGTTTTTGATCGAAGAAACCCGGTACGGTCCTGATTTCTCTGGTCAAAACATGGATTGAACCGTTTTCATCGATATGGAAATCATGATGACAGTCCGCATCGAAACGCCATAGGAGATTGGATTCTTTATCCAGTTTCAGAAGTCCGAATGTCAGATGTATCGCCAGGATATCTCCATTTTCAAATAAGGCTGCGCGTTTGAAAAAGTCAAAATTCGACTGTTTGGAGGCATCGGCTTCCACCGAAGGTGACCGGACCATAAAATCCGTCCCGATCCTTTGAAGTTCTGATCCCGGTTCATCATCGGAGGAAGATTTATGCTGATACTTCCATTTATGTATGACCGCTCCTTGCATGTCCATCAGAATCGCTTCCGGCGCATGTCCCGACACATAAAAATTCAGTCCGTTAAAGGTTTTTTCCCTGTCATAAATCGTCACAGTTTTGCTGTGTTCAGCACGCTTGTAACCTTCCATATAACCCAGCGCAAGGAGTTTATCCATTTCCTCCTCAGATGCCGCCTTGCTTTCCGGGATGTTTTCTGCTTTCCTTACAGTTTTTATTTCATTTTTGTTTTCTTTGAGAACGTTTACTTCTGGTTCGTCCGGTGAAACGGAAAGCGGCTTTACAGGCTTGAATTTTGCCGATTCTGTTTTCGCTTCCTGGTCATCCGAATATGACCTGGTGAAATAGTAAATCGAATACAGAAGCGATGCGGACAGGACGACAAGGACAACAGCAAAAATATATTTCCCGTTCGAGGAGCGCTGTTTCAAAAGCTTCATGATGGGATTGACTCGTTTCTTCGTTTTTCTGTTCATTATCGACTCCAAGTTCATGGACTTGTAATAAGGTTCCCGCCCATACAAAAAGAAAATTAAACGGGGTTCTCCACAGCATATTCAGCGGATTACATGCTGCTGAGCCATCCCAGCGATTTTCATTCTAGGAGAAAAGAAGATTCAGGTCAAATAATGCACAGATTAGGACAACGCTGATATATTCGACAACGATTGGAATCAGATTACGGCATTGATCAAAAATGCTTCTTTTGATGTTACAATTCGACAGAATCTCCCTTCATTGTGATTCGATTGCGACCCCGACCCCGATTACTGAAACAAACTGTCAAAAGTTTTGAAAGAAGTGTAACCCCGGTTTGATCAGTCCTCAATTATATCATGTATTTGAAGGGGGGGTCTCCCACCGGTCAGGCTGTCCAGCGCCTGATATTTCACTTCAAAAGAAATGGAATTAAAAATAGAACGCTGCCTGATATTCTTGATCCTTGACAAGTATGAAGTGAAGGTTTATCAATGTACCGACAATTTTTGACGTCGGAGTCGAACGCAATAGGATTACCGTTATTTTTATTGCCTTGAGTAAGAATGTTGAGAAAGGAATAAAAAAATTAAGACAAAGCGGAAAATTTCAGTCTAAGATGCAAATGATATGAAGCCGGCTGATCTGATTCTGCAGCCTTTAAAGACGGCAATGAAACACTTGCGGTTGGAGTGTTTTTTGACTCATTTCGGGAGCTGATGATGAAAATATTCCAGATATTTCCGTTATTAATCGGTATATTTTTAATTGTTATTTTCAATTTTTCCGCATGCTCTAAAGAAGGGTCTGAACAGGTAAAGGTCAAAGAAAGCAAAGTAATAAACCAGCGCATACTTTTCCAGGAAAACAAACTGAAAATCCGCCCTAATCGGCTTTTTCCTCCTGAAAAACTGCCGCATAGGAAACTGCCGGAAAAAGAAGTTTGCGAGGTTGAATTAGAACTTGCGGGATCATGCCTGCACTCCGGGCGAGTATTCGGCATTCGCTGGGCAGGAGACCGTTTTTTATATGTGTTGAACCTGCACGGCATGTTGATATATCGGATGAATGACGGCGGTGAGATTGAATTGTTAAGCCGAACAGCGACGGAGGGATTGGCGCATGATGTTGAGGTCATAGGAAGGTATGCGTATGTCGCCGATGGATATGCGGGTATCCGCGTTTTCGACGTAACTGATCCCTACGGCCCGGAGGAAGTCGGTATTTATCCCACGGCGGGCAGCGTGAAGTCATTGACGTGGAGGGAGCCGTTTCTTTATGTATCAGATTTATCGGAGGGCATAACTGTTTTTGAGCCGAAAGGAGAAGGCGTTCTTGACCAAAAAGGTGTTTGCCGAATTGAAGGCAAGGCGTTTTCATTTCATATTTCCGGCGGATACGGCTACGTTTGTGCGGGACCGGGCGGAATACAGGCTTATTCATTGAAGGACCCATTTTCGCCTGTGAAAGCAGCCGTGGCTACAGATGCGGGGTTCGTTGTTGATTGCGCCTTCTGGGACGATTTGATCATGGCTGTGGACAAGAAACGCGGAATTAAGGTTTACCGGCCGGACCTGGAAAAGGGTGAGCTTGTTTTGACGGGCAGGTACGATGTTCGGGGTGAGAGTCAAGCTATCGCTACGGCGAAGGGAAACATTTTTCTGGCGGGTTTATACGGCATTCATCAGTTGAGTTTCGACAGAAGCGCATCGAAATTCTTTCGGACTGATGTGATTTCTCCATTCAACGGATTCCGGTCCATAGACTTTTCAGAAGCTCAGGGCGTAATGGCGGCCGGCGATGGAGATTGGGGAATACGGGTATTTAATATTGATGCAGAGGGACTGCATTTGACGCCGTTGTTCGAGGAGGGCGTATTTCGTTTGACGGGCGATATCGCTTATTATAAAGACTATGTTTATACGGCTTCAGGCGGCGACGGGCGTCACGTCATAAAAGTCTCGGATGTCCTCTCTGCAAAGAGTGAAGTTTTCCGGGCATCTTCGGAAGAAAGCACATTATCCGTTGAAATAGAAGAAGATGTTCTTTATGTTTGCGACGTTAACGGCTTGTCATTGTACAGTCTGAAGAATCAGTCAAAGCCTGAGTTTTTATCTCATATCGAAACGGAAGGACGCGCCGTGGATGTGGACGTCAACGATTCCAGGCCGTTGGCGGCAGTCGCTGACTGGTTCGATGGAGTATTGTTTTTTGACGTAACGGATAAGAGGAATCCGGAATTTTTATCCCGGTTTCACGCAGGTGAAGGCTGGGCCGCCAGCGTCCGCTTCAGGAAAAACATACTTTACGCCAGTTTTAATAACTGCGGCCTGGCGACAGTGGATGTGAGCGATCCCTCTGATCCTGTTCTGAAAAAAATCAATCGTGAATGTTTCGCTCCGGAAGGAATATCAGTAAAAAACAACGTCATGTACGTCGCAGACTTCAACTCCGGTGTGGTGATTTATGAGCTCGATGCTGACGGCATACCGCAATCAGCAGATTCGATCAACATTGGAATAACCAAGGATGTGTACATCCACGATGAGTATTTGATCGCAGCGAATTATCTGTATGGCCTGAAATTTTTCGACATTTCAGAAGCGCCGTTGAATCCGCATTATCTCGGGAGCTGCGATACACCCGGAAAAGCTTATAAGATAGCATATCACGGCGACAGGCTATGGGTCGCCGATTGGCACTCCTTAAGACAATACAAGTTTACTGGAAGGACTGGGACTGATTAGAACAGGACGACAAATTAAACGTCCGTTTATGCATACTATTGAAAAAACGGGACTGATCATACGGCGGTAAGAATCTCCACCTTCCGAACTTCGGCATTGTGATAAGAGAATCAGTTCATTGTTTTTAAAGGAAAAAACGTTAAGGATGTATTCGTTATCGTTGTCGAAGTAAACCATGACGGCCATTCAGGCGAAACTGAATTTCAGAACTCCTCTTATGTGGAGCTCCACATACAAGAGTTCTGAAATTCGTTAATGCAGCAACCGGGAAAGATTTTTTTCGAACCCTTTGCTCCGTGCTGCGCAGGCCGGCATCCCGCCTTATCCGTCCAGGAGTTTCGCTATTTCCACTGCGATAAGCGGCGCATTACCGCCGGCGCGATTATTGATGATAACATTGGTTTTGACTTCGTTTTTCCTGGCGGTTTCGATCAAATCCCGGGTATCCTCCAGCATCCGGCGACTCAACATGTCGTCGATCATTCTGTCGAAGGGAAAGGCTTTGGCGTAGGTTTGAGCGTAGTTCATTCCTTGCGGCGTCATCAGGCGAATTATCGCGGACTTTGACCGGTTTAAGAAACGATTGCCGGATTTTTCGAATTGTTCAGCAAGCGGCGGCAACCAGGTCCAATGTGAAAAAACCTGTCCAATACCGTTTTCTTCGAGAAATCTGAAATAGGATTGCGTCAGCAGGGCTTCCGTTCTTATTTCCAGGTGATAACGTCCGTCACCAGGTATCGAACCGAAAAAACTCTGCAGCTCCTCAACGAAGAGTTTGACGGGCTTCCGGTCCTTTTTCCGCTGGTATTCCTGTTCGAATATGAACCCCTGGACGTTGGCGCCGCAGATTCTCATCACCGGATCGTAAAAACGTTCCTTGAATATTTCAGCATTCAAATAGTCCGGATTCTTCACCATTTTGGCGCCTCTTCTCAGGGATTGGGCGCATACCGCCTGAGGAACCTTGATAATCAGTCCGTCTCCCTCATTCAGATGCTTGACGTAATTCTTCAACACGAAGAAATTCGACGTAGGTTTGCCGTTTTTATCCATTAAGGGACGATAAAATGTGAAATCGATTTCGAGGAGAGAAAAATGACGGAAATATTCTTCAACGCTTTCAATCGGCAAAACCTGCTCGGTGAAGCTTTCTTTTCCCAGTTTTTTCTTTCTTCGGGTGATTTTACCGTCATATTTCCCGGTGGAATATATCTGACCTATCCAGCTGGCGTAACGGTCGCTGGCCGTCCCGAATCCTATTTCCGGTTCAAAGCGCCTGAAATTGAATTCTTCAGTATGCTTATTTTCATTTTTTTCCATGAATAATTGTTCCCTTTAATAATTCACAATGATCATTTCAGCATCATAGAATAAGTCGAAAGAAAGTCCTTGGGCAAGCCATTACCCCATAAGTTTTTTCGTTATATCCGCCATCCGCTTGCCTTGAAAACGCATCACTTTAAGTTCATTCTCACTCGGCATTCTGCTTCCGTCTGGCGCGGCAATAGTTGACGCTCCGTAAGGCGTTCCTCCGGATATCTCGCCTATTTCGCTTATCCCTTGTTCAGAATAAGGTACGCCGGCGATTATCATGCCGTGATGGAGCAATGTGGCGTGGAAACTGAGTATTGTGGACTCCTGTCCTCCATGCTGAGTATTGGAGGAAGTAAAAACAGAGGCAGGTTTTCTGATCAAGGAACCTTTGGCCCATAAACCGCCTGTAGCATCAAGGAAAGCCCGCATCTGGGCCGTCATCATGCCGAAACGGGTCGGAACTCCAAAAATTAAACCGTCAGCATTCGCCAGATCGTCGACAGTCGCGACGGGGATATGTTCGAACCTTTTTTTCGCTTCAAAAGCGTTCATTTTCTTTAAAATGTCATCTGAAAGGGTTTCCGGTACCTGCAAAAGCGCTGTTTGAATCCCGTCAACCGAATCCGCTCCTTCCGCCGCGGCTTCGGCCATTTTAAATATGTGTCCGTAAAGACTGTGAAATATTATGTTTATTTTCATCCTTATCCTCCTTGCGTCTCCTGAGATGTTTTTTGCTTAATGTGATCGAGGAGCTTAACAATTTAGAGTATCATTACTGAAATTCGTCACAGGAAATTTTTAATAATTTTAGCCAGGAGTCCTGCAATCGGCGGAAATATCAGGACGCTGGCCAGACGGATGATGGTGAGTCTCCACCCCAGTATTCCCACTTCCAGCGGAAGACGCGACACGGCCCAGAGGGACCATCCGGTAAGATAAGCCACCAGTGGCGCAATTCCGACTCCCGCTTTATATAAACCGGCGACGATCGGCAGACTCACGTAAGGACCGCCGGGCGTGAGGGCGCCGGCAAATGAGCCCAGCATTATTCCCTTGAATCCCGATTCCTCGCCTACCCAAGCCGACAAAGCTTTTTCCGGCAGAAGAGTCTGCGCCATGCCGGCCGTGATGAAAGCGAAAATAAGCAGAGGCAGGATTTCAATCAGCATGCGCGCTGCTTCCGACAGTCCCTCCATATGTTGTCTGCCGTGAAAATACCCTGCGCCTACAAGCACGGCGGCAATAATTCCCATAATCAAGGTTGGTCCGAACATCCTGGATTTCCCCCTTTTCGACATTATCGAAATCTCCTTCGTTTTTCCGGCCATTCTGAATCTGGAAAAACCTGCCTGAATCCGACGCCGACATGGTTAACCTTATGAGTATTCCGGCATCGGTTTCCGACGAATTGTCGACTCGAAATTCCTCAGTAATCATATTAAGTAATTGCAAGGTTTTCAACCGTTTGCCTTTCTGTTCAAAATGAATGACCGCGGCTGCAGAAGTTAAAAGCAGTTTCTTAAAATTGACAGATTAGTTATATTGAGTTTAACTGTTCAATGATAAAAGGGACGTTTTCAGGAGGATGACGGCATGCCGGAAAATATATCGCGATATATTGATTTAAAAGAATTGATTCGTGTAAGAAGGGAGCTGCACCGTATACCTGAAACCGCGTTTGAGGAATATGAGACCTCGTCATATATTGCCGAAAGGCTTAACGAGCTGGGATTGGATGTTGAGACCGGTTTTGCCGGAACGGCCGTTATGGGAGTATTGAAGGTTCCTGGAGCAATAACCGTGACTGCTCTCAGGGCGGATATGGATGCCTTGCCGTTTGAAGAACGGAATGATGTGGAATATCGCTCCATGCATCCGGGAAAAGCTCATCTGTGCGGTCATGATGCTCACATGGCCTGCGTTTACGGCGCGGCCAGGGAGTTGATTCTGCGGAAGGAGGAACTCAGGAGCTCGGTGAAGTTTATTTTTCAGCCCGGCGAGGAGCTGCCGCCTGGAGGCGCGGTTAAGGTGTTGGGTTCCGGGGTATTGAGCGACGCTGATCGCATTTTTTCTCTTCATTGCAGCGCCGATTTTCCTGCAGGCGCCCTGGCGATGAAACCGGGGACCTTGATGGCCAATGATTCCAGGTTCGTCATCAGGGTCAACGGCAGGGGAGGGCATGCCGCTGCGCCTCATCAATGCATCGATCCGATAGTCGTCGCCGCCAACATTATACAACTGCTTCAACAGAACGTATCCAGAAAAACCGACCCGCTCGAAACGCTGCTTATCACCTTCGGTAAAATAAGGGCGGGAGACGTCTATAACGCCATTCCGGATACGGCCGTACTGGAAGGCGCCATAAGGACCCTGGAACCGCACATATACGATAAAATGTTTGAAGAGTTCGATCATACGGTGAACACGATATGCCGGGCCTCCGGCGCTGATTGCGATATAACGTTTGACCTGGGTTATCCTCCCGTGGTCAACGATCCCGAAATTGTCGAATATGCCGCTGAAACATTATCGAAACTCCCGGAATTCCCGAACGTCATCTGTCCCATTAATCCGGTCATGTACGGTGAAGATTTCGCCTATTACCTGAAAAAAATGCCGGGTATGATGATGTTCCTAGGCGTCAGAAACGATGAAGCAGGCATCGTTCACCCCCTGCACAGTCCATACTTCAACATCGATGAATCCGCATTGGCGACCGGCGCTCACGCTCTCGCCGAACTGGTTCTTAACTGCAGGACAGGATAGCATAATTCGTTTTGAAAAAATAATGAGTTTTTTGTCCATAAAAGGTGAATTTTACTCAATGGTTCGTCAGGCTTCGGAGTTGATCAGTCAATGTATAGGCTATCAGTTTAGGCCGATGCTTCAGCGGACGAACGAGATATTTCGGTCCTTGCTTGAGGAGTGTTCGTTATATTCGTGTGATTCGCTGCTGCCGTATGCTTTTCATAAAAACTGGTTATTTTGATCATGGCCCACTTGACTTTTGCCGGTTTCCTCTTTTATTTTATCCTGAAATTTACGGCCGCGCCGGAAACGGACAGCGTGAATTTCTGCAATTGTACCGGAAAATGGTAAAATTTCCGATTAACTTAATAAGTGAGAAAGGGTGAACAAAATGATAACTCGACTTAACGGCCGCGATTACATTTCGACTCAGGATTGGACGAAAGAAGAGATCGAAACGGCATTGGAAACCGCGGGAGACCTGAAGAAGCGTTTTGCTTTGAGAGAACCTCATCGAATATTAGATGACAAGACGCTATTTATGATATTTTTCGACGTCAGCACTCGAACCAGGAATTCATTCGAAGCCGGGATGACTCAGTTGGGAGGACACGCTCATTTTCTGGCTCCGGACAAGATGCAGATTTCTCATGGTGAAAACGCCAAGGACACGGGGATAATTTTATCCCGTTACGGGCATGGAATAGCCATAAGACATGATCTGGTACCCGGGGAAGGAAATTCGTACATGCGGGAGGTCGCGAAATGGGCTGACAAGCCAGTGATAAACATGCAATGCGATATTGATCATCCCTGTCAGACCATGGCTGACCTGATGACGATAAAGGAGAAATTCGGTAATGATTTAAGAGGCCGCAAGATGGCGATAAGCTGGGCTTATGCGCCGAAGTACGCCCGGCCGATGAGCGTCCCCCAGGGCATAATAATGCTGATGACCCGGTTCGGCCTGGATGTTGTTCTAGCGCATCCGCCGGAATATAAACTTCTGGATGAGTGCATGGAAACGGCCCGGAAGAATGCGGAAAGAGCGGGGACTAAATTTGAGGTAGTAAACGATATGAAAGCGGCGGCTGAGGGAGCGGACATAGTATATGCGAAAAACTGGGGCGCTTTTGACTTATTCGGCAAACCGGATGAAGCCAAAAAAGTCGGCGATCAGTACAAGAAGTGGATATGCAACGACGATGTAATGAAAGCGACGGCGAGAGATTCCGTTTATATGCATCCTCTTCCTGTAGACCGCAATTTTGAGGCGACTGATTCGGTAATCGACGGACCTCATTCCGTGGTATATGACGAAGCGGAAAACAGGCTTCACACATGCAAGGCTGTCATGGCGCTGACTATGGCGGGTCAATAAATCACAGAAGCAGGCAGGACGCAGAAAAATATCATTCAGCATAGACGGCAATACGGAAACCGATAAATTCCGTTCCGTAACCAGCCGTTACTTTTGTTCTGCAGGCCGAACGGCATGAGGCGGCATTACTGTCCCAGCCGCCTCCCCTGGCGATGCGTTCGGAGCTTTCGCTTTTCGAGAACGGATCGGAGCCTGTTTGCGCCGTATATTTTTCGTAGCTGTCCCAGCACCATTCCCATACGTTGCCGTGCATATCGTAAAGACCGAATCTGTTGGGTGCGAAACTTCTGACGGGAAGAGTCCTTTTTCGGTAGTCGCCCCTGGAATGTCCGGCGTATGGGAAAATGCCGTTATAATTCGCCTGGGTCGTCTCCAGGTTTTTTCCCGTATTGAAAGGGCCGTCCGTTCCAGCCCGGCATGCGTATTCCCATTCCGCTTCGGTAGGTAATCTGTAACCGTTTGAGTTGTTCAGCCAGGCGACGCGGTCCGAATTTATTTCGTATGCCGGCGGTAAGTTTTCCTTTTCCGAAAGCAAGTTGCAAAAGGTTATTGCAGCATACCAGTTCACAGATTCAACCGGTAATGCATATCCCTTGAAATGACTCGGATTAATGCCCATTATTTCTGCATATTGTCCCTGAGTAACCTCCGCAGCTCCAATATAAAAAGTTCTGCTGACGACGACCTTGTGAAGCGCTTCATCGCTCCCTCGCATCTTTTCGGTCTCCGGGCTCCCCATCATGAATTCGCCGGGCTTTATTCTCATCATTTTATAATTTATGCTTTCAACAAGAAGTGACGAACCCGTCAATTTTTTATTGGCGTAAACGCGGTTGGAGGATTCCCGGACAGTAAAAGGCCGCCTGTTTTTATACTCGATCATGATAAGCGCTGCCACAGCCGCTAATACCGACAACATAAAAAGCGCAACGAATAATTTTTCCAGTCCGGCTTTAAACTTACCTCTCTGCTCCCACATGATCTGTTCTTCTTTTTCACGGTTGATTTCAAAACTCAATCTCTTAACCGCTTCCGTTATCTCTTCATCCGCTCCCGGCATGGCCTTTAATTGCTGCCAGGACGTCAGAGCTTTTTCCTTTTTTCCCGCATCCTCGTATCTGCGAGCTCGCGCTTTCAATGCATCCATCTTCTCGGTTTCAAGCTGTTTAGCCCATTTGTTCTTTTCGATAACCGCGTTTAACCTTTTCAGTTCAGCGTTCGTTTCGTTTTTGAGCGATGGGATTTCGGCAGCCAGGCTGTTCCAAAGGCGATAAGCTTTTTCATGCCGGCCCTCTTTTTCGGCTTCTGCAGCTTTTCTTCGTACGCTGTCCAGCATCGTTTCCGCACGTTTTTTTTCTTCAATTTCACTTTTTTCCAGCTTGAGCTTACGTATTTCTTCCGAAGGATCAACGCCGTCGACATTCCGCCAGCTCAATGATTGCCAGATGCGAATGGCTTCTTCGAATCGCCCCGCTTTTCGCAGCATCACGGCTTCTTGAATTAATTCATTTACGCCGTCAGAACCGGTCGCTGTTTCCTGGTCCGTCCCCTCAGAAAAAGAGGCCGGCGGCAATGTCGGTTGTGAAGTTTCAGTTACGGCAGAAGAAGGAGAAGAATGTCCTGCAGGCGTAAATGGATTCACCGGTCGCTCCGTTTGCTTGCTTCCGCCGAATACCCTGTCCTCGGTCTTTTCATCGCCTCTTTCACCATTCATCAACAGCGCCGCCGCAGGTTCCGCTTCCCTTTCCTTCAGACCGAGCAACCGCTTCTTGATAATCTGAAAATTGGAAATTCTCCGGTTCCGGTCCGACTCCACCATACCCATGACAACCGCTTCCAGCTCCTCTGGAAATTCCTCACGTTTCTTCCTCAATCCCGCATACGGAGGTCCTCCTGAAGGCCGGCCCGCACTTATTTCATAAAAAAGTAATCCCGCCGCATATACGTCCGTTTTCTCATCTGTCTCCTTATCCGGCGCTCTCTGTTCCGGAGCCAGATACTGTTCGCTCGCATTTCCCTGCACCTTCTCCAGAAAAGCCGATCCCTTTATCGACGTCGTTTGTCCGAAATCAGCAATTTTTAGCTGATTGTCCGGCGTTATGAATATGTTTTCCGGTTTTAAATTCCGATGCAAAACATATTGATGGGCATACTCCAGAGCATCGCTGATCTGAATGAAAAGATGCAGCGCGGTTTCATACGAAAACGGCTCGGACATCCGGTCGATACGCCTTCTTAAAGTCTCATCAGATACATACTCCATCGAAATATAAAGTAAATTATCCTGCTTAAGAAAATTGTATACTTTTACTATGTTCGACCGGCGTAACCTCAAGACTGACTTGCTTTCCCACAAAAATCGATTCAGATGCTTCTCGTTACCCGTCAACTCAGGATAAAAAATCTTTATCGCCTTCTCTTCCTTCAACAATTGGTCCCAGACCCGGTAAACCGCTCCTGTCAATCCCTGACCCTTATACTCAATGATCTCATATTGCCCCCATAATATCCTGCCTGCCGGAAATTGCGCAATATCATCGAATGCTGACGGTTGAGGTTCAGGCAAGGTTCCCTTATTTAACGCAAGCAATTGCCCGCAATAAGCGCAATAACGGTTATTCTTCGAATTTTTGGATTTGCATGCCGGGCATCTCATAATATCATCAATTCAATGCGGCTGCCGGAGCCGTTGAAAATCTCCGATCAAAGGAAAAAGAAATGATTTTTCAGGCTTAAACTAAATTGAATTTTGCTTCTTTCGATTTTCTCCTGTTTTCATCTGACTCATCCGACGTGTTCAATTGAAACGAAAAGCGCAGTCCAAACGCAAGCATTCCCCTTATTCACAATAACAAAGATATTTTAACGTACGAAAGCGCCGAAAGTCAAAATTCGTCGAATTTTTTGTCTGCCGGTATTTTTCGGTAAAGGAGATCGGTATCGCGCATTCAATACGGAAAACGGTGCAGATGAATGCCCGTCAAAAGCGTCCCAACCTGCAGCCCCTGTTCGTCAATGGAATAAGTGTAAGGAAAAGCTTTACTTCCACAGTCAGCTTATGAATAGTTGCCGTTGACGGAATAACGGGTGGAATGATCTGTTCCTGTTATCCTCCTGTCGAAGCTGCCGATGGGGAGTTCACTCAATCTTTTCCGCAAGGGCTTCCAACACCTTTGAATATATTTCTGCAGCTTGAACCACCTGTTGAAAAGAAACCCATTCATCGGGACTGTGAGCTTCCGCCAGGCTGCCGGGACCAAGCATGACGGGTTTTGCCCCGGCTTTCCACAGGTAGCATGCATCGGAATGGCTGCGGAAATAATCGATTTTCCAGAAGTTCAGGAATTCGTTATAGATACGGGACAATGCCTGGGGAAAAAGCCCTTTGGTTTCCAGGCTGTAGCCTTCATCCAGCGTTGAAAATTCATAGGACCTGTCAGCAGCCGGTATAACCGCGAAATTCGCTTCAATAATATGCTCCAGTTCATGCTGGAAATCGGGCAATGAAGTTTCAGGCGGAATATGAATATCCAGGATGGATGTGCAGCGATCCGGCGTTGAAAAACCCGTATTGGAGCTTTCCAGGTAGCGTATGTTGTAAATGACGTTTTTTCTTTTTACGTCGAGATGATTGGTCAGCGCTGCCAGCAGTTTCAGCATATTATAGACCGCGTTATAGTCTCTGCGAACGAGCGAGGCGTGTTTTCTTTTGCCTTTGATGTCTATTTCGAGTTCAAGATAGCCGTAATGACTGAAGCAAGGAATAAGTTCAGTGGGTTCCGCTACTATGGACCACCCGGCGCTGTATTTTTCAGTGAACGCTTTGATGCCGTCGTTATTTTCTTCTTCTCCAACCGCCAGGCAAATGCCTGCCGGAGGCATTCTCCCGTGATGTTGAAGATGCCGGGTAAAAGCTTCAAGTATGGCTGCGCATCCGCCTTTCATATCGGACGCGCCCAGTCCCTGGATACGGTCGCCCATCCTTTCCGTATCATAGGAAGCAAAATCATAGGCCGGAACGGTATCGACATGACCTATGAAAAAAAAGGCCGGTTCGTCCTTGAAATCATTACTCTCAGGCAGATAAATCAGATTATACCGATCTTCATCCACCTCCTGCCGGTGAAAACGGATGCCGTTTTTTTGCCCGTAATCCAGAAGATATTCCAGTATTTCCTGTTCCTTGCCGGAAGGACTGTATATATCGATCAGGTCGCACAACAGTTTTTTCAGTCTTGTCTTATCGATTGTCGTTTTATTGCTGCTGATGATTTTCCGCCTTTTTATCGTTGCGACGCACAGGGCTGCTTACGATGAATTCTGAACGGATAAATTGAGCATGAGATACACGTGGTCCGAAGGTTGAGAAAATCCCTGATTTTTAAAGAAATTCAGGGCTTTTTCATTGTCGGACTCAGTATCTACGATCAGAATTCTGACGCCTTCTTCTTCCATGCGTTTTTTAAATTCCTGAAACAATTTATGGGCTATTCCCAGCCTTTGATATTCCTCAGCAACGCCCAGCCAGACCAGGTGTCCGTAATCCCAGGCTTTTCGGGCTTTTACCACGATATGCCCCATGGTAAATCCCGCCGGCTTGCCGTCTATGCAAGCCACCAGGCAAAACTCAGGCGCTGTCTGATATATGCCTATCACTTCAGACTCATCCCACGTCCGGTAAAGATTAGGAAAACTACGGGCCGTAAATAATCTTTCACCCAAGTGGAATACCTCCGCCAGATCATCAATCGTCATCTCACGTATTTCCACGGAACAGTTTCCATTATCGTTTTCAGTTTTTTTGTCGTTTTTCAAAGAATTATTAGTTTTCATCAGTTATCCTTTTTCCAGTCCGGTCTATCGACCGAAAATGCCGCTGGAATTGTCGGTCATATTGAAAAAATTTTCAAGCCTCTGTGAAAAAAAACGTCACAGGAGAGCAATGGAGCAGAGCGATGATAGATACCGAACGGTTAATGAATTTCGTCGTTGAATCATTGTCCATTGACGATTGGACGTCGGCCATTGACAATTCTGAACACCCAGACCCTTCCGACAAGACAAACCGCGTATAATGGCCAATGGTCAATAGCCGATTAGATTCGTGGTTGAATCGTTGACAATTAATAATTCACCATTGACAATTAAAAAATTGAAACGCCGAACGTGTTCGACGAGAGGATAATCATGGAGTCATTATCAAATTTTCATCCTGCGGTGGAGCAGTGGTTTTCCGAAACCTTTTCGGCGGCTACTCCGCCTCAGAAGGCAGGCTGGCCGTCCATCGCTGCTGATCAGAACACTCTTATTCTTGCGCCGACGGGTTCCGGGAAGACGCTGGCAGCTTTTTTATGGTGCATTAATCACCTGGTGGAACGCCGGCTTGGGTTTCCCAATGAGCCTGTATCGACGGAAGTATTGTATATATCGCCGTTAAAGGCATTGAACAATGATATCTGGAAGAATCTGCGCGCTCCTTTAAGCGGGGTGAGGACAGCGGCTACGCGTTTGAATTATGATCTGCCAGAGATCAGGGCTGCTGTGCGCACGGGAGATACGCCGCAATCTTTGCGGTCCCGTATGGTACGGCAGCCTCCGGACATTCTGTTAACGACCCCGGAATCGCTTTATCTTATATTGACGTCTGCCAGGGCCAGGGAAATATTGCGGAAAGTGCGATATGTCATAGTGGATGAGATACACGCTGCAGCGGGGAATAAACGGGGGACTCATTTGTCTTTGTCGTTGGAGCGTCTGGAGGAATTGACGGAAACGCCTCCGGTTCGGATAGGATTATCCGCCACACAACGTCCGTTAACGGAAACGGCAGCGTTTCTGGGGGGATTGAGCTATGACGAAAAGCGGGACGGTTATTCTTTGCGTCCGGTGAATATAATCGATGCGGGAATACGCCGTGAAACCGATCTGGGCATCATTTCACCCGTTTCCGATTTTTCTGCAGTCGAAGGCGGCACAGTCTGGCCCGCAGTGCATGATGTATTATTGAATTTAATACGGACTCACGGATCGACGCTGATTTTCGCCAATAACAGGCGATTGACGGAAAGGCTGGCCGCTGCATTGAATGAATCTGCAGGCGAAACAGTCGCTCTGGTGCATCACGGAAGCGTATCGAAAGAAAAACGGCTTAACGTCGAGCGGCGTCTGAAGTCGGGAGAGCTGCCGGCAGTCGTCGCTACAGGCAGCCTGGAACTGGGCATCGATATCGGCTCCATAGACCTGGTATGCCAGGTACAGTCGCCGGGATCGGTATCGGTAGGACTCCAGCGCATAGGCCGCGCCGGTCATGCTTTTCAGGCCAAAGGCAAGGGACGCCTGATCGCTCTTTACCGGGAAGACCTTATGGAACAAACGGCATTGCTTGATGAAATGGAACAGGGAAATGTCGAATTTACTCACATTCCGCGCAACTGCCTGGATGTGCTGGCGCAGCAGATCGCAGCATCTGTTTCGGTCGAAGACCGATCCCGTTCCGATCTATTCCGTATGACGAAAAGAGCTTATCCCTTCAGGGAATTGTCCGAAAAAAGCTTTAACGCCGTATTGAATATGCTGACCGGTCGTATGCTGCCTTCTCATATCAGGGACGCCAAACCGCTTATAAACTGGGATAAACGCTCCGACGTGCTGAGGGCCAGGCGAGGCTGCAGAATGATTGCCGTTATGAATCCCGGCTCTATTCCTGATAAAGGATATTACCCGGTTTATCTCTCCGACTTGAAAGTGAAAGTCGGAGAACTGGAGGAAGAATTCGTCTATGAGCGGCGAGTCGGTGAAGTGTTTCAATTGGGAGCCTCTCTGTGGAAAATAAAACGGATCGATGCCGAACGGGTCGTCGTTGAAAAAGATGCCGCTGCCGAAGCCCAGATGCCCTTCTGGAAGGGAGGTTTCTTTTCCCGTTCTTTTGACCTGGGATGCAGGATCGGAGAACTTCGGCAAAAAATTGAACGAAAGATCAGCGAAAACGAACCTGTCGTCGAATGGCTCCAATCACGGTACAAAATGGAAAAAAATGCAGCGACAGCCCTGGAGAAAAACATACGGGAAATAAAGCACGACCTCCGTATCATTCCGGACCATGAAAACCTGGTGATCGAAAGCTTTCAGGATGCCCTCGGCGACCATCGCCTGGTCCTCCATGCGCCCTTCGGGAACCGCATTCACGCTCCGTTTTTCTTTGTTCTGCTTTCCCTGCTTCAGTCCCGCGCCGGTCAGACAGTCACCGGCAGCTACGGCAATGACGGACTGATATTTCGAATTCCGGAACAGGGATACGAAGATGACTTGATGGATATATTGTCAGACCTGGAACCGGATTCTATCGATGAAAAAACTGCCGCTCAATTGAAACATTCCGCCCTGTTCGGTTCCCTGTTTCGCGCTGCAGCCCAGCGAGCCCTGCTGATGCCCCGCCGGTCATTTAAAAAACGCCGGCCCCTCTGGCTGCAACGGATGCAGTCCAAAGATTTCCTGGCCGCGTTGCAAAGTACGCCTGATTTCCCGGTCGTTCTGGAAACTTACAGGGAATGCCTGGAGGATTATTTTGATCTGCCGAACCTGAAAAGGATCGCTGATAAAATCCGCAACAATGAAATCAAAATTCATATTGTCTGTAATCGCAGACCCTCCGCTCTTGCCGCTTCGCTCCAGTTTAACTTTACCGCTCAATACTTCTACGATGACGACTCTCTCCAGGCGGAAAAAAAAGCGGGATTGCTCAGCCTGGACTGGAATACCCTGCGGGAAATATTGGGTTCGGAAAAAACAGCCCGGTTGCTCGATCCCTCAATCATACAGTCAGTCGAAGATGAACTGCAGGGATTGACTGCTCAAACGAAAGCGCGGGACGCTGACGAACTGTCCGACCTGATTTACAGGCTCGGTGACGTTATTTCCGATGAAGAGGAAAGCGCTGTAAGAAAAATGTGCACAGAGCCGCCCGAAACCTGGTTGAAAAAACTCGTGAAACAGGATCGTATAACAAGGTTCGATATTAGCGGCAATGATAAACCTTATCGCTGGATTTCCGCGGAAAGACTGCCCCTGTATCGTAAAGCTTTCGGTTATGAGCCTTCAGACGCCCTGAAAATGGAACAACGCGAATCGCTGAAACTGATTTTCGATATATACACCGCCACGCATGGACCCTTTACCGTCCATGACGTCATTCAAAGATACGGATTTGAAAAAAACGAAATCCGGGAAATAATTAAAGACCAGGTAAACGCCGGACTCCTCATAGAAGGCAGATTCAAATCTGACGTCAATCAAACTCAATGGTGCCGCTACGATATTCTGCAGACCATCCATCGCCGCTCCCTGGAACGACTCAAAACCGAAATGGAACCCGTCGATCCCGCCAGGCTCCAGAATTTCCTCCTGAAAAAACACCAGATAATAAAACATGATGAACAAAAGCCTGTCCAACATCAGCAGAAGCTCAAAGAAACCCTCCATCAGCTCGCCGGCTTACACCTGCCCTGGTTCCTTTGGCAGAACGAAATTTTTCCCGCCAGAATTCCCGGATATCGCCGGGAGATGCTCGATTCAGTCCTGTCAGAAGGTGAATTCGTATGGACCGGTATGACAAATGCCGAACCTCTCCGGATACTTTTTTATCCCATAGAATTATTTCCAGGCTGGGAACCAATTCAATCCGATGAAAAGGTATCAGTATCTTCAGAAGAAACGCCGGCCAGACCAGAAGATTCCCGGCAAAAAGATGCTGAAATTCAACATGAACAATTAGTTTACGATTACCTCGAATTGCGCGGCGCATCCTTTTACAGGGAAATTACTCAAGAAACAGGATTACACGGCGATATTCTCCTGGACGCGCTGAAAAGATTGTTGAGCAAAAGCCGGATTACCAATGACCGGTTCTCCTCCCTGAATGTGCTGATGAGCAGCCGGAATGCCGAAATAAACAGCGCCGCCTCTCCGGCTTTCCAGCAGAAAAGTGCAAGTATAAGACGGAAGCTGCGGAAAAAAATGCACCATAGAACAGCCATGCCTCCCGGTCGCTGGTCGGCCCTTCCTCAATATCCCGAAGTCAGGGGAAAAAATGATTATGAAAAATTCATCATCAGCATCGCTTTGCTCAACTTCGGTATAATTGCCAGAAATATCATTGAAAAAATGGGTTATGCCGCTTACTGGGATAAAATATTCAATATTCTGTCGCAGATGGAATTGGTGGGCGAAATCGAAAGAGGTTATTTCGTCAATCGGATGCCGGGCATTCAGTTCATGATGACTGAAGACCTGAGACGACTCCGGGATATGAGGAATGTACAAGAATCCTACTTTATCCTTAATGCCTGGGACCCGGCGCTTCTGCAGGGAAGAGTATTCCCATTCGCTGAGGAATTATTTGAAAAGGTGAATTTTACCCGACTGCCCCACAATTACGTGATCCTGGACCGCGGGTATCCCGCTGCATACGCTGAGAACAAGGGAAAAAGAATTTACCTGAGTAAAAAATACAGTCGAAACGAGATCACCGGCGTCTTTAAAATTTTGAAAAGGCTGGCCGACAGACCCGTTCATTCCAGAATTACCGATAAAATCGAGATTGCTGAAATTAATCAAACTCCGGTCCTTAAATCCGAATATGTTGAGCTGTTGAAGCAGGCAGGCTTCCACAGCGAATATCCCTTCATGGTATATCGGGGGTATTTGTAAGGAAGTGTCCGGATATAAGCATTCGCACAGCGCTTGACAACTGTACCAAAATAAGTACAATCGACATATGAATGATGCAGGTCGGATTCAGGTTGTATTTTTTAAAACATCACGAGGAAATGAACCGGTCAGGGAATGGTTGAAATCACTTAGAAAAAAGGATCGAAAAGCCATCGGAGAAGATATAAAAACTGTTCAATTCAGTTGGCCTATGGGAATGCCCCTGGTGAGAAAAATTGATAAGGACATATGGGAAGTACGATCCAAATTGGGAAATCGAACAGCGCGTGTCCTTTTTACGATTTTCAAAAATAAAATCATTTTGCTTCATGGTTTCATCAAGAAGTCGAAAAAAATGCCGACTACCGACCTGAAAACTACTAAAAGTCGGTTGATTCAACTGAAGGAGTATGAACATTGAAAGAGAAGGAAGAAAACAATAAGCATTTGGGCAGCAACTTTGATGATTTTTTAGAGGAAGAAGGCATCCTCGCTGAAGTTGAATCAGTTGCTGTTAAACGCGTTATTTCATATCAAATTAGACAATTGATGAAGAAAGACGGCATCAGTAAATCAGAGATGGCTAAGCGAATGAAAACAAGTCGTTCCACTTTGAACAGATTGCTTGATCCCGAGTACGAATCCGTTACTTTGAAGACAATGGAGAGAGCAGCGCAAGCATTGGGGAAACGACTGCGTATTGAAATTACGACATAAATATGGCGATACTAATATCTCCGTTCTTTCTGTTGAGACCATACAAAAACCGGCGATGATTAAATTTCGGAACTCCTGACAAGGACATCATAACCTATTGATTTAATTTTATTTTTTTGCGTTACAACCCACTATGAAAATTGTGCAGTTTTTAGCCCCCCTATATCCGTTAAAAGATCGTCGATTAATCGAAATTCAAAGATGAATTCTGACGTTAATGAGGATTTAGGGACTGATCAGACCGGGGTTACACTTCTTTCAAGAATTTTGACAGTTTGTTTCAGTAATCGGCTTCGGTATCGCAATCGGGATCGAAATCGAAACAAAATGATGAGATATTCTTTCGAATTGTAATATAAAAAGACGCATATTTGATCAACGCCAAAATTTTTATCAGTCAATGCAGGGAAATGTGAAGGAGCGGTATACAACTTTTCTCAAACCAGCCATAAAACCACAGAACGAAATCCCCTAATCAGCCATAAAATAACCCAATCTGACTCCCCCTCTCCATTCATGGCTAATCCTAGCACACACT
>CAZUFC010000126.1:0-23423 GCA_964619725.1 uncultured bacterium | reverse complement strand
GACTGTCCACAAACTCGATTGTCGATTCAAAATTTAATGCTGGACAGTCACTGCGATTTTTGATCCATAAACGAGCGAATTTTTCTTAAGACAAGGATGGTAAGGATTTGCAAGGCAGGGGCGGCGCTTATACTTTGACTGAGCAAATCCGAAGACTGACGCAGTATTGGGGAAAAATTCGCCGTTTATGGACAAAAACTAAATATGCTGTGCGAAAACCGGCTGCCAGTCATTCATAGCGCAAATTCAAAAAATTTGACCCCCCTTTCCGTTTATCCGGCACTCAAAGAAAACCTTTCAAGTAATTGATTTTATTGATTTTTAATTCAAAATTGTTTTGATCAACTCAATCGGGAGTTCAAAAAATTTGAAAAAAATTCAAAATTTTTGAATTTCCACGCTGCGGAGATGTTAAAGACGAAAGCACAAAATCATAATGTTTATATTAAATTACAACAATTTCCCATAATTCGAAAAAAGCTGGCATGGATATTGATATAAAAGTAGGACGATTTCGGTTCATGTATCGATAAAAACAGGCAACAAACTATACGATTATATCTTTAAGGAGGAGACATTGTGAAATGGTTAACGAATTTTTCAGCAGTCTGGATATTTTTGGCGATAGTTCCGGCCATAAGTTACGGTGAAGTGTGGCATGTGCCGTCAGAGGTTCCCACGATACAATCCGGCATTGAAGCTGCGCAGGACGGCGACACCGTATTGGTATCGGAGGGCGTTTATGTGGGCGAGGAGAACCGTGAGATAGATTTCATGGGTAAAGCCGTAACGCTTCAGTCGGCATCAGGTGCAAGCAGTTGTGAGATTGAATGTCAGGGACTGGGGCGCGGGATAGTATTCAGGAGCGGCGAGACGAACGATTCAGTGGTTCAGGGATTCACGATCCGGCATGCAGCGGGCGGAGCGATTTACTGTGAGGATTCATCGCCTGAGATACGCGAGTGCGTCTTGAGGGAGGGAACGGCTGAGAAGGGCGGCGGCATATATTTTCAGGGCGGATTTCCTGATTTATATTCCTGCACGATAGCGGACAACAGTGCGAATTGGGGCGGCGGCATTTACGGAAAAAATGACGTGCCGGCAGCGGCATTGGTCAGGGATTGCACGATTGCGGACAACAGCGCCACGTACGGCGGCGGCATAGCGATATTTTGCCGTTATATGTATGTCAGGAATTGCGAGATAACGGGAAACAGGGCCCGCTATGAAGGCGGCGGAATATATGTTGAAAAAGCATGGAACAACATCATCGGCGGTTTTCCTGATGAAGGGAACTATTTTGAGGGAAATATCGCCGCATCGGGAGCAGACCTTTTCAGTACAAGCATTTCCCGGGTTGATGCAAGATACAATACTTTTGCGGGTTTGCACTGTTCCGATTACTATGTGACATCCTGGAATTCGTTCGATCTTGCCGAATGCGAGTCTCTGATGACGCCTGTCATACAGGACGTATACGTATCGCCGGCAGGAGACGACGATAATGACGGATTGAGCTGGGAAACGGCTTTTCAGACGATCAGGCATGCGCTCAGCCGCGTGCACTCGACATATTATCATCCGGCGAACGTACATCTGGATGAGGGAATATATTCACCGTCGGCGACGGGAGAGAGTTTTCCATTGCCTTTAGTGAAGCGAGTCTGCCTTTCAGGTCGAGAAACTGATATGACGGTCATTGATGCGGAAGGAACAGACCGGGTATTTCACGGCGTCTGGGATGAGGTGTTGACTTTTTCCGATTTGACGATAAGAAACGGCAGTTCAGAAGGGCATGGAGGCGGAATGCATCTGTACCGTTCGCCGATTACTATATCCCGGTGCCGGTTTTACAACAATGAAGGAAGCGCTGTTTATTCTTTGGATTGCCGTCAGGAAATTGAAAACTGCACATTTATCTATAACAGGGGATATGAAGGCGCAGCCATTTATATTGATTCGAGCGTTAATTCTGAGATAACGGATAGTTTTTTCCTGGGCAATGAAGCGACAAGCAACGGCGGGGCATTGTATCTGGGGGGAAACAACGAGCCGCTGGTCAGTTATTGCATATTTCAGGACAACAGGTGCATGGCGGGCAGCGGAGGAGCCATCTATCTGGCTGACCGGGCGGATGCGCGCATATATAACGGCATTTTTTCAGGCAATCGGGCGCGACTGTTCGGAGGAGCGGTCATGTGTACCGAATTAACAGACCCGGTAATCGGCGGATCGCCGGAAAAAACCGGTTATTACCGTGAGAACTCGGCAGGTTTTGGAGCCGATATCTGTTCTCATAATTCGGGAATAAACGCAACTTACAACATTTTTGAGGGTTATATGCATTCGGACTATTATGTGGCGCCGCAAGTATTTTTTGATTTGACAGGGGGAATTTCACGATTGACGCCGATCACTCAGGATGTTTATGTGGCTGAAAACGGAGACGACACGAATGACGGATTGTCCTGGGAAACACCCTTTAAAACGATAAGGCGCGCCTTGAGCCAGGTCTACGGAAGCGCGTCTGCGCCGGTAACGATAAATATGGCTACGGGCGTATATTCTTACGAAACGACCGGTGAATATTTCCCGTTACCGTTGATCAGTCATGTCCGTATTCAGGGCCGGGGTCCCCGTCGCACCGACCTGGATGCCGGCGGAACAGCTCAAATTTTCATCGGCCATAATTCACAAGAGGCAGAATTATTCGGATTAACACTGAAAAACGGCGTGGCAGAGGAAGGTGGAGGTATTCACTCCCGGTCATCCGAAATTTCTTTAACTGAGTGCATAATGGAAAACAACACGGCGTATGACGGCTCAGGCGGGGCAGTCAGGAGCTGCGGCGGGCGCTTGAATCTGAGCTGCAGCCTAATCAGAGACAACGAGAGCGCTGACAACGGCGGCGGGATATACCTGAATTCCTGTGATGTCGCAATTAAAAATACGATGCTTGAAAACAATCATGCTTCCGGTAAAGGCGGCGGTATATATTCCAGAAACGGGGAAGTAAAGATAGTGAATTCTGCGGCTTCATTCAATTCTGCCGTAGACGACGGCGGAGGACTCTATGTATGGGACTCGTCGCATGATACTCGAATTTTGAATTGCATTTTCAGAGATAATTCTGCGTTCTCAAAAGGCGGAGGAGTTTTCAGCCAGTCATGGGATGCTGAAATGACCAACTGCGCTTTTTTACATAATAATGCGGGGAACGGCGGCGGAATAATGTTGGGCGGGTTCTTTCCGGTTTTAGTAAACTGTCTGTTCGCTGAAAACGACGCTGTAGACGGAACCGGGGGAGCAGTTCTATATACAGGCGGAGCCGGACTTATCGTTAACTCCATCATCTGGGACAACTATCCCGAATCGATCGATCAGGGATATTCCGTCCTTACCGTTGAATACTCAGATGTCCAGGGCGGCTGGAAAGGCGAAGCAAACATCAGTTTAGACCCCCGTTTCGTTCCGGGTCCCTGCGGCGATTATTACCTGAGCCGTCAAAGTGCGGGACAGGTGATCAACAGTCCATGCATCGACAGCGGGGACAGAATGTCGGAAAACATCTGCTGGGAATCGGATACCGCATTAACTTGTCTGAATGATTTAACCACGAGTTCAAACCAGGTCATGGACTTAGGAATCGCGGATATGGGATTCCATTATCCCTGTTTGATTTTTAATGCGGACACGCTTCTGGATTACTGATGAGAAAAGATAACGGCCATTGAACGGCTGTAATTAATCCTGAAGCAGTTCCGCATCGTATAAGCCGTTCAATGAAAATTAAAACAAAGTTTAAGGATGCCGGCGACCGGTTGAACCCCTCCCCTCAAAACCTTTCTCCGGCATCCTTGTTCTAGTTCTTGCCTGCTCCAGCCGGCGTTATGACAAGTAAGCTCTGTCGCGTCACTACGAAGTAATTTCCCTTTCTTTTTTGAGACGCTAAATTTTCAGCTGCCGGATTTTGCTTATGCAAATGATTTTATATTCCAGACTCCCTTCTGTCCTTTTGTAAGCTTCAAAAATTCTGGCGTTGATGCTTTTTCTTCTTAAGTAGACGCGGCATCCTGACGCGTTCCCATGGCGGGCGTTAATCCCATGACGTCCGGCGGCTCATTCAATGGGCTTGACTATGCCGTGATCGTTTGGGGTTGCCTTTTGCTTGAGTTGCCGCCGTATGATTTTGAATGTTTCCATTGGTTTTTTACGGGTCTGGATTGTTTATCTTAGCGCTCCTCGATATCGAAAGCTTTTTGGAAAGCGGCAGGATGCCGCTTCTACTTTCTGTTTTTCTTCCGGGCGCTTTTCAAAACAGACGCTTATGCTTTTTCTTCTTACGGTTGGGGTAAGGAGAGCGAGTTGGATTCCTCGCTACCCCTACTTTTCTCTTCGTTCTTTGTAAATGATTTTTTTCTTTGCAGATATCTAATGTCACGGGAAATATATGCTGCGGGGGTTAGCTTTACCACAGGACAGCCCCTCTTATTCGCTTGATTCGTGGTTCTGGCATTGATCAAAAAAGCGTCTTTTGAGGTTACAATTCGACAGAATCTGCCATCATTTTGTTTCGATTTCGACCCCGATACCGATTACTGAAAAAAACTGTCAAACGTTTTGAAAGACGTGTAACCCCGATTTGATCAGTCCCTCTATTTGACTGACTCAGAGCTGTTTTTTTGCTTGAACTCTGACCATGTTTCTGCAGGATCGGGAATATGATAGTATTCATAGTTGCGTTTGGATTGTGATCAACTGATTGACTGTTTTATTCAGAATTTTTCTATGATTAAGGGAGTCGATGAATGTCATTGAGACTTATCGAAATAATGATGCCTGATGAAGCTGCATTTAAATTGTCGGAAATTTCCGACGATGAATCCTTGATTTACTTCAGCGCTGGAAAAAGTGCGGACGGTCATATGCTGATCAGAGTTCTCATCACT
The DNA here is from genome assembly GCA_964619725.1 of uncultured bacterium. Taxonomy (GTDB): domain Bacteria; phylum CSSED10-310; class CAZUFC01; order CAZUFC01; family CAZUFC01; genus CAZUFC01. The sequence goes on along the minus strand of CAZUFC010000126.1, from coordinate 18,474 downwards.
GTAGAAAATTCAGAAAAGTTTCTGGACGATATGGAAAGCCGCTTTTCTCGATTTGAGCGATTCAGGGCGGTGATACTTCCCGTCGAAGCGACCGTCCCGCGGTATGAAGAAAAAACAGATGAGAGTGCAGAATTAACTGAATCAACAGCAGAAAAAAAAGAACAGCGTTCGGTCATGCGGATCAGTCGTGAAGAATTATATTCTGACCTGTCGGACGGCACGAAATTCAGCAAAGTGTACGTTGCTATGGTAATCCTATCGACTGTCGTCGCTGCGGTGGGTTTGATGAGGGACAATGTTGCGGTAATAATAGGGGCTATGGTCATCGCTCCTTTGTTAGCGCCTAACGTAGGTTTGTCCCTGGCGACGACTCTGGCGGATTTCAAACTGGGTTATCAGGCATTTAAGACGAATATTCTGGGGATACTGACAGCTTCGGGTTTTTCTGCGGTATTAGGCCTTATCCTGTCCGTCAGTAACGAAACCCGCGAAATTTCAGCCCGAACAGTCGTTCATTTGTCGGATATCGTTTTAGCTTTGGCCTCAGGATGCGCGGGAGCTCTGGCATTTACCAGCGGCATATCCACAGCGCTTATAGGCGTTATGGTCGCCGTGGCTCTTCTGCCGCCTTTGATTACCGCCGGCCTGCTTTTCGGTTCCGGCGCTTTTTCACCTGCCGGCGGCGCTTTTTTATTATTTCTGACGAATCTGATCTGCATTAATCTTTCAGGCGTCCTTACATTCCTGCTTCTCGGCATTCGACCAAGGCAATGGTGGGAAGCAGGCAAAGCCAGGAAAGCGACCCGACGCGCCATATCGATATGGACGGTTCTGCTTATAATCCTGGCCGTCGCCATATATATTTCCAGCCGGCGTTAATCTGAATAACCATCCATCGCTGTTTCTGCAAAACCGAACATGGCTTCGACCGTTTTCTCGGCGCTGCCGGGATAAAGAGGCGAAGACGGAGGTTCAGGTAAATCTTTTGCGAATTTTTTCATGACTTGTTTACGGATCAGACGCGCTTTATTCGCTTCTGCTGAAGAAGACAATCCTGATTCTATCTCCTCCCAGGACCTGTAGTTCATTTTGTCGACTATCCGTCGGGTCAGTTCGTCCGTTTCATGAAACTCGTCATTGAGCATATCATAAATAAAACAAGAGCCATTCCATTTGCCGCAGAAAGTTTTTATTCGTTTTTTCCCTTTCTTGCCTATCAGTTCCTGTTCCAGCATTTTCAGGAAGTTATCTGATACTTGTACTTGCTTTTCAAACTGAATGACCAGCTCCGTCAGTTTCTTCCGGTTTATATCATCCCTTTTTATCAGTTCTATAAGTCCTAACAATAACCTGACCTCGGCTTCTATAATACGTAAAAAAGATTGATTGATCTGTCCGATGATTATGCTGTAGCGTCGTTTTCCGATCTGAGTTCGCATCACCTGCATATTCAGTGCGCCCTGCTTCGTACGTATGCTGATATTATCCGTATAATTTTTCGCTAACGTCTGCAGGCACTTAAAAATAAAATCTGTCTTATGATCGATGAATCTGAAACCAAAGGAATAATCCTCCCTGATCAGAACTCCTTTTTGCTTGAATTCTTCCAGAAGGGGAATATTTGAGAAAAGACGGAGATAATTGGAAATGGTTACGACTTTTGAGCCCTTACTAAGCCGCTGCAGATAAAACTCTGCCGATCTTTTCAGCTCATCCGGCGTTGTAAAAGGATCGAAACCGATGTATCCGATTCCGCTGACGATTTGTTCTTCATCCAGCACGGCCAGGGCTTTATAAGCATCATCGGGGGACTGATTTTTATTTAGCAGTTTCAAAGCACGTTCATTGATCGATTCGACTCCCAGGAATACCGACTTCAATCCCACGCGTTTGAGCATCCGAATGATCCGTCGATCAACCTGGGACGCTCGGATGGATATCGTCAAAGAAATATTATTCCGGAGACGGGATAATATTCGGGCGAATTCATAGGCACGTTCCAATCCCTGCGAACCGGGAGGCAGAAAGGAATCGTCGACAAAACTGATTTCGGCTATATCAGGATAACGACCTGCCAGCCAGTCTATTTCTTCTGCTATGTTTTCGATGCTGCGGGATCGCCTTTTTCTGCCTGGCGAGAGTCCGTAGAAATTTCTGATCGCGCAAAAAGAACAATCAGCGAAGCAGCCCCGTGTTCCCAGAATCGTCGCCTGCAGCCTTTCCAGTATGGTTCTCTCGGCATTGGGCCTGACGGGAAAAGGAATCTCATCCAGGTTTGCGATCAAAGGCCTGGGAGGATTTACTTGTATACCTGAGTCAACTTTGAAAGCTATTCCATGAGTGCCCCTCCAATCACTCCCAGTCTTCATCTTTTTGATCAGCTCCTGGAACGTCTTTTCTCCCTCGCCGTATACAATCACGTCAACGCCCGGATTCTGACTCAGTATCAGCTTCATCTGTCCCGTCGCTCCGTAACCTCCCAGGATAACCAGCCCACTATATCCCTTGTTTCGAATCATTGCCGTCAATTCCAGCGCAGAAGGCGTCGATTCGTCCAGAAGGGTCATGCCTACGGCATCCGGATTCATCCTGCATATGAGTTTCGCCGCCTGGAAGTTTTTCATATCATGAATAGGCATATTGACGATGACCGATTCAAAATACAGCTCCTGAAGCGATGCAGAAAGGTATCCGACTCCTAAATGATCAAAAAAACATTCCGAATCATCAGATGCGGGAATCATGAACAGAATATTTGATATTAATTTCGTCACACAGCGCCTTTCGCTTATGGCATTTCGACGGAAAAAAAACGTCATCGAAAGCATTACTTATTATACAAGCATTTTTTGTTTGATGAAATCTTACCTCCCGATACCACTACCATTGCCGGCATCGACGAGTGACGATAATGAATAAACAGACGCCTCTTCCTCCCTCGATCTTCTCTAAAACTAACCAGCCGCCTCATTCCTATGTTATTAAACTACCCACCCTTACCCCCGATATCCTATCAAATCACCCTGTCTTACTCCCCCTCTCCATTCATGGAGAGGGGGCCGGGGGGTGAGGTCTGCACACGGCGAAATAAACTTGACTGTAAGGGCTTCTGAGGTTTATATTTATAACGTTCACCATCTGGCCATTATTCCATTTTCATTTTGTAGCGGAGGAAAAAAGGAGGAGTATAATGAAGGGATCGAAAAGCATCTTGACGGCTTGCATGGTTGGTTTGGCGCTTTTTCTGTCTGGTTTTTTCTCGCCTTGTTTCGCAGCAGATGCGGCGGGCCATGCTTACAAGGCGGGCGAAACGGATCATTCGGGCATATCTATAACTCTGACCAAGCTTGATGCGGTGCCTGCAATCGGAATATTGTCGATATTCCTTTTATCCGGTATATTAACGCTCAGTTTTGTCAGGAGGGGGAAAAAGTCGACAAGCGTGATAACGGCCGTTCTTATGATTTTCTGTGTTTTTTGTTTCGCTTTTGCGGTGAATAAATACGGAACGACGACTAATCCTCTGGGAGAATGGGAAATAAACGGCGTTGATGAAGGTTTATACCGGGTGTATGCGAGCGCATCGGGATACTCTTCGGAATCGTTGGAAAATGTGACGATAGCATCCGGCGAGAATACTGTTGAGGACATTGTATTATATCCTCTTTCATCGCCGACGCCTTTGCCTTATCCGACAGTAAACGCCTGGCATATTCCCGATTCGGCTGAAGCATGCGGTTATGATGCGACGATGCGGGAAGCGCTTTATCCCCAGGAGACCGCCGACCCTGTATGCATTTATTGCGGCGTTTACCCCATCGGCGGAGCGAGCGCCTGCACATTGCATTACAGGATAAATGAGGGACAATGGCAGACGCATGATCTGACCTGGAAATGCAACGACGGGGATAACGATTACTGGTGGACTGATTGCGACGGCGCTTCACCCTGGTATCCGGGAGCCGTGGACGGGGACCTGGTAGAGTATTACATCAGCGTTGAGAACCCTGGTTTTACCACAACATATTTACATCAGAAAGCAGAAGCCGTAAGGTCCGCCGAGGAAGAAGACGCTCAGGAGAATCCTTATTATTTCTTTTACAGGGATTATGTCGATGCATTGAATGAGGCCGTCGCAAACTGGAATTCCACTTTCGGCTCGAATGTCCTTATAACAGAATGGACGGAACTCAGCGTCATAGCGAATGAACCCGAAAGAGAGGCTGCTGTGGCGGAGATGACTGACCCTTCCATAACATATACGGTATCCGGAAATCCGTTGGAACCGGCATCGGTTGCTCCCGTCTTGCTTGAAGGCGCCGATCCTGCAATGCTGGCCGAATGGACCGCTCTGGTCGACGGCATTGTTCAAGTCGGACAGCACAAGATCGAAATTTACTGGGAAGGCGCAGATAAGAAAGAAGTATTCACTACGATCTGCGTCTGTAATGATTATGAACCTGAATTCGATTCAATGTTGTCCAACATAATGGTATTCGAACCGAAGAGCAAGACTTGCTCCGGCGGGCACGACATTTTATGGATATGGGGCGGCATCAGCGGAGAAATCGATTGGGAAATGACATGTGAAGACTATCCTCCGCCGATATGCTCCTCCGACTGCACCGCCTGGATGTGCCTGGGCGATGCGCAGATCGAATGCCGGGAAGAAACAATTTCCAGTTATTGCAAACTCTATTACGGTTGGGCCTGGCGTACGCCTATAGGATCAATAAGCATTACGTGGAGTCCCGAAGACCTGGAATTCGATATCAGCGTCACAGGCATCGGCAGCTCAGGAAAAGGACAGGGAAGCTGTTTGGACCCATGCCCCACATTAACACCGACTCGCACTCCGACACGAACGCCAACACGGACGCCAACTCCGACTAATACGCCTACGATGACCTCAACGCCCTCCCCTTCGCCCTCGCCCACTGAAGAACTGACGCTTGTGCCGACTGACTATCCTACGATGGCGCCGACTGATTACCCAACTGTCGCGCCGACCGAATATCCCACTGTCGTTCCCACAATGGTTCCTACTGTCTACCCAACCTCTCCACCCACATATACGGCCACTGCAACCCCATATCCCACGGATTATCCCACTGTCGTTCCGACTGAGTATCCGACTTATCCTCCCACGCACACTTCAACAACGACGCCCACCAGCATGCCGACTTACACCGCTACGGCCACTCCTTACCCAACGGATTATCCCACTTCAGTCCCCACGTCCTATCCAACCTCCTATCCCACATATCCCCCGACTTACACCGCCACAGCAACTCCTTATCCGACCGCTTATCCGACCTCCATTCCCACATATTATCCGACAGGCTATCCGTCACCCTCGTCAACGTATTATCTGACTATATTACCCGTGGAATAAGGAATTTCTGAACTCCTGACAAGAATGTCACAACCTATTGAAAAAGTGTTATTTTCTTGCATTGCAACTCGGCATAATAATTGTGAAGTTTTTAGCCCCCCCTATATCCCCCCGCAGGCGGGGGGACTTTGTTTTACAAGAATTTATTCGAACGTCTGCAGCTTTGTCGTCAAAAATTTCACAATTTTTTATTGGCGAATGTCAGGAGATGTGAATTTGAAAAATTACCCTTTGATTATCGACAGGCTCCAGGAAATGCGACCTATCCGGCAGGGATTCATGGATACCAATTATCAGATATCCTTCGGGCAGCATTTTTGAGGTTAATTTCACGAGAATTTCGTTTTGCATTGCGGGTTCGAAGTAAGTAAAGACCAGATTCCTGCATAAAATAATATCGAATTGTCCTTCCGGCATTTCTTTTCTGATATCCTGACGGAAGAACCGTACATTTTGTTTGAATTCTTCTTTCAACTGGTAATTCCCGTCCAGGAAGATAAAGGCATCCTCGAACAACTCCACGGGAAAATCACGGAGAGCGCCTGGCGGATAGAAGCCTTGTTCTGCCCGTTTAATCAGCAGAGGATCGATTTCCGTCACAGTTATCATTAAATCAGGGCATTCATCGAAGCGAGGAACGACGCATTTTTGCCATAAAATCTGCAGGGTATAAGGTTCTTCACCTGAGCATCCGCCGGCGCTCCAGCATTTTACTTCGGATTGATTTCTTTTTCCGGCGGCGAGTGAGGGAAGGATTGAGTTTTTGATGGTCTGGAATATTTTTTTATCACGATAGAAACGTGAAATGGTAATCCGGCACATGTAGTCCAGCAGCGCCCATTCCTTTTCATTCCGTTGCAGAAGGCGTTCATATTCGGCAAGCGATTCGAGACCGAGCTGACTCATTCGGCGGCTCAAACGTTTGCGAATTTGTCGCCGTACTTTTCTGACGCCGGCATAGCGGCGCCCCATACGAGGGAGGCTCCATCGCAGAAAAGAGACTAATTCATCATCCGTCATGATGCGTCGGATTTACGGGGAAGGCTATATTTATAGTTGACGGCATGATTGGATAAGCGGGAGCAGAATGTCGTCGACATCCTGTTCCGTTTCAGGTTTTGCGACTTCATCGAACAAATTCCAGTATTCCTGATGTTCGAGGTATTCGCCGGGTTCGAGCGTTGTCATAGGACCGAGAGATTCGAGTTCAAGCATATCCGCGTTAGTGAAGATTTCTGCGGAGCAGCCGTAGTCCGGATATTCAGCATCGGGAAAGAAGGGGAATCGTTTAACGAAAAGCCGGTTACGGTTCCAATAGGCCATCCATCCGTCGACCGCTCGTAAGCCTATTTTCTGAGGCGCCGGCATGCCGGCATTCTGACGAAGCATGACATACTTGTTGCCCCACCGCCACCTGGGGTCCGACATATCGGTATAAGCCCAGAGCGACATGCTGTGCGTCGGCGTCAGTTCTTTATCGTGTTCTCCCCGGGGTGCATGCGGTACAATCGCTGTTCCTCCGGGATGCATGACCGACAGAGCCCAGGGAGAAAGCTTTACCGGCCATACTCCATTGTTGCGCAGGATATGAGTTACGCGAACCTGAGCGCTTACCGGTTCCAGCAATACGTTGATCTCTTTGGATATGCCGGTCGCCGGTTCAACTGGTTGAATCAGGCTGATCGAATCTTCCCGCTCCTTCACTTCAATGGGATGATTGTCGGGATAGTAAGTCCTGTCTTTTCTTTCGGGCGCATGCCATAATCTGTGTCCGCCGTATATTCGCCATTTACGGCTGCCCTTTTTTCCCCTCATCTCTTCAAATTCCTTGAATTCGTTCTGTCCGTTCTCCAGTCCGTAATGAATAATTCGCGGTCCGACATCCGTTATTATTATTAATTCTGCAATTCCGTTCGAAAGTCGCAAGCTGTTTTCCCAGCCTCCGTAATTTATTTTCTCCTTTTTCATCGCCTTCTCCTTTCTTCAGGCTGACAACGGGCAGCATGTTGTTCAAATTCTTTTCTGCGAGGGAAAATTCCGCTGCCTCGCTCTTTTACTTACCAGCTCGCCAAGTGACGGCATATTTAATCATAACACTTTTAGCGACTAATTCCATCAGCATACGAGGTTTATGGATTTAGGGGTTCACAAAAGTAGGATTTCCGCGGATTTTCCGGCAAATTAGCCCTGGCCCGTGAAATGCGAAAAACACTGATAACTAATACTTTGATTTTTTAAAAGTCCTGGATGCTTTGCCCGGGCTAAATCCGGCAGAAGAGCGTTGATTAATCGAAATTCAAACATGAGTTCTGTTTCAATGTGGAGTCATGATGATGTTTCTTATGGTTTGGAATAGTCCTCATATTCGATTAATCAACGGACCCAGTAAAGGGGAAAGATACGCTTATGGCGCTGCAAGTCGCTCGCGACGAAGCATGGACATTAGCGTATCGGGGGTTGTTTTTCTTCTTACGGAACCACAAATACGTATTGAATTCATGATGTCTCACGGCCTTTTGCAAATTGCGCACTCATCGAATTGAAACCTCGAAAGGCTTAATTTTGATCAATGCCAAAAAGTGTAATCCCTATTTGATCAGTCCCTGAACTTATTATACCTGTGGATTCTGAAAGGGAAAGGATGTCCGATTCTGCCTAAGCCTGACGACAATTAAACGGACAACGGGTCAGCGGAATCTTTTCAGGGGCTGATTTGACATGGCCTGCCGTGATTATTAAAAAGGAATGAGGATCCATTGGGTCTGCATTTTTAACAGGGGGTAACAGATGACGACAAAATTACTGAGAATTTTTATATTATCGGCGCTGATTATAACCTTAATTCCTGCGGTTTTTGGAGAAGAGAAGGCGGCATTGGCAGGCAGGACCGGCGACCGCGACAGAGCGGGTCCTCCTGAACTGGGTGAAGAGATTGAAATAAAGCGTGAATGCATACGGGTGTATGGCGACAATCCTGTATCAATCTGCACAAGCGACTGGAATGATGACGGCAAATATGATTTGTTGTCGGGTTACTGGGAAGGCCATGTTTTGTTGAACATAAACAATGGAACGGAGACGGAGCCTGCTTTTCAGGACTCAACGGCTGTTCAGGTCGGGTATTCCGATTTGGACGTGGGTTATGAATCAGCCCCATTCATGTGGGATTGGGATGCAGACGGCTTAAAGGACTTGCTGGTCGGAACCGGTTCGGGAAATGTAAAATTTTACAAAAACACGGGCTCATCCGGGAGTCCTCAATTTACGTCGGGAACCGATCTTCAGGCGAATTACAGCGCTTTGGACGTGGGTTACGATGCCGTACCTTTCATAGTCGACTGGAACAATGACGGAAAGGATGATTTGCTTTTAGGGGAGTCTTCCGGGCATATTTATTTATATTTAAATGTCGGCACGAATTCTTCGCCGCAGTTGTCCTCCGGGACGGCTCTGACAGTCGGATACGGTACAATAGACATGGGAAATAATTCCGTACCGTGGGTGACGGACTGGAACGGCGACGACAAAAAGGACCTTCTCTGTTACGGGACATCTCCGGACAGGGTATCGGCCTTTTTAAACACGGGAACGGATGCTTCGCCGTCATTTACGGCGGAAACCGTCATCTTTAACGAAGACGGATTTGTGCCGGTAAACAGTTTCCGGGGGACGTTTTCTTTTACGGACATCAACGGTGACGGGGCGGAAGATGTGGTAAAGGTAAGCGCCAAAGGCTATGCGATGTATTATCCGAACAAGGGAACGAATGCTGCCCGGGAGTTTAAGGAAGCGGTATATATTCCCGGCGATGAAGGCGGAGCGATATTTTACAGCAACAAATCGATGAGGACGGTCGATTGGGATGAAGACGGAGACAAGGATTTAGTGGTAAGTCCTCACAATTATTACAACCGTCATTATGTCGTTTTTAATACAGGAACTTCGGCCACGCCTAAATTTGAGAAGCAGTTGTCCTTGTGCACGGCAAACGGGGAGAATCTGGGAACCCATTGGGGATACTCCTCATTTGCGATAATCGACTGGAACAACGACGGCAAGAAGGATATCCTTATTCCCAATGACCACTCCAATGATGCGGGCGACATTTATTTGTATCTTAACGTCAATGAAAATTATTTGCCTGAGTTTGCGGATGGGCAGAAGCTGACTGCGGGATACGGCGATCTGGGTCCTGAGGGAGTTAGGGCGATTGAGATAGCGGACTGGAATGCGGACGGCAAGAAGGATTTGCTTCTGGGCGCCCGGGAAAGACACAGCAGCAACGGATATTATCACCACGTTTATGTAAACAATGGGACGGACGCGAATCCTTCGTTCGATTCCGGAAACGTAATCATGGAATACTCGTCGGGGTATGCGGAACCCATACTGGGACCGTATGAAGGGAAGACTCACGCCTGGGATTATGAAGAAGACGGAGACATAGACATAATAATAAGAACCGATGATGATTCCGATTATTACACGCACTACGTCAATACCGGCGTTCCCGGAACGCCGCACCTGGAGGAAGCGGGACGAGTGGAAGCAGGTTACGGCTACATAGGTGCGAGCTGGGATTCCGAGCTGGAGGTCGTGGACTGGGACGAAGACGGGAAAAAGGATATACTGAGTGTCCGCCGGGCAGGAATATTCTTTCATCCCAACAGCCAGACGAATATGACGTCTTCGGGCGAGGCGAGTGTTTTCAGCGTGGACACGGTATCGGATTACAGTGTGGGATTGACGTGGCAGAATCCTTCGGACGATGATTTTGCGGGAGTCGTCATAGTGCGTTCGGAGTCTTCCATTGAGTGGAAGCCGTCGGACAGGCAGCATTATCATGTCGTGCCGGGAGTAGAAGTTTCTCCGGGCATAGAAGTGGTTTACAAGGGTTCGGACGATCATTCCTCGACCCCCTGGACCGATACGGGACTTACGCCTGGTCATCATTATTACTATCGCATTTTCACGTATGATCTTGTTTTACCCTCTTATTCAGTAAACGGGGTCCAGGTTGATACATTGACGTCGGGCGATACGCCGACGCCCGGTCCCAGTCCTACAGCGACCGATACGCCTTTACCGACTGATACGCCGACTCCCGGGCCTGCCGGACCGCCTGAATTCGGTGAGCCGCTGGAAATAAAGCGTGAGGCTTATCGCATATCAGGACAGAACGGCTGGTCGCCCTGGGTGACGGATTGGGATAACGACGGTTTGAAGGACCTTATTTCGGGTCATCACGACGGTCGCGTTTGGGTATGCATGAACAGCGGTACGGCAAGCGAGCCGAAGCTGGACGATGCGTATCTTCTGCAGGCGAACTACAGCGACCTGGACGTAGGCTGGTGGTCTTCAGCGCCCGTACATACCGACTGGAATGGAGACGCAAAAAGAGACCTTCTTATAGGCAATTCGGACGGCCGGGTGGTTTATTATCAAAATTACGGGACCGACGGTTCACCCTCCTTTAATTCCGGTTCCAATCTCTCTGCAGGCTACGGAACGCTGGATGTCGGCTACAATTCCAATCCTTTCGTGACAGACTGGAACAACAACGGCAAAAATGATCTGCTGGTTGGAGCCGGCGACGGCAAAGTTCACTTGTATTTGAACGTCGGCAGCTCATCATCCCCTCAGTTGGACTCCGGCGCCCTTGTCCAGGTGAACGGCACAGGACTGGACATAGGCAGTAACGCCAAGCCCTGGGTAACGGACTGGAACGGAGACGGCAAGAAGGACCTGCTGGTTTCCGGCGGCAATAATGAGTCTAAATTATGGTGGTTTGAGAATGTGGGAACAGACAGCGCTCCGGTATTTGAGGATCAGACGCATCTTTTCGGAGGAAACAGCGCCATTCCCTTGAATGAAGAGGATGTATGGGCGTTCGCGGACTGGAACGGCGACGGCAGGGAGGACCTGGCGATAGCCAATGATATCGGCGCGGTGATGTATTATCCCAACAAAGGGACTAATGCCGCTCGTATTTACGATGAAGCTTTTTATGTTCCCGGGGATGAACCGACTATGATGTTCAGGTATGCGAAGATTCCTCGCGTTGTGGACTGGGATGAGGATGGATTAAAGGATATATTTTTCAATACAAGCAGAAACGGCAGTCATTATGTGGTGTTCAATACGGGAACGACAGCCGAGCACAAACTGACGCGACAGCGCAGGCTGACGACGACGACCGGAGAGCTTGTAGGTTTTGAAGGCGGCTGGTTCGAGTATATGACGCCTGAAGTGATTGACTGGGATAATGACGGCAAAAAGGATATACTGGCGCCCCACAGGGATTATAGTCAGAACGGCGACGTGTATATTTATCTTAACTCCGGAGAGAATTACGATCCAGAATTCGGTTCTCCTTATAAACTGACGGACGGCTATGCGGATATAGGACCCAAGTCGACAAAAGGCATAGAGACGATCGACTGGAATTCCGACGGTAAAAAAGACCTGCTGTTGGGGACCGATCACTGGGGTACTTACGGCACCTACCAGTATGTCTTTTTAAATGAGGGCACGGATGCAGCGCCGGCTTTTTCATCGGGAAGTCTGCTGAGGTATGGAGCCGGATACGGGAATTATCTGCCCGGTTCGCCTTATTGCACGGTGAGAGTGTGGGATTACGAAGAAGATGCGGACCCTGACGTCATCATGGTAACGAATCAGCGCCGAGACAGGCTTCACATGTACAACAACGAGGGGTCTATCGGGAATCCGCAACTGGTAGACGCCGGATATCTCATGTCCGCATACGGTTATGTTGACGGCGAAAGCGTAGCTTTTGCGGATGTGGCGGATTGGGATGAAGACGGCAGAAAGGACCTGATAATCGGACAGGACATAGGCGTACTGCTCTACCCCAACCAACAGGCCGGAATGACCGCGCCGCCGGAAGTGGGTTCATTCAGCGTCGCCGGGGCCTCAGAGACGACGGCGAGTTTAACCTGGACGAATCCCGCAGTGAACGATTTCGCGGGCGTTATTATCGTGCGTTCACTGTCTCCGATTGTATGGCGGCCTTCTGATGCGCAGCATTATCACGCGGGAACCGGGGCTGAGGTTTCGCCCGGCCTGGAGATCGTTTACAAGGGTGATGACGATCACTCGACGACACCCTGGACCGATGCCGGTCTGATGCCCGGACACGTTTACCATTACCGGGCCTTCGCCTATGACGCCGTGCTTCCCTCTTACTCGACTGATGGCGTCGAAGTGAATACTCTGGCTTCAGGAGACACCCCGACGCCGACGCCCAGTCCTCTGCCGAGCGATACCCCTCTGCCGACGGATACTCCCACTCCCGGGCCGGCGGGACCTCCTGAGTTCGATGAAAAAATTGAAATTAAACGTGACGCATTTATAATTGATTCAAGCGGAACGGGGAACAATTATAAATTCAGCATGACTGACTGGGATAACGACGGGAAGCTTGATGTATTGTCCGGCGACTGGCTAGGATATATCTGGCTTTGCATGAATATCGGAACGTCGCAGGAGCCTAAACTGCAGGATTGTTCACGTCTGCAAAACGTTTACGGTTACATCGATGCTGGAACTGCCTCCGTACCGTTGCATTTTGATTGGAATGCCGATGGAAACAGGGATTTACTTGTCGGTAAGGGTGATGGAGGGGTCATCTACTATGAAAATCATGGCTCTGATACTAATCCTGCGTTCCTGTCAGGCGTAAACCTTGAAGCAGGATATGGAATGCTTGACGTGGGCCATGAAGCCGATCCTTTTCCCGTAGACTGGAATAATGACGGCAAAGACGATCTTGTCGTGGGAGCGAATGACGGAAGGGTACATCTGTTCATCAATTCGGGTTCGCAAACCGATCCGGAGCTAGCTGAAGGCACAGCCATTCATGTCGGCTATTCAGAAATAGATATGGGATATCAGGCTGAACCCTGGGTGACCGACTGGGATGTAGACGGCAAGAAGGACCTTCTGGTAAAAGGAAATCAAAATTCTACTCGTCTGGTCCTTTTCGAGAATGTGGGCAGTGATGCAAATCCATCCTTCTCTGAGGAAACATTGCTTTACGATTCCTACGGCGTGGTCGTTATGGAGTGGGATAATCATTATGAATTCAGAGACATCGACGGGGACGCAAATGAAGACCTGATTACTTCGACGCGGATGGATAACATCGTCTATTATCCCAATAAAGGCACAAATGCGGAACGGGTCTATAAAGAGGGGCATTATGTTCCCGGCAACGAGGAAACAAGCATTTTCAACATCAGCAAAGTTCCACGAATCGTTGATTGGGATGAAAACGGCCGTCAGGACCTTCTTTTGAACTGCGGCTGGAACGGCAAGCATTATGTGATATTCAACTCTGGCGAGGCTGGGGATGAAAAAATGACGAAACAGCTCGTTTTGACGACGGAATCGGGCCGCTGGATCGGTTTTGAGTATTGGAGTTACCTGAGTCCGGAAATTGTGGATTGGGACAATGACGGGAAGAAGGACCTGCTTGTAACGAATCCGGATTATGACGACAGAGGGGATATATATCTGTTCCTCAATATCGGAGAAAACTACGATCCGGTATTCGCCGAACCGCAGAAGCTGACAGCAGGTTATTACGATCTGGGACCCAGGCGCTCGCGTCCCATTGAGACTGCTGACTGGAATTCCGACGGCAAGAAGGACCTTTTCGTCAATGCTTATCATCATCAATATGTTTATTTGAACCAGGGCACAGACGCAGACCCGGACTTCCACTTTGTGCCGACTATGTTGCATTACGGATGGCCGGGATATGAATCTCCTATTCCATCCAATGGTTGGGAGTGCCCTCACATCTGGGATTACGAAGAAGACGGCGACCCCGATTTCTTAGTTATTTCAGGGCCAGGATGGGATTATCTGAAGAATTACCGAAATCATGGCGTTCCGGGCTCTCCCGTCTTGATTGATGAGGGTTATATTCCCGGCTCCTACGGCAATCTTGAAGTGCGTTATGAAGTAGATATCTGCGACTGGAACGACGACGGAAAGAAGGATATTCTTTATGGCGGAAACAACGGCGTATACTATTATCCCAACAATCAGTCAGCGAAAAGCGCACCGCCGGATACGATGGAATTTTCTGTAGATGCAACGTCAGCGACATCGGTCAGTCTGACCTGGAATAATCCGCCCGTCAATGATTTCGCGGGCGTTATCATCGCTCGATCCGACGCCGGCATCACTTGGAGACCATCAGAAAGACAGCATTATCATGCGGCAACCGGTTCAGAAGTTTCCCCCGGAGTGGAAATCGTATACAAAGGCGCTGACGATCATTCAACCTCTCCCTGGACCGACACCGGCCTCACTCCAAACGAAACCTTTTATTATCGCATATTCGCGTATGACGCTGTACTGCCATCTTATTCAGTAGAGGGTGAAGAAGTCGTTGCGACGACTTATGGAGGCACACTGACCCCCACGCAAACATCGACACAGACGCCCACGGAAACTGCCACTCTAACGCCGACAGTCACATTATCGCCGACCGCGACTCTGACGCCGACAAGAACGCCCAGTCCGATCTCTACGTCGACGCCGACGCCGACTCAGATCGGCACGAAAACGCCGACGCCCACGGTCACGAGTTCACCGACGCCGGCGCCTGACCTGGCCGTACGCAGCCAGGACATTTCCTTCATTCCTTCTTATCCGGAAGAGAATGAAGCGACGACGATTGAGGCGACCGTTCATAATTTCGGCAATGCCTCTTCCGGGACATTTTCCGTGAGGTTTTATGCGGACGACGGGTCGGGACCTTTGCAGATCGGCACGGATCAGGCCGGCGGACCTTTAAATCCTGACGGTTCCGTCACGGTTTCAATCGCCTGGACTGCGGCATGCGATACGGTCATTTCGGTTGAGGCCGATGTCGCCGACGAAGTTATGGAATCGAATGAAATGAACAACACGGCTCTGCGCAATGCGCCGATAGTGTATTGCCCCGGAGCTATTTCATTAAACGTCGAACCGGAACATAAAGAAACGGCGGTAGGAACCGAAACAGACTTTACGGTTCAAGTGCACAACGGGAACCTGGGTCCGGATACGTTCGCTCTGAACCTTTCCGGATCGCTTTCCGGCGCCTGGTATGATCTTTCGCCGAATCCGCTGGTCCTTAATGCAGGAGAAACCGGCGAAGCGACGATAAGCGTGACTGTGCCGGATGAATGTTCCGCCGTTGGGTCCTATGCTTTCGACGTGACAGCGACATCCCTGCAATTGAGCGAACCCTATGTCGATTCAGCAACTCTGGAAGTTACCGGCAGCGTGGAAATAACCCAGAGGAATCCGGTCAATGGAACGACTACCGGCAGCAACGAGGTTACGTTGAGCTGGAATACTTCAGTGACTTCAGATACGAGCCTGTTTTACCGCGAATCTGGAGCGGCTGGATACATAGAACTGCCTGTGGCGACCGCTGAAACGGTCCACATGATCGAACTGGATCAACTTACACGCAACGTAACTTACGAATGGTACATCCGAGCCGAATCGCTCTGCGGCGATTACACATCACCTGTCTGGACCTTCACTGTCGGCAACGGGGTAGTTTTCACTCAAGAGAGCTACTCATTCACGGTGGAACGCGACTACGATCAGCATGTCTGGGTCGGCGTGCACAACGAAGATACTGTCAGCCATACGGTTGAACTGCATATTGAGAATCCTCATGAATCGCTTATAGTCAACTTCGTGGGTCCCGGAAGCGAAGATGAAACGGTAGCGCTGGCAGCGGGAGAAACCAGGGATATCGAACTGGTGATACATGCGCAGGATGTCGTTCAAAATGACGGGGAGGGCAAGGTCGAAGTCTGTTTCGATGATCTGGTCATATCGCTTGTCGCTGATGAAACGGGCGATCCGATTACCGATACGGCGCCTACGACGGTTTGCGTGACCTGGCCTTATGTCGCGTTTTCGCTGACCGAGGAATCCGAAGACCCGGTTACTGAAGTAAAATCATGCCGCGTCAGCAATTCCGGCGATCCGCTCACCGACCTTTCTGTGTCGGCAGGCGCTGATTTGCTCGGGCATGTGCTCTTCATTCCCAGAATCGATCACTACCTGCTGCAATCCAGCGAACATATTGATTTTGAAGTTGAACCGCTGTTTGAAGAAGGCCAACCTTCTCTTTCAGGAGAAATTATGGCTGCTGCAGCCGGGGAAGAGGTCTCTCTGCCGCTTGAATTCAATTGCGAAGCGCCCAGGCAGTTATGGGAGGTTACAGTTGCCGGAACGGAACTGTGTTACCCCATGGCCAACTGGTTCTGCACCAACCGGCCTTCCATTTCGATGCAATTCGACGTTAATGTGGGAGCGATAGAAGGCGTGGAAACCGCTGTCATTTACACCACGTTTCAGCCGCGGTCCAACGTAAGGCCGCACTACATAGACCTTTTCATCAACGGACATCTGATCGCTGAACTGGACGACATCATACCGAGCGGCACATATGGATTCTCATTCGATCCCGGATATTTGAACATCAATCCGGGCGGTTCGGCCACCAACACATTCTCGATCACGACGCAGCATTTCAACGGCGGTCATTACGTCGTCAGTACAAATTCGCTCGCGGTTTTGACGCTGGCCGATTCCAGCATATTCGTCTGCGCGGAAAGCCAGGAACAGGCCGACCAGGCTGCGCCCGAATTGCCGCATGTCTGCGAAGGTTATACATTCGACGTCGATCCCAGAGTTCAAACAGTCACCATACTGAACATGAGCGATCAGGAGACGAACGTGTTCTATCCGGGCGAAACGGCTCAAATCAGAGTAAGAGGCGAGAACCCGCATCCTTTTTACGCTTTCGATCTGGTTTATACCTTGAAAATCGATACTGACGGCGATACGGGTACGGCGGAATACGACAGTCATGCCGCCGGAGAAGATTGGGAAGTCACGCTTGATCACAATGAAGACGGGTTCCATTCCTGGTACTGGCAGATTCCCGCCGGCGCTCCGGATATTCAATTGACCGTTGAAACTCATGATGCGAACGATTACGAAGGAATAATCTACGACGAACCCGGCTGGAACTGGACTTTCCACGTCGGCGGAGGCATCACCGGTTTCGTCAGGGAAGCCGGCTCCCTCAATCCTATTCAGGGCGCTTCCGTGACGGCCGGCGGCGGTTATTCCGATCCGGACGGCAGCGATTCCAACGGGTACTACGAAATACACCGCATTCCCAACGGCTCCTACGACGTGACGGCCGGAGCGACCGGTTATGTTCCGCAAACTCTCTATGGCCTCGAAGTGGAAAGCAATATTCTGACCAATCAGGATTTCGAACTCATTACGCCTACCGTAACTCCTACTCCCACGGTTACGCCTTCTCCTACGCTCAGCTCTACTCCTACCGTTTCGCCTACTCCCACGCTGTCCGCTACCCCGACGCTCTCCTCTACTCCAACACTCTCTCCCACCGCCACCATGACGCCTGTCCCAACATATTCACCCACTTCTACCCCTATTTCACCTACCCCAACCAATACCGTCGTTCCGACTCCCATGCCTATTCCAACTTTCAGCGCCGCCGGTATCGTCGCTTTGATCCTGATGCTCGGAGCTGCTCTTACGGGTTGTTCCATAAGGAGAAATCGTTAAAAAATATACTCAACAGGGTGACAATGCCTTTCTAATTATGCTGCTCTTTGGTTCGGTTCTGTTGTGCCTTTGCCTGGGAAAGGACAAAGGGACAAAGGGACTTAAGGGACCTAAGGGACTGAAAGGACGTTTAGCAGGCATTGACTTCTGTTCGTCGGGGCCTTGGCGTATTTATAATTTGAATCGTTGGTTGGTTCTATGGAGGGGGAGAGATTAATTTTTCCTGGGACTGATCAAACGGGGATTACATTTTTTCATGAAGCGCTTAAATGATTGAAATCACCCGTTATATTCATCAAGGGCCGTTTGTTTCGGGGTCGGTATCGCAACAAAATAATTACCTGGAGATATGTGTCGGTCTGATCATATTTTCAAAGCTTCTTAATTAGTGCCTGTCCATAAACTCGATTGTCGATTCAAAATTTAATGCT
>CAZUFC010000125.1:0-23439 GCA_964619725.1 uncultured bacterium | reverse complement strand
AATTGCTGTTTTCCCGTTAATTTTTTCACTTTGACTTATTTTTCTTTTTTTGTTATCTTTCTGCTCATGGCCTGGTGAAAAATTCTTCACCAGGCCATGAGCAGAAAGAGAGTCGAAAAATGAGCGTCGTAATATCAGATGAAATTTTACGGGCAGCTCGCATGTCGCATGATGAACTTCTGCTGGAAATCGCCGTAATGCTTTTCGAGAAAGAGAAAGTAACTTTGGCTCAGGCCGCCAGGTTATCCGGAATGAACCGATTTCAATTTCAGCATCTCCTGTCCAGCCGTGGAATACCAGTTCATTATGGCATTAAGGAGTTTGAAGAAGACTTAAAAACGCTTCGTAAACTGGAAAGAATATGATTGTCGTAGGCGATGCTTCGCCGATAATAGGGCTTGCTGCTGTTGGAAAGTTAAATATTCTGAAGAAGCTCTATGAAAATATTTATATACCTGAAGCGGTGTACCAGGAGATTGCAGTTTCAGGAGACGGTCAACCTGGAAGCAGTGAGGTTAAATCGGAAGAATGGATCATATCTCATCCAGTCAGAGATATCAATTTTTTCAAAGCTCTCAGGATTGAATTAGACGAAGGGGAAGCCGAAGCAATTGCTCTGGCGATAGAAATTAAGGCAGAATTAATTCTGATTGATGAAAAACTTGCGCGAAATGTCGCCTTACGACTGGGACTCAATGTCGTGGGCGTATTAGGTATACTTGCAGAGGCGAAACGGCAGATGATCATCGACGAACTAAAACCGGCAATAGATGCTTTAATCAAAAACGCCGGATTCAGAATCGGCAGCGACTTATACGAAAAAGTACTTCAAACAGTCGGAGAAATTCCGGGATAAATCTCTATGTAATACTGAATCGCAAGGTCTCGACTGCTTGTTTCAAATTCATTTCATCCGTGTAATATCCGTGCCAATCAGCGGCTCAATTTCTTCCAGCTTTCGCCGAACTGCTATGATAACCGGCGGCGAGGTTTAGTTTCGGCCTTTGGTTAAGAGCTTTCGCCGTCCGGTTCATCCTGTGGTTCGGCAATCGATTTTCCCTTACACTTTGCGTAAACATATTCAGGATCGAGATCAACACCGCAGTCCCACGAAATTGTATCAAAGGCAATCCGCACTTGCTTGAATTTACTCAATTTTTTAATTCGATGGAATACCCCGAAATCAAGTATTGGTCTCATATCAAGTATACCGCTCTCGCCGTTTTCAAAAACAATGGAGAGAGTGAAATCATCGCGAGGAACTACTTGTTTTATCGATGGATACATTAAATTTCTCCTTACCGAAGCGGTTGTATTTTAAAGGGCTCCTCCCCATTCATCACCAGTTGCCAATTGGCCAACAATTCCTCCTGATGAAGCTCAGCCCATGCCAGGACGAACTTGGTTTGTCTTCCAGGGAGATTTCCTTCGATGATTTCACATGTGTGAATGTTCACTGTCGCCTTAAACTCGTTATAATACGCGTGAAAATGTGGAGGAGGATGTTCGCCTGGAGCAAAATACATCCGAATTATGATCCCAAAAAACATTGAAATAGTTGGCATCGTATCTCCTTTTTTGTCGATTCATAAAACCAAAATCCAAAACATCCCATTCCTTTCCGCAATTATTCTATCACGGCAAATGTTCAAAAATCCATTACTCAATGGAAATATCATATAGAGGTTAGGCATGAAATTGAAATTCCCATCACCTCACCCACCCACCTTATCAAAGATCAGGCTGTTACCGGCGAGGCGAAAACGGCGTTGAGTCACATTTCCGGTTTGCCTTGTATTCACATATTTTGTCACAGCTTGTCACAGTCCTTGTCATAGTATGTTACAGATCGGGGTCACAGCATGACGCAGCAAATCAACCGGATAATTTTCCTGCCAGGATGTAAATTTTTGTCGGATCGGCGGGGCTTGAGGCTCTCTCGATAATCAGGCTTTTGTCCACATGACCCTGAGGTCTCTTTGCAATGTGCGGAGGCTGACACGAAAACTGAGGCGCTCAAAGTCCTGGATACTCACCCGACCATGGACAAGGATATGGGAAAGGGCCAGGGTCTGGCGGTCTGACAGGTTATGCTCCTTGATGATCATATCCTTTCGGATGGCCTTCTCGCCGCGCTCCCTGACATCGGCAAGCTGGGCGCTCAGGCCATCGACAAAGAATTCCAGCCGGCCGGTCATGTCCATGTCGGCTTCTCTTACACCCTGAATAGCCCGGTAAAAAGCGGGTCGATCCCGGTCGCAGTATTCGCTGATTGTGAACAGCCGCTTGAAGTCGTACCCCGCCCGGTAAAGATAGAGAGTGGAAAGCAGGAGGGACGTGCGGCCGTTGCCGTCCAAAAAGGGATGAATATGGACCAGTTGGAACTGGGCAATCCCACTCACTAAAACCGGGTGTGTCTCCCCTTCGCTGCTCAGGAAATTCGCCAGTTCGGCCATCATGATGGGCACATCGTGTGCCGGGGGCGGCTTGTAGATGGTTTCACCGGGTGCAGAGTTGACCACGTAATTCTGGATTTTCAGGTACTGACCCGGCGCCGCCGTTTTCGGGGTTTGCATTGTTATCGCCTTTTGCTGCTCCGGGTTGGGTTAGCTTAATGTTATAAGCATACAGAAAGCCGGATTTCATTCTTTGATGCCCGCTTTATTGCGTATAGATGAGTTGATCTTTGAAAACTTTAGAAGAGTTGATCCGATCAAAAAAACTTCTAAAATATTTAGCCTGTTACAAGGCTTCCGTCAGGGCTCTGCCCCCTTGCGAGGCCTGGGCGTATCTTCAGAATTCGAAGGCGCAAAAGGCGGGATCGTCCAGCAGGATGTTGTCCGTGGTCAGGCAACCGGCCCATATCAGGGCGGTGTAGTTTTGAAAATCCGTTTCCGGCCATTGGAATTCGAGGATAATACGGCTCCATGTTTCCTCCGGTTCCATTTCGATTTCCCTCCAGTCCGTTTCCGTTTCCCAATTAGGCCAGAACCAGAATTCACCTGACAGTTCCAGGACAATGAAACATCGTATTCTTTGTTGCTGATCGGAATTTTGAATATTTATGGAAAGGAGGAATGGGTCGTTCGATTCGAAACGATTTTTATTCAAATTCAATTCTACGTTGAAGGGTATCGGCGTCGGGGTTGCCGCAGGCATCTGGGGTGTGAACGTAGGTTCCGGGAATATTGTCGGGGTCGGCGTGGGTATGGGGTCTTCAATTTCCAGGGAATGGACAGCGGCAATTGCATCCAGGTCGTACCCGGATTTTCCGTAGGTGGGCGTTCCGGGATCGTATATTTCATCGCCGTCGTCGTCGTATGCGGCATTGGGCGGTTCATCCGTATCTATTATTCTTACATATTTAATCCCTTCGAAAAAAACTCCTTTTTCCTGCAACGCATCCAGATCGAACAGGTCTCCTCCGGCGACATCCGGATCAGTAGGGTCTATGTCGTTTTCCGGATTGGAAAACACGGGTTGGACGCCGGAGAAGCCGGTCCAGTTATCAGCATGATTGGGAGGTTCTCCTTCCGGGTCGTAGTCGTTGGGGAATCTCACGAAATTTATGCCGTCCTGGCTGACTTCGACGAAGGCCGCTTCTACATAGACGTTTTCCGGGTTGCCGGCGATGAAAAAGGCATTCTCAAAAATGATGAGGTCCGGTCCCGGTCCGTTCAATGCAAGATTATCGGTGAATTCCAGCGTAATAACGCCGCCGTCGCCGAGCGACAGGACATCCAATGAGCCTCCCGTTTCTCCCGATCCCCGGGGAGGACCTAAAATGATGTCCGGTAATTCGCTCTGACCGAAACCTGCGCCCCATCCGTATTGCACGTCAGCGACCGAATCGATGAAAGGGTCGGCATAAATCGTTGTTGAAAGCGAAAGAGAGAAAATAAGAGCAAGAAAATGTTTTATTTTGAAGCATCCATTTGAGGGTAAACCTTTCATTTAAATGAACTCCTTATTGTCCGGCCGAGCAGTTGAAAGTTACGACGGCATCGGGCCCGAGTCCGGGTATATAGGGGCCTTCGATCAAGGCATCGTTTTGATTGGTATCCAGAATATAAATGGAATCCGAGCTGAATTCCGTGATCCACAGGAGGCCATCCGGGGCTATGGACAATCCGGAAATGAAACCGACATCAATGCCGCCGCCGGGAATATCGATCGGCGGCAGGATTTCGTATCCTTCGACGTTGAACCGTAAAAGCCGGGACTGCCTTCCATTACCGACATAGGCGCGACCTGCCGGGCTGATGATCATCTCAAAAGGCGCTTCATTCAATTCCACGGTATGAATGATCTCATTGCCGGACAAAGAATAAACGTCGACGTTTCCGTTGCCGATGAATCCCGTTCCGGGAACGTAATCGCCCGCGCTGGTGATCCAGAGACTGTCCGGATATATTTCATTCCAACTGACGTCAACCGTATCTCTGCCGTTCGTTTCGATTATATCGATTACGGATTGAGACGCAACGTCTATCACGCATACTATGCCGGGACCGCCAGCAATAAATTCATTATTCAGATTCGTACAGGCGACATAAGCCCTGTCGTTGACTATGCAAATTCCACAGGGTTTTGCCCAGGTTTGGGAAACGCCGGGATCGCGCGGCAATTCATCGCCGTGGGGCAGAGCGATTTCATTTTGTACGAAACCGCCGTCGACATTGACTACTGAGACGGAATCTGCGGCAAAATTAGTCACGTAACAAATTGAATCGTTCAGGAATGCTGCTTTAAAAGGGTTGCGTCCGTCTTCCACCGAAATCTCCCGGTCGGTTAACATCCTTAATGACGGCAGCTCATATAGCGTAATTGAGTTGGAACGTGAATTAATGCAATAAAGTACTCCGTTATTTACCAAAAGTTGATTGGGAGCATTCCCTGTATCTGCGATATGCGTTTCCATATTACGGGGAACCGAACAATCCAGGACGCTGAGCGTTTCTGATAATCCATTGGCGACGACCGCTGCAAAGGGATATGAAGTCGAATCAGGCGTAGTAGTCGGAGAGGGTGTGGGAGTCGGAGTTTGCGTGCCTTGTTGCGCACTGTTTGAAGCCGCCAGGAAGCGGTATGTTTGCCCTGCTGCTGATAATTCGACCTCCGTCACAAATGCCGGGTTCATTCCAAATAATGGCTGCATGTCCAGGTCCAGCTCGCTTGAATCCGTCAAAGAACGAAATCTCCAGGCATAATCACCCGATTCGCCCATGCGATACAAAAACGCGATATCATCTTCAGAAGCTTCGCTGAAACCGGTACAAAAATCACCCGGCAACGTGACTCCCGTATATGGTCCAATACGCCCGGTTTCGGGATGGATAGACCAGTAAACTTCAGTCTGCCGGTCATAATAAAGCAACTCGTCGACAGTCTCCGAATCCTTGGTGAACACTGAAAAGTAACCCGTTCCTTCAGGCAGCCCGAAAAGCGCGCGTACATCGCTTTCATTCAATTCAAATATTCTCGAAAAAGTAAGCGCATCCAATCCAACGATACGACCTTCACCTGCCGCCAGAAGCATCTCGTCTCCTTCTCCCGGCGACATGTTGCACCCGGTCAAATTCTGCACGTCGTATATTCCCGTCCGTTCCCGGATGAAATTCGTCACGTCGTAAATATAAAATGACCGCATATCGAAAAATTTCACATCTGCATCCGCCGCCATTGGTAAAAGAACTGAAATGAAACATAAGCAGCAAATAGTCAAACACAACCAGTATTTATTCCAAACGCACATATCCATCACTCCGCTGAATATTGATATTTCACGGTAATATAATAAGCCCGACCGGGAAGAGGGAATCCCCTGACGTCCGCCACTTCGTCATCACCCATGTTTTTTACTTCGAATCCAAGCTCCAGTCCCCGTAATGGAGAGCTTTCGCCAAACCAGGGCATTCGCATACCCGCACCGATATTTACGATATTCCGTTCGTCCAGTTCTTTCGTATTGTCCAATGTAATGAAATTTCCGCTCAAGTAACGGTATTCGATAAAAGAGCGAAATGGTCCCCTATCATTGTCGATACGTGTGAAAAAATTATGCCTGGGTTTTCCGGGGACCTGTTTTCCGTATGTATTGGGATCATCCATCAGGCTCATGGATTTCAGCAGAGTATATCCTGTGCTGAAAGAAACGATATTCCAGGGTTTCACTGAACATTCGAGTTCAATTCCCTCCGAGCGTGCTTTTCCTATATTCAAGGGTTTGTATCGGAATCCGGAAACTATTACATAACGAATCAAATCAGTAGTTCGGTTATAAAACCAGGCCGATGTCAACCGTATCTTTTCGGAATTGTATTCAATGCCGAAGTCTGCGCTTAGTCCTCGTTCAGGTTTAAGATCGGGATTGCCTGTCATGAATCCTGCATTCATGTACAGTTCATTGAATCCGGGGGCTCTGAAGGATTGTCCGATGTTCGCTTTAATCCATTGATTCTTGCCTGTTTTAAAACGTATTCCCAGTTTGGGGCTCCAGGCGCTTCCGACAGAAGAAATATCGTCATATCGCAACAGGGTCGTCACGAACAATTTGTCTGAAAAAAGCGGGAAATCGGATTTCAAACGAAAAGCGGCGATTCGTCGGTCATCAGCCTGGTAAGTCTTATCGTCCAGTCTCTCGTTTTCGTAGATAAAATGTCCTCCCAGGTTGACTGAACGAAATATCCGCTTAATTCCGTATTGGAAGCCTGCAAGATGCGTTTTCTGTCGCGTTTTGACGGGAACGCCGGTTTGTTCACCGTAGGGATCGTCAAATCTAAACCTGTCTGAACGGTAATAGGCCTGAAAATCGCCGGAGAAACCTTCCGCCGGAAAATTTTGAAGCATCGAACGCAACCGGCCGCTTACTCTTGATTCCTCCTGAACGGCATGATCAGAAGGAAAAGTCGTCATACCCGGGATGTTTCGGTCGGCTATATATCCTTCGAAGAGCCCCTCCACTGTTCTTCCGGGAGAGATATCCCGGGATAACTTTAAAAGAAGTCCGCGTGAATGAAATCCGTTATTACGGCGAATATCTTCAAAATCGTCCTGATCGTTATATTCTGTGCCGTTATCGTTGGTGAAGGTGAAATCGCCTTGTGAAGAATCATAGTGATAAAGCAGGGAATAACGAATATCCTTCAGCTTTCCGGCAGTATGCAAACCAAGCCCCCAGGTATCGAAAGAACCGTATGAACTTTCAATATCGAAACGGAATTTACCGCCTGATCGACGAGTCACCAGATTCACGACTCCGCCCATAGCGCCGTTCCCGAAAACGGCAGAGTCGCCGCCCCGTAATATTTCCACTCTTTCCAGCATATGCAGCGGTATTGAGGACAGATTCACTCCGCCGCCTTTGGAGGAATTCAACCGTATGCCGTCCAACAGAACGACTGCCTGGTCTGCATCAGAACCTCTTATGGAAACAGTCGAAAGCTGTCCTGATCCCCCGAAATCCTTTATGTTAATTCCCACGGTCTTCTGCAGCAATTCAGGCAGGGTGATGAAACGAGGCGTTGATTCATCCCGCAAGTCTATCCGCGCAACGAACGCCGGAAGCTCGGTTACTCCTATCTCATGAAAAACCGGGGCTTCGCTTTCCACCACGATGGTCTCGGTGTAACGATAAACCGATGAAGGCGACTCGGCGTCTTTATCGTCGCCGGCTTCTGATTCGCCTGAAACCTGAACTAATGAAGACAGGCAAAACGCCAGTAAAATCGAAATTGCAGCCTTCGACGTTAGCCTTACACTCTTGTTTTCTCGTTTTTTCCCTCTGACGTCAAAGGCGTCGCAATCGCCAATCGATTTTCCTCTCATTCAATATTCCCCAACTTTGAATTCCGTCGGAAACTTCCAAATTATCGAAGACAAATGAAATCTTCCGCTTTAATATCCGTCCTATTCAATTTTTGGGGCTTATTGTTCCAGAATCGCAACAAACGACTCAATCTACAGGCAGGCCGGCTTCGTCGCCCCAGCCCCTCGAAGGCTTCAAAGCATGCAAACGAGCGGGTCTCCTGACTTACGGTTCACCCTACTCCCCGCACCTTCCCGGAAATTCCAGTGGTTTTTTGCGGGTTTCGTCCCCGATTACAGTTGCGGGTCAGCGCCGGATTCGCACCGGCTTCCCCTTCGCTGAAAAAGCGTCATCGTTCGCTTCCAGGGTCAATCGCCGATAATATTAGTAACAAATCGTCCGCATTCTGTCAAACGGCTGTCTGCAAACTCAAATCTCGATTGAATCAGGGAATAGGAAAAAGTTCGCTGGAAATCATCCAGGCCGTCGGATATACATACAGCAGCATTTCTCAGTATTAACAGGCTTTCATCCCATTCAGGAATGGCGTTAAATTCTAAAATTTTAACAAACCAACTCGGGCAAAGAAGCCCGTCTGCATCTTTACGGGTTCTCGCAGCTTCTCCGATCAGTTGCGTAATGCTCAATTGACCGGCTTTATTCATACGTCTCCAAATTCAATTTTAGTTACTTTTTTTCGTCAGCGCACCTATGCCGAGACTGAGGATCATGATTAACAGACCGATTCCCAACGTTCCTGATGCCGGTATGGGTGGAGCTGAGTGAGTCGGGGTATTTGTAGGAGTGAATGGCGGAACGGAAGGAGTCATCGGCGGATATGTAGGTGAAAGCGTGGGCGAGGCTGTTGCTGTTGCCGTTGCCATACCCGTCGGTGTGCGGGTAGGAGTTAGCGTAGCTGTTGGAGTTGGGGAAGTGAAGCCCCAGAGTATTCGATTATGCGAATCAAGATCATGGGATTCTCCGGATAAAGTACCTGAATAATCCAGGAATTGCAGATAGCCATGATCTGCAGTTTTAGAGACATTATAGGAAGCGCCGGATGCCCAGGAAGTCCCGGATATGGTTCCCAGTTCGCCCACTCGGAAATCCTGAGCGTTTTCCACTTTTAAATAGACTCCTCCCGGCGCTCCGTTCTGGAATGAACAATCGGAAAAATTGTTGATCAGGCCGATCGTTCCGCTTGGACCAACGTAAACCCCGTTCGTTCCGGTGTAATTGAATGCCGCATGTCGGGCCCTTATGACGCCGTTTACGTTTAACGCATAGCGGCCGGCCGTCAGATTAGTCAGAGTTACCGGAGCGCCTGACGTTCCGACCAATACCAGCGTCCCTCCGTTCTGGACAAGCAATTCCGATTCGCCAGGCAATTTGACGGTCATTCCGGGTTCTACAGTTACCGTATAGCCGTCCGGGATTGTGGTTACGACTGCAGCTCCGGCTCTGGAAAATGCAAAGACGGCGCTGAGAATAGCGGTCATCAGAAAAAGGGCTGTCTTTTGCCCTATTATTTTATTTTTTAACCGCACCATTTTCATATATCCTCCTTTCGATAATTGAACGAGTCTAATAACGGCTTCTCTCGGTTCTTTCAAATCCATTATTACGTTAGAGCGGACAAAAGCCGCTATAGCGAACCGAAAGACCGAGCTCCGTTATTCTCTTTCAGAAGGAATATCAAGCGGCGGTTGACCGTATTGAATTTCTCCATCCTGATAGAAAATGCCCACGGCATCCTGAGAGCGTTCGGCATCGGAATGAGTGACCCTGTTCATATTTTCATCGAATTGAGCGCTGAGCAGTTCTTCCGGAGGCTGATGATTTTCAAAGCCTTTTCTTTTACCGACGGCTATCCAGGTGAACTGCACGTTTGAAGTGAAATCTGCCGCATCTGCGACGGTGAAACCTTCGGAATTCCATTCTTCGATGTATAGCTGAGCGCCCTGGCCGACGGGCGTAACGGTGACAATAACGGAATCTTTTGTTGAGACGAGTTTGCTGAAAGTTGCGTTAAATTTGATATCGGCTTTTCCCTCTAGAACGGTCCCCATGCCGTAGTCGTAAACGTCGACAGAAGCGGAAGCGGGATGATAGGCAGCGATGCGTTTTTCTTCGCCGGCGTCGAGCATGACGGCGCTGCAGCCGCTGGTATAGACGTCGCCGTTGTTGTATTGGGCGTATCGGTTTCCTTGAGCGTACAGGCCGTACATTTCGCCCCGGACGTATCCGCCGAAGAAGTCAGATACAGCGCCGATGCCGACGCCTGACATGAACGATTTTCCGCTGCCGGTAGTCCAGTTGGTGAAATAACCGCCATATTCATTTCCGCCGGAATTCTGATAACCCATTGATCCCCATATTAATCCGTTGTATTTGCCGCCGAAGCATCCGCCGCTCCGGTTGTAGTCCAGATAGGAATAACCGGCAACACCGAAAGTATAAGCATTGCCCCAAAGATTATATCCTTTTACGCCGCCTAACGTGTCGTGTCGATCATAGCTGGAGCCGACTTCAGCAGAACTGTCTGTTCCGTAGCCGTAAACGGCGTAGTCGCCTTCTTCTGCAGAAACAAGATTTCCATAAACGCCGTAGGAAAGACTGCCTAAATATCCGTAGTTCCCTGATGCGCCGTTATACCCGTAAACGGCATTGGTCAAACCTCCCAAATAACCGTAGTTATCGGCGGCGCCGTTTTCATAGATGCCGTAAACGCCATAGGAATTTCCCCCTAAATATCCAAAATGTCCTGCTGAGTTTTCAGCATAAGCCCCGTAATCTGGAGCGCCTAACTGTCCAAAATTGCCCGACGTCTGATTCAAGCCGTAAGTTCCTATTGCATTGGCGCTTCTGCCGTAAACGCCGTATCCGTCGCCGTCATTGAAACCAAACAATCCGTAGGAGGAAGAACCCGCCGATGTGCTGTCCATCCCCGCGGATAATCCCCAACTGTTTCCTTCGTGGTCGTTGCCGATCCAGAACATGGCGTACGGCGTCGAGCCTGAAGAATGAAAGGCATTGCCGGTTCCCTGGTAATTATGTTCCATTCCGCCTTCCTGATCTATACTTAAATTAACTACGCCCTCTGCATTATAAAAATATAATCTTTCGTTCGAATAATTGACTATAATTTCCCATATCAAACTTCCGGCTTCAGCGAACGTCAATTTAGGCGAGCTTGATGCTGAAGCATCAATCGTCAGTTCCGCATCATCTCCCTCAACGGTAAATCCGCCCGGGTCTTTAGAGAATCCGCCGTCCTGTTCCGGTAATTGGACCGGCGCTCTCCCGGTGAGCGTCTCGCCCGATACCGGCAGCGCCGTGATAAATAACGCCAAAATAATCCCCAATATTAATCCTGATTTCCTCATTAATTTTCCTCCTTAATAATTCAATTATCTTTCTCCCATGTTTTCATATCAGTCCAACAATTATTGCCTCATTCATCAAAACCGACCCATAAAATCAAATATTTCCTCTCCAATAATTTCTCCTCCTTGTGTAATTGTGGAAAATTCTTGCTTCAATAATGGAATGCAGACTTTCCGATTCATCTGAAACGAAAAACTTTTCCGTTCAGTATCGAATCCTGCATATCCGAAAAAAGAGCTTGTCTAGAGCTTAGAAACATTGCCCCTTCAAGCCTTTTGACCCATTATAATGATAAAATAAAAGAAAGCAAAGGATGGCTTTCTAAGAATCAGGCTACTACAACAATGGGCAGACTGATCATTCGATTAGAGAAGATTCATAAAAAAAAGGAATTTTCGTCGTCCAACAGCTCGAAGGCCGTCCCATGCCGTGAAAGCAGTTCAACAGGTTGTTTGTTTCTTTCTTCTATGCGGACTTCACATCGGGCTATTTTCGTGTTCAGGCAAATTTTATTTCCGCCCGGGGGATTGCGATAAATCAGTTTAGCAAACAGCGACCTGGAGGCATAAATTTGTCCGCAGATGCGCATATTGGGCGTTCTCGTATCGAAACGCCAGTGGAAATCTTCAATTTGAGCCTTCGTTGTAATTCCCCGTAGGATTGAATTAACGGCAATTTCCCGGCGGCCTGTTCGAATAACTATAAGGGTTATCCAGGGCGACCATAAGGGGCCTGTTTTAATTTTTGCCGTGGAACATTCCAGGAAGGCATCAGGCGCATTATCAAATCCCGCTGTCTGTCCCCAGGCGTAACGATCTGTATGGCTGCCTCCCCAATTATGGTTCTGGCTTCCTCTCCATCCGTCGACAGGAACATCGGTATTATTGATGCGTATGGAACCGGCAAAAACCGCATTGGGTAAAACGACCAGGGCTTTAGCCTTTGGAAAAGAACATTCGTATAGCGCCGTCGGCAGCAGAAACAACGGAGCCTTATCTCCTGCAAATTTCAACTCCCACTCGATGGACCTGCCGTTTTGCCGGACTCTGCCTGTCAGCCCCTTTCCCGACAATAAATTATCGCCGATTTCGATATCAAGACCATGGCGTGAAAAACGGCACTGCTCCATGGGAAAGACATTTCTGACAGTGACGATATCTCCCGACCTCCTGTCGAAATATATAGCCCAGATTTCTCCCTCCGCCGGCTTGTCATATCCTTCCGGCTTAAAAATAGTGTACCTTATCCAGAAAGCGCGAGGATAATGAGGATGATTGGCCCTGACAAACCAGCTTTCATAATGCCCTTTACCGTCCGGACAGAACCTGCTGCTGTTCCATTTATTCCGTAAAGACTGAATATTCCGCCAGTCGTCTCTAGCCAAAGTCTACTTCCTCCATGGTCCAATCGATATTCAACGATTGCAGCTTTCTTTTCGCCGGCATTCCCCGTTCATCCCATCCCCGTATTTTGTAGTAACTCTTGAGCATTTTTGCCAGAGGCACTTTTGATCTCGGTTCATTAAGTCTTTGAAGGACGTGAGTCGTTCTTTCCGGCAATCGGTCTTCCCTGGGTAAAAGGCCGTGTTTTATGTTGAACATTCTCTCCAGATTGAAACCTCTTTCGCCTATCTTCAAAAAGCGACCCAGATTCATTTTCATTCCTGTATAGGCGCTGAGCGCTTCGGTATGATTTAAACCAGGCAGGTGAAGGGGAAGAGCCCATTCCGGAAACGCGCCCTGGCGGTCTAACAGAAGCCCGGCATATTTCGTAACTTCTTTGAAAATAAGAGGAATTCCCGGTATTTTACTCAAAGATGATATGAGGTTCGGCATGACGGCATAAGTAGTAAAGATACATGTGCCGGCCGCGCTGACGGCTTCGAAAGCATTCTGATTGAAGACGCAGAATGCGGGTTTTGATTTCGGGGATAACGGGTCCATCGTCATGTCGTTCGTCACTTCGTAAAAAACCAGATATCCTCCGTCAAGATGACATCCGCCCCTATTGGCCGTCGCATACCCCAACCCGTGTCCGACAGCGCCTCGCGGCTCATAAGCGGCGAATTCCAGTCCTTTTGCGTGCATGGCGAATTCTTCGCCCCCGTATTTTTTTGCCATTTTTTTAACGCCTTCCGCCATATCATGACCCAATCCTTTTCTATATGCGATGTTTTCAATAGCCTGAGCGACATTATCGATTTTGCCGAATTCCAGGGTCGATTCCAGCAATCCCTGTTCGGTGAGTTCCATTACGAATCCCAGGGCAGCGCCGGTCGAGATCGTGTCCATACCCAGCCGATCCAGCAAACGGTTCCATTCAATGATGGATTCCAGGTTGGAATTACCCAGGTTAGCTCCAAGCATGCCGAGCGTCTCGAATTCCGGGCCTTTAAATCTTTCTCCTTTGTATTCGATATAACGGCCGCAATGTATCGGACATGACATGCAACCGTAATTTTTTACAAGGTATTTTTCCGCCAGCGTCTGTCCGCTGATGTTTTCCGCTCCTTCAAAAGCGCCTTGCTGGAAATTTTTAACGGGCAGGGCATTGCCGTCGCTGACAGTTCGCATGATGTTTGAAGTGCCGTATTTTGGAAGCAGCGAGCCGGTAATATTGTGTTTGCGCAGCAGACGCGTCCAGCTTGAAACCGCCTTTCGAAACGCTTCAGGATCAGCCGGGCGCAGACGCTTCGTTCCTTTAGCCGTCACCGCTTTCAAGTTTTTTGAGCCGAATACCGCTCCCAGGCCCGTCCTTCCCGCAGCCCTCTCGCCAGACATCACGGCAGCATATCGCACCAGATTCTCCCCAGCCGGACCTATGACCAGTTTACCAGTCTTGCGGCCACCGCCCAGCGCTTCCTCCGTTTCCTCCGTATTCAATCCCCACATTTCTGAGGCATCATTGATCTCAGCGCCCTTTTCACTAATCTCCAGCCATACGGGACGTTCTGCCTTTCCCTTGATTATCAGTCCGTCATGTCCCGTCTTCTTCAAATATATGCCGAACGATCCTCCGCAGTTGGAAGCCCCGGCTCCCCCGGTTAAAGGACTTTTACTCGATATATTGAACCGGGCGCTCGTAGGCGCGCCGCTCCCCGTCAGCGGTCCTGTGTTCACGATAACAACGTTCCCCGGATCATAAGCATTCGTTCCTGGAGGAATCATCTCATGAAGAAACTTGCTCGCTAATACCTTACACCCCAGATACAACTCCACGTCGCTGTCCGTCAACTCAATCGTCCGGCTCCCGCCGGAACTCAAATCCACTTCAATATATCGCCCGTTCATTCCCCGGTACTTCGTCGCCATTATTTTCTCCTCCCGTGAGGCGTTACATCATGCAATACGAAAACAACTCATGCCGCCTTCTTTTCACTTGCTTACCTCGAACTCTTCCCTGATCCGTTTCCCTTATCATGAATATTGTCGTTCGTTCTTTCTCTAGTATAACATCTGCCGACTACGAGGTCTAACGCGGATTCTTCGGAATTGATCAAAAATGCGTCTTTTGAGGTTACAATTCTACTGAATAGCCCATCATTCATATTGGACCTAAGAAAGTGACGTTGGGACCGCGAATAATAGGCCGTCAATATCGAAATAAACGGCCTACGGTAAAATGAACAGCGGTGAATTCGTCAAACAAAAGTCATGGGCAATGAACCTTTTTTAGTGGGGATTTCAATCAGTTAAAGGTTTTATGAAAAAGCGCAGCCCCGGTTTGATCAGTCCCAAAATTTTATTTCTTTTTTGACACGGGTAATTTTCAGATGCCGGTTTTTGCTTATACGAATGATTTTAGATTCCAAACGTCCCTTCTGTCCTTTAGGTCCCTTACGTCCTTTTTGTCCTTTTGTCCTTCAATAATTCCGGCGCTTCTACAATAACTTATTTTTGTCCATAAACCGCAGTGGCTGTCCAGCATTAAATTTTGAATCGACAATCGAGTTTATGGACAGGCGCTAACTATTTTTTCCCCGCCTCAGCGCACGTTTTTCTATGGGGACACTTGCCGCAGTCTCTTTTGAACCTGTCCCCTTTAACCTTCTTTTCGTCATCTAATTCAGCGTTTTGAACGACGTCCTGAACAATATTCAGAACTTTTTTGGAATCGATAATTTTCTGGTCAAAAACAACGGAAAATTTCCCCTTTTTCAGGTCAGGTCTGGCGCTTATAACGCCTTTTTCATCTGAAAGCGATTTGGATATTTCAACGGCTTTGTCTTTATCTATTTCCGGGGTTTTGAAAACAGCCATAGTAACCAGGCCATCGCCTTCTTTCGATTTTTTTTCGTTAAGCGCCTTATCGTCCGCAAATGCGCAGAAAGTTATTCCTAAAACCAAAACGACAGTAATGATCAGAGCTTTTCTTGTAAACATCCTAATTCCTCCTGTTTAATGAATCAACATCCTCTCCGTCTACTTTCAGAATGGTGAAGAGGTTAAAATAAAACTCATTAGTTTCCTCATCATAAACCGGACCTTCAATGGCCTCGATTATTTCTTCCGTATCAGTCGTCGCCGGATCATGGTCGACGATTATTCTATTGTAAGAAGCGAACGCCTTAAAAGCAAGAACGCCTTCGAGGGTTTCAAGCGTTGAAGCTGCAGAAAGAGCCGTATCGACGCATTTGACGCCATCAACGATAAACTCTGTTGAGCGGATACTTTTATCATCGACGTCAGCAGCATTCCGGTGAAATTCGAGATCAACGCTGGGGACGGAAAAACTTCGGGCGGCCAAAAGCCCCAGGGCCGTTAAAGCGATGATCATGACGGGAATTGATTTATGTGAAATGCTGAAGAGACGGAAAAACCTGAATTTCAAAGAAAGAGAACGAGAGGACTTACAGGCTGAAACGCATTCCAGGCATAGGGTGCATTCGGCGGATTTAACTTCATTGACATCAGAAACCCTAAGCGAATGAAGGCACGCCTTGTCGCAGGCCCGGCAATTGTTGCAGGAATCGCTGTCCCGCCGGATGCGAAACCTGCCGAATGCCGAGAAGGGCGCCAGGCTGACGCCTAAAGGACATAAATACCGGCACCAGCTCATGGGAAAAACGAATACGGCGGCGAGAACCAGGGCAATGACGCCATAACTCCACAACCTGACGTCATGACCGTGAAAACTGAACAGAATATAGTAAGGATCATATCCCCTGAAAATTAATTCTCCTGTTCGATAAGTGAAATAAAGGATCAGAATCAGTACGGGAATTCTCAGGAATCTCAAGTAATAATCAAGACGGCGACTCGGTTCAAATGCGTACAGCCTATGGCCTGATTTATCCCTGCGCTTTTTACGGAATACTCTGCGTGCAGCACGCGTTAAAAACTCAGATACTGTTCCAACGGGACAGAGCCAACTGCAGAATGATTTTCGGGCTAAAAAAGTAAGCATAAGCAATGCAACGAATAAAGCGAAATTTCTTTCGCCGGCAGCACAGGCGAACTGTTTTTGGGTGAACAGAGATAATGCGGTTTCCAACCCTCCGAAAGGGCAATAAGTTTCAATACTCGTTCGGCTCATTCCCAGAGCGTAGCGAGCGCCGGCAATCAGTACAGCCGACAAAAGCGCTACCTGGAAAATTCTTCTGATAAGCTTGGTGTGTCTGTTCATTTCATCAATCAGGCCGGCTTTGTTTTCTTCAAAGGTACCCCAGGTGCATTTCAGCCGTCGTTACACCTCAGGCAAAATATAAATTTTCCTCTCGCACTATCCGTTTCCTCAATTCCGATAATGCAGCCCGGCAACCTGATGCCATGCCGGGGCTACAGTATATCAAATTTAATAGATGTGTCGTCAAGAAAAACCACAGATTAATTTACATCATAATCGTGTGTCTCGATCCACGAAAAGTAGACGAGTTCGTGTTTAAAAATGAGTATTGACGGTTGTCGAACATCAATGGGAAAATAATGTGAAGGAAGTCAAGGAGGTGAACTTGAGCGACATGATAGCGAAATACAATTACGACGAATTTGTGGATGAGAAGTTTGAACGTTGGATGAGGTTTGATGAAAGTCCCCGGCTGGGATCGCCGGCGCCGGATCATACTTTGACCACGCTTGACGGGCATGCGGTAAAACTTTCCGATATCCGACGCAAAAACGTTTTTACAGTAATCGAGTTCGGCAGTCTGACGTGACCGTATTGCGGGATGGCGGGTCCATCCATGGATGAACTGGCGAAAAAATACAAGCGGCACAAGGTTGCATCGATTTTTATTTACACGCATGAAGCGCATCCCGGCGAATATTATCCTCATCATCGTACAATGGAGCAAAAAATACAGCATGCGCTTGCGTTCAAGGACATTTTTAACATTGAAAGACCTGTATTGGTCGACAGGTTATCCGGCGACTGTCACATATCCTATGGTTCAATGCCGAATATGTCCTGGATTCTGGACAGAAGAGGCAGGCCGTTATATAAGGCCGATTGGACAAATTCCGCCAGTATCGAATCTGCCCTGGAGAATCTCGTAAAGCCCAATAAGCTGCATGGAGCGCAAAAAAACAGAACGCCGTTTAATGTTCATCGCATGGAATTCCGGACCGGGAATTTGACGGCCTTTTTAAAGGCATTGGAGAGGAACGGTCCCAAAGCAGTCAGAGAATTCAAAGAACAGATGGAACGCTGGAAAACTCATCGAGAAAAGCCTATGGACTGATTGGAATTGCTCAAAAATGTTCATTTGATCCATACGCGGAAAAGTCCAATCTCCGTTCTAAAAATACCTGTCTGATTTCTTTCAGGGTAACGACTTTAAAGGCTAAAAGCAGTAACATATAAACAGCAAGTGAAAATGTCGCCGCCAGGCTCAGGATTATCGGATTATTCTGATTGGAAACAAGAAGGCATAGAACAACAGCCATAATGATGCCGGCAGTCGCCAACCCGGCCATTTCTTCTAATCTGTCTTTTAAAGGACAACGGCATAATTTTCCGCCCATCACGAAAAAAAGTATGACGGCCGGAAGGAAACTGATCTGAACGGCCCAGGCCGCTCCGTTTATACCCCAGCGGGGGATGAGGACGAAATTGAGTAAAACATTGATTAGCGCCAGGACAAAGATGACGGCAGCCCTGAAAAACGCTTTACCCATAAAATCGAAAACGGGATTGACGAAACCGTACAGGGCGAAACCGAACAAAAGAATAGTAAAAATTCGAAAAATGGGTACAGCAGGCAAATAAGCCTCCCCGAAAAGCAGAAGGACGATATGTTCGGCAAGCATAGCCCATATGATCGAAACGGGAATATAAAGCGATAGAATATATTTGGTCCCGTAATGATACAAGCGGGCTGTCTTGAATTCATCATGCTCCTGAAACAGGCTGCCCAGAATGGGGCCGACGGAATTGCCCAGGGCGATGGCGGGAATCTGTATTTTTATGATGAATGAGAGGGGAAGGCTGTAATAAGCGACGGATTTGCTGTCCATGAGAAAACCAAGTATCAGGATGCCGCTTTGAGTAAAAATAAAGAAACTGCTGGTGGTTAGAATAAGGGGCAAGCCATAAACGATTAACCGGCCGTAGTATGATTCTTTTTCTGTGGGCAGGTTGCGGACATGAAAGAAATACATCAGGATTGCCGCAGGAATCAGTCCCAAAAGAGAACCTGCGGACCGGCCCCATAGAGCCCCGTAAACTCCGGCCCCGAAAAGAACGGGCAGGACGGAACAAACGCCGATTAACGTCTCGGCAGCATTATTGGTCAGACCGGAACGCCTGAAGTCATGATACCCCTGGAAAGTGCGTGCAAAAAACTTCATCATCCCGCGTCCCAACAGAAGAAGGGCGGCCACAGGCAACAGAGGCGCCAGCCGGGGTTCCTCGAATAACCGGGACAAAGGATGAGCGAAAACCGCACAGAATCCGGCGCCGAGCGAAGTGGTCAAAAGCAGAAGCTTGAAGCCGTCGACCAGTATTCTTTTCTGAACCGCCGGCCCTTTACTGCGCGATTGTGCGATATAACGAGCGGTGGATACCGATAACCCCAGATCGGTGAGGATTATCGTAATGACGATTATGCTGTTCACCAGGGGAAGCAGTCCGTATTCTTCAGGCCCCAGAAGTCGAGCCAGCACAATAATGGCCAGACCGCCGACCAGAGCGGACAGCAATTGAGTGCTCAGCGTCCACAACGTACCGCTTACTGCTTTCCTGCCTACGCCTTGCATTAGTTATTCCATTTTATAGGTCAAACTTTCATTGCCTTTTGCACTTCAGCATCAAATTCAGGGGGTCAATATTACCTTTTCTCGTCTAAAGCCGGAAAACCTTAACTGGTTTGAATGCTGATGAATTTCAGGGCTTTGGTTTCATAATCCTGAGAGTAACAAGCAGCCTGGAGCTGCAGTCCGATTCTGAAAATCAGTCTATTAACTTTCAAATTACGACGGCGATCTCATCATGCCCGGCCATAATCGTCTTCATAACGCACAATGTCGTCTTCGCCGAAATAATCGCCTATCTGAATTTCAACAAAAACCAGGTTTTCCTCGCCTATATTCTCAATGCGATGAGCCGCTCCTTTTGCGATATCGACGGAATCGCCGGATTTGACGCGAAAATCATCGTCATCCAGCGTCATCCTTCCTTTTCCGGAAACAATGTACCAGTGCTCCTGCCGTCTTCTATGACTCTGGAGACTCAATCTTTTCGCCGGTTTCACCGTAATTCTTTTAACTTTGTGATCGCTTTCATCAGAAAGAATCTGAAAAAATCCCCACGGCCGCGATTCTATATCTTTTTTACTTGCATTTTCAGCATTTTTTGCTGTTTTTTCCACCTTGTTCAAAGCTCCCCGTTCTGTTGATCATATCGAAGGAAAATCAAATCAAATTATACAAACATGATTTGTTTTATGAAGTCAACCATTTTGCGCCGGATACCGGATGTTCTGTTCTATTCTGTTGGTTTGCGAAGGGCTCTGACCCCCTCGCTGATCCCCTGGCAATAATCACTCGCAGGATATTGCAGCAGCGCCGGTTAAAACGGGAGAATGAAAATCGGGATACTTTGACAAACGGTTTTCAGGTGAATAAAACCATAACAGGTGAACCGACGGCTCGTCATTTCGAGCCTGAGGTTAGGATGATATCTTTATAAAAGGTTATTCGAATCTGATTGCAACTGTTTTTTCGACCGGAATTCGGAGCGGTCTTGTCATTAATCTGAAAGGAAGAAAAAATGAAATCAATATATGCAAGTCTGGCAGTAATCCTGCTGATCGGCGGCATATCCGCATCAAGAGCGGAAGATTCTGCGCCCGGATCATCCCGGCGTTTGATATCTCCTGCCGACCCGTTTAACCGGGCGTTGACTTCCCGCGCCGAGTATCTGAAGCGTCATCCTGTAACCGGCGAAACCGTTTTCCGCCGGCTGGAAACGCCGTATCCGAGTCGTTCCGGTCATCGCGATCCCATGGTTTATGTAGTAGTGAACAGTACGATATATGATAACCTCAACGACCGCCTGACAAGATATCAGGGCGATCTACTGAATGAAGGGCTTGCCAGTGAACTGTATCTCTGGGAGTCCGGGACGGTTGAGGCGTTACGGGCTCTTTTGCAGTCCGGGTATTCCAACGGTGTGGTCGGAGCCTTGCTGGTAGGCGATATACCTTTCGCGTGGACGGATTACATGTGGGGTTATGATGTCTGTTATCCGATAGACCTGTTCCTGAGCGACATGAACGGGACGTGGACCGACAGCAACGGCGACGGGGTTTATGACGACATGAACTCTGCAGCGCCGGAAATATGGGTCGGTCGACTTTATACGGAAAACCTGACCTGGGACGATCCCATCTTTCTGCTTCAGGAGTATTTCGACAGAAACCATGCCTACAGGACCGGAACGATAGAACTGCCGTACAAGGGACTCAGCTTCATTGACGACGGCTGGGGACCCACAGCGCATCTCGAAGAAATATTTCCCGTAACGGATAACATCAATTCGACTCAGGAAACCAATGCTTACAATTATAAGCAAAAACTCCACCAGGGTTATTCCTGGGTCCATGTCCTCGGTCATTCCTCGCCCTGGGGCAACACTTTTCTTTACAACAACAGCAACGATCACGGCGAGGGCACAGTCTTCAATATGGAGATAGCGGCTGAACCGGTTGAAACCTACTTCATCACGACGAACGGCTGCAGCAACGCCCGGTGGATAGAAATGGACAATATGGCCAACTGGTATATTTTTGGAGAGAGCAAGGCGCTTTTCGCGTTCGGCAGTACAAAGCTGATGTATGAGATGGACCTTCAATCGGCTTATCAGGAAATCGGCGAAGGCGAGGTTGTAGGGGAAGGAATGCGCCATTGGTGGGGGCAAAGTTGGAATTACGAATGGCATTCCGGCATGGTGATGCTGGGCGACCCCTCGCTGCATGTCATGGAACCCGGAAAAAGAGGAAGCAGGAACGAGCCGATGCCGGAGACGGATTTCAGCGAACAATGTCTGCTGAGTAACCTCTACTGCAACGGCCATGTCAGTCTTCGCACATGGGGAGCGGACGTGTGGATGGTTTTCGACACTTCCGAAGCCTGTCGAGCCTCCACTTATTACATTCGCAGCCAGGGCTGCATCTTCGGCTCGCCTGTCAATGTCTATTACCATTACTACTGGGACTGGTACCCGGCGATACAACCCACGGGCGACGATTCCGCGTTGATTCTATGGAGCACATCACGGCACGACCACAACCAGAGCATAGAGTGGGCGACTTACACTAACGACAGCATAAGCGGTCACGGCAGCCTTACTTCATATGAAGATTACGCCATGCATCCCAGCCTGGCGATTTTGGCATCAGGAGATATGATGGCCGTCTGGCAGATAGAAAAAAACGCCTGCTTCTCTATCGAATCCAGGCGTCGTAACGGCCAGTCCTGGGATGCAGCCGCAACCTTATCTTCTGATGGAATAAACTGCTTCTATCCTCGCTTGGCTCTCGATGATGACGGCCAGACCGTAGCCGTCGCCTGGAACCGGTTTGACGACCTGGGCGTTCATGCCTGCTTCAGAATTTTTCAAGGCGTTTGGGGCGACATAATCGAAATACCCTCTGATGAAAGGCTTTACCTGCCGACTCCAGTCTTCGATGCTGAAGGGTCGCTCTGGATATTCGTTCGTCAGCGCGTCGAAGACGCCGTTAAAATCATGGGTTACAAAAGAGAGGGAACAGAATTTGCCTGTTATGAAACGCCATGCTCAGATCGTTCATCATTCGTATGCGCATTTAATAACCCGACTGGAAATGTCGAGCTGGTCTGGCGTGAAAAAAATCAACTGGGATATATTTTGAAGCATGCATGCTGGAACGGAACACAGTTTTCGCCGGCGGAGAACGTTACTTCCGCCGTAACATGCTATTCGGCGCCGTCCGCAAGATACGGAAACGATGATCTCCTCCATGTCGGCTACGCTGCTCTGAATGACGGATACTGGAACATCTATGAAGCTTCCAAACCGTTTGAAGCCCCGGTGACCGCAACGCCTGAACCAACGCCTTCTCCGACTGCTGAACCAACCGGAAACCCTACGGTCGTCCTCACCTGCACGCCGGCTAATACGGCATCTCCCGTATTCACTGAAGCGCCTACTGCCGCACCGACGTCAGCCCCTTCCCAGGCGCCGACAAACACCCCCGTTTTCACTCCGAACGATTCTCCGACTCCTACCGTCATAACCACTTATACTCCAGTCGTCGATCGCACGGTTCCTCTTCTTGAACTAAACCGAGAAGCTTATGCCGGCGGCGATCCCTTCCTGCTCGCCTGCACCTGCATGAATGCCGGCGAACCCGCTTCGGTCGACCATTACATTATCCTCGACGTTTACGGCTCCTACTGGTTCTGGCCTGACTGGTCCACGGAAATCTCCTGCAGGCCGATAATCCTTAATTGCGGCGCCCGACCCAAAGAAAATATATTGAACTTCGTTTGGCCCGAAAACGCCGGTACTGGAGAAAACATCTTCTTCTGGTCAGGTTTTGTTCTTCCAGCCTCGGCGGAAGTCTACGGGGAAATCGATTCCGTCGGTTTCGATTATTATTGATCAGCCGTCGAAAAAGGGTTACGAATTTCGTCTAAAAAACCGTTTGATTCGATTCTATCGGCTTGTGGAAAAAAGTCTCTCGAGGATTATCCAGGTCGTAACCCCTGCCTAGTGACTGTCCACAAACTCGATTGTCGATTCAAAATTTAATGCTGGACAGTCAC
>CAZUFC010000124.1:0-23657 GCA_964619725.1 uncultured bacterium | reverse complement strand
AGAATCGTACGAGTTCAAAGGCGATGATGAATATTTTTTAGCGACTGTACATTCAGGCGATCCTGCCGACAATATTGATGCCGGCGCAATAATCAGCCGACACCGGACAGGGGATAGTCAATATGAGATTGCCGCTTCATCGACGATTGAACTGGACAGGGAAACAATCATCAAAAGGCGTTTTAATTTGTTTCAGGATGTTGAATTATATCTGCGCGTCAAAGAAACGGGCAAATACGGAATACATGCGGAGGGAACGGACGCCCGATTTCGCATTGAGCCTTTTTTAATATGGTATCCCCGAGAATACAGTCCCCCTGATTACAAACCGAGTGAAACGACGTGGGAGCTTGATTCAGGCTATTACATCCTGACTGTCGACGCTATTTCCGAAGGCATTCTGGAAATGTATCTGTATCCAGCTACAGGAGAAGGCGAAGATTACAAGAATGCTGCGAAAGGGGCTGCGTTGTCGGAGCACCCTTCCGGATCGGCCATATTCGGTGATTTTGAGATGGATAAAGGTTATACATACAAGCTTCACCTGAATAACCGGCCTGGAAAAACAGCCGTCATTCTGCGAAAAACCCCCATAGAGATGAGCGACCCGTTGGCATTGACCCAGCGTCCAGGAGAAAAAAGAAGCCTAATGCTCCGGATCGAAGAACAAGGAATGCTTGAAGCGCGCACGGATGAAGGACTATTGCTTGATATTTCTTCGAACAGGAACGACTGGCGGAAAACACTGGAGGTAAAACCGGGAAAACATGAAA
This sequence comes from uncultured bacterium, assembly GCA_964619725.1. Classification (GTDB taxonomy): domain Bacteria; phylum CSSED10-310; class CAZUFC01; order CAZUFC01; family CAZUFC01; genus CAZUFC01. The sequence goes on along the minus strand of CAZUFC010000124.1, from coordinate 22,884 downwards.
TAACAATAAATTATACCGGCGAAAAAACGACGGCTTATTCGCTGAGTTTTACTCCGTTGCGACTCCGGGCCGACAGCCCCTTACCGGAAATCCCCCGGCAGACCCTCGAATCGATTCCGCATCTGGAAGCCCTGACGGAGAATACGCCTCAGTATTTCGACCTGGTGAAAAACGGATCAAGAACATTATCGATCAGCGTTGAAGAACCGGCATTATACCGGATTGAAAGCACGGGGCTTTTAGAAACCGAAGGCATATTACGAACCCGTACCGATCCTGTAATGTTCAGCGCTGCAGCGAACGGCATCGGCCGCAATTTCCTTATTCAGCAATACCTGAACCAGGGGCTGTATCAGATCACCGTCAGAACGCTGGGTGAATCTTCAGGCCATTCAGGCATTGAAATGCATAAAACGAATCTGATCGGTAAAGGAGCATTATCGCCGGGAACGCCTGCCCGAACGACTCTGCCGACAGGCCAGGCCGTGGAATACGGATTCAACGTAGCGGAAAAAGATGACTATCGAATCGATTCTTTCGGTATTTACGGTCCGGTCGCCTGCAGGTTGGAGGATGATCGAGGCCTTCCGTTGATAAAACCGGGCCGGCCGGCTGCTTTCGAATATGAATTTTCTCCCGGCGATTATCGATTAATCCTTTTGCCTTCGTCTGTCGAAACAAGAACAGTGACTCTGATAGAGCCGGTGAAAACAGATGAAATAATCAAAGGACATGGGCCGCACGTTCTGCCCATTAATGAACCAGTCAATGCGCAATGGCGTGAACCAGACACCGGCGATATTCGTCATCCTGATATTTGGGAATTTGAAGTTCCGGCCGCGGTCGAAGCGCTAATCGAATTGACGAACGGTATGGCCGGATTGCTGAAAAAACATTCAGAAGGGGATTGGACCATAATCGGCGAGACGTCATCTGAGGACGTCTGGAAAAAGATGCTCGATAAAGGCAAATACAGACTTGAAACAAAATACTCTCGCATCAGCGATCGCATCCGTTACACGCTGCAGGTCTCCTGGGATGAATTAACCGCAGGCTTGCACAAAGAAATCAGCCTGCCTTCAGTCGTTGATGTGGCCGTTGGTCATTCAGGCCTGGTGGAGTTGAGTTCATGGGGTAAAATGGATGTCAAAGCCCGATTATTCGACAGCGAAGGTAATCAAATTGGCTTTAATGACGACAGGCCGGACGATTGGAACTTCCTCATCGTGCCCTGGCTTAATAAAGGTAAATATAAGTTGCACGTGGAACCCGTCGGGACTGAACACGGTTCCTGCATCGTTCGATATCATGAGCAATCTCCTGAAATAGAGAATTCGATAAAACTGCCCTTCAACCAGAAACTGACACTTCAAAAATCACCGCGGGTCTTCCCTCTTCAACTGAACTCTTCCTCAAACATACTCGTCCTTACGGCAAAAAGCGCCGCAGCTCTCGGACTTATCCTCGAAACAACCGATCAAAACAATTCCCGCTCCATATCAGGCAAAACCTTCGGAAACAACGCACGCCTGGCGATCCCTTTAAAACCTCCCCACAATAAAAACACCGAAAACGATTATTTTCTGCGTTTGTGGTCACTGGATCATCGACCGTCTGAGGTTTCTGCGACAGGGTTGGACTTTAATCTGAAAACGCTCACAGAAGAGGACCTTGAAAAAGGCATCAAATTCAAACCATTGTCTCTGACTAATCCGGATTATTCCGCTTTTCTTATACAATTGAACCGGCCCGGAGTATTCAGAGTTCCTGAAGGATTGACCGAATCAGGAATTTACTGGTCTGATCAGGTGAATAAACCTTGCACGGAAATCAAAAATGAACTGATTGCTGTGCAAAATCCTTACCTGTGGATATTCTGCGAGCATCTTGACGGGCGAGCCCATCAATATCTCAGGGCCGAACGCGTCTTTCTGGACCCCTCCTCGGCCTCCAAAGTTCATTTAAATCTGCCCGCTGGTCATTTCGCCTTGTGCGACATCGAACCCATAAACGAACCGCTGCTCATCGCAACAGCCCTTTCCTCCGGAGCGCTTTATCCAGGCATTTGCATCACAAACCGCGATCAATCCGAAAAAATGATTCCTGATATCAGGAAAACAGATTTCGGAAAACTCTCTTCGCTCTCTGCTTCCTTTAACAACAAGTATCCCATGTTGCTGATGTGGTCCGCATATACGCACAAAAATAAAAATCTGGATGTGAGTATACAACTGAATTCTTATAGCGATCTGCCGTCTATGTCCTTTTCGGAAGGACTCAATGAAGGAAAAATCGACAGCGAAGGAGCGAGTTTCGCGCTTCCCGAAGGCGATAAAAAACTCTCCTTAACCCTAGATGATAAAATGGCGGCAGCGCTTACCATGGATGACGGTTCCATCGAACTCGTTCATACGCAAAAAAACGAACGCACGACGGCTACGGCAGTGACGCGGGCCTCTACCCTGTTCCTTCTGAAAATCGATCCCTCCTCTTCCGGGAGGTTTTCCATTGATTTGCATTCTTTACCGGCTGCTTTGCCGCCGACTCACAGCATAAACTTAAAGCAATACTTTAAGTATGACTTTCTGCACAACGGAACAAGTTATATCAAGGCAGCGTTGCCGGAAGGGCCGGAACAGTTTGCGAAAGCTACGCTGCACATACGAGGAAAGGTAAAGGCTGCCGAACTCATTTCACCGTCGGGTGATGTATATGGAGGATTAGATATGCCGCTGCGGGAGGGTGAATCTGTATTGAGGATAGATCATGAAAGCGGGTCGGTTTTATCTTGGATAGAGTATGAGGGCGAGTCGGGATTAATGTCCGGGAGTGATTTCAGAGAGCTGGAAGGGGTAAGGATTTCCGAACCGGGGATATACATGCTTGAAGGCGAAGCAGAAAGATACGTTTTTAGTTTCCCGAAAGAGACGGCATTGCATATCAGAGCGAGCGGCGGGAAAGCGGCGAGATTCATATCGGCGCGCACAGAGACGCTGGACTATTACCCGGACAGATTCATTATCGACCGATATCTGAAGGAGGGAGAAGGCGAGTTGCATATACAAGCGACAGGGAGCGAAGGACTTCAGGGGACAATGGAGATAACGGCGAGCGCGGTCATTCCGGTCACGGAGGAACTGGGACCGGAAGTTATTTTAGGATCGGGGGCGACGCGTATTTTTTCTTTTACGGTTCCTGATAAGAGACAGATAGGGATAGGGATAAAAGCAGAACCCTCCAACGTCTCATGTCGTCTGCAGGACGATTCAGGCATGCAGATCGGCGAGGGAGCGGTTCAGATGCATGAACTTGAGAATGGAGAGTATTTGTTATTTGTGCATGCGCCGGCGGAGGGACCTGCGGTATGGGCAAGGCCGGCCGTATTAGGTTTGACGCTTCCGGACACGGGTCCTCCGGACGAGGTTATCAAAAGTTACAAGAAGCAGGAAGGAGGGCCAGTCCGATGAAAAGAACGATGAATTTTGGGATGACAAGTCTTTTATTATTCATAATGATAATGAATTTTCCGTGCGTGGGTGATCATAATTCGACGCGAGCGATAACTCAGGAAGGCGAATATTTATCCGGCAAGATTTACAGACCTGAGCGCTCTTCAGGAGAAACGATCATCGTTCCGGATGAATTTTTAAGACGCTGGGACCCAGTAACCATATTTTTCAAAAGGGGCAAAGGACCTGGCGGAGGCGGACCCGAAGATTCTCCTGAAAAGTATGTGCAGATGATGCCGGAGCATCCTGGGGCTTATCGATGGCTGGATGATCGCACATTGATCTTTGAGCCTGCCGAAGCGTGGCCTCCCTTGCAGAAGTTCGACTGGTTCATTGAAGGCAGGAAATTCTCTTTATCGACATTGATGTCGCCTCCGCAGAGCGCGCTTCCTGCCGACAAGTCGGAGGGTCTGGAGCCGGTCGACAGTATAACCCTCACGTTCCGCGAACCGATTCCGACTGAGGCTTTGTCAGAGATGATAACGATAGAAACGGCTCCGTTGCCGGGAGCAGGGGAGGCAGGAACAATTCTGCTGACAGGTGAGGATTTCAGTATAAAAACGATGGAACGGGACTCACGGGCATCCCCGGCGTCCTATGTTTTAAATTTGAGGAACCCCATCCCCGCAGGTATGAAAGCGACTGTGCAGTTTCAATTATCCCTGGAAGATAAAGACGAATCTTTTACCGAGATAACCTTTTCGACGGCCGAGCCTTTCAGAATACGGGCTGCGGGGAGCGTGTCGGTTCGTTACCCCATAATTCCGGAAGGGGTCAAATACAGGGAGGACCAGGCGATAACTTGCGATCCGAGCCAGAGATCGATCGTGATAGAATTTTCTTCCAGTCCCGGCGAGGCGAATCCAGTCGCTTTCAGTAATCTGATTCGAATAACTCCCAGGGTGGAGGGAATAAATTACAAAGTTCAGAACAAGCAGGTGTCTGTAGGGGGAAAATTCAGCGCCGAAAAGCTTTACAAATTAACTTTAGCGCCTGCAGACGTGTTTGATGAAAAGGGAAATCGATTAGAAATAAGCGGGATTAGCGAAATATATTTTTATTTTCCGAAGCAGGAGAGTTTTCTTCAGTGGAAAGCGGGATCGGGCGTAATGGAAAGATATGGTCCCCAGGAAGCGCCTGTGGAAGGCCGTAACGATGAACGAGTAGACATAAGAATACACAAGATAGACTCCTTGAACAGATCGTTCTGGCCTTTTCCGAATGAACCCTTGATGGTCAATGAATCTCAGCGTCCTCCCGGACCGGGTGAAAAGGCTGAACCCTTTACTGTTCTGTGGAGAGACATTTATCCCTATGAATTGCAGAAACAGATACGCTCGCTGGGTTCGCCGCAGGTATCGGACATCGTGGATATTCCGTTAAGCGACGGTGGAAAGGCGGCGACTTTCGGACTCGACTTAAGGGAATACTTTGAAAGCATCTCCGGGATGGACGCTTCCGGTTGTTACCTGGTCGGCCTGAGACGTTTGCCGGAATCGGAAAATCGGCACTGGATGCGGGTTCAGGTTACAGATATTTGTCTGACGATGGTTGAAGAACCGTACCATGTGCAATTCGTCGTTACCTCTCTCGATTCAGCTCGTCCTGTCAAAAACGCGGGTGTGCGCATCGAGGGTTATGACAGGCGAAACCGGCGTTGGACAACAATAAGCGCAGGCGCAACGGATTCGTACGGCATGTATCGCTGGAAGGCGCCGGGGAAAACGGACATTGATATAAGGCGCATTGTCGCCTTCAAAGATGATGATTATCTGGTGATTAATCCTCAATCCAGGGACGAGGTATATCATGACAACCACTGGCATCAGAGTTATCAAAGGATGCTGCAATGGGCCGTCAGCAGCAATCTCCAGTTCCGGGGACCTGAAAGCCGCACTCTATGTCACATATTTACAGAGCGTCCGGTATATCGTCCCGAACAGGCGGTCCACATCAAGGGTTACATAAGAAGCAGGCTTGCAGGTCGATTAAGTCAGCCTTTTGATGAGGGAACGGTAATAGTGGAAGGACCGGGCGATCTTTCCTGGCGTTATCCCGTGGAATTGAGCTATCTCGGCGCATTTTACCACAAATTTCAGGAGGATGATTTACCGACGGGAACTTACCGAGCGGTATTCGAAGAAAAGAACGGCGCCAGGCATGGTGAGGTGAGTTTTCGTATGGAAGCTTACCGTATCCCGCGGTTTGAAGTACGTCTGCACTGTGATGATGAAGTCCCTTTGGATTCGGAATTCCAGGTATCTTTAACCGCTGAATATTATGCCGGGGGAAGCGTAGCGGAGCATCCGGTTCTCTGGAGGGTGTCGCAGTATCCTTACGATTGGAGTCCTGAGCTGGATGATCGTTTCGTCTATTCTTCTGATGCCCGTTATTCGGGAGAGGTGCGATTCGAATCACGGCCTCGAATGGAAATACAGGAAATGACGGATGAAGAGGGTTCGTCGAGCATAAGAATCGATCCGGAGAATGAACCGACTATTCAGCCCCGGACCTATGTAGTGGAAGCGACCGTGACGGGAGCAGACGATCAGACGGTAACGTCTGTAAGAAGAATAAAAGCTTTGCCGCCGTTTATCCTGGGATTGAATGCTCCCCGTTATCTTGAAGAAGGCGAAGAACTAGAACCTGAGCTGGTTGTTCTGGATATGAACGGAAAGCCTCTGCCTGACAAAGAAATAACTGTCCGTCTTCTCCGCCGGGAATGGCATTCTTATCTGCGCGCAAGCAATTTTTCCGACGGCGTGCCTCGATACATAACCGATACGGTTGATGAAAAGGTTTACGAAACGACAATAGAGAGCGAACGTGAACCCATCCGTGTAACTTTGCCTGTGGAGCAGGCCGGCGTCTATATAATCGAAGTGGAATCGCACGACAGGATCGGCAGAGCACAGACGGTTTCTTCAGATTTGTATGCCGGCGGCGAGGAGACTGTCGCGTGGGAAAAACCGAAAACCCGAATTTTCACCGTTTCGCCGGACAAAGAAAAATATGAACCGGGTGAAACTGCGAATCTAGTTTTGCAGAGTCCGTTTCAAAAGGCTGAAATACTCGTTGTGATGGAAAAACCGGAGACGAATCAGTATCAATGGATAAAAGTGCGAAACGGTAAGGCGAATTTTAAATTTCCGATACGGAGCGTGTATGTTCCCCGCATCCCCATTCATTTTGTATTAATGCGGGGGAGGTTGGAAGACACCGGTCCCGTAACGGATGCCGGCGTTGATCTCGGCAAACCGGCGACTCTGGCCGCCACAAGTTGGATAGAGGTTGAGCCTGTTGAGCACAGTCTGGATATTGAGCTGGAGTCTCCCGAACGGGCGCAGCCCGGCGATGTGATCGATATCGACATCAAATTAAGCGATCACAGGGGCAATCCGGTATCGGGCGAAGTGACTTTGTGGCTGGTCGATCAGGCCGTGCTGGCGCTGGGTCGTGAGCAGCGGCTGGACCCTGTTCCGGACTTTATCACGCCCGTATATTCTTTCATCGATATCAGGGATACCCGGGACATGTGCTTCGGATACATACCCTTTGCAGAAGCGCCGGGCGGCGACGTCGGCGAAGCTGAAGAATCGGGACTCATGCAAAGAGTCACTGTACGAAAAGCATTTCAGCCTGTTCCCTATTATAACCCCCTCATTCGCATCGGTCCCGACGGCCAGACGACAATTTCTGTAGAATTGCCGGATAATCTGACTAATTTCATGATACGGGCCAAGGCTGTGAGCGGCGTCGACAAATTCGGTTTTGCAAAAGGGCTTATCGCTGTTAGGCTGCCGTTAATCGTGCAACCGTCGCTTCCCCGTTTCGTCAGACCGGGCGACCGTTTTAAGGCTACGGTCATCGGCCGGGTAGTGGAAGGCGAAGGAGGCGACGGCATAGCTGAATTTGAGGCGGAAAACGCCGGGTTGATGGACGATGCCGTGAAAACAGTGCAATGGAGCGTCGGGGTACCTGAAAGGCTGGATTATACAGTTGAAATCCCCGACCCCGTTTATGACGGTGAAGGTGAATTAATTACTGAAAAAGTGGTATTCCGGGCCGCCGTGGAACGCTCCGCAGACGGAGCTGCGGATGCCTTCGAAGTCGAACTGCCGATCAAACCGGATCGAAAAAAAGTAATTAACCAGAGTCTCAAGGAAATTCGAGCAGGAGAAACGCTGACTATTCCCGCTGTCGATGTGAATTTCCAGGCTGGAACTTTTTACAGGACTTTTCTTGTTTCAAGCGAGCCGGCATTGATACGCATGATTTCAGGACTGAGTTTTTTAATGGGGTATCCTTACGGTTGCACAGAGCAGCGCATAAGCCGGGCCCAGGCGCATCTGCAATTCAAGGAATACCGGGACCTTCTCAAGGAAAATGAATTACAGCAAAGAACAGACATTGCCGTGAGAAACGCTCTCGATTATATTCCGTCAGTGATAGACTCCCATAACCTGTGCGCTTACTGGCCGGGTTCAGGCGGGTATGTTTCCCTTACTGCCTGGACCGTGGAATTCCTCTCCCAGGCTCAAAATTCAGGTTACGATGTCGATCAGGAAATGTTGGACTCCCTTATCCGGACGCTGCAGAAAGCGCTTCGTTCGGATTACTCTCATTTCATCGATCAGGAATCCTGGACGGAACGCTGTATGGCCTTGCGCGCGCTCCTCTCAGCCGGAGTTTATGATGCAAGTTATGCCGCTGAACTCGCCAGGCGGTCGCAATTTTTGAACCTGGAATCAAAGGCCCGAATTCTGGAAGTACTTCTGAATAAAAAAGATGATTTTCCGGAAAAAATCGAAAACATCAGGAATGCCTTGTGGGACGGCCTTGTTTTCCGGTTGCACCAGGGCGAAGAAATATACTCCGGATTGGAATCGGACATTTACTCCCGAAGTCAATTGATATTGCCCTCGGAAACGAGGACGCTGGCCTGGGTGACCCGGGCCTTAACCGAAGCTGAGCCCGGCGCGGATAAATTGCCGGTTCTGAAAGACGCTCTCATCAATCTGGGCGACGTCGACGGCTGGGGAACGACAAATGCCAATGCTGCGGCTATATCCGCCATTACCGCTTTTCTGAAACCCTCCTTTCAACAAACCCCTGAACATTCCCTTTCAATCAGCCGTCAAAATGAAACCGGTACGGTATCGCTGGGACCGGGAGAACCGCTCAACCGTTTCTATGCAAAAGATTCGGGAGAAATACGATTAACTTTGCCCTCGGAAGATCGAAATGAAACCGTCATTATTAAAATAGAAACAGGATATTTACCCGCAGGAGATGCGAGCGAAGCGGCCGCTGAGACGAAAGGATTCGTCGTTAAAAGAGAATCGTTGATTTTCCGGGAAAAAGATACGCCGCCGATAAAGTTGCCTTTGAACGAAACAGGCAACGAATTGTCCTATAATGTCGGCGATATAGTGGAAGAGCATGTGCAATTGATTAATCCCCAGGACCGATACTATGTGGCGATAACCGTCCCGCTGGCTGCTGGAATGGAACCGCTCAATCCCAACCTGGCCGTTTCTCCGCCTGAAGCGACGCCAAGAGGCACACTGACTTTGAAACCGTCTTATTCCGCATTTCTGGATGATTCGGCGGCCTATTATTATGATTACCTGCCCAAAGGCGCTTATGATTTCTACTTCAGGACAAAAGCTGCTTTCCAGGGACAATTCATACAGCCGGTCGCCTGCGCGGAAATGATGTACGACTCCTCCGTTTACGGTTCTTCTTACGGCGCAAAAATCATGATTGAAAGTAAAAATGAACGTTAATTACCGCAATCGTCAATTAATCAACCCGTTTTGCCGGAATATTATGAAATTCAACCAGATATTCTTCAACAGCAGCATAATCTCTTTCCGGCATTCCGTTACTGATGACGCTGTCTGAATACAAGAAAATCTTCAAACGTTTTTTTCAGGCGCTGGGAGCATTACTGACTTCATTGACTGTTTTCACATTTGCGACAGCTCTGCTGCACACAGAACTGGTCTCTCCTGATCCGACTTACCTGATCTATGACAAAAACGGGAACTATATTGATGAATATGCCCCGGGAGAGAATCAGAATTTCGGCTACTGGCCGCTGGAGGAAATGCCGGACAAAGCCGTAAAAGCGACTTTAGCCGTAGAAGACCACCGGTTTTACGATCATCCGGGGATTGATCCTATTGCAATGGTTCGGGCATTTTTTCAGAACTTGAAGAAAGGCGAACGCGTTTCAGGGGCTTCGACGATAGCCATGCAAACAGCCCGGATGCAATCCCCAAAGAAACGCACTTACTGGAGAAAAGCCGTCGAATCCGTCACAGCGCTTTTGATGACCTTGAGATACGGACGAAATGCCGTTCTTGAGCATTATCTTCGCATCGCTCCTTACGGCAATCGAATCAGGGGAATAAGGTATGCCTCCCGTATTTATTTCGACAAACCGGCGAAAGACCTGAGCTGGGCGGAAGCGGCTTTTCTGTGCGCGTTGCCCCAAAGCCCCGGTAAAATGAATCCTTATCATGCCGACGGCAGATTGAAGGCGATCTCAAGAGGAAAAAGAATTTTGGGTCTCCTTCTTGACCATAACCGGATGTCGAAGGATGAATATATTACGGCCATGAAGCAGATGGATTTTATTCATCCCAGGCCCGAAAATAATCGTCCGGTAAGCATGATGCACGCCGTTCTGAGAATGGAAGAAATTCTGTCGGATAAAGCGGTTCGGGAGAAACTTGACAATGGCCGGCTGCTGAGAACAACACTTGACCTGGATATGCAGAGGGAAATCGATGCTCTCGTTTATCGCTTCATGCAGGACAGGGGTATTCCGGGAGGAGCCGGAAACGCCGCAGCGATAGTCCTGGAAAGAGAATCTAATCGTCTTGTAAGCTACGTGGGTTCAACGGATTATTTTGATGACAGGTTTGCAGGCGCCATTGATTACGCAAGAATACCCCGATCGTCCGGCAGCGCGCTGAAACCTTTTATTTATGCCCTGGCCTTAGAGAAAAACATCATTAATCCGAATTCCATTCTTGATGATCTGCGCCGGGGCGCCGGCGGGGTCACCAATGCCGACGGGAAATACCTGGGACCCCTGTTGCCCCGGAAAGCGCTGGCCAATTCGCGCAATGTTCCGGCAGTGAATATCTTGAACAGAATTGGGATCGAAAACGTATACGGATTCTTTCAGGAAATCGGCCTGACAGGCGGAATTCTTCCTGCTGAATATTACGGACTGGGAATGGCCATCGGCGGATTGTCGGTAACCCTGGAAAACCTGGTCAGAGCTTATTCCGTTCTGGCCGGAGATGGATGCCTTTCGGAGTTTAAATGGATTGAAGGACTGCCGCCGGTATCGACAAAACGAATATTCTCGGAAAAAACGGTACGATTGATCGCTCTGTTCCTGTCTGACCCCATGGCCCGATTGCCCTGCTTTCCGCGCATGGGTTCGCTGGAATATCCTTTCGCCGCAGCGGTCAAAACAGGAACCTCTTCCGGTTTTCACGACGTATGGGCTGTCGCTTATTCAAAAGATTATCTTACAGGCGTCTGGATCGGACATCCGGATTTCCGTCCCATGAAACGTCTGACCGGATATAATTCCGCAGCCGTCCTGGTCAAAGAAATCATGAGTTTCCTTCACCGAAATCAAATGGACGGTTTACAGGATTCGGCCTTCGAACCGCCGGAAAATTACCATAGCATAAGAATCTGTTCTTTCAGCGGAAAACCTGCCGGCAACGCCTGCCAAAATACCGTCATGGAATGGTTGCCGAGCGGCGATGATCCTGGCGAATCATGCGACAGTCATGTGCGCTTGCCCGTGAACAAACTGACCGACGAAATATGTCTGGACGTTATTGATCCGGAAAATACCGAATTCAGGGCCTTCACATTGATAGAACCGAAATATGCCGACTGGGCGACAGACTCAGGTCTCCCCTGCCTGCCGAAATACTTCTACAATTTTCTTAAAAAATCCAAACTCAACACCAGACCGGAAAACCGGCAATTCGCCCGCAAACTCCCTTCGTCAGTCAAAATAAAGATAATGGAACCAGACGACGGAATGAGAATATATTCCGATCCCGAAACCCCGGAAGCATTATCAACGGTGGCTTTAAGAGCCGTCGTCGATCCGCCGGCGCAACAGGTCGTATGGTACGTCGACGACTCCCCTTTCCTTACTGCTGAGTATCCCTATACTGTTCGATGGCCACTGAAACCAGGAGAACATAATTTTAAAGTTAAATTGCCTTACGGAGGACAGGCGTCGAGACCGGTTACGATCTGGGTGGATTGAAATCCTGAGGCGAGGTTTGATCTTAGTGCGCACCGTACGAAGCCCTGTCAAATATTCGCTGACTCAGCATGAATTTTTCCAGTAACTGTTAAACCGTACAAAATAAACGCTATGAAAAGATACGGCATTGATCAAATATCATTATTTCAAGGTTGCAATTTTCGCAACTTTGAATAATTCAGAAACTTCGAAAATCTGGGCATTGATCAAAAAAGCGTCTTTTGAGGTTAAAATTCTACAGAATATCTAATCATTTTTATTTCAATTTCGATGCCGATACCGACTCCGATACCGAACCTGTGATAAATCCGGGTTAGGTCCCTGACAGGACTTTTTCGCCGAAATCTTCCTGTCCGCCCGAAATACCGAACAAGAACCTCAATAACCTCCAGCGCCCTTCTGATACTTCGCTAACTGATCTCTTATCCGTCGCACCATCTGTTGATTACCCTGTTCTTCGGCCAGCGAAAGCCCCTTTTGCGCCGTTTTTACGGCTCTGTCCAAACTGCCGGATACGGCATAAGTAAAAGACAGCACGGAATGATAAAACGCATTTTTTGGATTCCTGTTGCAGCACTTTTCAGCCAAATCTTTCGCTTCTTTCAGTTTGCCGGCGCTTTCGTTCCTGCTTACGGCATTCATCGACGCGAGCGCTGAAGCCAGATTAATTTTGATATCGCAATCATAGGGCAAAGTTTCTTCAGCCTCCCGCAATGCCCTGATCGATTTATCATATTGCCCTGTCGCTCGGTATAACTGCCACAAAGATCGATGAGCCGCACCAAAATCCGGTTCGATCCTCAACGCTTTTTCCATCAATTTTATCGCTTCTTTGTACCGCTTCATCCGTGAAAGCACGCCCGCCGTGTTCGCTATCGACCTGGCATTATCAGGATTCAACCTCATGTATTTCTTGAAATGCTTCAGAGATTCTTCATACCTGCCTTCCATCAGATACATCATTCCCAGACGACTGCTGGTTTCATCATAATCAGAAGCGATCTTTTTCGCATCGAGAAAAACGCTTCTGGCTTCGTCTATTTTATTCTGATGATACAATGCGTCACCGAGCATGACCAGTCTTCGCGGGTTCGTCGAATTTATCCTGAGGCTCTTCCGGAAAGCATCCTCCGCCCTCTGATATTTCTCCAGTTTATAATAGGCTTCTCCCAGCACCGCGAATAATTCATCAGTCTCCGGACTTAACTCTGACATCGGTTCAAGAAGACTCACAACCTTTTCATGCCTGTTCCTCTTGAGAATATGCCTGGCTTCCACGATAGCATTATACACCGAAATCATCTTCATGGGATTACGTAGATTTTCATCCTCGAATTTTGCATTGACCGGCGCTGAAGCGGCTACATATCCCAGACTTTCCAGCGCGCTTAAAGTCTGCTGATCCAGCTCCATTTCCTGTTCTTTTCGTTTTTCCATATCGCCGAGTAAATCAATAAGCTGAGCTTTAAAATCGGCCGTCAGTTCAGGATGGTCTGCTGCTGCATTATTCATTTCAGCGGGATCGATCTCATGATTATACAATTCAGGTTCCGGAGCATCGATGTATTTCCAGGGACCTTTAATGACCGTTTTAAGACCGGCCCAGCGATAAGCGAATTCCGGGTATTCGCTTTCTCCGTAAACGTTGACCGAATTAACTTCCCGGCGCGGAGCATCCCCGAAAAGAGCCCTTCCATGCAGACCCGGCGCGGACGCCCAACCCATCAGATCAATGACCGTGGGCATCACGTCCACTAATTCAGCATGGTCCGTCCGTATGCCTGCATTGGGCAAACGGCCGGGACAGGAAAACATAAGAGGCACCCTCATAGTAGTATCGTAAACCAGCAACCCATGCTCGACCTCATCATGCTCGTTAAAAGCCTCTCCATGATCGCCGGCGACCGCTATCAGCGTCTTTTCGCGTAAACCTCTCTCCTCCAGCCAGATAATGATCCTTTCGAGCTGCCTGTCCATAAAACTTATCTCTCCGTCATAAGCATGATCGAACATTTTTTCGTAAGTCTCCGGCGGCGCGTATGGATAGTGGGGATCGAAAAAATGAATCCATACGAAAAAAGGCTGAAAAGGGGCCCGGTTCAACCATTTTATGGCTGAGTCGCATACCTGGTCTGCAGAGCGTTCGCTGTATATCGACTTTTCGTCATCGCCCCTGATGTCATCTTCATAAAAATCGAATCCCCGGTGGAGTCCGAATGCCCATTTCAATACCCAGGCGCCGATAAAAGCGCCCGTGCGGTATCCGTGAGACTTGAATACTTCCGCCATTGTGACACCTTCATCGCTTACCACCTCTCCATTCACCCGAACTCCCGTAGTCGGAGGATAAACGCCGGTAAATAAACAAGTATGCGACGGCAACGTCAAAGGAACATGACAATAGGCCGAACGGAAAAGGACTCCACGCTCTGCCAGCCGGTCCAGAGCCGTCGTTCGCGCCCCGCCGTCGCCGTAACACCCCAGACGATCCCATCGCGTCGTATCAAGCGTTATTATCATGACATTCGTATATTCCTCCGGCGGTGTCAGTGCGGCTTCACCCTGAACGGCGCTTTCCGACGACGAATGATCCGACGGCTCCTCAATATTTTCCGTAAACGGCGTTGCATCCATTTTAACCGCCTGTTCCACGTCCTGTTCATGATCGTTACCCCCGCAAGCCTGGAGCAGAACCTGAACTGCGAATAACAAAATGAATAATCTGAAAATGGACATCCGACGCACATCAGACCCCTCTTTTGTCGGTTGATGTCTTAGGCCGCCGTTTATCTCTCTCATATAAAAATTCCCCTCTTTATAAACTGCCGCGTCAGCTCGCTTAACCATACTTCCCTCAACCCAATCTCAAACTGCTATAATTGCTGACTGACCTTGCCTCTCCGGTTCCGGCTTTTTCGCTATAAACCGGCTCCCGTTTTTCACCCTATTGAATCGCTGATGCAGAAGTCAAGAATTCAAAACCCGCCCGAAATTCACCCGAACACAAATGCTCTTCACAAGCCTTTCTTAAGCTCCGAAGGAGCGCCGTACGAAAGCCCAGGGTTAAGCGAAGCGAAGCGGAGCGCAACCCTGGGTTAGAATCAACAGAATGGGAAGCTCTGAAAGAGCGCAGTAAGCCAATTACCCGGACGACGAAAACAAACAAAAAATACGAATACATGACCATCCGCCATCCGGCATCAATTATCACTGGATAAACGGCAAAATGATCATTAATATAAAAACGAACCTTAACCGCGGAGGCGCCGAATGCATCGAAGATTAAAATATAGATTCACCGAAGCCGACAAGAAATTCCTGCGTGATCTGAAGATCACCGAAGAATCACCCGGAACGATCGTAAAAGATTTCAATGCCTTGCTGGACTTTATCGGAAAGGATGGGATCAGCGTCACGCCCAGTTTAAACGTCCTGCACACGAAGGAACTACCGAAAATCAATGCACTTCTCAGCAAACCCATAGAAATCGGTATTCAACGTCCGAAGCAGAAAGCCTATCCCTACATCAACGGTCTTTATCTCCTGCTGCGCTGTTCCGGATTCTCGAACATCGAAACTCACGGTTCCAAACCTAAACTTTTCCTGGATAAGGATGCACTTAAATCCTGGAAAACGCTTAATTCCACGGAACAATACTTTTATTTGTTTGAAATTTTCATGCTGAAAACTGATGGGAGAATAATCGGAGAAAAAATGTCCGTCCGCAATCATGACACTGACGTCTTGCTTTCACTCTATAAAAAAATACCAAACTCCACTCTCACTGTTAGCGAACAGCAGAAAAAGCAGTCCTATATTTTTTATTTCCTGCCTCATTACATTCTCGCTCTTTTTGAGCTTTTCGGCCTTGCAGCGCTGAAGCAGGGAAAACCGGCGAAAGGCAGAGGTTGGCAAATCGATGAAATCCATAAAACCGATTACGGAAAAACTATGGTGAAATTCTTCAAAAATTCTGATGAACTTGAAGAAGTCTTCATTACGCAAGATGTATCACCTTTTGAACTGCCCCCTAATCCTCTGCAATCCATTTTTCAACCCTACTTTCCCGAATGGAAAAACACTCCCGCGCTCACTAAAGTAAAATTTACAACAGGTTACTTCGTCTTTAAAGTTATGCTGGAAGATACCTGGAGGAAAATCGGAATCCCTTCGACGGAAACTTTTACGACCCTGGCTCTTGCTATCCTTAACGCTTATGATTTCGATTACGATCATCTTTTTTCTTTCACTTATCCTAACCGCTTCATGCAAATAGTCGAGATAAATCATCCCCAATGCAAAGACGGATTTTCATCCGATGACGTAAAACTCGGGAATGTGTTCTACAAGCCAGGCAGAATCCTTCTTTTTGAATATGATTTCGGTGAATCCTGGCAATTTGTGATCAGGCTGGAGGAAATTCAGGATTTAAACGATGAAAATTCGGAGATTGTTTTGCTGGAATCACACGGCGAATCGCCCCCGCAATATGGAGCGGAAGACGACGAGGATTGGGAATAGAATCAAGGACGACAGGAGAAAACGAACGTCAAACAAGCCCGGCAGCACGATGAAATCGCCGGGTCCGAGAATCCTGCCATGAATGAACACGTTCTCACAGGACTGTGCGCCATACTGGCCCTGGGCGTTACCGCTCAGTGGATAGCCTGGCGTATTCGTCTCCCGTCGATACTGCTCCTGTTGCTCTTCGGTTTCATCGCCGGACCCCTGACCGGTTTTATTCGCCCCGATGAAATACTGGGAGACGTTTTGCTCCCCCTGGTTTCCATATCCGTTGCCGTTATTCTGTTTGAAGGAGGTCTCAGTCTTCGCTTTTCCGATCTTAAAGGCGTCGGCAAAACGGTCAGAAACCTGGTTTCTGTCGGGGCGCTGGTTACTTGGGTCGTCACCGCTTTAGCCTCCGTAATTATCTTCGGCCTGCAGGCCGACCTGGCGATACTGCTGGGCGCCGTCCTGATCGTCAGCGGTCCTACGGTTATTCTGCCCGTATTAAGACATTTAAGGTTAAAAAGTACGACGGCTTCAATCCTGAGATGGGAAGGCATCGTCATTGATCCCATTGGGGCCGTTTTGGCCGTGTTAGTCTTTGAGGGAATAGCTTCCGGCGAACTTCATTCATTTACTTTACCCGCAGTTACAGGTTTTATCAAAATGATCGGTATCGGCCTGAGCTTCGGCATTGTCTTCGCCATGCTGCTGATACTCCTTCTTAAAAAATTCTGGATTCCGGACTTTCTGCAGGAAGCCGTGTCTCTCATGCTGGTCATAGCCGCCTATTCCCTGTCCAACCGCTTCCAGTCAGAATCAGGACTCCTTTCCGCAACCGTTATGGGCGTCGCGCTGGCCAATCAACGCCTGGTTCCCATAAAGCAAATCCTGGAATTCGAAGAAAACATGCGAGTGCTCCTTATTGCCGTCCTGTTCATCATTTTATCCGCCAGGATAGAATTATCTCCCTTTATAGCCATTGGCTTCAAGGGAGTGATATTCCTGGCTGCATTGATTCTGGTCGCCCGACCTGCAGCAGTCTTTATTGCAACTATCACCTCTTCCCTGCCCTGGAAAGAACGGCTCTTCCTCTCCTGGATGGCCCCCAGGGGCATCGTGGCCGCAGCAGTCTCCTCCGTTTTTGCAATCAGATTGACGGAAATAGGACATCCCCAGGCTGAACTGCTCGTCCCCCTAACCTTCCTGGTCATCGTAGGAACCGTAGCCATTTATGGCCTCTGTTCCGCTCCCCTGGCGCGCAAGCTTAAAGTAGCTCATCCCGATCCCCAGGGCTGCCTGATCGTAGGCGCTCACTCCTGGGCCAGAGACATAGCCTTAATACTGAAAGCAGAAAATATGGAAACCCTCCTGATCGACGCCAACAGGCAAAATATAAATAAAGCACGCATGGCCGGATTGAAAACCTTCTACGGAGACATCCTCTCAGAAAAAACCCGTAAAAAAATAGAACTGGACGGCATAGGACGTCTAATCGCCCTGACGCCCAACCATGAAGTGAACTCCCTGGCCGTCCTGCGATACATTGAAATATTCGGCAGCGCAGAAGTCTACCAGTTGCAGGCCGCAGATAAAAACAAGTCCGAAGCGCCTCCGTCCGATCCCATGCACGGCCGTTTCTTGTTCAGTCCCGGAGTCGACTATAATTATATAAACGACCGAATCAAAAAAGGAGCCGTAATAAAGAAAATCAATCTAACGGAAGAATTCGACTATAAAGAATTCCAGAACCTCTACGGAAACTCAACAGTAAATCTATGCCGCATAGATAAAAACCGGCGACTCCTCTTTTTCACTATCGACGACGATCATGCTCCATCCCCCGGAGAAACCATCATAAGTCTCGCGGATGACGCGCAACAAAAGGAAACCAGAATCGAACAGCCTTGATGATGACGCCCAATAAAGCGCCGGCATTGGGTTTAAAAAATCAGGAACTGATCAAAACGGAATTAAAGTTTTTTGAAACAGTTTTTTTGCTCCAGGACAGTTTGTTGGGTATCGGTATCGGGATCGGGACTGCAATCGCAATCGAAACAAAATATTACCATTACCTTTCTGCAAAAAAACGGATGCTTACTCAGTTTTTGAGGCATATCGACCGTCTATAACTGCACTGCCGCCGGTTGACGGGCATAAATCACCGTGCTGAACAGCATTATAGCTTGCCCTCAGTCATTTGCCGTCGACATTGCGTAAGCCTCGGACAGCAAAATATCTTTCCAGAACAACAGGCGGGAGTTATTCTGACTGCGAAGTCACCCGTTTCCTAGCTTGAGTATTTAGGGACTGATAACGATATCAATTGCGAAAATGCTGTATGCAGCTTGTAAATTGAAAAAATCACATAAAAAAATATTGGCGGACTTACCGGCTTACGCTTTAAATGGTTGTTTGTGGGACGACCTCATCCCCAGCTCCTCAATAAAAGGCCTTTACGTAAGACTCAACCGAACGATTATGGATGACTTTGTCGGTTTCTTTATCGATTCGGGTTATTTATCGTAGAGCTCTCTGATATCGAACGCTTATTGGAAAGCGGCAGGATGCCGCTTCTACTTTCTATATTCCTTCTACGCTTGTTCAATACCAACGCCAGAGATTCGTCTTCAATGTAGACGCGGCATCCTGCCGCGTTCCCGATGCGGTTATTAATACCCATGAGACTTACGGCGCTTTCAGTCGTGCTGCATGGTATGGGATCGTTCAGGTTTGCCTTTTGCCCAAGTCTCAACCGGACGATTATTTATGACTTTGTCGGTTTCTTTATCGGTCCGGGTTATTTATCGTAGAGCTCTCTGATATCGAACGCTTATTGGAAAGCGGCAGGATGCCGCTTCTACTTTCTATATTCCTTCTACGCTTGTTCAATACCAACGCCAGAGATTCGTCTTCAATGTAGACGCGGCATCCTGCCGCGTTCCCGATGCGGTTATTAATACCCATGAGACTGACGGCGCTTTCAGTCGTGCTGTATGGTATGGGATCGTTCAGGTTTGCCTTTGCGTAAGACTCGACTTTACGAGTATTTATGACTTTGTCGGTTTCTTTTTGATCAATTCCGTTTTTATATTTCCTGTCTTAAGCGCCGAAGGTGCGGTGTATGAAAGCCCAGGGTTAAACGAGCTTGCGAGCGCTGCCCTGGGTAGAAATCAATAGCAGAAAAGCTCTGAAAGAGCGCAGTCCAGGACGCTGTTTATACCGACGAGATTAAGGCGCAACCGACTTCTTCATATGCCGCTTTATGACGACAAACGTCAGACGATATCGAATAATCGAAGCTCAAACCGCTGGTAATAAAACCAGGACAACGGCGCGAATTCATAGAAATCAATTCTCACCAACGAATCAATTCCCTATTCAACCGACTCCTCAAGCTCCACAGTGATACGACGTTTCTCGGACAACGGACCGGCCTTACCATAAACATCGGGATGCAGGTAAGTCCCGACTTTATCCTCCGATTTATCCTCTTCCACGGGTATCCGATGAGCCTCGGCATAAGGATCATGCCTGATGCCCGTAACCATCCAGCATACTTCCATGCCGGCTTCTCCCCCGGCGATTTTGAACCGGTTCTCTTCGATCTTCTGAGCCACATGAAGCGCAGGAGCGGCCTTGCCCACGGCCGTCAACTGATACCGGAAATCCTTGTTAAGCGCCTCAAACCATTCCGGAAGCTCCACCCACGCTTCGCCCGAATCATCCAGAACGGCCGTTCCGTCATATATGTTCTTCATATCGGGACTTTCTACAAAGGAGTGGTATAGATACTTACTTTCAGGTTCCAGGGGATGGTCTATTTTAAAAGAACCGCCGCCTTTGCTCAGGTTGCCGGTTATATTTACGTTTCCATTCTCGTCTATCAGCATGTGAGGCGTAAAATTCCAACCGGTGAAATCGCATTTGCCGAAAACGAAACCGTCATTGTCGGCAGCAAGAACGGAATAACCATGCCCCGGAGATGCGCCGGCGTCATAAAACAGTATGCCGGGATTGGGATTGGCGCGTATCTGCAGCAAAGGCATAATATCCCAGTTGAATACGATCATGTATTCCGGCTCCATACCCAGTCCGAAAAAAGGCTCCCAGGCATCCCCAAGAATACGGTATCCGTTGCCGACAAGATCGCCGCTGATTTCGCAATCGCCCTGGACGCTAAGCTTGTAAACCGGAGTAGTCGTGCCCACGCCCAGGTTCCCGGCAGCCGCGTCATAGTAAACTTCAGCGCCCCCTGCAGAACCGCCGTTGTTGTAAATCACTTGCTTGTCGGAACCGGCCACAGGACCGGTGGGACCGGCAGGTCCTTCAGGACCGGTTGCTCCGGCAGGACCGGTGGGACCGGACAATCCCGCAGGATCGCCCACCCAGGCTCCGGAGCTGTCGATCACCATCCCGTAATTTTCTATGAACACGCTGTTGGGATGTATATCGCGGCCGTATACGTCGTCGGCTTCCTCAGCCCTGTAAGTCTGTCCGGAACTCGTGAACATCTGGCGAGGCGTCAACGTTTCACCTTCAACCATAACCTCCAGCCAGTATTCCCCGTCAAAATCGATCCCCGTCATCTCCGGATCAATAGGCATCATCGAGCCCAGAACAATATTAAACAATCCCTCCGTCACATCAACCCCGGGATGACTCTCCGTCCATAACGCCGTTCCCCCCGTCTCCATATCGTAAATCCTGAATTCAAAATCAAGAGCGCCGGTGACTGCGACGCCCGCATCATCCGTCAAATGCCCCTGGTAGTTGATCTCGTAAGGTATAGAACCCTCCGCCCATGAAGTTGCTCCCATTACCGCCGCAACAAATAATCCGATCAAAATCATCTGCCTCATACAAAAACCTCCTCCTGAAAAAAAAATAATTTAAAAAGCTTACCTGCCTTCACTATACGACTCTGAACCAAAAAATCAAGACAATCCTCAACGATCTTAAATTCAGATGCCGGAAAAATCCCGTTTCCCCGCATCAGAATTGAAGGAGTTGAATATTTTTGCTTGACAAGCACAACTTTTTCATTATCATGATCTAGCTTGTCCCGAACACGGGATAAAAGCCGGCGTAGCTCAGTGGTAGAGCAACTGATTCGTAATCAGTAGGTCGGAGGTTCAAATCCCCTCGCCGGCTTTTTTGTTTTTCTTGGTTTGTTTCAAGAAGATAAGCGACTTTTTCTGCTGCTGTTTTTCTTGAATGATAATACTCTGGCTAACCTATGGCTAACTTCATAAAGAAAATTCAACTGCATCTCTGATAAAGTTTCAAACGACATACGGCGATAGGCGTGACATTCGAAAACGATTATTGCTGCAATATGTCAAGATAAATCGAACCAAAATGATGGAATATCCCGAAGAATTGTAACTTCAAAAGACGCCAATTTGATCAATGCCCAAAATTCGTATATTCGTCATCAAAACTGATCATTTCATACGTTCTGGCTTTGATCCCCCAACTGGATCCGCCGTCAGTCGAGAAGCTATAATAGCATTCCCGGTGATTCATTCCCTCAAATTTTCCTCGCCACGCCACGTGCATACGCCCGTCACTATCAATCACCGTGCCAGGGTCCAGATCGCCTTCGACATGCGTAAGATTATGGATCAGTTCCTCAGCAGAACTCCACGTGATGGTTTCCTCCTCTACAGTCGCCGTACGATGATATAATGAATTGTCTGCAGTTCAAATTCTCCCTTCCGTATATCACATGAAATATCGCCGTCTCATCCTCCTTGCCGGCGCCCCCGTTTATTGCCGAATCCACCCTCAAGCGGTTCGGCAGGAGGCACGACAGAAATCGTCAATCCGTCATGTATTCATCCGCCGACTTTTTGTTGCGATGAAAAAAAGAATAACGGCATATATCTTTTCCAGAGTTAAAAAAGGCGATTCACAATTGCATGTCGTCAGCTCCTATTTCTCATTATCTCCAAGAGATTTTCTGAAACGAAAAAACCTTTATCCCTCAGCTTTATTGCATTTTGATAAGCGGAATGAATTATACCTTCTCTTTCCGCTCTTAAAAGCAACCCAAGCGAACCGACAAAATTAATACTAAATTTTGCAGCGATCTTTCTCGCCTTTTGATCATCCAGAACTACTGTGTTACCAGTCATGTAAGATAAGGCTATCGCTTCCGCTTCACCTTTACCTAAATTCATTTGATTTTTTAACAAATTGACCAAAGATAAATTTTCCAATTTTTGTATGGACATACACTGTAATAAGATTTCTCCAAATTCTTCTCTTACGGCTTCAGGGATAATTATCTTATCGTAGAGTTTGCATAAAATGTCAGTCAAATTAATGGATTACAGAGCTATCAAGTTTTTGTCCATAAAAGGCGAATTTTCCCCAATACTGCGTCAGGCTGCGGATTTGCTCAGTCAACGTATATGCAATCCCACTACTTCGCAAATCCCTGCCTTCCTTACCTTAAGTTAAATTCGCCCGTTTATGGATCAAAAACCCAAGTGGCTGTCCAGCATTAAATTTTGAATCGAGATTCGAGTTTGTGGACAGGCACTA
>CAZUFC010000123.1:0-24069 GCA_964619725.1 uncultured bacterium | reverse complement strand
ATGCCTGTTCTGAAAACGTAACGGGCCAGGTATTTAACAACCTTTGATTCATTTTTGGGAACGTGTTTGGCGTATACTACCCAATTTTTAGTCCAAACCGCGGAATCGATCTCATCCATCAGGCCGGCTCGTTTCATTAAGCCTTTGAATATTCCGCGGAACAGAAGGGTAAGAGGTTTCAAAGGAACGAGGAATTCCTCGCCGGAAGGCAGCCAATAAAGGCCGCTTGATGATATCCCGCCCCCGGGGACGGTCATATGAACGTGAGGATGATATCCAAGCTTTTGATCCCATGTATGTAGGACCGACATCATTCCGATCCGTCCGCCGATGTGTTTCGGGTCCCGGGCCAATCTTTGCATGGCCTGCGCAGAAGCTTTGAAGAGGGCGTTGTAGACGATACGCTGATTGGATCGGGCGACTTCGCGTAATTCTTTCGGAAGAGTAAAAACTACGTGAAAATATTGGACGAGAAGAATTTCGTCCATACGATCATTCACCCACTGTTCACGGCGTTCACCGCCGCAAATAGGGCAGCTCGTATTGCCGCAGGAATGGAAACTGTATCGCTCGTAACCGCAGTTGCCGCATTGCTCCACATGACCGCCCATCGCTTCTGTTCGACAATGGGCTATGTCCCATATCGCCTTTTTATGCTGCGGGAGAATGCCGGCGCCGTATTCATCCAGATATTGTCGACCATGCTCCTGGAAAATAGCGCCTATCCGGCTCTTTCTGCCTGTAGACGTAACAGGACTATCTTTAACAGGTGATGTTAATGTGGAAGGCACTGTCTAATGTCCTTTGCACCATTTGTTAGACGTATCGTAAATCATTGAATGGCTTTATTCTTTGCCGCTTCGCGGCTTCGTTCAACTATAATTATACGGACCCGCATAAAACTCTTAGTCTGGCTGATTCTTTCCGTATAAGACGCTTGCGAATCATTCTTATTAAGCTGAATCCAATTGTTTTCAAATTCATTTGTATCCTCCTTTGAGATTATTTTGGGGTGTTATGAGGATCATTCTAATCCTCCAGAAGAGCGTCCGCGGCTCTTACGACTCCTCGGCCGCCTCTGTTCAGAACATGAGCGTATATCATTGTAGTTTTCACATCGTTAGGTACCAGGAGTTCCTGGACGGTTCTTATATCGTAACCTTTTTCCAGGAGATGCGTGGCTAAAGAATGTCTCAATGTGTGGGGCGTCGCATGTTTGGTTATTTCCGCCTTTTTTACGGCCTGTTTCACAGTTTTTTGAACGATTGATTCATTCAGGTGATGTCTCCCCTGTTCTCCCGTTTTATGATTTATCCAGCGATTTTGTTGAGGGAAGACGAATTGCCGGGCCCATTCTTTTCGAGCATTGGGGTATTTCCTATCCAGGGTGTAAGGCATGATTACTTTGCCGTATCCTTCTTTCAAATCATTGTCGTGGATTTTTTTAACTGTTTTAAGGTGATCGGTTAATGGATTCTTTACGATGCCGGGGAGCATGACTATGCGGTCTTTGTTTCCTTTGCCGTTGCGAACGGAAATCTCATTTCTTTCGAAATCGATATCCTTGACCCTGAGTCTCAGGGATTCCCTCAACCTTAATCCGGCCCCGTACATTATAGAGGTTATCAACCATATTTCGCCTTGCATATTTGCCGACAGCGCTTTCACTTCTTTTTAGTCTTACCATCGTTTGAATTTTCCCGATTCAATGTATCTTTTTGTCGCTGCCGATCTCGTTAAACCTTATCTCTTTCCGAACCAACATCATCCTTTTCAACTGATGTCAAGGATTCATTCCATACTTTGCATAACAATCCTTCTTCCGTTACTTTATAATGAAAATGGTTGCTTCTGTTCCTTTTAATCGAAAAACTCCTTTCGTCGTTTATTGGACTTTCGTTAAGTAGTGCCTGTCCAGCATTAAATTTTGAATCGAGATTCGAGTTTGTGGACAGGCACTAAGTAATATCTATGCCGAATTCACGCCATTCTTCGTTGCGAGTAAATCTCTTCGCAATGATTTTAAGGATTCTTGCTGAGATTCGATTTCATTTTTTTTCCCAGTCAAGTGGAGGCTTAATTTTTTTAATGTTCAAATGAGTTGAATTTCATGGCATTGATCGAAAATGCGACTTTTTAGATTACAATTCGACAGAATAACCATCATTTTGTTTCTATTTCGATTCCGACCCCGACCCCGATACCGAACCCGATTACTGAAACAAACCGTAAAAAGTTTTGAAAGAAGTGTAACCCCGGTCTGATCAGTCCCATAAAGTCCTTACGTATTTGTGTTTCAGTAAGAAGAAAAACAACCCCCGATATGCTGATTTCATGCTTCGTCGCGAGCGACTCGCATCGACATAAGCGTATCTGCTCCCTTTTAGGAATGGGGATTTCACTCAATCAATTTTTTTTGCAGGTATAAATTGTAACCTTCGTTTGATCAGTCCCTAAAATTCTTTTAATGATGACCGAAAGGGTTTGCTTTAATGTTATCAAATTGTGCGGCGTTACTATGTTGGATTTGCTGTCTGCAGGCAGGTCAAAAGCGGCGGCTTGGATCAGATTTCGAAGTGGGTGTCGGATGAAGAAGCGTGCGGTAGCCTTATTGCCAGAATAGCCGGCAACTTTCACCGGAATACGCACTATGCACGTTGCGTTTCCGATCGTCTGCTTAATCGCCGTATGAAAGAAAATTGTTTGTTGATTTTTTGATTTAATGGATTTCCGTGATTATAATCTTATCAGATGTTCGGCTCCTATGCTGGAAATTTTTTCTGTTTAATGGATGAATCGGGAGGTTAAAGCGTGAAAAATTTTTCTGTTATATTGGGTTTATTATTCATCAGCGTTGTCGTATTTGCCGATATTCCCCACCAGTTGAACTATCAGGGGGTTCTTCTTGATGATTCAGGCAATCCTTCAGACGGCGTTCATGATTTTATTTTCAGGATATATGATGTCGAAACTGATGGAGAATTTCTCTGGACGGAAACTCACAGCGGCGTAACAGTCGACCGGGCTGTTTTCCATGTTATTCTGGGAACGGATAATACGATTGATTTGGATTTTGACGAAATGTACTGGCTTGAGATCGAAGTAGATGGAGAAATTTTAACGCCAAGGCAGAAAATGACCAGTGCGGCACAGGCATTTCGAGCCGAACAGGCGGAGGATGTTTATGATCAGGATATTCATCCTAACAGCGTGTATATTCAAGGTTCTGGAATGGTTATAGACGAAACGGGGCATTGGGTGGGCGATCCTTCAGGACTAATCGGTCCGACCGGTCCTCAAGGCGATACTGGAATTCAGGGCCCTGATGGTCCGACTGGCGCTCAAGGCGATACGGGAATCCACGGTCCTGTCGGTTCGACTGGGCCTAAAGGCGATACTGGAATCCAAGGCGCTGATGGTCCGACAGGGCCTCAAGGCGATACTGGAATCCAAGGCGCTGATGGTCCGACAGGACCTCAAGGCGATACTGGAATCCAGGGCCCTTTAGGTCCGACCGGGCCTCAAGGCGATACGGGAATCAATGGTTCAGTTGGTTCGACCGGGCCCCAAGGCGATACAGGAATCCAAGGCGCTGTTGGTCCGACCGGCCCCCAAGGTGATACTGGAATCCAGGGCCCTTTAGGTCCGACCGGGCTCCAAGGCGATACTGGAATCCAAGGCGCTGATGGTCCGACAGGGCCCCAAGGCGATACTGGAATCCAGGGCCCTTTAGGTCCGAGCGGGCCCCAAGGTGATACTGGAATCCAGGGTTCTTTAGGTCCGAGCGGGTCCCAAGGCGATACTGGAATCCAGGGCCCTTTAGGTCCGACCGGGCCCCAAGGTGATACTGGAATCCAAGGCGCTGTTGGTCCGACCGGGCCAGAAGGCGATACTGGAATCCAGGGCGCTGTTGGTCCGACTGGTCCAGAAGGCGATACTGGAATCACGGGCCCTTTAGGTCCGAGCGGGCCCCAAGGCGATACTGGAATCCAGGGGCCTGTTGGTCCGACCGGGCCAGAAGGTCCACAGGGGGATACGGGAAGCGAGGGACCTACCGGACCCCTGGGAACAGCGAAAATCATCTATTTCGATGATGCGGAATATTCTGGAACAATCAGTTGCGGCGGTGGAGGAACGTTCAAAACGTATACGTTTACTCCGAGCAGTTCAAACAATATTATACTTGGAGTAACGGTAAGCGTGGATTTCAGAATTCAGAAAGGCGGATTTAATCATCCCGATTATGCAGCTCCGTTCCGTATAACCTGGAGCAGGTCTGGAGGTGGGGGAGGAAGCACGGTGATATACTCGGCAAATCGAAACAATGGCTCTTACGCGACAATCACCAATTCGGTCGTACCGGCGCAGTTGCAGGATGGAACGAGTTACAGCATATCATGCTACGCGGTAGGCAATAACTGGGACGTTTGTACCGGAACAAGCACCGTCAACGTTAAGAATATGACCGTCTCTTTGTATATGATTGAAGATGCAGGAGAAGAACCGATTCCCAGAGATTTTGATTGAGTGTTCCACGAATGTACTGTTTCTTTAATCCAAAAAGCAATTGGAAAATTTGCGGAATACTCCGAACCGTTCTTCAATTTCCCATTTTGTTCTATTCTGAAAACTCGCATTGATTTCTTTCCCAACGTTACGGATCATCGGCGCTGATGTGACCTTCATCAATGGAGGCGGCAGCGGGACAGTCATTTACGCGGCATATCTCAGTTCGTCCACGGTGATTGAAGGATTCACGATCCAGAACGGAACGGGAAGCGATTACGGTCACGGCTGCGGCACGGGAGGCGGCATATATTTTTGGAATGTCGACCAACCATCCATAAAAAATTGCATTATACGCGACCACAGCGCCAATATAGGCGGCGGAATCTATCTGGGTCATTGCGCGGTTCATATTCAAAATTGTCAGTTTATCAATAATCATGCAACCGGCGCTTATCCCCAGGGTCGGGCCGGCGGAATGTACGGCAGCGCGTCCACGCCTGAAATCGAAAATTGTATTTTCACCGGCAACACAGCCGAAAGCGAGGGAGGCGGTTTATACATAACGAGCGCCGCCGCCGAAGGCAGCATAACGGGATGATCGTTTTCCGGGAACATTTCGGGCGATTACGGCGGAGGTCTGATGATCGGTCCCAGTTCTTCCTTGACTATCGAGGAATGCTCATTCACGGGTAACGTAGCTTCCGGCGAATATCCCAAGGGAAAAGGCGGCGGGATATACAACAGCAGCTCGACGCCGACATTTCAAAATTGCACCGTATCGTCAAACAGCTCAAGCTATGCAAGAGGCGGAACAGGAAATTACGGAGCGGCGCCGACTTTCGTCAATTGCCTTATTTACAACAACGTTACTTCCGGCTATGGGGGCGGAATAAGCAACGTATCGAGCGCTGATCCGGTATTGACCAATTGCACGATTTACGGATATACCTTTCCGCCCCGACGTAGGATACGGTGATCCTCCCCTGGTCGATATGGGCCCCTATGAATGCGGAACGCCCATACCATCAATGACCTTTACGGGAACGGCAGCCCTTATCCTGCTTTTATCAGCCGGACTTACCGGAATCATCAGACGCTCACGCCGGCCGCTACACCCGATCAGTCGGCTGCACACGCCAGTCAGAAAGCGGAGGGCTGCTACACCGTCTCGAAATAATAGGCGATGAACTCAAAGTCGTCGCCTGGATTCCCGAAATACTCTTCGTGATCGGACCGGAATTCGCCGGCATTCGAGTTTGTCTCGCCGCGCCACAGCCGCTCAGGGATCGCGTCCCAGCGGCACACTTCCATCCCGGTAATGCGGATCGTGGTCCGTTGTACCCGCTTGCTGTCGTACACTTCGTAGCAGCGACCTACCACGAGCGCATCGTTGTAATCATCTTCCTTGACGTCAACCTTGTCCAGAGCGACCACGCTAGCCGTCTTGCGGCCCTCGATGATCTGCTGAACCAGGGCATCGGATACGAACTGAATTCTCAGATTCTTCAAGTTTCTAAACTCCAGCCGGATGTCCAGGCTTATGCGGAAAACGGCGGTGATGAAGATGCGTCGGCTTCTGGTAAAGTTTTTTCGGCATCAGGCATTGACTCCAGCTTCTGCAATAAAAGCTTCCAGAACTGGCGGGTCTATTTCCAATGTTTCTGAACCAAATGTTTCAATGTGGAATTGAATTGCTGATTTTACGTCGTTCAATGCTGTTTCATACGTGTCACCCTGACCTACAACTACGCCTTTCATACCAAGCGGATATGCCACGTAAGCATCAGGATGTCTTTCTATAACTATTTTGTATCGTTTCATTTTCATTTCCTCTCAATTGGATGCCGACAGCGCCGGATTAATTATATGATTTTTTTGAGAATAGAACAATATTTCTGAATTACCGACAGGGACAAATCAAAGTCAGGGAAAAAAACGAAATATCAAACCAGTGGAATACTTTTCAGGGGACAGATTAAACTGGGATTACACATATCCATAAAATATTTGACTGATTTAAATCCCCATTAAGAAAACTAACCCTGAGTCATACCTGTCTGTTTGAGGAACTCACCGCTGTTTTTCATTGAGGGCCGTTTGTTTCTGTATCGGATACGAACTGAATTCTCAGATTCTTCAAGTTTCTACACTTCAGCCGGAAGTCCAGGCTTATACGGAAAACGGCGGTGATGAAGCCGCGTCGGCTTTTGGTAAAGTTTTTTCGCTTTCCTGTTCATCCGGCGGTTGGGCGTCCAATGGTTATGAAAGCAATGCATCGATGTGACCACCATGGCTAACAACATCTTAAAAACATTATATATCAGCGTTTTCTAAACCTGGAACTCATCCATGCCGGTTATCGTTTAATTTTCCTGATTCGGAATTTATCATTCTGAAAAACGCAGAAGCAATTTTTTATCCGATCCGAATAATTCTCCATAATGTGTTTGACGATATCCAATTTTTTAGCGCTGTCGGCGTTTTCCAATCTCAACAATATAACTCCGCAATGTGCCGTTGAGGAATGATAAACCAACTCTCAAAAATCTTTGTTCATTGTGATAACCATCCGATTTTCCGAAACCGCGGTGCGGATAGTTTCAGCATGAACGTATCGGTCTCCCATTAGTCGGAATGTCGAGCTTTTTATTATACGGTGATCGGGCGTGATTAAAGGAATTTGTATTCCATCAGGATTATTCCGTATCATTGCGCTATAGTTGTCATCCGAGCCAAAGAAAATCCAAGTCGAGGCAGAATCATTTGAATCGTTATATTTTAAAGAACATATCAACCCTCAAAAATCGGATTACGCCCGAAAAAGACTGGCATCTTTGTTTTTCCGGTAATTTTATCAATTTTGACTTTTCTAATATTATTATTATATTTATTCTCATCGGCAAGTGAAGAATTCTTCACATGTCGGTGAGGATTAAGGGAATTAGCCGACCTCTCAACCTTTTTGACGGCGTTTAAGAAGGGAGAGGGGATCGGGCATGAAATTGAAGTTCCTATCATCTCTTCGCTGCAGGCCGTTTGCGGCTTCATGGGCGGCAATCAGCCGTGCTGTAAGGTGCGTTTTATAGAGGAGAACCCCGCCGAAGTCGTGCGACTCAAAAAAGGAACGATCATCAAATAAAAAAAGAGACTGAGACGAGGTTCATTAACAAGCATTATGACGGGAGTGGTGCGATGATTAATGCGAGATCATTTTTGGCGACTGCGTTGTGTGTATTTTCGTTAGCGACAGCGAGTCCGACCTGGGCAGAAAAGGAGTTGCCCCTCGGTCACAGTATGAATTGGCGGGATCCGATACGGCTTCATTTCGAGGAAGACTGGCGGTTGACGCCGATGGCAGAGCGACAGTTGCGCTTGGAGCGGATCAAGGAGAGATTGTCTTTTTGTCGGGACCGTTTGCCGGCGCCGAGCGCCAAGGAGTACGGATTATTGAAGGCGCGGGCGACGGAGGCAGCAAAGGGGTTGGCGGCATTGGAGTGCGACCTTAACGACGTCACCGCAGCCGGAAATACGCTTTATCTCCTTGACGCGCTGGATGGCGAGTTGAGTTGCCGGGAGCGAGAAGGCTGGGACAGCGGAACGGAGAGGCGGTTGCCAGGCCGGCTTGCGGCGCCGGAGTGCGGCGAGGTACGCTATTCGAACCTGCCGTTGGAGTTTCGCCGCCTTGATCCAGGGGAGAGCGCGCCGGAACGTGGAGGGGCGGGTTCGTGCTGGACGGACGATACTTTGATGTTCACCGGGATGTATACCAATCGGCACAACCAGAATGCGCTGTTCACGGCCTCCGACGGAACTGTGTATTGCGCTTACCGGGCGTATTCGCCCCTCAAGGTCATCGGACTTAGTCGCTCGACCGATGCCGGTCAGAGCTGGGAGGTGGTTTTCGACTACATCTCCAATTCGCCCATAATCGAAAATCCTTCGGTAGCTGTTGATCCATATAGCGGCAAGGTATTCGTAGTTTTCGACATTTACTACGACTATCTTGGGAACCACGACATTATGGGCCTGGTGAAAGTCGGCGACACGGTGAACTCATTTTATATCGACAATGATTCCGGCGATGATCGTTATCCCAGCGTCGCCATCGAGTACGACGAGGGGGCAGACAATGTTGTCTACGTGGCGTACGAACATCTTTCGAGCGAAGATGATCGCGAAATGCACATCGTTCGTTCCACCGACAACGGCGTCTCCTGGTCGTCGTGGCACACACGAGGCTACGGTCTGACCGACCATAACGTACATTGCCAGGTCTGCGCGACAGCCTCGCACAGCAACTATGTTTACGTTACCTACGTTCATGAATCCGATTATGACGATCAGAAGAATCTCATGGTCGAGTACGGATCGCGCAACAGCACAAACTCCACGTTCGAGCATCAGACAAAAATCTACGATGCCTCCGACAACAGCGACCGCGGCGCAAGTTGGCCGGTGATCGTCGGCTCGCATGGCGTCGGCGACAACGTAGTAATCGCCTGGCAACAGGCTTACAGTTCGACGGACGACGACGTGATGTTCGCTCGCTCGACCGATCACGGCGTTTCCTGGACATGGAGTTTCATCGCCGCCACCGCTGAAAACGAGCGTTATCCTGCAGTGACAGCGGCGGGCGTCGGCAGCGCCGGCGGAAATATTTACGGCGACTTCGGCTGCACATATTTTTACAGCGACGGCAAGCAGCAGCAGTATCGACGTTCCGCATACAACGACATGCAATACTGGACCGCTTCCGACGACATTCAGGTTGACGACGGCCTCGGGGGCATCACCAATGGTCCTCGCAGCGGCGGCGTCACCATGCTCCGGCAGGACGATTCGCAGTGGTATCCGGTGGTGAGTTGTATCGACGAATACAACACCTATATGGTAACCACGACAACGAAGCGAGCGGGCGTTTATACGTTCAACACCAGTCCCACGGGTCTGCAGTTGAACATCGACGGTTCGGCGGTAACGGCGCCGCAGACCTTTGACGACTGGGTAAGGGGGAATGCCTACACCGTCTCGGCGCCGCTCGGTCAATCGGGGTACACGTTCTCTTCGTGGAGCGATGGGGGCGCTCGCGTCCACTCGGTCATTACCGCTGCAACGAACACCACTATCACCGCTTATTATACGCCGTCGACGCCTACCGTCACCAATACCCCAACAGTAACGCGAACCCCGACGCGAACGCCGACAAGGACGGTGACGCCCACTCCGACCCCGACAGCGGACAGCTTCTGCAGCGAATGCCAATATTCCAGCTCCCCGAACATGATGCTGTATGACAACGCAATCAATTTCGACTCTCTTTACGTGGCAGACTGGATGATAATCTCCAATGTGACGGCACGGGTCAACATCATCCACCCCAACGTCTCCGACCTCGTCCTTCGGCTTATCCACGGCTCCACATCGACCACCCTTTCGAACCGCAACGGCGGCAGCGGCGACAACTACACCTTTACCGTATTCGATGACGCCGCCGCCGTGTCCATCGTCAACGGCACAGCGCCCTTCACCGGCGACTACCAACCCCAGGAATCGCTCACCGAGCACAACGGCGCCAACGCCAGGGGGACGTGGTATCTGTACGTCAACGATATGTCGGTCGGCTATACAGGCACGCTGGTCGATTGGCAAATCTGCTTCACAAGCGCATCGCCCACCCCGACGCAGACGCCGACCCGCACCCCGACGCAGACGCCGACCCGCACCCAGACGCAGACGCCGACCCGCACCCCGACACGAACCCCGACGTTGCAGGCGACATCGACTAACAGCCCGACGCATTCGCCGACACGGACCTCGACGGAAACGCCTACGCGAACACCGACGGACACGCCGACAAATTCACCGACAGACACTCCAC
This sequence comes from uncultured bacterium, assembly GCA_964619725.1. GTDB lineage: Bacteria > CSSED10-310 > CAZUFC01 > CAZUFC01 > CAZUFC01 > CAZUFC01. The sequence goes on along the minus strand of CAZUFC010000123.1, from coordinate 13,682 downwards.
TTTTGACGGAAACTCCAGAGCCGACATTTACGCCGACGTCTGTTCCGACAATATCTCCGACAAGCACGAACACGTTTGAAGCGACAGCCGCTCCTTCAGCGAGCGCCCCAACTCCGCAGAACATCCCGGCAAACTCGGCCGCCGGCAGCGCAATCCTGACGATTGTGCTGGGCTCCTTTATGGCGCTTGGCTATCGGAGGAGTGTGTAAGGGGCAGTTTGCTTGTGTGGATTTAAACAAGACTAACGGTTTGAAAAAAGCGTAACCTCGAAACATGGATATTTGGTTAATGCCCATTTTATCAATCCTGCTTGCTTTATAATACTTTTAGGGGCTGAGCGGACTCAGCGGACATTGCGGAGCCTGCGGACTGAGCCTGGAGCGGGGCATTGTGGGTTAACCGCTTAATTTGTAAGGAGCAAAGGTTTATCGACGTCCATAGAGATGTTGGACTGCCTGTTCTTGTCAAGCCGTTTTGCTCTGGCCTGGTGAAACGGCTGTGATGACCGGCGGCATTGCCAGGGAGATCAGCATGCCTATGGTTCCTGCTTCCGGGGATGATCTGCCTGACAGGTATAGGATTATGCAGAGGGATAGGGCGGTCACCGATGAGGTTACGGCGGCTTTTTTGGTGGTTTTGCTGGAGAAGAGTCCCCAGACGAAGGGTCCCAGGAATACAGAACCTACGGCGCCCCAGGATATGGCTAAAATGGCTACAATGGTAGCGGGTCTCAGGAAGGCGAGGATTACTGATAACAATATGAAGAAGATGCTTGATATTCTCATCAGCTCCGTCAGTCGCCTGTCTGTTGCGTTTTTGTTTATGAAACCGGCGTAGATGTCTTTTACTGCGGATGAGCTTGATACCAGGACCAAGGCGGCCAGGGTGGACATGGAGGCGGACAGGATCAACAACAGTATTACTACAGAGAGGGACGGCGGTATTACATTGGCGATCAGTTCGGGCATTAAGGCGTCGAATACGGGTTTGCCGTTTTTGAAGGCTTGGGGGGCATTTTCAGGGGAGAGGAAAATCCTGGCGGTCGCTCCTATGAAATAGGCGGCTCCAACGACTAAAACCGCGAAGAATGTTGAACCTGCCATGCCTATTTTTATGGACCGCCTGTCTTTTATGGCGTAAAATTTCTGTATCAGTTGGGGCATTCCGAAGGGGGCAGCGCTGGTCAGAAAGACCAGGCAGAACAGCGGCCATATTCCCGGCGGCCCTGCCCATCCCGTCAATTTGGGGTCTATGGCTTTCAACGAAGCGGTTATATTGGCGAGTCCTTCGCCTTTATCCAGGACGAAAGCCACCAGGACGATAACGCCAATGCACATTATGATTCCGAATATCACGTCGATCATGGTCATAGATTTGTAACCGCCCAGCGCCAGGTATACGGCTGTGAATACTCCCATGAACGCCAATGCTGCCGGGTAATCCCAGTTGAAGTTGGATTTGAACAGGTAGGAGAGTCCTATGAAAACGGCGGCGGAATAGGGAATGAAAAATACGAACACCGATACGGATGAAAAAAGTTTTAGAAAGCGGCTGCCGTATCTCTTTTCAAAAAATTCGGCCATGGTTGAGACGCCGAATTCGACCGCCATTTTTTTAATGCGGGGGCCCAGGAAGAGCCATACTCCGAGCACGCCTAAAAATGCGTTTCCCACGGCTATCCATAGTCCCGAATAACCGAATCCCCAGCCTATTTTTCCCGCGAATCCTATGAACAGAACAGCGGAAAAATAGGCGGTGCCGTATGTGAACGCTGTCATCCAGGGCCCGATTTTGCCTCCGCCCAGGAAAAAATCCGAAAACGTTTTTGTTTTCTTCAGTCCTGCAATTCCAATAAAAATAATCATGGCCGCGTATAAAAAAACAGCGATCAGTTTAATCGTCATGGCGATTCCCCTGGAAAAAGTGGTCCGGTTTGCTGAAAAGAAGCCGTTTACTGCAAGTGAAGCCCGAAAACCGGCGCTTTCGGCAGCAGTTTTCGTCGGCCTTTCGTTCGCAAGAGTATTATAGTCGGTTGTTCATTTTGCTGCAACGAGCGCTGGATGTCGGCTGCTGGATTCTGGTTGACGGACGGCCGGCGCTTTTATTTCAAATCAACCACGGTACCCCGGTAAGAGGCTATTTCAGCGTCTGGGAAAATAGCCCTGGCTTCGTCCAGGAGGATTTTGTAGTTGCCGTGGTATCTTTTTGAGGGGTGGTTCAGCATCAGTTTTTTTACCTGGGCGGTTTCGGCTATTATGCCGGCCTGTCTGGCTGTGAGATGGTGATAATTGTCTGCCAGGTCTTTATCGGCTTCGCAGAATGTGCCTTCGCATACCAGCAGGTCGGCGTTTTTCGCCAGTTTTACCAGTCCGTCGAATATTTCATCCGTCATGTGAGTATCAGTTATGTAGGCGGCTCTTTTGCCTTTTTTCCAGAAGGTTAATTCCTGTTGCAACAGTTCGTAGGGGATTACTTTATTTTCATCGACATAATCGTCGCCTTTTTGGCATGACTTTACGGCTTCAAGGAAGCGGCCCACCCAGGGTCCGTCGATTAGTTGCATCTGGTGCAGCTTATCTTTTTTAATTTTCAGTTTATCCTGTTCGCAGATGGCGTAGGCTACGCAGGGGGAACCGCCGTGATCGGCCGGAACGGATTCGATCCTGACGTTTTTCGTTTCATAGATTATATTATTGATTACGGGTTCTTTTTTTTTCTGTATTTCAGGTATGAAACGCCTGTTGCTGACGGCTTCGGAAATTATCCTCGTTTTTCCGGTCAATTCATGAATGAGGATGGTGAGTTTCTGGTCCTGCGAACGGTCCCAGTCGTATGCGGCCAGCTTATTCAGCAATTTTCGGGTGATTTCCGGCGGACCGTACACGTTCAGGGTTTTGTCTTCGCTCAGAAGCGAGCGCATCAGATGGTCCCAACCGATCAGGTGATCGATATGAGCATGAGTAATGAATATGCCGCCCAGTTTTCTTATTTTGCGGAAATTGCCGCGGACTCTGAATCCCGTATCGAAAAGGAATGTTTCGTAAACGTCTTCCAGTTCGACGAACAGGAAAGGGTCTTCTTCAAGCGGATTGATTCTGGCTGTGAAACTCACCTTGATTCAAATCTTCTTAAACTCAAAACCTCATGCAGAGATAAGCCTGTATGAATGAGTCATTCGTTTCCGGTCTGTCGTAAAAGAATACGTTTTAAAGGCGCGTTCGCGTCCGAGTCGTATTCCGTCAACATTCGTCATTTTAATGGCGATCCTTCATTTTTCCGTGAATCCGCAAAGGAAATTTGCAGAGTCGAATCATTCCCCTTCAGAACGCCGGATTCAAACAACGCTCTTATTTTTTCGTTTTCCGACGTTTTCCCGTCGATTTACCTTTTCCGCTCCGGGCCGCTTTTGAAGGTTTTTCCAACGCTATTTCCACTAACTCAGACATTTCGCTGACGAAGTGAAATTTAAGGTCTTTTCTGGCTGATTCGGGTATTTCCTCCAGGTCCTTCTCATTTTTCTTCGGTAAAATAACGTCGGTGATGCCGGCACGATGAGCGGCCAGACATTTTTCCTTGATGCCTCCGACAGGCAATACCTGTCCTCTCAGCGTAATTTCGCCTGTCATAGCCCAGTTGTTTTTCACCGGTCTTTTCGTCAGCAGGGAGACGAGCGAAGTGAAGATCGTTACGCCTGCTGAGGGACCGTCTTTGGGAGTGGCGCCTTCTGGCACATGGACATGGATATCAGAATTTTCATAGAAAGCTTCGTCGATTTTAAACATTTTACTGTTGGCCCGGATATAGGAAAGCGCTGCAGTGGCTGATTCTTTCATGACATCGCCGAGGCTTCCGGTCAGTATCAGGTTCTTTTTGCCTTTCATGGCGCTGGTTTCTATGAAAAGCACATCGCCGCCGACCTGCGTCCAGGCGAGTCCGATAGCCACTCCGGGCACCAGTGCGCGTTCAGCCGTACCCTTGAAGAAACGCAACGGCCCCAGATAATCCCTCACCGTCGTTTTTTTGATGACGGCTGACTTGATTTTGCCTTCCACAATCTTGCGGGCCGTTTTTCGGCATATGCTGCCGATTTCCCGTTCCAGGTTCCTGACGCCGGCTTCACGAGTATATTCTTCAATAATCCTTCTAACGGCCGTATCATGAAACCTTATCTGATCGGACGCCAGACCGTTCTCATCTATCTGTTTGGGAATCAGGTACTTCTTGGCGATCTGGATTTTTTCTTCCATGGTGTAACCGGGGAGTCTTATGATCTCCATGCGGTCCTTCAAGGCGGCCGGAATTGTTTCCAGGATATTGGCGGTCGTAATGAACATGACCCGGGACAGGTTAAAGTCCACATCCAGGTAATGATCGGAAAACGCATTATTCTGTTCGGGATCAAGCACCTCGAGCAAAGCCGACGCAGGATCGCCCCTGAAGTCCATACCGATCTTGTCCACCTCATCGAGCATGAATATGGGATTGTTCGACCCGGCTTTTCTTAAACTCTGTATGATCCGTCCCGGCAAAGCGCCGACATAAGTGCGCCGGTGTCCCCTGATTTCGGCTTCATCGCGAACGCCGCCCAGGGAAAGCCTGACGAATTTACGCCCCAGGGCCCTCGCTATCGACCGGCCCAGCGATGTTTTACCTACGCCGGGAGGACCCACGAAGCATAAAATCGGTCCCTTCATGTCTTTTTTCAGCTTCCTGACCGACAAATATTCCAGTATTCGTTCCTTGACCTTCTCCAGATCGTAATGGTCCTCGTTAAGTATTTTTTCCGCTTCCAGAACGTTCAGATTATCCCGCGTCGATTTCGACCAGGGCAACTCGATCAGCCAGTCGAGATATGTCCGTGAAACAGTATACTCCGCCGCTGCAGGCGGTATCATCGTCAGACGGTCCAGCTCCTTTTCCGCTATCTTTTTTACTTCTGCAGGCATTTTGGCTTTGTTGATACGCTCCCGCAACTCTTTTATCTCCACTGTCCGTTCGTCGCCTTCGCCCAACTCCTTCTGCAACGCCTTCAACTGCTGACGCAAGATATACTCCCGCTGCGTCTTGTCCATCTCCGACTTGATTTCCGTCTGTATCTTGTTGCCCAGCTCCAGAATTTCTATCTCTTTCGTCAGATAATAATTAATCTTCTCCAGGCGATCTTCCACATTCAGCATCTCCAGCAATTCCTGCTTCTCATTCAGCGAAAGGTTCAAACTGGAGCAAACCATGTCAGCCAGCCGTCCTGGTTCGGATATGTTCAGAACCATTATTCCCATTTCCGGTGGCAGATTCGGCGATTGCTCGACTATTTTCTGGAAGAGATTCCGCACATTGTGCATCAAAGCATCGATCTGCTTTCCTTCCCGTTCGTTTTCCGACAGCGTTTCAACCTCCGCCTTCAAGTAAGGATCATCCTGGTAATATTCCTTGACCTTTATTCTCTTCAGGCCGTTCACCATTATCCGCACGCTATGATCGGGCATCTTTATCATTTTAAGTATCACGGCAGCGGTTCCTACTTTAAAAAGATCACCCGGTTCGGGGTTCTCGTCTTCCGGTTTCTTTTGCGCAACCAGCGCGATCATTTTATCTCCGACCAGAGCATCGTCAATCAGCCGGATCGATTTCGGCCTGCCGACCATCAGAGGTATAACCATTGACGGATAGATTACTGTCCCCCGCAAAGGAAGGACAGGGAGTACGTTGGGAATATCAGGCGTTTCCGACGGCGTATGGGGAATAGGCGCATTCTTCATTTCTTTTTCCGACATTTATACATTTCTCCTCTATTTTTCATTGATCTTTATTTCTCGTGACAGGGTTTTCTGCATTTTCGGCAAATAAATAACCAGTAATCCATCTTTGAATTTAGCCGTAATCTCCTCTTCCATCACTTGAACCGTAAGCGGTATGACTCTGTTGAACTCCCCGAAATCTATCTCCATCTGATGAAGCTTTTCCTTTTTGTCAGTAATTCTGTTTCTTCGAATACCTTGAACGGTCAATATATTCTGCTGCAGAGTCACGTTCATGTCTTCCCTGGCGACTCCAGCCGCTTCCACTATCACTATCATGTGGTTTTCGGTCTCATACACGTCGACCGAGGGAATCCATCCCTTGTCGGTGTATTTCAGCAGAGGTGAGCCCTGACTGATGAGATCATTGAATATTTTCTGCATTTTTTGACTCAGTTTTTCAAATTCATTCAATGAAAAACTTAATTTATCATCCATAATAAACCTCCCAATCAACCGGAATCTACGATGAATCAAGCCGGCTGACGGCCTATTCGGGTAATTTTACACGTTATGGGAATCATATGCAAACATTTTTGTTTCCGGCTTAAATTCGGATACAAGAAGAATGCGTTTTTTTTGTATCCGAATTTAAGGGCCGGAAGCTCCGGGTTGTCATTTAATATAGCTTTATGATATTAAGAATGAGTTATGGTCAGAAGGATGCAACAGAGCGGTATAGAAAAAAATAGAGGGCCTGATTTTCATCATGAGATTGAGTATCGGGTTTAAGGAAACGAGAGCGAGGTTGTCGAAATGAAAAAAACATATGTATTGGATACGAACGTATTTCTTTATGATCCCAATGCGTTGTATGGATTTGCGGACAATGATCTGGCGATCCCCATAACGGTAATTGAGGAGCTGGATCAGTTCAAGAAGAACCTGAACGGACTGGGGCGCAATGCCCGTCAGGTATCCCGGCAACTGGATGAGCTTCGGAAAAAGGGTGACTTGGCCGGGGGAGTGGATTTGAAGGGGGAGGACCGCGGAAAGATACGGGTGGTTTTCGGGAGTCGTGACCTGAGTCAGTTGCCTTACGGTTTCAACAAGACGACAGAGGACAACAGGATACTCGAAATACTGATGACCATAAAAGAAACGGAAGAGGACCAGCCTGTGCGGTTCGTTTCCCGCGACACGAATATGCGTTTGAAGGCCAATGCGCTGGGGATACCGTCGGACGATTACAAACCGGAGAAGATCGAACCGGAGAAGATGTATTCAGGGATGAGGCATATTGAAGCGGAAGAGACTCAAATTGAAAAACTCCGGCAGGGGAATGAATTGAAGCCGGACGTTTCAGACCTTTTGCCGAATCAGCACGTGTTAATGACGGACGTGAAAAATGCAGAGAACAAAGAACCGGCCTATTACAATCATTTTAAGAAGGTCCTGGAACCTGTGCCGGACTTTCAGGAAAGCATCTGGGGAATCATGCCCCGCAATATAGAACAGAGATGCGCGTTTAACCTGCTGTTAAAGGATAACGTGAAACTCGTGACCCTAGCCGGCGTTGCTGGAACGGGCAAGACGCTTCTGGCTCTGGCCTGCGGCTTGCACAAGGTTACGGAAGAGAATAAATATTTCCGAATGCTGGTCAGCCGCCCCATATACCCGATGGGAAAAGACATCGGGTTTTTGCCCGGCGACGTGCAGGAAAAACTCCATCCCTGGATGCAACCCATCTTCGACAATCTTGAATTGATAATGGGCGGCACAAAGCCGGGCCGGGACAAATATTCGGGTTACGCAAGCCTGATGGACATGGGTATCCTGGAAATAGAAGCCCTCACCTATATCAGAGGCCGCAGCATACCGGGACAGTACATCATTATCGATGAAACTCAGAACCTTAATCCGCTGGAAATAAAAACCATCATCACTCGCGCCGGCGAAAAAACCAAAATAGTCCTGACAGGCGATCTCTACCAGATCGATAACCCCTTCCTCGACTCCACAACGAACGGGCTATCCTACGTCATCGAAAGAATGAAAGGCGATCCTCTGATCGGTCACGTCACCCTGGTGAAAGGCGAAAGATCACTCCTGGCCGAGGCGGCATCGAAACGGCTTTGAGAAGAGGGAAGGCGAGAAGACAGGAAGTTCGGGTGATTGGAAGATCGGAAGATCGGAAGAGTTAATGGGCGGCAGGTTTGAAGAAAAGGAACGTTGGATTGTTTAATGACGAACAGGCGGTTTTAAATTTCGGTTCAATCAAATATTGATTTTCAAAGGACGGCTTGCGCTGATGAAACAATTGCTTGATATTGCTTTGCGTCGCTTTTTCAACAGCTTTATCCGCAAATCGGGGATCAGCATTTTTGCTGCTGTTCTGGTCTTCGGGTTTAACGCTGCAGTTTCAGCCTTCGATTATCACGGCGTTTTTACTCTCGCATACGCTATGAAAAACATAAAAGGCGAATATGACCGGATAGAGTCCAGGAATAGGCCTGAACTCAAATATTTCGGAGATTTTTCCGATTCGTACAGGGAGTCCTGGCTGGGATATGAGGGATATATCTCCAGCCGTTTCGATCCAGGTCCATTCGATAATTTCTGGCTGGATGAAAAATTCAGAAAGCGCCATCGTTTTTTCGTCAACATCGGACGAACTTTTGAGGAGCGCGAAGATCATTACGGGACGGTGGAGGGATCGTTGAACGACTGGGAGCGGAAGCATGTCCGTGAAATCGATTCTTCCGCAGCGGAAGGGGGTTCACGAATATTCATAACGGACAGTTCTTCAATTAATTTTTACCTTAAATATGAGGACGTCACGCCCTCGATTGAAACAGACCGGGTAACGAACGATCCCGGATACAGGCTGGTTAATGAGGAAGAAGCGGACTTATCAAGAAAAATAATGACTGCCGGTTTCGGGGTGAATCATTTCATGCGGGAGAATTTAATTCTATCGGTAGTAATCGAGGCCGGCAGAAGAGAGGAAACCTGGGACGGAAATGGAACGCTCACACTTACCGATTTCACAGAATACGATGAATATGACCTGACAGCCGATTATTCCGGCAATGACATAAGGTTTGAAACCTCAGCCGAAGCATACTCAAGAAACAAAAACATATCCCTGAAAGCCGCTCTGTTCCTCACCCGAATGGAGCTGGAAGGCGATTCCTTCAGCGACTTCGCAGACTCACCTGATGCTCCGGGGCATTATCGAAAGTCTCAGAACACCGCCGGAATCGATTTGGGGATGGATTTTTTTCCTAACGACAATTTTCTCGTAGGATTCTTCATTTACTATGAAAGATGGAGCATTGAAAGGCGGGAAAGACTGCATCCCGAACCAATAGAATGGAATTTCGATGCCGACTGGGAAGGAACCGACCTTATTTCCGGGGGAAGAATTGGTTTCATTCCTTCCGAATTCGTCGTCCTGGACTTCACGGCAGGTTTCAGGGCCTACGGATGGGATCGAAACGAGGAAGAAACGGATAATAAGCGACTTGTCCTGGCGACAGAACGCGGGCCGGCCTTTTCGCTCTCCCTGCGGTTTAAATTCTGAGGCTGAGCGACGTATCATTTTTAACGGCAATAATTTTAGCTTTTTTGATAAGTTCTTTGGGAAGCGCCAGAGTCAAATTCTGTTTTGCCATGGTTCCTCCTTTTTCACATTTTCTTTTATAGTACATTTTTATGTGCAAGGCCATGCAGAAGCATTCGGCGCTCATAAATGCCGGTCTGCATTTCTCATACAATACCTGTTACGAGCGTTCAGATTTTCCGAACGGCAGAGGCCGGCGGCCTGGAGGCTTTGAGACTGAGATTTGCCTGTACGTTTATTTTCTGATAATGTTAATTTGGAATTCTGGTGATTCTCAAGGGTTGACGAGAATAAGAGGAATTAAAAAGCAGTTGAGACGAGAAAAATATAATTATTCAGGATACTTAATAAAAGGAGAGGGAAGTGAACAAAGGACATTATTTTCATGCGACGATACCGGGGATAATTGCCTTCATTTTAACGATGAGTTTTAATTATTGTTCAGGAGCGGAAACGATCAGCGGAACGGTATACGATTATTATGGTACGACAGCGGTGGGGGGAGTGAAGGTATCGGCATTGGACAGCACGGGAGAGGATACGACGGTATATGAGACGGTAAGCGATTCGACGGGTGCGTGGTCGCTGAGCGTTCCGGAGGCATATTCGTATTACGTAGCGGCGAATCCGAACGACACGGAGAGTCGCTATCAGGCGCAGTATTACTATGGATCAGCGACTCCATATTATGCGACATTAATTGACACGACGGAGGGACCGGTCCCGGACGTGAATTTTTATTTATGGGCGGGTTATCAGGTAGAAGGAAGGGTCATAAACGAAGCGGATGGGGCTGTAGAGGCATCGCTGTTTGCATATGACAATACGACGGGATATTATTACTGGGGATTGACCGGGGCGACGTCTTCAGCGACGAACGGGTCATATTCGTTGAATTTACCGCAGGGAATTTATGCGATTATGGTTTATGGTGCGGACGGTTCATCTTATGCCGAGCATTTTCCGGTTATGGTGAATGACGATGTTGCGGGATTGGAGATCAGCGTTATAGAATCGGGGACTATATCGGGAACGGTGACGGCCGGCATGGGAACGCCATTGGATCAGGTGGGCGTGACGCTGATAGACGACGTGAGCGGAGCGGCGTACGCGACGGTAATAACGGATGAAACGGGATACTATGAGGTTCAGAATGTACCGGCGGGGCGGAGTTACCTGGTGTTGGCCAGGACCCGCTTTCATCCTGAGTTTGCCTATTATGATATACCATCAGCTTTTTATCCCGACCGTTTCATCCCGGATAATGCGCAATCTGCTGCGCTGCCTCCCGGAGGAGAAGCGACAGGAATCGATATCCAGCTTAAGGGGGCTTCAGGATTGATCAGGGGCACGGTAACGAACAGCGCCGGCGATCCGGTGGAAGGCGCGCTTCTTTACGATTTTTACATCGCCGATGTTTTTAACGGCGTTTTACCGCATAATCAGCGATACGCTTACACCGACTCAAGCGGGCATTATGAGATGTATGGCCTGGCGCCGGGCGCTTCGTTCGGAGTGGCCGTCATCGCCGAAGGGTATATTTCGCAAATCTGGGACGGTAAAGAGATGACGACGACATTGGCTGAAGCCGACGTATTACAGCTCAGTCAGGGTGAAACGCTGGAAGGCATTGATTTTGTTCTCCGTTCTACTGAAGAAATGGGCGAAGCGCCGGTTATCGAGCAGATTTCGCCTCATATAGTAGTTCCAGGCGGGACGAAAACAATTACTCTGACAGGAACCGGATTCTCAGGCAACGGAAAAGTCGAACTTCTGCCGGAATACGCATTACGCCTGGAAAACTCCGGCATTTCAATCATTTCATACAACATGACGGACGCCGGGAATTGGGAAGTCATTCTGGCCGTTCCCGCGAATATAGAACCCGGTCCGCGTTACCTTTCGGTCACCAATCCTGACAGTCAGTATTCCTATGCCGGATTCCACGTCATTCCAGAGCAGGAATCTCCGCAGATGTCGATACTCTGTTCGCCGGAAATCTTCACCAACGGCTCCACCATGGGCGTCGGAATCAACATCAGCAATTACAGCGGCGAATCGGCTCTCTGCGATGCCTTTATAGCGCTGATGCTGCCCGATAATTCGGTGTTCTTTTTTGACGGCGCCGACTTTACCGAGGACCCGGAGCCTGCCGCGCCTGATATGTCGCTTCCCGACGAATTTTTTGTCGGACAAACCCTCTTGTTTGAGATTCCCCTGCCGGTCGATCTGCCCATGGGAACTTACACCTGGATGTCTGCACTGCTGGAACCGGGTTTCGGTGAATTGTACAGCCTTTCAATGAAGAGTATGGAATTCGTGACGGATTAATTGCTGAATTTTTCTTGCTGGAACAAGTTTTCGGCGGAACAACATACAAACCATGGTGAAGGCAGGGTCCTGTCCGGGCTGCAGCATCAATTGTTCGCATTATACCGCCGTGCTTTTTTAGGCGTTGATCAAAAAAGCGTCTTTTGAGGTTACAATCCGACAGAATCACCCATCATTTTGTTTCGATTGCGATACCGAACGCGATACCGATTACAGAAACAAATCGTCAAACGTTTTGAAACAAGTAACCCCGGTTTGATCAGTTCCCTTTTTTACAGATATAAACAGCCTTCTGAGGACGATTTATCTTTTCTTTTTGCCGTGGTAACTTCATTGATAAAAACGCCCACTCTTTAATATTTCTGTTGACCGTTTTATCAAATGCAGATGTTTGAATTTTGGGAAAAAGGAAAGTGATCAGAAGCGCCAGCCTGCGCCTGTGCTGAATTCGAAGCCCTGGAAACCTGATATAGTGACGCGGTATCCCGAAGTCAGGCGAATGAACAATCTGTCGGTAAGCAACACTAGGAACCCGGCTTCCGGTTTAATGTCTGCGGAATATTCTTCTTTTCCGGTGAAGTATTTATCCGGATCGCCGTTCATCGACACGTGATTGACGCTCAGCGTGACGCCGGCGAAGGGTTCGACGTATTTACAGGCGCCTTTGCAGAACAGGTAATTATAACTTCCGTAAACGCCGGCGGCTTCATATTCCAGGTCGCCGACGTTAAGGCGCGTGTGATATTCGTCATAGTATTCTTCGGAGAACGCATAACTGGAATAACGATCGTAGATGGTCCCTTCTATCATCAGCAGTTCAAGTCCGAATCTGGTGACATGCGATCTTTCCAGGCCGGACAACATGCCCAGGTTCAGGATGAGCGCATCATTGTCTTCAACCGTATATTTATGACCGTAGGCATGGGCGCTGTCCGAGTACCATTCTCTGGTCACCCAGTTGCATGAAGGATTGCCGAACCCGATGTCGAAAGTCCAATAACAATCCTGGCACGTAAGGGCGCCGACTTCCGGAATCCATAGAAATAAAAGAAAGAGATGTATCAGGGCCGTGATGCTAATGACCAAAGATTTCATGTTTTTCTCCATTGCATTTCTTTTCACGTTCAGTATCCACAATATGTTCCGTTTCATGAGCGGATAAAGAGCGGAGGACGCTGATCCGCAGCGCCGTCCTTCACACAATTTTGAATTATCACAATCTTGAATTCCATTGTCAATCATTAATTCTCGCTATACGAGAATTAATCGGGCCGCTTCGCGGCGATTCCTGGGAAAAGTTGGGATTTCTCAAATATCGGTTTTCGAGGTTACAATTCGGTCATTATGCAATCTGCAAAGGGCCGGGAGATATAATAATTCGGCATTGATCAAAAATGCGTCTTTTGAGGTTACAATCTGATAGAATCACCCATCATTTTGTTTCGATTTCGAAGGCGATACCGACCCCGACGCGGATAACTGAAACAAACTGTAAAAAGTTATGGAAGAAGTGTAACCCCGGTTTGATCAGTCCCAATAATTGAATAAGCGTTCGTGGTTCCGCAAGAAGAAAAAAACCGATACGCCAATGTTCCTGCTTCGACCGGAGAGACTCGCATCGACATCATCGTCTCTGCCCCTTTTTAATCTCACTTTTATACACGCTTAACACAATAGACGAATCATTTTCATTTTACACTTCAAATACTATAACGGCATTCACGACCCTAATGAAACCTTGAGGTCTCATTTGTGCTATCTGGCTGAAAAGCTGATGGCTTTAAAAATGTAATTATTTTTGGAGATTTATCTCCATCTCCCGAGCATTTTTAATTCTGCCCGAACCGTCTACTATTTCCTTTTCAAATATTACTTTATCGGACGTGATTTCAATAACGCTTCCGTCAAGTATTCTTTCATTTTTATTCAATAAATAGTGCCTGTCCATAAACTCGATTGTCGATTCAAAATTTAATGCTGGACAGTCA
>CAZUFC010000122.1:0-24258 GCA_964619725.1 uncultured bacterium | reverse complement strand
CGAATGCAGCAACGTAACGCAAGGTGCGACCTACCATGCCATGGAATCCTAAATAGTGCCTGTCCATAAACTCGAATCTCGATTCAAAATTTAATGCTGGACAGCCACTTGGGTTTTTGATCCATAAACGGGCGAATTTTTCTTAAGACAAGGAAGGCAAGGATTTGCGAAGGAGGCGCATTTATTATACGTTGACTGAGCAAATCCCCAGTCTGACGCAGCATTGGGGGAAATTCGCCGTTTATGGACAAAAACTAAATAATGATGGTTGTTCATCAGCTCATTCCACTGACCCCGCTCTTCAATGAAAATCGGACGGACCCTTACTCCTCGGACTATTTCTGAATTCGTGAAGGTTTGGGCGTTTCGTAGAGTTTTCATGATTTTTAATATAAAAAATAAAAATCAGAAAGTCCACTAAATTTTTAATTTTTTTTCAATCATAATGGATTAAAAAATACTTTGACGTAGCCCTGCAGATGCCCCGGAGTATAGGGAATCAATCAGTATTACATATCCCGACAACGGGGCATTCGTTCAGTTTCTTGAGAAACACGTGGGCGCAATCGTGAGGCTTTCCACTGTTCTAGACATGTCAGTGTCGTCGGAAAGAAGTAGTGAGATCGCCGAAGCAATCGATATTGATTCGTTTATAGAATCGCCGTCTGGACACATGATGCCGATTGATGGTCCTGAATCCCTAATATATCTGAAATTCACGTTCCTTCGCAACCCACCTTACTTAAGCGGCGGTACAGGGGTCATACAGTTTCCGGTGAATGGCATTTCAGTATTACGCGGACTTTTCACGGTGGTCCAACGACCATCTTCCATTTGGTAGAAGTACCCGTATCGGTTGCAGCACGCACGTAGATGGTTATGTGAAGTGATCGGCCGAACAAGAGCATGAAGCACTACAGAATGGGCCGTGCGTCCGCGGCCCATTCTGAGGCTGATGCTCAACGTTAGCCTCCAGTGGGGAATAAACCATGTACGTTGATGATGAGTTTAATCGTTTGGAGTCACTGCTGCAATCCGGGAGGATATCTGAAGCCCGCCAGTTGGCAGATCAAATCAAAGAGACAGCAGAACGCGAGGATCATAGGTGGCTCTGCTTCGCGGCACAGCTCTTCGCAGTGCACGGGGCGGATGCCACCGACCTACTTGATGCAGCTCTGTGGCTAGCAGAGGACTATGAAGGTACTGAACGCCGCATTGAGACCAGGTATGTGCGGGATATCAAATACGACGTTGTTCGGTATCTGGGAGGCGACAGCAGTGTGAAGCTTCCCGTCCACCGGAGAATCTACCAGCTTGCCAAAGCAGATATGAAACTGGCTCAAGTGAGGCCCGATCTGGTGGTTGTTAGTGCAGGACTGCTAGAAAGACTGAATCGCGATCCAGCTGGATTCCACGAGCTCACGCCGAGACAGTTCGAGGAAGTTGTAGGTGAGTTATTCCACCGGAGTGGGTACAGTGTCACACTCGGTCCAGGTACCCGGGATGGAGGTGTGGATGTCTGGGCGGTCCGCAAGGACAAGGTTGGGGAGTTCCTGTGCATAGCAGAGTGCAAACGATATTCCCCTCAAAGGCGTGTTGGTGTTCAAGTCGTCCGCGCTCTGTACGGGACTCAGCAGATGCACAGAGCGAACGCAAGTCTGTTAGCCACAACGTCGACATTCACTACAGGTGCCGTTGAACACCGCAATGAGATCGGTTATCAAATGACTCTCAAGGACTTTGAAGCCCTCCTCGAGTGCTTGTGTCAGGTTCTCAAGTAGTAGGATATGCATCCATGCCAAGCATTCGAGGTCTAACTACAGCATTCAATTGGACGGCCGCCTCTGGCTGCCACTGATGCTGAACGTCAGCACAGGAACATGACAAGTGATTCAAATCCAAGCGCCAAGATGATGGTGCCGGGATGTGAATGTCAACCGAAAATTGCACAACCTTCTAAGTACTTGACTGGATGAGTGATGGGGCTGACAAAGCACTGGAGCAGATGTTTTGAACACCATATTGAAAAGCTCGTCTGTTTCTATTATAATGTACGAGGGTTTTTGGAAGGTCTTTGTTGGAAACAGCCGCGCCGCTCATTGCCGGCGTTAGTCATGAAGGTGGAAGATGCGGTTGAAATTTTTACAATATGGAGGTTAATTCTGATTAAACGATCTTGGCCACCATGGTGGGATTGGGAGTTAGAACTCAGTCCCCATTTGCTTAAACGTATGGATGATAGATGTTTTGATGAAGTTGATTTACGTTCGATGCTTGAGAAAGCCGGCTCTTTACGGCAAGATGTCGTGAAAGGCCGTTGGGTGATTGAAACTCGTCATCGACGGTACGATTGGGAAGTCATTGTGGAACCGGACGAAGAGAGCAAGTTGTTGGTCGTCGTAACAGCATACCCATGTTGGGAGGAATGAAATGAAGAAATCCTACCTTGAAGTGACTTTTCGCCAGGGTCGACCGCTGGCGGCTTATTATTATTTGCCTCGCAATACTGGTGAAAAGAGTTTTCGGACATCTAAGGCGGAGTTAGGTCTAATCATCGACTATAATAAAAGCGGAAGGCCAATCGGAATAGAAATTACCGATCCTGAACAGGTTACACTCGCAGCATTCAACCGTGTTCTGATCGATTTAGGTTTTCCACCGATAAAAAGCGGTGAGTTGGCGCCGCTTTGCGCAGCGTAATCGGCTAACCACCGGATGAACCGGACGGCGAAAGCTCTTGACTAAAAGCCAGAGCTGCTTCAACGCCGCCGGTTATCCTGGCCGTTCGTCACGACCCGATGTTGCAATATTTCGTTGCAATTACGCGGATTGGAGCCAACCTTCCTTCTGCATTCAAGTCACACTAAGTCCGCTGAATCGTACTATTCCGGTAAGCATGCTCAGGGCAAATTTTTTTCCACGGCAAGGCATGAGGAGTCGACAATCAGTTTCGACTACGGAGCACCGTCGCCGGGCAACGAGAATCCCTTCAAAACAGGCAAGCTAATATTCCATTAATTGGAAATCATAGAAGGCTACCCAGCGGAAGAAAGACAAATGAAGGAAACATAAACCGTTGCTGCATTTGTCCTTCAGAACTCCATTGTTAAACTTCCCCCTTGCGAAATGAAGCTCCAGGCATTCACCCGGTGTGAGGTTTTCACTTTTGACCCGTTTTTCGACATAAAATACCCGGCCGAGGGCTTCAATCACATGGCGGCATTCATCCGGCCAAACGGGAGCCGCTTGGAACTCATTTCAATCGTCTTTTTCTCTTTCATGGTTTTTCCAATTCAGGCAAACAGGCGCGGAACCGTGGGATCAGGGGGTAAAGCCAAGCAGTTTTCACCAGCATCGCATGTTCATGTTTTACGTCCAGTTTACCGCGGCAGCGGGTTTCTCCTACGCAAAGACAATTAGAGGCATTGAAACTGGTCGCGGAGAATCTTTCTTTCTGTACGAACGTCTCCGCCAGTACGGACCAGTAATTGTATCGCTTCATCCAATCGTCGGACAGACGACGCAAGGCCATGCCTAAAATTCGTGAAGCAAGATTTTTCGAGCGCTCCCAGGGCAACACAAGAAATCGTTCTTTATTTACAATAACTTCCGCTGCAAACCCGACACCGGTCCAACGACATCTCGGCAGCATCGGGAATGCCGTTCCATATCAACACCTGAAGTTCTCTGGCTGCCAATAAGCTTATTCCTCCCTCCGCGCTTCGGGGCCAATATTTCAAACGATCGGTTGAAAATCGTTTTTGACATAGCCAAAATCCCTGACCTTCGTACGCCAATATCTTAAGCGGGATTCCAGAACGATTGCGGAATGCAAAAACATAACCGGAAAAAGGGTCATTTTAAGGATGTTTCGACACACGCCAACCAGGCCGTCTATGCCTTTTCTGAAATCCACTGTGTTCACTGCCGACAAGATTCGCATTGAAGACGTAAGTTGAATCATGGGCATACCCCGATTCTTAGGCGGAACAGCGAAAAAAGGTTTATTCGTATCTCACCGCAAAGATGAAAACTTGAGCCTAATATTTTAAACTCCGCCATGCAGGCCGATTCCCTTGACCGTCCAGAAAACGGAGGGGGCAGCGATAATTCAAAAAACTCAGGACGATCGGGCGTCGAACTGCTTTTTGAATGATGACGCTCCACTCGTTGCTTCAAGGAATCGTACCTCAATCCCAAAACATGACATATGCGACCCAGGGAATGGCGTTCCGATAAATGCGCCGCCGCACGCCGCAAATGCGTCGGTATCCTTCCCCGACTACGGCTTCGACGATAATCCGAAAATAACTTCTCTACTTCTTCAAGACTGTCGGTTACTTCTTGATGAGTTGTTTTTGCAGGTGACCGATCCATTGGTTGCCTCCTTTGAAAGGATATGGTCATTCCCATGATAGCCACGGCAGACAGTGATTATTAAGCACTCTTGCCGGAAAGACAAGGTACAATGAAAGGTTGGGAAGAATTAATATCTGATTTCTGGGGAATTCTGTTGGCCGGTAACAACTGCAAAACCGGAGGTACAGCCGTGCTGTTTTGAGGTTTTTGCAACCTGTGATTCAACCAACGAAGGCCCGAATACGAAATTTGTAATTTTGATCAAGGCCGAAAAGCCGGCTCTGCTTTGCTCAATACACCAAGAAAATACAGAGAACGACAGGTCAGCATTCATTCGATTTGAAACAGGACAATATAACCTCTTGTCACGCTCACGGGAGGGGTCAAGCAACTATTACTCTAAAAATCCTCCATTCAGTCCATGCATAAAAGATGTTTGCAGTCCCAGCAGATTTCGTTGTGCGTCTTCATTATCTGCATCTATATCCAACGCCTTGTTAAATGCCCTAGCAGCTTCTCCAACCTCTCTCCGATCCAGAAAAAAACACCCTTTTGTATTCCAAAGAATGCTTTTTCCTTGTTCGTCCCTGCATTTGGAGAGCCCATCGTTTAATGCTTCCAGCGCTTTACTGTATTTGCTTAAAGCAAACAAACCGTATGCTTTCGTAAGCCAGGCGTCATGAACAGTGTCGACAACGGAAATTGCTTTATCGGCTGTCGCCAAAGCCTCTTTAAATCGACCCATTTTCAACAATAAAGTTGCTTTATTGTTCAAGGCTTCAAAACCCACCGAACAAATATCCGTTGCCCTGGTAAAGCATTTCAGCGCTTCTTCGTCTCTGGCAACTTCATTCAGAATCGCTCCTTTATGAGACCACGCCTGATAATTATCAGGAAATATTGCAATGGCTTCATCGACATATTGGATTGCCTTGTCGGTTTGATCTTTTTTGAAACAATCAAAAGACCTGTTCATTAAAGCATCAAATTTGATCCAATCTCTTTCTGCCTTGGAAAACGTCTCCGTACCAGCGGTTATATGAGCAGTAATTGAATCAATACATTCCTGAAATCCGACTTCGACGGAAAAATATTTCTTTTCCTTCAATCTTTTATCGGCTAGATCAATTTCTTCGAGCTTCACGATTAAAAGTTCAAACATTTCTTCTTTTCTAGTTAATGATGCATTGAAAGCAATGTTCAATTCATGGTCTACGAAACCTATCGAATCCTCGCCTATTTTTAGTTTCGAATTCCGGCTAAGACAAAAAATCACGAACCGACTTTTATAAATCTCCCTTACAATTTCATGATCCAGCTCAATTCCATGGTTTTTCAGAGAGTCATCATCCCACCATACGTTCACATCGTTTCGTTTCAACTCTCGACATATCTTTCGGACAGCAGGTTTATCTTCATGGGCATAACTGACGAAAACCTGGTTAAATCTTGATTTATTTACCATTATACACCTCTCTGCTCGTTATTTTTTTCCTCACGGCAAAGGTGAGGTGTTGGTGATGGGGTGAGGTGACAGGAATTTCAATTTCATGCCTAACCTCCTCTGCCTTTTTAAATGATGTCAAGAGGGTTGAAAGGGTGTGAAATTCCCTTTATCCCCATCGACAAGTAAAGAATTCTTCATTTGTCAATGGGGACAAAGATAACAAAAAAAGAAAAATGAGTCAAAGTGAAAAAATTAACGGGAAAACAGCGCTTCTATCCATTTTCGAACGCGATCCGCCATTGCGGATCGATTCATTTTTAAAATCAAAAAGTTTAAAAGTTTCAACCGCCGAAATCATAACTGTTTTTTGTCCAAAACGGCGAATTTTTCCCAATACTGCGTCAGTCTTCGGATTTGCTCAGTCAAAGAATAAGCGCCGGCAGAATTGTTATCTCGGAATGTGCATCGTTGATCATGGTCCATTTTTGATCTTGAAAAAAATCAGGCGAAGGCAATTTTACGCTTTCCTTCAAAAGGTCAGGTAGATTCATGACGGTTGATCTGCCTAACGCGTAGGACCGCCGGAAACAGCAATCGTCTCCGGCGGTCCTTGTGAACAAGGGTTCGAGTCTGCGATTATCAGGACTTCACCTGCTTTCGACCTTACAGATGATGCTCGATCGGCATTCCGCGTTTTTCAATCTTTCTTCGAGTTTTGAATTTCATACCGGACAGCAGAATTAGAAGAACGGCAACGCCTATAAGATTGAGACACGGAACGGCCTCACCGCATGAATAGGTGAAGGAGGCGTTTTGAATGGAAAAGTCCACTATATCGTCAACAGGATTGATACAGTCGATTTCGCACACGTCGCCCTCCAGGCATGCGTCGCATGTAACGGTGAAGTTGACGTAAAGAAGGATTCCGGAGCTCTGAGGGGGAATGGGATTTTCAGGTGAGAACCCACCCATTCTTACGCATCCCTGGTCCAGCTCGAATCCTTCCAGGAAGGGCCATTCCGGTATCAAATCGCCCCTTTCCGCCGAAACGTATTCCAACATTTCCGGGCAGAAGATCAGATCAAAACCGAATTGTTCGATTGAAAAGGAATTGTTCTGGAGGGAGACGGTTATGCGAACTGAATCCCCGTAGCATCCAGAAACGTCGCCGATAGCGATCTGTCCGGACCTCTCGGCTGCCTGAGAATCGCCGGCAACTGAAGCAAGCAGCAAAGCCGGGATCAACAGTGCAGCGTTGAAGCATGTCCGCCATTTAAGCTCCGGCCGCGCCCTGTTTCGATTTTGCCGTCCGGAATTATCTGAATTTTTCACTGGCGTTTCCTCCGAATTGCGCATTCTGCTGTTTTCAATTTATTCCAGACAAGCTGTTTTTTTGTTCAAAAACGACATCGAAGCCTGCGATGTCGTCCACCAGACAGGTCAAGTCGAACTCTAACCGGTCAAAGTCCCACGGAATTACCCTGGCATTACGTTTAAAGGTAATGACAGCGAGTATACCGCTGTCGTCCTGGCGTTCATCGACTTCAGGCTGGAAAGCGCCTATTTTGATCGCATCAGGATACTGACCGACGCCTGTAAAGGGCCAGCCATCGACGAAATCGCCGAATCGTACGTCACAGAATTCCAGTTCAGACTCAGGATAATGCAGTTTGAACCCTAATGAAGCGATGGGCTGGTCTGATTTATCGATTGAAACGACCATTTTAAGACGGTCAGTGGTGGAATCGGGTATGAGATATGCGCAGATGATGCCGTGAGGCGATCCAGGATGAGATATTCGATTGTTGTTTGAATAAGTGGAGATTTTTTCAGCAGGATTGAAACCGTTGTTACCAGGCGATTCAGGCTGATCTACGCAACTACAGCCCATATCCAGATAATGCTTGAATATGCAGTTGGCGTCAGCGGGCGTAACGTTTCCGTCGCCGTTGCAGTCTGCAGAGCATAATTCCTGTCGGCTGGGATCGGGGATCATGGTCAGGTAAAGCTGAAAGGCCATATTGGCATCGCGAGGAGTAATCATTCCGTCGTTCGACACATCGCCGTCGTTAATGCAATCGATGAAGGTGAATGTATCGCATTGCGTCATCCACCCGCCTATGTCGTCGACCATATTCTGAGGGCATATGGTGCATTGATCGCCGTCCAGGCAGTCCGGACAATTCACCACGAAATTCAGGATCGCTATGCTGCCGTAACTCCCGGAAGGAATCTCCTGGGTATGGAATCCCGCAACCCGCACATAACTGTCCTGGGTCTCGTCATTGCAGTCCAGCTCGTACCAATTCGTAGTCAAATCGCCCGGTTCGCAGGAATCGAACTGAAGCATTGCGGGACAATAAGTCAGGTCCAATCCGAATTCATTGAGGGGCGTAAATGGATTATGGATATTGACTGTTATTTGCACGGTTTCGCCGTTCTCTCCGGTCGCTCCCTCTATCCACAGGAAATCTTCTGTGGGCGTAAACGTTACCGCGGGCGTCGGAGTAGGATAGAAGGTCGGAGTTTCAGTAATTTGATATGTCGGGACTAATGTCGGCGTTGGTTGAGTCGTCCCGCCCAGAGACTTACTGACGAAAAAATTATCCGCGTGGGCAGGATGCGCATTGAATCCGCCCAGAACCGGCGGCGATTCATTATAGGCCGGGTCTATTGTGTTTTCGGTCGTCCAGAGATGATCGCCGTTAAGGTAATACTCCACATGCAAATCAGGCCTGACGACTACGGTCGCTGTGTGCCACGCATTGTCTGTAAAAGAATTGGGAATGTAATGGTGATCCTGGTGAGCCGGGTATTCCGAGTTGATATACATGTCGACTGTCCGGTTCCCCGCTCCTCCGTTAAAACCTATGAATACCACATAATCCAGATTGTCCCCGTTTACTATATCCTCCATGGGCAAACCGAACCACAGATCGTTGTAATGAGAAGAACAGTCGGTCAAAAAGAAATCGCAACTCATAACCAGTCCCTCGCTGTAATCCGCCAGGAATGAGTTATGGTAGATTTCCGTGTTCATTCCGTCGCCGGCCCCACCGGGAGCATAACAATGGCGAGGATTGCCGTGCGTCCTGTCAATACTCGGCGAAAGTCCGGGATTGTACAATGTATGGATGCTCCAATCCTCAGAAGGGAATTCATCAATCAACTCGAAATCCTCAAACATGTCCATGTAGAAAAATTCATCCAGACAGAAATTATCGGCATAAACAGGATAAGTGTTGAATCCGCCCAATACCGGCGGTGCATTATTGTAAGCCGGGTCTATCTTCGTCACGGTCGTGTACAGCAAGTCGCCGTTCAAATAAAATTCCACGTATTGATCGGGACGTATTCTTATCTCCGCCTGGTACCATACGCCGGGGTCGAATCCTCCCGGAATTACAAATGAATCTTGATGACCGGCATTCTCAGAACCTATGTATCCGCCGACATTGCGATTGTCGGCTGCGGCATTCAACGTCATAAAAACAGCGTAATCGATGTTGTCGCCATTCAGGATACGCTCCCTGGGCAATCCCATCCACAAATCGTTGTAATGAGTCAACGTATCGCTCAGGTAAAAATCGCACGTCATTCGGAATCCGCGGCTGTAGTCCGCTGTGTAGTATTTAGCGTATATTTCTGTGTTCTGCCCGTCGCCGGCTCCTCCGGGAACGTAACAATGATCCGGATTCCCTTGTGTCGGGTCAATGGCAGGCTCTATGTAAGGATTGTACAGAGTGTGCACGCCCCAGTCATCAGAAGGCAATTCTTCAATTTCTTCAAAGTCTTCACAATAGGGTATCCGGTAAAACTGTTCGTTAATGTAAAAATTGTCGGCATACGCAGGACTCGCATTGAAACCCCCTAAAACAGGTATGCCGTGATTATACATCATGTCGATCGTCCGGGACGTCGTCCATAAAAGAACGCCGTCAACGTAAAATTCCACCAGACGGTCCGGCCGTATTCTAATCTCCGCCATATGATACTGACCCGGCACGAATCCGTTTTCAATATATATTAACTCTTCATTGTCCTGATAACCGTTTATCCTGCAATAAACGTAGTTGTCGCCGGCGCTCCCGTTAAACCAGAGCTCAACGGAAAACGCTGTATTCTCCCCGTCGACCACATCCCCCTGAGCTAATCCGAACCAAAGGTCATTATAATGCGCTGATGTGTCGGTAATTTTGAAATCGCAGGTCATACGGCAACCGCGACTGTAATCCACCGTGAATTCGTTATGATAGATTTCCGTATTCTGTCCGTCGCCGGCGCCTCCCGGCGCGTAACAATGACCGGGATTACCGTTTACAGGATCAATGTCGGGCGAAAGGTCCGGATTATAAAGCGTATGCACGTTCCAGTCATCCGAAGGAAACTCATCTATCGACTCAAAATCCTCATACAAAATAAATTCGGCTTGCACCCTTTCGCCTGAGGCTGCAAGAATCCCAATCATCCATATCATCATCAATACCGTCAACTGATTTTTCATTGTTTCTCCTTTCATTAAGTCCTGAAAATTACTTCTAAAACTTCGCTGTCCGCAGATTGCGGTGAAATGTCCTTCCGCCGGGAACGAAATATAACCTTGAGTCACCTCCCTTCGCTGCAGATAATGACGGTTTGACTAAGGGCAAGCTCCATGCCAGGGAAAACAGAAACAATGAAAAATCTACATAGGTTATTGTATATAAATATATTTGCTTTAATGGAAAGACGATCATCAAGACGGGAAATTCTATGATTTTTCGGTCAACTCTGACCAAAAGGGAAGTCCATGCGGTAATTTTTTATATATGACTACTCTTTGACTGTTTGGCGTGGACCGCCCAGTTTTTTTTAATCTCAGGCATCCGCTATCGGTAATCGGTGGCGGGATCGGTATCGCAATCGGAAATTTAATACAGAAAACGGAGCCGGTTGCATGCCTGTGTTACGTAAGTCCAACAGACAGATCAGTAAAAAGTTGGAAATCCGAGAGCCGAGGTTCAGAGCTCTTCGAAAACGTCAGTATTAATCCGGTTCAACTTTGCCCTCAAACGGTCTTCCACACTTCTCAAATCGATATACCAGTTTCCGTATCGCTCGATTTCATCCAGGGCTTTCTTCAACTGTTCTTCAGCTTTTCCATGTTCATTTTGCGCGGCGTGCACCTCCGCCCTGGCTTCATGAAGGATGGCTCTCAGTTTCGGGTCCAGGATGTTGTAAGTCAGCCATTGATCGAGCCGGCCGGCGTGATGACTGTATTTTTCACTGTTTCTCAAAGCGCAATCCGCCATGGCTTCCAATGATACCGTCAACGGATTGTCCGCGTGCAGCAGCAGCCTGTTTTCTTTTAACGCCGAAAGAACCGTTTGCATGTCGTCAGACAGAAAAGAGTAATACGCATATAATTCCAATGAATTGTGAATCACTGTCTGCCTGTTGCTCCTTTTCCCGGCAAAAATGCGGGCTTCAGCCTGCGCTTCTCTTTTCATGCCGTTCAGATACATGGCTTTTAATTCTTTACCTGCCAACCAGTAATGACTTTCAACATCCTTTACTCCAAGGTCTTCGTAAAATTCAAGTTCTTCCTCAAACCGGCCCTGTTCGTGATACCATTCCGCCAGAGCCAATGTGCATTCTATATTTGTGGGGTCTTTCTCAGCGCCTGCGATAAAATATTCTTTTGAAGCCTTCCAGTCGTTTTTACGCAAATGCCATTGGCCCAGAAGGTAATACAGATATACCTCCAGGCCGCGATTGCCCAGAGGAATGTCTTCATATTTCTTTATTTCATTTATCGCCTTCATCAGTTTTCCGTCATGATAATAAAGCTGCGCTTTTCTCAGAGACTTCCAAAATTCTTTTTGCCTTTCGAGTCTGTCGGGAATATCGGGTTTGCCCAGTATACGTCCATTGTTGAAATCAATTTTTATCCTGTTGGAGCGGCGATCGATTATTTCAACAATCTCTTTTTCCCGCTCGATCGAGATTTGGATTATTCCATCGCCCTGACCTCCGGGAAGAAGAACATACCAGTCAAACGGCAGACTCAACGTCGTTCCGAGTCCATTTTCAAACGGGGGCATTTCACCCGGATGGCGATAATTGCTTATTTTAAAAACGACGGGACGCTTGTTCATACGCCAGTTGTTTCCATAGAAAACAAGAGAATAAAGACCTTCAGAATCTCCAGGAACTTTGATCACGTCAGATATGCCCCCGGCATTCGAGTATATTTTGGAGGAGCCAATAACATCCCGATTTTTACAATATTCGCGAAATACTGCAATGTTGGGGAATCCTTGCCTGGAATAAGAAAGAATAAGAAATCCGTTGTATGAGGAGGTATTTTCCAGCCATAAAATTTTACTTATAATGTAATCAAAACCGACATCGGGATAAAAATCCCTCGGTTCGACCGAATGCCTGTCGATTATTTCAGGACGGCCGAATAAAGACTTCGGCGGTTGCACGAGGTAAACCATGCCGTTCTCGAACGGTAATTGCTTTTCTGTTTCAGCAACAAGGCGACTATTGGCTCCTCCTCCAACCAGCCAGCAACGCTTTTTCCCCGGGAAGAAATTGCCGTAAGGGGGATCGGGAATCACAAGCTTTGTAATTTCATCCTTCAGACCAAAACTCCAGTCTCTTTTAGGAAACGGTTCGTCAACATTCAATGTAGCTTCCGATTCAAGGTTATATGAGGGTAAGCCATTCACGGAAAAAGCGTCATTAATCGATATGAAAAAAACCGACAGCATTAAAACGAGAAAAATCAGGGGCGCCAAAATGTGCAGTCTGTTGAAATAAATACGTAACCATAGAGACCTCCCCTTATTCTCAAATACTGAAAAAAAGGAAACTCCTGTTTTCCGCGCCTTATTTGCCGAATAGCTTTCCACCATGCCCTGATTTTTCGTCAAGAGCGTTTCATTTTGCAAATTACATCTCGATAATCGAAAAATCGATGCAATCCTTTTCATATTGTGAAACCTGGTCGAAGGCGAACGTCTCAGCATCTTTTTCGTCATCTTGACGACGGGATAAGGGATACTGTTATTCCCTTCAATCAGCTTCGGATTCGGCGCGGTCAAATAAGGATTAATGCCGGCCAGCATGAAAAGAGTTACCAGACCCGTTTGATACACATCGGAGCGCTTATCGACGGCCTTACCGTCGAAATATTGCTCCGGAGACCACCAACCCGGCGTTCCTATCCTCTGACCCAGTTCAGTGAGTTTTCTTTCTTGACGTTCAGTACGCCTGTCGAGTAAACAGACGCCGAGATCAAGAATAACGGCGTTTGTGTTGTCCGTTATGACTATATTGGATGGTTTGATGCCTCGATGGACTATTTTTCGTTTGTGCAGATAAGCTATCCCGTCTGCGATTTCCGATAATAACCGCAGTTTCGTCTCTAATAAAGCATCATGATTCTTCCGAAGCCAAAAATCGAGTTGATCTCCATGGATATAATTCATGACCAGAAACGGCATCTCTTCATGAAATCCAGCGTCACGGCAGGGAACAAGATTGGGATGGTCCAGCTTGAGCAAAATCTCACCTTCCCGCTGGAGCATCTCTGCGAGTTCTTTTCGCGCCTCGTTATCCGCCTGGGGGCGAACTATCTTCACCGCCAACCTGTGTTTATCGCCTGCATCGCCGAAAAAATCGGCCGTATAAACGTCGCATTGACCTCCTCGCGCAATATGTTCCCGGATATAGTAGGAATGATTCCTGCCGGTGATTATTGTACCGGGCTCTAAAAATGCGTACGTCGTTCCTTCGAATCCAGCTTCCCGAACGACGGTCTCTCCGTCTTCTCTGGTCATATCCTTTTTCACCTGCTTCGATATTTCAGACTACGCATTCTATTGTGCCCTTTAATCAATGTATTCTCGTCTTTTCCCATTTTCATGCAATATAAATGAGCTTGTTTTTTCTTCTAATGAATTCTTCGCCGAACGAAATTTCCTGCAGTATGAGTGAAATCAACGATTTCGTTGCTGCGTCGATGATTTTTCGTAGAAAGACTAACGGAAACATGAAAAATTATCAAGCATTAAAAGAGTGAAACCGTCCCGAATTGATTTTTCAAATTTAATCCGGTATGCAAGGGAAGCAGCAATGGAAAAAAATTCTTTTCCAATATTTGTTAAATGGATTATGGAGAAGAAACGATGAAGATAAGGAATTTTTCAGTTCTTACGGTCTTTTTTTCTTTTTGACGACTTTATCCTGCGTGGCTGCCTTTATGACGCCGACGCCGGTTCCCGAACATCGTTTACTGATGATCAACGTTCATGGAACTTCATACGATGCGGACGGTTACAGCGTTTATGAGCCGCCCGTGAATGCCGGAGCAGATGCGGACTGGGTGAATCTTTCCTCCGACGATCAGGCTTCGCAGTTAATAAACGAGAACGATTGCGACCAGATATGGATTTTCGATTTATCTCACTCCACCGATAATTATCCCACGGATTGGCAGGCCGCAGCAGACTTGGAGGAGAGTCTGAAAGGGTAAAGTTGAATATGAATTCACCTTTTGACGTCTGACTATGAAATCGGTCGTTTTAAATCTCGAGACATTGAAAAAGCTCTTATCGTACTTTTCAATACGATTCTTGTTTTGGTGATTACATATTGGTAAATTCAAATTGATGGTGATTCGGAGAGAATTTTGTCCATGAGAAAGCGGGTTCACATAGAAACAACGATATCGAGTTTTTATTTCGAGACTCGCTCCGAACCGGAGATGACGGCGCGGCGCGAATGGACACGGCGATGGTGGGACGATGCCGGTAATAGTTACGAGCTGGTTACGAGCAAGGCGGTAATCGAAGAGCTTTCACTTGATGAGTTCCCAGCTCGTGAAGACTGCCTAAAGCTCGTGGATCACATACCCGTGTTGCAGATCGAACCTGCTATAACAGAGATTGTCCAGAACTACCTCACTCTTCAGGTCATGCCGCGTTCTCCCGTAGGCGATGCACCAACTTGGCCATGGCGTCGTACCATCGTTGTGATTTCCTGATCACCTGGAACTGCCGCCATCTAGCAAATGCAAACAAAGTTGCATCATATCAGAAGAGTCAACACGATGCTGGGGCTTTTCGTTCCAGCCCTAGTGACGCGGCTAGAGCTACTTGGAAACGACCATGAAGAAAGAGGATGAATGCATTAAGGCCGTGCGCGACGTGCATAAGGTGATCCCGGAAAAGTTTAACGATGATCCGGAAAGACTTATCGAACACTACATCGCTATCCAGGAACAGCATCGTGAACGCCTGCTCCGTCCGGTGGCCGC
Source organism: uncultured bacterium (assembly GCA_964619725.1). Classification (GTDB taxonomy): domain Bacteria; phylum CSSED10-310; class CAZUFC01; order CAZUFC01; family CAZUFC01; genus CAZUFC01. The sequence goes on along the minus strand of CAZUFC010000122.1, from coordinate 9,145 downwards.
CCAACAAGCCGATGCAACGGATCAATCTTCGAACGACCGCTGATCGCCGGGACGTTACGGCTTAGCGCTCGCACTCAGCATAGCGGCGCTTTGCCTGTCCCGCTGAAGCCTTGGCGAAAGCGGATAATCGTAATCGAAAAGGAGACGAATTACGTTCGACCATAAACGACGTGATGTTTACCAGGTCAGCCCTCAATTTGTCGCGTAGGTTTTCGAGCGCGTTAATCGATTGAAAGGTCATTGCCGTCATGCGCGTGAAAAATTGATGGGAGCCGCTCAATCAGTACCGTGTAATATCGCCGAGGGTAACGGCAAACGGTCGCGGACGGATCGCCGTCGATTTTTCGAGATGATCGAGGATCAATTCTACAGAATATCTAATCATTTTGTTTTTATCCCGATTGCGATCGCGGTAACCATACCCTCCCCGATTACTGAAACAACTTGTCAAAAGTTATGAGAGAAGTGTAACCACGGTTTGATCAGTCCCAAAAAACGTAACCGCTCCCCATCCCGATAAAACCGGGAATGCGTGCGCAGCGAAATCTCCCGACTCTATACATCAGGGAATGGAAGCGGCGGGAAGGCGACCGTTTTACGTTCTGTCCGCTCCGGTGAAATCGGGGATATGAACGTCTTCTATTCTGGCTTAAATCGCATTATGAGCGAAAATAAACGGCTTGTCGGCGGCTTGAATGCCTCCGTCCTGGGTGAGGGCGCAACGTCCGGTCCGGGTCTGCCGCTTAAGGGAAATCCGCATTCGATACAGGCGCGATCAGGGGCGGGGAAGCGGAAATTAAATAACTTAACGTGAATCATTGCGGATTGAAAAAGGGATTCATAGACAAAATTAATTGACTACTTTCGAAAAATTTGATATTTAGTCTTATGATTGAAAATGCCTCTTACGGGGTGAACATTTTCTGATTTTTCTCTGCGGAGGATTCGGAAAAGGAGATTAAAAGGTTTCTGGATAAAATCCCCGAATAAAAAGCTAGGATAACATAATGAATTTAAAAACAATTTACTTTGGATCGCATAGGAATGATTAGCAAAAGTGCTACGCGGACAGAATCGACGCGTTTACGCGCGTTAAGCGGTTTCCGCATAATCATGGTTGGGCGAGCATTCAAGGGAGCAGATCATGAGCTACTATAGAATTGTCTCGGACATGCTATCGCAATACGTACTTCGCGAGGTCGATCGCCGCTTTGCCGCTCAACAGCTACGATTTGATCAGCGGCCGCTGCAACTCCGTCAGTTCAGGGTGATCTTCAAGCCTAATGCACGCGGGACGATCGTAGAGTTAAACGAGGAGGTTGAGTTCACAGTACAGGTGGAAACTCGGCACCCTATTGAACAAGAGGACATACTGGAACTCAAGGGTATATATCCACACAGAGTAAAGGTCGTTCCACCTGAAGTCGACGGTCAGAAGTGCGCCTACTTTTACACCCGTTTCGAGTTCGTTGACCTATTCATGGCTATGGATTGCCGGCGCAATCTGCCTGGCAACCTTTCACAAGGCCAGGACCTCGATGACAATCTTCCGTGGGACCTTGCCAAGATAGCTTATTATCAGCACTATTCAGACACAGTAAAACCTCTTGATCAGCTTAGGCGCCTCGCAGATGTAAACTGGCCTCCTGCTCCATCCCACTTTCCAACAGCCACGACTTACGCACACAGGACCGCCCAGTTGGCCGATGACAATCAAATTGAGCAAGTCCTCATCGCTACCCACAGTGAACCGTTTTGGGAGAGCAGGTTGGAAGAATGGCATGAACTTGGCGTATTCCCAAAGCGGCTAAAGTATGTACGCCATGCCATCAACGAATACCTGGCAGAGAACTTCATCTCATGTGTCTACGTATTGGTTCCCCAGATCGAGGGGATCATTACATCCTACCTCGGGGAAGCAGGTGCGATCATACCGAACCAGTTCAGAGCCAAGGTTGATATGCTGAAGAACACTGTATTTTCACGGGCAATAATCCTATTCCGAAGGAACTCTTCGAGCTGGCTTTCGAATTTATCAGGGATGGCTCATTCTGGATGAGAACCGCTCAGGTTCAGGACCCAACAAAGCAGGTAAACAGACACGGCATTCTTCATGGTTTGTATACTGATTTCGAAGAAAGGCGAATCGCACTCAAATTCCTTGCGCTAATTGACAGCATCGGCCATGTAATTCTCCATGATAAGGTTATCCGAAATGTATTGGTGCCGCATCAAGACTGATAAGTCTAATCCGCTCATTCACCGGTTTCGCTCCGGCGCGACGGGGATACTGCCGTGAAATCACTACGTAAAACCTCGGCGTCGGGTGCGGCTGATCCTCCTGCTTCGGGCACACGACGTGAGGCTCGAAAGATGGGAATGATCCCATCTAAAAGGCAGTGGAAGGCATGGTCGTTGCCAAGCAAACTAACGGCTATCGGAGCCCTGGTGGGCATGCTGGCACTCATACTTTGGGTTTCAGATAAGAGTATTGGTCTCACGATTACGATCTTAGCTCGCCCCTCACTTGATGTCGCAACAAGCATATCCAGTGGCGCGGTAGACATTACGATTCGCAACCCCGGGTTGCTGAACTCAAGCGTTGACAATATCGTCCTAAGCTACCCAGTGCCGGGTAGGATTACTGAAGTCACAGCGTTAGACCCCACTGGTGGTACTCAGGTCGAGGCTACTGCACTTGGTGGTGACTCCCCAGACTGGCTTCAGAACCAACTGCTACTAAAAATTTCTGTCACAGCACGCCGATTCGTAGCAAGCTATAGAGTCTCCTTCTTGCCTGCAGAAAAGAGAGCAACATTGCGGCCAACAAAAGATGACCTACGCACAAACCTAGATCGGTATCACCTCACCTGCACTTGGCATGGCTATGGGGCAGTGGGTCGTATCGATGAGTGGAGATCGATCGAAGACGATGTGATAACTAAGGCACCGAACATTACAGTTTCGGGATTTCAACTAACTCATGAACACTCTGGCTCCAAATCTGTCCCCAGGCGACCACTATAGAAAGCTTTGGCCATGCGCGGTTTCAACTTATTTCGAAATGAAGGAGTAATCGAATGACATTAAGGCCCGTATCTCAGCTTCGAAATGTCACAGGCGTATCGGAATCGGATATTACCGCGATCCGCTATTTCCTCCAAGGCGCTGTTTATTGCTGGTGTAAAAATCGACCAAATGAGTGGTTCTCGCTTCGGGACCTTATGGGAGGTGAAAATTATTATTGGCAAGGTACACCGCTAATCTCGCTGTACATGAAGCACGAGACAATGAGCAACGATGCAGTGAAGAGTGCTGGTCAAGATGCTGGCTGGATTCTAAAGTCGGTAATAGCTGCCGACTCGCGGACATTTGAGACCAGAGAGGGAAATATGATTCGCGAATACCGCTGGGTGCGCGACGATGCCTAACCATCGGATGAACCGGCCGGCGACGAGTTCTCCCCCAATCCAAACAAATTTTACGCCACCGGTTATCCGAACCGTTAGGCAGCGCGATTTCTTAATGATCACAAAACACAATCGGAGGAAACATGAGTTCAGTAAAATACCGCTTTAAAGCACTCGACACAATCGGTGCTGCAGATGCAGAAGACGATCAATTTCTAAGCAATTGCTTTGTTGATACTGGATACTTGGATAGTTTAAAGGATCTGTCTGATCCGAGACGAATCCTCCTTGGACGAACAGGTACCGGGAAAACAGCTCTTCTATTAAAACTAAGGGAATCCTACGATAGAGTTATTTTTTTACCACCTGAAAACCTGGCGTTGAACTATGTTTCCAATTCGCAAATTCTTAGCTTTCTCTTTGATGCTGGTGTAAACTTTGATATTTTCTTTAAACTATTATGGCGACATGTATTTACCGTTGAAATAATTCGTAAGAGGTTTGCACTTGAAGATGAAACTCAAACGAACAATTGGTTTTTTTCTTTTATCCGGAGATGCACTGACAGAAGGCAAGAAGAGGCATTACAATATATAAAAAAATGGGGTACTTCCTTTTGGAAGGAAACCGACTATCGGATTAAAGAATTGACACGGAAGCTTGAATCAAACATTGAAGGATCTCTGGATATTGCAATCCCCGGCGCGAAAACCAATATTTGTGCAGGTTCTCATTTAGAGGATACACAGAAAGCCGAAGTAGTTTCTCGGGCACAACATGTTGTAAATGAGGTCCAAATCCGTGAATTGACGCAGATAATCGACTTGATTGACAAAGTTCTTGATGATCCACAAAAACCATACTTTATTGCCCTTGATCATCTTGATGAAGAATGGGTAGATGATGCCTTTAGGTACAGGTTAATCCGTTCTCTAATAGAAACATCCCGTGATTTTCAAAGGGTACGGCATGCCAAAGTATTAATTTCTTTGAGAGAAGATTTACTTCAGCGTGTCTTTCGAAAAACTAGATCAGCTGGATTTCAGCAAGAAAAATATGAATCTCGATGTCTTCCTATAAAATGGGCAAAAGAGAACTTAATTGAGTTGCTGGACAAGAGAATCAACTATCTTGTTAAGGGGACATATGTAAAAACCGATGTGAAACTTCAGGATTTGCTACCCAATAAACAGATTGCTCGAAAGGAAGACCCGATAGATTTTATTTTAGATCGAACACATTTACGACCGCGAGATGTTATAGCTTTTCTAAACCACGCCATAGCAAAGGCAGCCGGGCGGCCGAAATTTTCCCAGTCTGTTCTAAAAAGTGCCGAAAAAGAATACTCCCTTTCACGTGTACGGGCTATGATTGATGAATGGCATGGGGACTATCCAAATTTAAACAAAGTAACAAAGTTAATATATGGTTTCCCAACAACTTTTCTGATGGGTGAAATTTCAGATGAATCGATTAATGAATTCTGTTTAGTTTTGGTCACAGACAATTTAATGCCACGCGAGCAAGATTGTCTTATCTATCAAACTGCGGTCCAGTTGATTGAAGAAAAGTCGTCAGTAAACGTAGTTCGCCAGCAATTTTGCTTTATTTTTTACGAAATTGGCTTATTAGGAATTAAACTTGGTCCCCAACATCGATTTATGTTTAGCCATATTGATGGGGAATCTATTCGCGTAAATGAACTTGGCTTAGACACCAAACTGACTGTGCATAAAGGCTTGCGAAGTGCTCTGGGGATTGTAGAGAAATGAAAAGCAGCAAAGTAGTAGAATCGCTTCACCCAAAGCTGTATATATTTGCTGATTGTTATTCGAAAAGAGGGAGACAGCTCTTGGAAAATTCACCGCTGCGTTCTATTGCAGCAACTTTGTCTCGGTTTCCACTGCCTATTTTTGGAACCTTGCCTAACCATCGCATGCACCCGACACTCTCCGGCGCAAAACGGTGCGGCATGAGTCAACGCAATAACATAGCGCCTTCGCGTGCGGGTGATGCGAAGACCGTTACGGAAACGATTATTTTTTTCGTTGTAGATATAGTCAAAAGATGCCTGTTATCAATTATAAAAAGGTCGGAAACACTCGAAGTTTTTTGCAGCCTTCGTCGAATCGACAAGACGACTCGCCGATGCGTTAAACCGGTTTAAAAATCGATTCAAGCGAAACGGGCGTAATTTTTTTTTATTTGTCAGGCAGAGGTCGCCATTAAAACCGTTCAATTTTGAAAAAGCGTGCACGCTTTTCCTTCATGATAACCGTTACTGAAATTGCGTGATGCGCCATCAACGATTTGCGGGGATCGCTTGAGTTCGATAAGTGAAAAAAGCCGTCCAGAACAGAAGCGATGGAATGGTTGAAAAAATATGGTATGAAGGCTTTTTAAGGTCTCAAGGCAAGGAGGCTTGAATAAATGAAGGTCCGGCTGCTATAATCGAGTTAGAACCGGCAGCAGACCCGACCGCATCGCCGATTCGTTGCACCGGAACTGGAATTACGGCGCATGGAAGGCAAGCGTCAACATGGAATGGAGAATCATGGGTGAATTTGACGAGGATGAACTCAGCAAAGAATTGTGGGAACTTTGCGAACTAGAAGCGGAATTGAGCGAGATAAAAGGGGCTGTTCTAGACCTGCTGCTGTTATTCAGGAAAACTGCGGACCGTTTAGACGACGATGCATTCATCGTACAGGTGAACGAATTTGAAAAAACGGCGCTTGACCTGGAACGAGGCCGTTTACGCGATCCGGTTGAATGCCGGAATTGAATCATTCTCTTGTAAGAAAAACAATGATGGGTATGACGCAGGCGAGGCGGTTACTGTTGCGGCTTAAAACGTTTGTTTACTTTTTTATTTACGTTTTTAATAGTTCGTTTTTAAGTATTGATGAGCTAATTCCCTTGGTGAATCCTGGAGGCGGGATGAGGTTCGGGTGAATTCCGCTCTAGGGACTCCTCACAACTGAAAGCGGACCCCATAACCCTTATGAGGACCGCATCTCTCAACCTGGGCGATTCTGGAGAGTCTGTAGGCGGATGCTGATCATCGACGTTTCCCTACCCGATACATCCGGGCTTGCAGGCGAGTCCCTATAATGCTCCCCATACCGATACATCCGGGGGGGGAAATAGGGGCGCGGACAAAATGCTTGATTAGAGATTGAATGTTCATCCGAAAATTAGCCATAGTTTAGCCAGAGAAATTTCAGACAAGAAAATCTAAAATCCCGTTAATCCATTATCCCTCAATGTTTTCCTTCAATACAGCCGGAAGGACTTGAACCTTCGACCTCCTGATCCACAGTCAGGCGCTCTAGCCGACTGAGCTACGGCTGCTCAGAATGATCGCCGGCGTTTCCAGTCGGAAAAACCAGCTTTTAATGTTTCGCACGGATCGTTTAAAAAGTCAAGACCTAATTGGGAAATGGTGTCGGGGCACTTTTCCTGAACGATCTTATTTCTTTGTTCGCGGCGGACATTTGCTTTTAACTTCGTCATTATTTGATGCGTGAAAGCTGCGGTGAATTTTTGTTCTTTAGCTGTCCCCGGTTTTTTGAAAAAGGTGAAGGGTTGCGGTAGAATCTTTTTGACTGCCTGTGGTTCGGCGGTTTTTGGCGGTATAGTTCCGATGATCGATTGCAACGGTAGGGTTGAAAGACAATAGGGAGGCGCTGAACAGGCGTGAAGCTTATTGAATTTTGAACGGGAAGACATTCCGGGAAATTAAAATAATGAAAAATCAAAATCGGAGATGTTTGAAGCCGGGGATATTCTCCATTAAACATGACCGTTTGATACTCGTTTTTTTTGCGGTTACGCTTTTCGGCTCTTATCCGCAGGCGCGCGCTGCAGATGAGGCTGTCATATCGTTTTATGGAGCGGCGCGGTGCATGACGGGATCGTGCCATTTGCTGGATACGGGTCTGGAGAAGATATTGCTTGACTGCGGGAGCTTTATGGAACCTCGACTTCTGAAGCGTAACGATGCGATTCCTTTTGATGCCGGTGACGTCGACATTACGGTATTGTCGCATGCACACATGGACCACAGCGGACGCCTGCCCTTGCTGTTCGCCGGCGGGTATCGGGGGGCGGTAATTTGCGCTCCGCCTACCCGGGCGCTTACCGATATAATGCTGAACGTGCAGATGATCATAGCTGAGAACGAACCCGGTTCCGTTCAGTATTCCCGGTATGATCTCGAACAGACGATGTCCAATTTCATGGAAATCGACTACAAGGAGCCTTATAAGATGCTGAGCGGGACATGCATACGCCTTTATCCGGCGCAGCATATCCTGGGCTCGGCCATGGCGAAAATAGAATTCGGGCCTTCTCGCGACAGGAAGTCTCTCATTTATACGGGTGATTTCGGCAATGCTTACAACACCATACTGGACTGGAAAACTCATTTCACCTCCGCAGACTATCTCGTGATAGAATCCACTTACGGCGGCAAATCCCACGGTCAATATGAAGAACAGCGGGAAACGCTTTACAAAATAATGCGAGATACCGTATACGACGGCGGCATCACCGTCATTCCCTCTTTCGTGCTGGCCAGAACGCAGAAAATACTGGGCTATATCTACCTCGGAATACGACAGGGAAAAATCCCCGACATGATAAACATTTACGTGGACAGTCCCTCGGCCTCCCGGATCACTCGAATATACGCGGACAACACGGATAAACTCAGGAACCCCTTCCGCAGCAAACCGGTATCCCGAAGGTCCGCTTTTCATTCGGACAGACTTCATCTGTACCGGACCTTCCGACAGATCAAACGGCCGGCGGTGGTGATCGTGCCTACGGCTGATGCGACTGCCGGCAAGGTGCTGGACTACCTCAGGAAATACATCGGGAATTCCGACACCCGGATATGTTTCGTCAGCAGTTACCAGGAACCGGGCAGCCTGGGCGAAAAGCTCATAGAAGGAGTCAGGCGCATCGAAATAGACGGCGAACGATACTCGGTCCGGGCTAAAATTTATGAACTGGGCGCTTTTTACGGGCATGGGGATCAGGACCAGATACTGGACTGGCTGAAGAGTTTCAAGAGGCTGAAGCGTGTTTTCATCGTTCACGGCCAACCCGACGGCATGCGGAGACTTAAATCAGCCATAGAAGAAAGATTTTCTTTTCCTGCCGTCATTCCTGAGCTGGATGAAACGTACGTTCTCTCTACAGGTCAAAAAGCTGAAAAATGAAAAACTATATAATGTTCGTTACCTATGTCTTAATCGTTGCAACGCTGTCTCTTATTCCCGGCAGCGGAGAGTCCTACGCACACCTGGATAAAATAGGGCACTTCATCATGTATGCAGTAATGTCCGCCGCCGTCTTTCCTGTTTTTCATTCAAAGCAAACTCGCCTTTTCGCCGTAATATTCTGCATCCTGCTGGGCATCATCCTGGAGGGTTTGCAAACATTCATTCCAGGCCGTTACTGCTCCCTGGCAGACGCAATCGCCGACATCCTCGGCGTTATAGCCGGCGTTCTGCTCTACCGGCTTTATCAGGACCGTTACGGACGATGAACACCCTTAGAACAGTTTGATAAACAAAATACCCGGATGTTTGATCAATGCCGACATTTCAAATCAACCGTTCACCACTAGCGAGTGACTGTCCATAAACTCGATTGTCGATTCAAAATTTAGTGCTGGACAGTCACTGCGGTTTTTGATCCATAAACGAGCGAATTTTTCTTAAGAC
>CAZUFC010000121.1:0-24311 GCA_964619725.1 uncultured bacterium | reverse complement strand
ATAAGTTTGCCGGCCTATTTGCAACAAAGGTTGTCCGTGGGCATGCAACGCAACAGGGTCAATATCGGTATCGGGGTCGCAACAAAATAATTACGAGGAGCTATGTGTCGTCCTGATTATATATTCAATGCTTCTTGATTAATCAATGCTGCGGAAATTGTAACCTCGAAACACGTATATCTGATCAGCGCCGGATTTTTTGATCGATTGCCGGGTTTTCTTAAATCATTCGCAATTTCTTATCGAAGCAATTTCAGGAGTTCAGATCGTTTAAAAAGTTAAGATGCATCGGTTGTATGACATTTTTTTCTGAAGTTACTATAATTATAAAGGCAAAGAAATTTTAATAAATCGATAAAAGGAGGGGATAAAATGAAGGGTTTGAGATATTCAGCCCTTTTCGGGGTTTTTGTAGTAATGCCGCTTTTCTTGATCGACGACGTTCACGGTGACGGCGTCGAATATGGATTGGTTTTCAGTCCGCATGGCACTCCTGCGGTACGATCCTATTCAACGGAATTATCGTCGTCAAAAAGCGAAATTGAATTTGTAAAACAAGCATCAATCGACCGAGCTTACAGGTTTAACGATACTGAATCAAGGGAAACGCCGACACCGACACCGACATATACGCCGGTATCGACGCCGACATGCGCTCCTTGCCTGGCAACGATATGGATAAACGACATCTTCGTGGACGACGAATGCGGGGAATGCACCGACGGAGACGGGCTGATCGATGCAGGCGAAACGGTCGGTCTTATCGTTCAGGGATATTCTTATGATTCCTGCTGCTGGGGACCCGGCGACAGGAGCGTTATTGCATCTACGGAGTACGAGCACATGACGTTGATCGAGGGTGTGGAAACCGGCGATCCTTCGAGTATGAGCTTTGAATATACGTTTTATTTTTGGGTGCATCCGGAAGCGGCCTGCCTGGATGAGGCGACGGTTCAGTTCGATGCTTACGTGAGCGACTGGATGTGGCAGGACGAAGACCACGAAACCCGCGTTTACGTTTTGGAAGTGGACGATGACGGACAAGGGGGATACGAGTGCGACGATACGCCCTGCGAAGGCTCGCCCACCCCTGTCGACACGCCTCCTGAGGCGCCTTCAGCCCAACCGGTTTCCCTGGCTGTTTTAATTTTAACATTAACGATTCTTCTGCCTGGTTTTTATCACAAGATATTGACGAAAAAAGCGAGTGACATTTGAACGGTATCATTAAAATTCGCTTCTAAATAGTGTCTGTCCACAAACTCGAATCTCGATTCAAAATTTAATGCTGGACAGCCACTTGGGTTTTTGATCCATAAACGGGCGAATTTTTCTTAAGGCAAGGAAGGCAAGGATTTGCGAGGCAGGGGTATTGCTTATACGTTGACTGAGCAAATCTGCAGCCTGACGCAGCATTGGTGGAAATTCGTCGTTTATGGACAAAAACTAAATATTTTATATTGATCAAAAAGCGCCTTTCGAGGCTGCAATTTTCGCAGCCCTGAATAACTGAGAAGCTTTGAAAACCTTATAAAGACAAAACAAATTTCCTCGTAATTATTTATTCCGATTGCGATGCCGATACTGCTACCGAAACAAACAGCTCTTGATGAAAAAAAACAGCAGCAAGTTCGCCAAGCAGGAAGTTTTGGGTCCGGGGCAGTTTCTTATGTGGATTTTAACCAGGCCAAAATTGTATGAAAAATTGCATCCCCGGCTTTATCAATCCCGAAATTTTTCTGCCCTAAAAGAAAACAAAGCCCTGATATTAGCTTTCACTTCGCGTAATAACCTTTACGCGCATTTATACGGATATTTCTTCCCGGCACGGATATTCTGACTTCTCTCCAGGAACCGTCGCGAAGCGGATTGGTCGAATCGTAACCTATAGTGTATTGACTTCTGATATCCCTGGCGACATTTTTATAAACTTCTTCAAGGTCTTTCGGCGTAGGCGGGAAATAGGCTCGTCCGCCCGATTTTTCCGCCAGGTCTTTGAGCACCTCTTTTGCCACGCCTTTTCCCAATCCCAGTGCGTAAATGGTTACTTCGGACTCTTCCGCCATTTTCAGCGTAGCCGGCAAATTATGCGTGCTGCCTGGAGCTGTGCCGTTCCAGTTTTCGTCTTTACCGTCCGTTAAAAGAATAATGGCTTTTCTTCCTTTTTCCGGCTTCAGCTTCAGGTTCGCCAGCCAGAGCGAGTCATAAAGCGCTGTGCCTCCTCTGGCAACAGTATTTTCGATAGCCCTTATCAATGATTTCTGATTGGAGGTGAATCGCTGTTTTACAGAAGCCTTATCCGAAAAAGCGATCACCATAACTCTGTCCTCGTCAGTTGTTTGCGATACGAACTTTATAGCCGCCTGCTGCACCTGGGACATGGCTCGTTTCATGGAACCGCTGGTATCCACGACCACAGCCATGGACACGGGCGTCAATTCTAGTCCGAAACGTAAAATTTCCTGAGGATCGCCGTCTTCCAGGAGGGTGAAATCCGATTTTTTCAGGTCCAGTACAGGCCGGTTATTTTCATCAGTCGCCATGACGGTGAGGTCCACAGGCAGCGGCGGACTTCCGCTGATTTTTGTCCTGGTTTCAGCCTCTTTTCCCAGGCAGTTTTTTGCGCGTGCGATGATGACATGTTCACCCGGCGAAAACCGGTAATTCAAAGGCGGCGGCGAATCGCCCCCATTGTAAATTTCTTCATCGTCAACCAGGACGACGACTTCTGCGAGCGGCGAATCTTCATGAGCGGTCGCTTCAACGATGATATCTTCCTGCGGGGACACAGAGCCGGAGCGCGGCTTAATAATTTTTATGTTGACGATATTTTGACCGGCGCCGGTAACCGTAGTCGCTTCCGCAGTTTTCCCCAAATTGTTTTCAGCCGACACTACGAAAGTATGTGACTGAACGCCTGGCCCCAGGTCCGCTTCCCAGGTCCACGGTTCCTCATTTTTTACTCCCAATTCTTCTCCGTTCAGGCTGAAAGTCACTTTCTCGACTTTTACCCTTTCGGGAGTCACAGGAGCTGCGACTATTTCGATATTTCCTTTGACCTTTTCGCCGGCGATGGGGTATTCGATCGCTACAGAAATTTCATTTCTCGGACGCGGGGTCGGGCGCGGCGGAGCTTCTCCCCTGTGCATATACATGGGCGGACTTCCACAGCATATTTCAAGAATCAACGCGCCAAGCGATGCTCCATACACTGCGTCGAGATGACTTTTTTCACTCGCCTTCAGTTCCCAGCTTCCGTCCTTGTTCTGATGCCTGACCAGCATGCCGCATACGGCCTGCTTCCAGGCTTCCCAGGTTTTACCTCCATCAAGATATGCCGCCCGGCTGCCGTAATACCAGTAGTAAATCGGATAAGGGCCTCGAAACGGTTCGCCCTCCCAGGTCGGCGGACTGGTGAGTATCACTCTTATAGCCTTTTTCACGGCCGGCACGTCCCCTTTTCCGGACAATTGCAATGATAAAGCGCCCATTGCACAACGACCGACGCTCCAGAGTCCGCCGGGCCTGTAAGCGAATTGCTCCCTTCCTTCGATGTAGCATTTGTTCACAAAGTCTTCAGCCCATTCGAGCGTTTTAGCATGAACATCGAAGCCGGCTCTCTGCGCAGCGACAAGCGCAATGATCTGCCAACCCGTCACCGATAAATCGGCATCCCGGGAATCTGCGGCGTATCGCCATCCTCCATAATAAATCGAGTCGTTCGTCATAGGACCGAACAATGTTTCCGGCCGACGCTCGCTGACCTGGGCACGCTCGAGAAAGTCGATACCCTGCTTAATGATCTCAGGCAAATCCTCTTCGATGCCCATTGCATAAGCCTCAACAAGAGCGGTCAGCGATATGGCGTGTTCGTAAAGTCCTTTATTCGTGAAAATTCCGCCTTTTTTCATATCCGAATTGCGACCGGGTTTTGTGAATTCTTCAGGCGAATGAAAGCATGTTTTAATATAGTCCACGGCACGATAGACCGTGTTCCAGTCATCCCTTTTTAGACAGCCTGCCCCCAGCAGAGCCTGAACCGCCAAGCCAGTTATGGCCGCATTGCCTATTCGACTGTTGAAGCCTCCGTCTTCCGCCTGTTGCGATACGACGAAATCCAGCGCCCGGTTCAAGGCAGTCCGCACATCCTCGCTCGTTACAGGAGGCGTCGAACCGACCCGCAACTCATAACCCTGCTCTCCTTCAGAATCGTGGCGCTTTCTGAAAACTCGCAGGTAATAAGTTCCCGGAGACAGAAGCAAACTGGTTAAATACTCCGTCTCACCCATCTCGAAAAAATCCGATTCCGTCAAAACCGCGTTCTCAGCGTCGAGAAGAGTCAAAATGGCATCAACTCCTTCAGTCAAATCCATTTCAACATACAAAGAATCTCTTCCTTCTGCAGGGACTTCAAAGACATAGTAATCGTAAGAATCGACTTCGGAGAATCCGCCCCGCACAAAGCACGGCAATTTTATCTCCCGTGCCTGATCCGGCTTGTTATTAGGCTCGATCTCCGAATAGTCTTCTGCCGTAGCGGCCGGCAAACTCAAAACTGATAGAAAACCCGACAATATCAGCATTAATATCCCATACCTCATTATATCACTCGCTTTCGAGAACACCCCTGCAGCCGAACCACCTCAGCCCGTATTTAGCTCCCCGCTCGCAGGGTTCGCCGGCCAGTTTTTCCCACAAGTTCGGCCAGGGAATCAAGCCTGCGGCTTTGCCCTTGAGGAGGTCCATCCACTTTCCTTGCGCTATAGTTTGAATATCGCCTATATCGCCCTGTATTTCTCCCTTTTTTTTCTGCAGCCATTTCCATGCGTTGCAGAAGAACATGGCATCGCTCAAGGCAGGATGACAAACGTCTGAAGAACCGAAACACTTTCTGTCGGGATTCTCTATATCCAGCAGACAGGCATAAAAATGACCCAGGCCCATTGCGATGCTGAAGTAATAACCGACGACCATGGAACTGAAATAACTCATGCCCTGCGCCACCGTCTTGTTCACAACGACATTCTCAAGTATATACTCGGTCATAGCCCCATGCGAGCCGTCTGGAAAGACTCCGGCAATTAATCCCGTTTCCGGATCGTATTCATACCACGCCATTATATTCCGGCCGTCTATCTCTACTGGTCTCTCCGGTACAATGACAGCCCTTCCCTCCCGCAACGACCTGTTAATGCTGTTCCTCGAATCCCGATCCAATGAACAAGCCTTTAAATCGCTTCTCGTCTCCTGGATCACGAACCAGACCGGTATTTCCCGGGCGAGCGCCCTATCGATCACTTCCCCCGCAGTAATTCCCGCTTTGCCCGTGAATGACCTCAATACTTCCCCCTCCAGCCTGGATTCATAAAGCCCTCGATTGAACTGCATGTCTTCGGAGAGCTCATGCGGCTTTCCGTCGGAAGCAGTAAAACTCACACGGTCGTACCGCAGATCGAGGCGATACCGGAGCCTATCCTTTCTGAAACCGGCGGTTGATATGATGATACGGGGCTTTTTGAAATACGCCGCCAGATCGGCATGCTCCGCTTCCGCCTTTTCCAGCGTATCGTCCGATTCAGCTACGAATGTCTCCAGAACCAATCTGGTGAGTATCCGCTGCGCTTTTTCCATATTCTCGTTCATGCGCTCCAGTTCCTGCTCTTCCGGCATTGCATTACCGAAACCCGATACTCTTTTCAATGTTGAGATGAATTCACTCAACGCTTCATTTTCGCTCAAGAGCAATTGCTGAACCGCTGTTTTCGGTAACCTGGCCGGCGAAAAACCGAACGCCGCCGTGGTTAAAAGCCCGTTTAAAGAATCCGGAACCTCTCCACCTGAAGCCTGCAGATCAAAAATAACAATTTTTTCTCTCATGACATCAGCGCCGGGAGAATGTACGGATACATCGACCCATTCAGATGATACCTCCACTTTTTCCCCCGATTGATCTTCATCCGCCTGGCCGCTGTTCAACATGTCAAACACGCCCGTCATTCTGTTTGCGGGTTGAACCGGTTCATCGCTTTCAGCTTCCGGAAAGGGCTTACCCGGAATTTCCTGTTCTCCGACAGTCAAAACCGGTTGCAAAGCTTCAATTATATACTTTTCCTCCTCCTCGCTTCCCCGAAACCTGTTGAACAACGTTATTTGCTTTCCATAAATATCCGGAACGGACACTGTCACATCCAATGGATTGAATTTCCTCCACGACGGTCCCGTCTTAACCTTTATCCATACCCTTAAACGCACTGAATGCTTCAATTTGTCCGGAAGACTGTCAGACGTATTAATCCTGACTCCCGCGACCGGCGCCCTGCCCTCAGACAGAAACATATCTTTCCAAACATCATCTTCCAATACCTGTATCCAGTAATGATCCTTACCTTCAATACGCTGTCTCGCATAACGCACGGAATGCCCCTGGCTTTCCAGCAGCGCAAACAGCAGCTCATACCGGTCTAATTCGTTGCCTGCAGATGAAACCAGCGTCCCCAACGCCCCCTGAAGCAGCCCCTCATAATGCAGCGGCCTGATACGTTCTTTCACAAAATCCAAGGCTTCGTCCTTACCGGCCAACTCGGCAGCCATCTCCTCAATATTTTTCGGTTTCTCCGCCGACATATCAGCCGCCCTGCGAATCATTTCCTCCAGTTCGGCCGTCTCAATGCCGGCATAAGCCCTGATTTCCAGGCTCATTAAAACAAAACACCCAAGCAGAAACCAAAACATAACACGGGAAATATTATTCATGGCAAATCTCCTTCTGATCAGAATCCTCAATCTCTTGTATCTTATTTAGACCTTCAGTTCAAGCGATAGCGAAATATGCCGTGATTCTTATTGGAAAAATGGGGACTGATCAGACCGGGGTTACACTTCTTGCAAAACTTTTTACAGTTTGTTTCAGTAATCGGGTTCAGTATCGGGGTCGATATCCGGGTCGGGGTCGCAATCGCAATCGAAACAAAATGATGAGATATTCTTTCGAATTGTAGCCTCAAAAGACGCTTTTTGACCAATGCCAAATTTTTTATTGGGTCTTACGTTTCCAGTTCCTCAACATTTGCCGCGGTTTATTGGTGGTCAGGAATCCCCAGGCCGTCCCCAGGACTAATCCTGCAGTATGAGCGGTATTGGCTATATCGCCGACGATACCGGTGAAACAGAGCACATACCATATCAGCATCATGGTCATTGTTCTTTTGTCCACGCTGATGTGAGATATCGGATCATACTTGCCTTTCATCCAGGCATAACCCAGGAAGCCGTAAATGACTCCCGACATTCCGCCGAAACTCGGTCCGGATACCCAGTATTGAGCCAGGTTCGATACACCGGCTATCGCCAGCAACTGAATGATGAAAAACGAACGTCCTTTCCTGTTTTCGATCATATTGCCCAGGTCGTTCAGCCACAACATATTGAAAAGCAGATGGAGCAGGCCGAAATGAATAAATATGGGCGTAAAAATTCTCCAGACTTGCCCGTTCATAATTTCAGGCAATCCGCCAATCCAGGTGATAAAAGCGCCTTCGCGCGTCATTTCCGTAATAAACAGGAAAGATATCAGACTTCTGTCAGCCCCGAACCTCGATAATAAACTGACCGCTACGCTTATCCCGATCAGAACAAGCGTCAGTCCTCCCTGCGGATTCAATCCCCTGTAAAAAACCTGGGTTCTTACATCAATATACTGAGACCTTGGTTTTCTCTCCTTCTCCTGATTTTTCCGTACGCGTTTCGCCTCTCGCGCCAGCGTTTCATATTCAGGATCGTCCGGATTTGATATAAATTCCTCCAGCATTTCCCTGGCCGCTTCCACCTTGTCTTCATCGTACACCCATACGTCCCAGTTGTTCTCATTCTCCCGTTCAATTTTGTTTTCGATATCACGCGTCGTCAGATAATCACAAAATTTCTGCGCCGACTTCTCATTATCCAGGGTTCCAATGCGTCTCATATGAATAATCCTTAACCGGCCCTATGCCGAACGAGTTTCAAAAACACCGGCGATGTCATCAGCGACGCCGAATGTTACTGTTTCATTCTGCACAATGACGTTGACATGTCAACATAAGCCGTACCCGGCTCTTCGTCTGCAGTGCGACGGGAATATAGTCCGGGATATTATGCGAAATTCGCAGTATTGTCTGAAAGCGGGCTTTAATTTATAATAGATGCCGGAATCGACCACAAAAGCGGGACATTAGCCTTAATGAAAGATGACGCCGAAAAAATAATATGCGGACGATATGCGCTGAAAGAACGCCTTAACGAAGGAGGACTGGGAGTTGCCTACCGTGCGACCGATTTTTTGCTTAATCGGGAAGTTCTACTGAAATGTCCCCTGGTTTCCGACGACGAACACGCAGATTCGCCGGCGCCGGCGCATGAGTTTAAAATACTCAGCAAACTCAGGCTCCCTAACATCGTCAAAGCGCTCGACTATTATCATGAATCATGCATAGGTCCTTTTTTCACCCAGGAACTTATCAGAGGAGACGAACTAAAAAGCTGGGCGAAAGGTAAAAAAATAAGTCACATACTGAAAATCATGTATCGACTTGCCGGCGTGTTAGAATATATTCATTCGCTCGATATAGTCCACGGAGACGTCAAACCTTCCAATATTCTCATCACGACAGAAAGTAAAAACTCCCGGGATCAATCGAACGCAGAACCCACGCTGATCGATTTCGGTTCAGCCAGAACAACGGGAACCGTCTCGGACAAGGGTGTACTGGGCACTTTTCATTATATGGCTCCAGAGCACATTCAAACGGGTATATCTTTGCCTGCCGGAGACTGGTATGCCTTTGGAGTCCTTTTTTACGAGCTTCTCTCCGGCTGCCTTCCTTTTCAGGCTGAAACTCCGGTCGAACTGATGAGGCTCCACTCTGAAACCAGCCCCCCGCTTTTGAAGGATGAAAAAGGGAGAATGAATGATTCTCTTCGATATTTAATCGCACGACTTTTGCAAAAGACGCCCGGAAAGAGACCTGATGCAACAGAAGTAAAAACCGTCATCTGTGAAACCTGCCTGGAAGATTGCGGCATTGATCTCCTCCAGCATGATCACCGACCGGTTGAAGGCGATCCCTTTGTCGGCATGGAGCAGGCGATAAATTATCTCGTTGCACTTTTTCGCAAGAGCAAAGACGGCCAAAGTTCAAGCGTCGTAATTCAAGGCGATACGGGCTCTGGAAAAACCAGGCTTATCGAAGAATTCAAAAACCGGGCTCAACTGAATGGAGGCCAGGCATTTCTGATCAGAAAAGGTCTTACCCTGTCGACGACTGAACCTACTTTCCATTCTGTGCTGCAGATACTGACTGAAGCATATCCTGACGACGGAGAATCCGCTGAAGTTCATGACGCGTTTCATGAATATTCTGAAATTATGAACTCACAGCAGAAACTTCCTGAACCGACTGAAACCATGGAAAGCTGGAACCCGATCAAATTGTCCCATGACTTGCGGCTCAAAAAGTCAATATGCCGAATCATCGAAAACGCAGCCAGGAAGAAACCGCTTGTAATTCTTTTCGATCAAGCTGAGAATCTCGATGCTGATTTCTTTCATTTAATAGCCGGCATAGCCGATCATATAAGAAACTTCCCGGTTCTTCTCTGCTTTTCCCGATCTTCCACGACGAGAAGCTCCCAAAAAACAGCATCCGGCGATTTCTTTAAGAAGTTGATAAACAGTGAATACTGTCGCTGGATCACGCTGACCGGATTAAATCGGAAATCGATCCTGTCGCTCATAAGAATACTCTGTCGCAAAGAAATGCCGATTACTTTCATCGATTCCGTCGCAGGATCCAGTTGCGGAAACCCTTATCTTATCCGACTGCTGATCGAGAAACGCCTGCACGAACAGGAGCAAGATATTAAAACCGGAACAGAAGATTCTTATGAAGATTTGATTTTTAACCTTGTCGACTCTTCTGACGCTTTTTCCGACAAATTTATCCTGAATCTCAGCGATGCAGCGCGAGAAATGCTGAATTATGCGTCCTGCATGCTCGAAGGAATTCATAAAAGCCTTCTGCAAAAAATACTTGGCTGGACTCCCCAAAAAGTAAAGGAGGTCGCAGGTGAACTTATCAGGGCAGGCTTTTTCCGGTACGACGAATCATATTCCGAGTATCGAATTCCTGATCCGTTTCTGAAGGTATTTATTTCCCGTCGTATTCCCGAAAACCGTCTGAGCGCCGTCTGCCAAACAGTTGCAGAAGTCCTTGAAAATAACGAAACCTATAAACAGTGGCCCGGAATTCTTGAAATTGCGGAAAAGTTCATGAAAGCCGGCATAACTCATAAAGCGATCCTTTACGCCAAAAATGCCGGAAAAATGTCGCTGAAAAGACGTGATTACAGCGAAGCTATCTCACTCCTGGACTCTGTTTTAAAAATGGACCCGTCAAAAGCCGGTCCGAAAAGGGAAAAACTGGAACTCAAGGAACTGATGGGTGATATATATCGTTTGAAAGCGCTTCCGGACAGCGCCTTAGCTTTTTATCTGGAATGTGAAAAGAATACTACAGACAAATTCAGAAAAGCTGAACTGCTGTGGAAAATCAGCATGTGCCGGTCCAGGAAAGGGGATTGGAGACAGGCCCTGCTCGCGGCCGAAAAAGCTTTCAACACATTGAAGGAGTGCGCTGACTGCCCGCAACTCGTGCGCATTTTAAATCGTATCGGCTGGATTTACAGGCAAACCGGCAGACATCAGGAAGCAGCATCCTTTTTTACAAAAGCTTCTGATCTGGCGCAAAAAACCGGGTTTACCAACGGATTGCTGGAAACCTGTCACAATCTGATCGGACTCTCGCTGCATTACGGCGATACGAAAAAAGCCAAATATTATCTTAAATCGTATGCGTTAAACATGAAAAAAACATCCAATCCTGCGCATCGCCTTTTTTTCCTCAGCCGGCAGGGTATGCTGGAGTTTCTCCAGGACCGCCTGGATGCGGCGCTGTCGACATATCAGCAATGTTATGCCCTGGCCGTAAAGTTATCTGATCCCCAGAGAGAATACCAGGCTCTGTACAACATCGCCTGCATATACGGCCGCAAAGGTTGTTTCGAAAAATCCATTGAAAAGGCCGAATTCGGACTCAATCTGGCCGGTAGATTGCGCAGCCCTCGCGCCAAAGCGGAATTTCTGTTGCTGAAGGCGCAGGGGCTTGAAAAACAGGGGTTTCTGGACCAGGCGCTGACCTGCTTCCAGGAATGCCTGGATTCCTCCGGTAATTCGGAAAATGATACGGACAAATATAGGATAATGAGTTATATGGCTGTCGTTCATATCAAGAAGGGATGCCTGGAGGATGCTTTGAACTGCCTGCAACCTGCTTCGGAATTTATGATAAAAAATGAAAGTTACGCGGATATTGCCGAAACTGAAAAATATATGAGTCGATTACTCCTTGAAAGGGCTGAAAATGATGAATGTCTGACTCATGCACTCAAAGCTATGAAGGCTGCATCAAAAATAAAAAACCGCCGCGCGACGGGACGAATTTTGTATCTTATGGGAGCGGCCTGGTTACGAAAAAAAAATATGAAGAAAGGCGACCTTTTTTGCAGAAAGAGCCTGGAGCTTCTGGCTGAATCCGGCGATAACTATGAACTGGCCGAAGCATGCTTTTTAATCGGCAGGACGTATATGGAGCTGAATGATGATCATAGCGCAGAATCATATTTTGAAAAGGCAGTGAATTCATTCGCGAACCAGGATTGCCTGAGGAGCCTGGGTCTGCTTCATCAATATCTTGGAGATATTCAAAAGAGAAAGCAGGAATTCAAACAGGCTACGAATCATTACAGAACAGCGGGCGAATTTTTTGCCAGGTTGGATGATCCTGCGCTTATGGCTCGTAATTATAGATTGCTGGCTCAACTGGCGGTGAAGCTCGGCAGGGCCGACAAAGCCCGAACGTATCTGAACCGCTCCAAAGAATTGTTGTCGAATGATGCTTCATCCCTGTATAATATAAAGGAGAATTTTAATCGTACTCACTGATGGAAAGTTAAATTGTGAAACACCCGGAGAAATTTCAATGAAAGCCGATCCCGAACTTGCCGCCACCCTGCTGGAAATGGGAAAACTCAATCTTAAGGAAAACCTGCTGAACGAAGCCAGGGAGAATTTTCAGGAAGCGCTGGAGTTATACAAAACGCTCGGTGACAAAGAAAAAAAGTCTGAATGCTTTTGGGGTCTCTCGGAACTGTACCGAAAACAGGCCGAAGCGGAAAATGGAGGTTCAACTTCGAATGCCGTCGCTTCGGACGAAAGGTCGAGCGTACTGTTGCGAATAACTTCGGAATTGAACTCATATATATCTTTGCGAGAAATACTGGATCGTTTGCTTAGTCTGACCATAGAGACGGTCATGGCCGAACGCGGCATAATACTTTTGTGGGACGACCGCGCGAAAGATTTCAAGATTGAAGTTTCGGTATCAGAGCTTGAGCCGGCGACAATATCGGACGTTAAACGATACAGCATTAGGATAATCAATAAAGCGGCCAGGGAAAAAACGATTATTTTTTCCTCCGATGCCCGTTCGGACCCCCGTTTTTCCCAATATAAAAGCGTAATTGATTATAATATCGTTTCGTTCGTATGTTTACCGCTCCTGGTCAGAGATGAAATAGTGGGAACGATGTACCTGGATCATCGCCGTGCTATGGAAGGATTCAGCGAGAAAGACATAGAACTGGTGATGACGATACGGAATCTGGCTTCTGCTGCTATTGAAAAATCACGGCTTATCGAAAAATTGAACCGTGAAAACACAGAAAAAGCGGGGAAAATAATGTTCCTCGAGCAGCAGAATTTTTCAATGCTGGAGGAGATCAAGGATAAGAGCAAACTGGAAAATATCGTCGGCGTGAGTCCTGGGATATTGAAAGTAAAGCGAATGATGACGAAGTTGATGGAATTGAAGGAGGTGTATGATCTTTCAGTCCTGATTCAAGGGGAATCGGGAACAGGTAAGGAACTGGCTGCGGCAGCCATCCATTACGGGAATGACATACTCAAGAATAATCGTTTCGTGGCGGTGGATTGCGGCGCTATTACGGGGTCCCTGGCCGAAAGCGAACTGTTCGGCATCAAAGAAAAAACGGCCACGGGCGTTGAAGGAAAAAAAGGATTGGTGGAATGGGCGGCGGGAGGAACTCTGTTTTTAGATGAAATAGGCAGCGCCGGACAGGAATTGCAGGCGCGCCTGCCCCGTTTTCTGGAAGAACGCAAGTACCGGCCCGTGGGCAGTCGCGAATTTTCACCCGTAAATGTCATGGTAGTCGTCGCCACATACAAGGACCTGCCGAAACTGGTCGAAAAAAGGGCGTTCCGAAAAGACCTGTATTATCGATTAAGTCATTTCGTCATACATCTTCCCCCCCTTCGCAAACGTAAAGAAGACATTCCTCTTTTAATCAAACATTTTATCGATGAATTCAACGAAAGGTACGATAAGCACATTCAAGGCATCGACCAAAAAGTATTCGAGGCTTTCCAGCGCTATTCCTGGCCAGGGAACGTCAGAGAACTGAAAAGTTACATCAGACGCGCCGTCATTATGACGGACGACAATGAACTGACCGAGGAACTTTTTCCCAGAGAACTTTTTTCTGCCGCTCCTGTGGAAAAACCGATGGATGATCTGGAAAAGGAGATACTGTTAAAGCGACTCAAGTTGTATAAAGGCAACATAAGCAGAGCCGCCAGATCACTGGGCTTCACCGAGGGAGCATTGCGATACCGGATGAAAAAATTTGAAATCGATGCTTCTGCGATGAAGTGACGGATTGTCCTATTCGGCTGGTTCTCTTAATTTCACATCTCCTTACAATGAGTTATAAAAAATTGTGAAATGTTTGATGAAAAAACAACGGCCGATTGAAAAAATTCAAGTAAAAAAGTCCACTCGCTTGCGGAAAACGTATTAGGATAAGCTTTACTTCATTACTTCTCAATATGTCGGCTGATGAATCGTGGTCGTTGTCAGCGAAGGGGTTGTCCTTATTGGAGTATCGTGTGAAATGACTTTTACATTCAATGTCGTCTGAAGGACGTCAATTTTAGATTCGACGACACAACGATTACGATCACGACAACGAATACATATACAAATTTTTTTTCCTTTAAACCTAATGACTTTTTTATTTTATCCCCAGGGTGAAACTTGCTGCGGCTATTCATCTTCAAATTCAAACTCTATCAGCCGATAGTCTCTTCCACCGGATGTTTCCTGAGTCCATACCAGGTAGAAAGAGGCTGTCCAGGGAGAACTGGGATAATAAGAAGCAACGGGAGGGTCAGTTGAGGAAACAGGCCCCAGATATTCCCATTCATCGTTCGTTAAACTTTTCCTGGCGGAAAAAACGGCTGATTCGGTTTCGCCGTAAGCATCCATCCAGGCGGCCAATAAATACCATTCATTGTTGCGCATATAGCTGAAAACCGTCGGATGCCCTAATATGCTGTCGTCCAGGTCCTGCATGGGATGACTGATCCTTAAAGGTTCGCTCCACGTGTTTCCTCCGGTCGATTCAACGTAATATATACGGTTGATCTCCTGAAAAAGATTGTCGGAGCCGCAGAAAACCAGACAATAATTCCCCCCTCGGGCATGAAGACAGGGACTTTCCGTCGCCGTGAAGTCCGAAACGAGGCATTGAGGAACGCTCCACGTATAACTGTCAGGACTGATCATCCGGGTAAAATAAATCTCTTCGGTATTCCTGTCCCTCCAGGCCACGCAAGGTAATCCGCCTGAACCCAAAGCCGGCGAAGGTTCATGCGCATCCTGCGTTACGGGAGAAATCGGACGAATGACTCTATTATGCAGGTCGGAAAGATATATCCGGCAATTCCCCGTTCCGTAAGGATCACGCTGAGACCATACCGCCCAGACGTTGCCCTCGAAATCAACAACCACCCCGGGTGCTTCACAATTATCGTTGAACGTATTTACCTTCCTGGGCGGCGTTATTAAATTCCTTATAAAACTGCAATAATAGACTGCTCCGCGATCAAGCCACGTTACATGCGAAATATCGTCAGAATCAACATACAATGACGGAAACATTCCCTGACCCAGATAAGTCTCTTCCTGCAGTTTAGTCCTCGGATTGAACGTCAAATGCACTATCTCATAACCCTGATCAGCCTCAGTATGATAAACCGTCCTCAGATTCCCGCTTCTGTCCGCTGACGTGCAACGCTGATGATTTTTGGCCGTTGAATCATGAGTCGTCGTCTTCGACATGGGTATCCTGACCGCTGAAAACGGAATCGCAGGATGGGCTGAAGACTCCGTCGGTCCATGCGGAAATTGCGGAAAATGACCGTATTCAGTGTCCCAGGGCCTGGGGTCAGCGATAATATTGCCGGACAGAATCCAAATGAACATCGCCGCTGTGAAAATTCCGATCTTTATAATTCCAAAATTTCGAAATGCCTGCATCTTTTCATCACCTCTTTTTTCAATTATAGCATAAAATAATTTTAAAAAGTAATCATTAATTCCTCTGCTAACCTGCTCCTCCGACCCAAATAGAGCAAAGTCCGTGCCGGCTTTGTAAGAATCATCCCTTGCCAGGGGCTGAATTATCTGCCTGCAAGCATCAGCGGATTCGTCTCGCAATATCGCCTGATCTGTTTTTCGGGCCAGTTGAAAAAAACTGGCTTCAAATTTACGGAGACACCGCTGCTTATAATCTTTGGATATCTCGAATATTCTGTCCCTGAATCAACGACAGCGATTCGTAATTTTGCGGCTGAAAAAAACGAAATTCTGAACTCCCGTTTTGTCGAGCTCGACATAACGGGAGTTCAGCATCTCTTCGTCTATCTCCATTGCTTGACCACGAAGCGTCCGGGTTGAACGCTGTTGGGTCCGGATTTAAGATACCAGTGTATCTTGCGCAAATTAGCAAGATTCTGATTGAAATGTCTGCCCCTGGCATCTGCGGGGTCCGTATCGAAATCGAGGACTTCTATAAAATAAGTCACATTTCCCGGATTGATGCCGTCCATGCGCATGATCTGTCCCCGGAATATTAGTTCATTGTCGCTGCCGGATTTATTGCCTACGACCGTTGCGGTATCGTAAGTGTTTCCGCCTTCAAATTCCAGGTTAAGTTTAATTTCTACGCTGCTTGCGTTGGACATCCATATTTTGGCGTAAACGTCGAAAATGTCGCTTGATGCTGAAGGAGTTACTTCGACGGTTCTGATAAGTTGCCAGGATTGTCCGACGTACGGCGACATAAGGCTGTTATGCAGGAGGGTAATGCGATCGGCGGTGTCGACATAGTTCTTCGTAGCCGCGTCATTATCGGAAGCCGGATCGGCCAGATTTTTTATTCGGTACGAGGGTGATCCGCCGCTGAGCTTAATATTTCCATTAACTTCGAGTTTTTCTGAAGGACCGGAAGTTCCCACGCCCAGATTCTCGTTTGAATTGTTGTAGTAAACTTCGGCGCCGCCGGCATTTCCCTGGTCATTATAGATCATTTGCATGTTTGAACCGGCTACAGGCCCCGTCGGTCCTTGAGCCCCTGTCGGACCCATTGGACCAGTATTTCCCTGCGGCCCCATCGGACCGGTATCGCCCTGGGGACCAGTGAGTCCCGTGGCTCCTTGCGGACCCGTCGGTCCCATCGGACCCGTATCGCCTTGAGGACCGGTAAGTCCCGTTGCCCCTTGCGGACCTGTCGGACCCATCACACCTGTGTCGCCTTGAGGACCGGTAAGTCCCGTTGCCCCTTGCGGACCTGTCGGACCCATCACACCTGTGTCGCCTTGAGGACCGGTAAGTCCCGTCGCTCCCTGAGGACCTGTCGGACCCATCATACCTGTGTCGCCCTGAGGGCCGGACAATCCTGTCGCTCCCTGCGGACCTGTCGGACCCATCATACCTGTGTCGCCCTGAGGGCCCGTCGGTCCTATCAATCCTGCGGGGTCTCCCACCCATTGTCCGGTTTCGTCTATTACAGTTCCGTAAGATGAAATACTTACGCTCCGGGGATGAATATCGTTATCATAAACGTCTTCGGCATCCTGCGTCTTCAAAGCAAAACCGACGCTCGTTATCGGCTTGTCAGGACTCAAAAGCTGCATGCCGTGCTCAATACCGTCGCTGAACCATATTCTTAAATAAAGCTCATCCGTTTCGAAGACGCTGAAAGGAATAGGCTCCATTCCATCCGTTTGGCCCAGAACGATGCTGTAAAGCCCGTTGGTTACTTCAGAGGCGACATCCGTGACAGGAGGATAAATCCCGTCGTTCGACCACAAAAAATTTTCTTCTCCGTCGACAACGGCGAATCTGAAAAATCCCTGCCCGTCAAACAATTCGCCGTCGACTTCAATTTTTCCCTGATAATTGATGGCTCCCGGAACGGCTAATGATGTCGAAACAAGACAAAAACTCAAAATCAAAAAAATTGTTGCTCTTTTCATGCTCCCTACTCCTTTCATTCAGTCAATATCTGCTATTTTTCTTTTTAACGTTTTTTTAACTCATAAGCAAATGCTTTATTATCGTGAGTTGTCAGACGGTTTCATAAGAAATGCCGTTCAGAAAGCGCTTACGGATCGGACGAAATCCTCATCCTGCAGCGCTGCGCTGATGAGCCGGGCGGTTTCATAAACGTCGACGACGCTGATTAATCCCTTCGGAGCGTGATAATAAGCCATGGGAATGATGATCGTCATGGTCGCCAATCCGCCGCATTTCTGCTGAAAGATGGAGGGGTCGGCGCCTCTCCAATAATAGCCCACCTCCTGTACGGGGATATCATCTTTCGCCGCCAGATACTTCAGTCGCTTGTACAATCCCATGTTCGTCCCCGGATGATTGAGCAGTATCGGTCCTTTGCCCATAATGGTCCGGCGCTCCTTTTCAGAAAGCCGGAACACTTCCGCTCCGCAAATATCAAATATCAGAACAGCGCCAGGTTTTTCCGCAAATTCGACGGCTTTTGCTCCGTGCCCTCCAATCTCCTCCTGAACCGTACCCAGAATGACCGGCCGCAACTTTCTTTTTCCTTCTGACAGTTGAACTCCTCTCAGCATAGCCGTAAGCGAGCACCTGTTGTCGAATGCCTTGGCGCAAACGACGTGGTTCTGCAGTTCATAGTACTCCGGTCCGAAAGTTACCGGATCGTTAGGCTGAATTCCCAGTTTTTCGGTTTCCTTTTTCGACGTCAGCCCCAGGTCCAGCCTTAGATCATCCCCCTTAAGGTCATTATAATTGTCAGGCCGAACAGTCTTTTGATTCACATAAACATAAGCATCATAAACGCCCTTTTCCGTTCTTACCTGAAATATCTGACCCGCCATCGTCCTCATATCCAGATTTTCCAGCCCGATAACAGATACTTGCCCATCCTCCTCGATTTTTTTTACCCTGCAGCCGACCTCATCCATGTGAGCCGCCAGAATTATGCTCGAAGCTTCCGAAGCCCCTTTACATCGTATCCAGGTGTTACCCGAAATGTCGGTTTTCCTTTCAGCCGCTTCTATTGGAAAATTCATCAGATATTTTATTACTGCCTCTTCTCTGCCCGGAATGCCAGGCAATTTCACCATCTCTTTCAGCGTTGATTTGGTTTTTTCCATTTTGTCTCCTCTTTTCCGACGAATCAGCATCATGAGTCAATACATCTTAAAACACAATTGAAAACATAAAATTTTTTCATTATCATTGCAACCAGCCTTTAAATCGGGAAAAAAGATAAAACGATGCTTTTCTCTCGCTTCTCGATCCCTGGGGTCACCGGAAGGATAGGCTTTTCTTCAATAACATGAAAGGAGCAAGGCGCCACAATGAATAGGAATCTTTTATTAAAATTGAGTCTGCCGGCAGTACTGTTTTTCCTGACCATAAGCTCAACCAGTCTAGCCGTAACAGCGGATCAAACCTCCGAAAATTTCCTGTGGGAAGTTAAATCCGATTCTGCAAGCGTATTTCTGTTCGGATCGGTTCATCTTGCCGACAACAAGATGTATCCCTTATCGCCCATAATAGAGGAATCCTTTGAAAAATCCGATAAACTGGTCGTTGAACTGAATATGCTGGAATTGGATCAAATGAAATATCAGACTCAAATCATGAAAAAAGGTTACTACCAGGGTGACGAAACGATAAAGCCTCATCTGAACGAGGAAGTTTACAAGCTCCTGAAAGAATATCTGGAAAAACATAAATTACCTCTGGAATCAATGATCAAAATGAAACCTGGTCTTCTGTCCATGCAACTTACCCTGACACACTTGATGAAAATAGGATATTCTCCGCAGGAAGGACTGGATTTTCATTTTTTGCAAAAAGCCAAAGGAAAAAAGGAAATACTTGAGTTGGAAACCCTGGAAGATCAGATGAAACTCTTTTTCGAGGCGCCTAATGAAAACGCTTTCATGAAGTATTCCATCATATCGCTTCAAGATGCTGAGGCGGAAATGAACGCTATGATTGCAGCCTGGAAAACGGGCGATCATAAAAGACTGGAAGAAATCATGATTACTGAACCTCTGAAAGAGTATCCCGAACTTTTGCCTGTTTTTCGATTTCTTTTTATCGACCGCAATTACGGCATGACGAAAAAAATCCAGGAATATCTGAAAACAGAGGAGACTTATTTCGTGGTCGTCGGTGCGGGGCACCTGGTTGGGGATGAAGGGATCATTAACCTGCTCAAGAAGGAAGGCTTCAAGCCGAAGCAGATGTAAGGCGGCCCATAACCCCGGAACTGCTGAATTGTATCAGTTGGTCTGCTTGCCGAGATATTCCATTCAGCTAGGCCATTGACCGCCAGTCGTTATCCTCGTATCCGGCATCCGGCAAAACGGCATTGATCAAAAAAGCTTCTTTTGAAGTTACAACTCGACAGAATTTCCGATCGTTTTGTTTCAATTTCGACCCCGATCTTGATACCGATACCGATTACTGAAATAAAACTTCAAATGTTTTCAAAGAAGTGTAACCCCAGTTTGATCAGTCCCCTCATAATGACAGAATTGATGTCGGTGACGGTTATGTAATTATTATGGGTATGCCGCTCAAGAACCGGTCACGTTGTACGGCATCAGCAGAAACATCAAGATTCGAGTCGATCCATTCCTCCACGTCAGCTCTTAAATCGTCCATGGATAAATACTCTCCGGGACATTCCTTATCAGGATCAGAAGAACCTTCAGGCAATTCGTCATGCCCTTTGAGGTTTTCATCCGGCGTCGCGTTCAGCCACCAGATAAGTATTCCGCATAACGCCGTCAAAGATTGATAGGCGGCGACCGTCGGAGGCCCGGGGCTTATTCCTGGTACCGGGTTCCCGGAAAAATCACCCGATACGGCGACAGCAATCATTTTCCTGTTCCAGGCACGCGCATGGGGACCGCTTTCCAACAGGGGCAAAGCCTGTTCAATCGATCCGTCCGGTAATACGATGACATTATAAGGCATGCGACCTATAACGTTCCTGACGTCGGCATGTTCTCTGAAAAACCTCGCTATACCCTCCGCATCCGGAGGCCATCTCGGATCATGCAAATGCTCCGTTGTTATGCGATGCACCGCAACCCCGGTCCTTTCCGATTTATCGACTCTTCTTGAAATAGTCAGGCACTGTTCAATTTTATCGTTTATTCGGACGAGTCCCATAGCGGAATCCTATGCTTACCTCTTTCCGAGCGCTTTGACTCTTGTAATGAACAAAGCTAAACCCATAAGAGCGAGCGTAAGCAGGATGCCGAAATTCTTCATAGATGGAATCGGAGGAAGCTCTGGTGTCGGCGTAACAGTAGGAGTATTTGTCGGCGGTGGGGCGGTCGGGGAGAACGTTGATGAGGGGGACGGCGAGATAGTCGGAGTCATAGAAGGAGACAGCGTGGGGGTAGGAGAAACAGTTGGGGTTGAGGATAGAGTAGGAGTAGGACTGATGGTGGAAGTCGGCGACAGTGTTGGAGTTTGCGTGACGGTTGGAGTATTCGTTATTGTAGGCGTATTCGTTATAGTGGGCGTAGGCGTAATGGTTGGAGTCAGCAGTTCGAAATCCTGGTTGACCAGTATGTCGCTTTGTACGTTCAGGTCATGCAATGTTTGAGGCATGAAACCCTGTGCGCCGGCGGTAACGTTATAAACGCCGTTGGGAAGGCGTCTGATCTCGTAATAGCCCGTTGCGTCGCTGCCGTCCGGATCGGAGTAACCTCCCGAAGCCGTCACTGTAGCGCCTTCGATTGGCTGCAGATTGTTCGCTTCCCTGACGTATCCCGTTATTCCGCCGCCTACGTGGAAATCCCAGTTCCATCCGGGGCAATCGTAGCAATTGGCATAATCGGCCGTTTCATGCGCCTCCACGGTCAATTGTATCTCAGGCGAACCGCCGGGGACGGTCCAATCCCACGTGTTGTAAATGTCCGCATTGTGCTCCAGTGTCGTTATCCAGTCTTCATCCGCAATATGGCTGTCGTATTCCGCCGTTCCCGTATCTCCGTCCGTGTCTATCTTCAGAGTATACGTCGTGTTGATGCTGTAGAAGGGATGAGGGTTCTCGGTCCTGACTCTTATCTTTGCAATTTCGCCGGGATAGAATACATCAGTCGGCTCTTCGTCAGAGTTCAGCATTTCAACGGTTTGTATTCTCGGATCGAGATCGAAGGTGTAACCCTGGCAGAAATGAGGCAGCGATTCGGCTATGTCGTCGGCCTGGTCCTGGTCGTCGGCGCAGACGTAAAGAGTGGTCGCTTCCATCGTCAGAACGGCCAGAGAATTGGTGGACACGATGTAATGACCGCCGTTGAAGTGCCGCGTCCGGATGGAGAAGGTATTGGAAGCCGAGCCTCCGGGCGCTATGTTCAAATAGGCCGGATCAAAAGCGAATCCGTACACTCCGTCGGGAATAATGTCGTTTAGTTCGCCGATTAAATGCCCGTTGATGAATAAATCCACGAAATGGGGACGAGCGTTGGACCGCGGACGGAACTCCGTGTATATCGCGGCGGTAACCACTTCCTCCATCTCAAGCGAGACGTCGAAATGCATCGATATCCTCGGCCTGTTCGTGCAAAACCATCCCGCCATGCTGTAACATAGTTCCGGTTCAGCCACCACGACTTCATAGATATCCCGGGGAGCCACGCAATCGAAAACCAGCGGCAGACATTCCTGCACCCCCGCAGCCTCCCCGCACACCTCGCCGGAAAGAGTGGAATCGCCGGGCCGGAAGAGCGGTTCGACATAAAAATCAATGTGTTCTCCGTTTTCCAGCTTCATATGCCCCACTTTAGGCACGAACAAGGTTCGTCCAGCCAATCCGCCTTCAGACGTCACCGTCATATCGGTCAGCAGATCGCCTGAATTGGTCGCTCGACAGGTCTTTACCAGCGAAACGGGGTCCGAGTATTCTTCAGTTATCGCAAAATCTATGTCGGGCCATTGCACGCAAATGACGGCCGGAGCGCTGTCCGTAATCGGGTCATCCTCTTCGTCCGCAGTCAACGTCAATACTATATTGTCGAAACATATCTCCACAGGCTTGGACTCTCCGTCGCCCTCAACGTCCTGAGCGTGTATCGCCAGCTCTATATCGGCCGTCTCACCGCCGGCGAGAATAACCGTTTCATCCTCGCTTCCCGGTCCTACAAAGTTCACTATAATATCATCGTTGGGATTCTCGATGTGAAGCTCTACTTCATGGCTCACCACATCTTCATTGTAAACCGAAACCTGTCTCCGCTGATCATAATCCCTCTCAACATTGAACAGATAGGAATTCTGATCGAAAACCACTCCGTTCCCGACCGTAAATGTCCAGATGCTCGAAGTCGTTGAACCGCACAAAGAATCGATTTCCACGTACCATTGATAAGCGGCGTTTCGAGTCAACTCTTCCAGTTCAAACTGATGCTGCGTTTGTCCCAACCCGACGATCGCTTCCGTCCAATCGCCGGCTCCTGTTTCACGATAATACAGAGTCGAATCGGACTCCACGGAAGTATGCCAGCTTAAAGTCACGTCGCGACTGCCCGACTTGCTGCCGTTTCCGGGATTGCGCAGACTTATTTCAACCGCCCCCGTCGCCTCCAGTATACCGGGACTTTCATAAAATTCCGTCATCTGCTGCGAAGCACAGACCGCTTCAAAAGGATAAATTCCGATGTTTCCGCAATCGTCAGGTACGGTTACCGTTAAAATCGATTCACCGATTTCGCCTGCCGTCAAAGTCAGAGGATTCTCATTAAATTCATACCAGGATGCATGTAAAGTCCCGCTCAGCGAAAGATCGAACGTGTCAGGACCAAGATTACCGTTCTCAACCGTAATGGTGAATTCCGTCTCTTCACCGATGGAAACGGTCTCCTCTGCCGGCGTCATGCTTAATGAAACAGAATCGGCGCAATAAATAATCGGAATGTTTCTGACCCCGCTGTTATTCGTTTCCGAATATTCAGCCACCTCGTCGAATACGTCCGCTTCGATTGAAACGGCGGTACCGCAAGTGGCTATCCAGGATTCGGAAAATGTAAGCGAATCCCCCGGCGCCAAAGGATCGACGATAGTATCGCCTCCTATCTGAATCGGACCAAAGCCTGAATCGGCAAAAAATTGAAGCGTAAAGCTTCCAGTTACATCATCTCCCCAATTATGGACCGTTCCATAGATAGTAATCATTCCATTTTCTGCGGGATAAGAAGGATCAAACTGGATATCCTGACTCCTGACCACAATGTCGGGAGCAGGGGTGGAAGTGGCCGTAAACGTCGGCGTAGGGGTTTTCGTCCCCATCGGCGTAGGCGTGGGCGTAAAAGTGCTGGGAACCGTGGGCGAACGGGTCGGCGTCGGCGTTATGGTTGGAGTAAGCGTTACAGTGGGTGTGGCGCTCAAAGTGGGCGAAAGAGTCACTGTGGGAGTCAAGGTCGGAGTTGAAGTCGGACTGTTGGTTGGAGATAACGTAACGGTCGGAGATAAAGTCGGCGTCTGTGTGGGAGTGTCAGTCGGCGTTTCACTCGGCGTATAAGTCGGACTCAGAGTGGGCGTTTCCGTGGGAGTGTCGGTCGGACTCAAGGTCGGGGAAAGCGTTACCGTCGGAGACAGAGTCGGCGTTTCCGTTGGAGTATCGGTCGGACTCAAGGTCGGCGAAAGCGTCACCGTCGGGGACTGCGTCGGCGTTTCAGTCGGACTGTAGGTCGGGCTTGAGGTCGGCGAAAGCGTCAACGTCGGGGATAGCGTCGGCGTTTCAGTCGGACTGTGGGTCGGGCTCAAGGTCGGCGAAAGCGTCAA
>CAZUFC010000120.1:0-24364 GCA_964619725.1 uncultured bacterium | reverse complement strand
CAAGAAAATCACACTTTTTCAATAGGTTGTGACATTCTTGTCAGGAGTTCAGAACGTTCATCTTCGTGCTCTTGATGTTCTTCACGGTTTATAGGGCCGTTTCATTCGGGATCGGTATCGGGATCGGGATCGGGGTCTGTAGGGGTATCGGGGTCGAGATCGGGGTCGCAATCGAAACAAAATATTACCATTACCTTTCAGCAAAAAACGGATTTTTTACCAGTCGCTGTTGAAGCATATCCTCCGGTTTTAACCTCACTGCATCCGATTGACGGACATAAATCACCCCGCGAAAAAACATTATCCATGTCTTTCATTCGCTTACCGTCGACATTGCGAAAGCAGGAGCCGGACATGTTTCTTACCGGGACGACGGGCGGGATGCATTCTGTCTGTGAAAACAAAGGTTTTTTGTTTGAGAATTTCGATACTGATACCGATGGCAATACCGATAGCGACAGAGAATTTATGAACAATTAGAAGTATTGCCTTCCATATCAAGGCGAAACTAATCTAATCTCACTTTAAGGTAAAAAGCTGAACAATAAAGCCAAGCAAGGCGATTCACTATTGCAAGTCATTGGAGACCGACTGTCCGGTTCGCAGTCGCCTGCTTCACTGCTGATATTCCGTAACAAGGAACAAAGGAATATGCCACAGCCGGTAAAACTTCGACAATGTCGGAACATAACAAGAAATAAGCTGCAAACTGTTTTTCCGGGAAACTTCTCCCTTACCGGAAAAATTCTCTTCTCATTCACCGGAAACTCTGGTATAAAAAAACCGGTGACGATCTTGATCGAGGTTTCAATAAAATGCAGCCGCCGGCGCTATGAGACGAATTATGCTATTTTTGCTGTTTTCCTTTCAGGAGAACGGACTGATTTAAAATCGACGAGGCAATACGAACGAACATTTTTCACTTTGAGCCCATTGATGCGATAAATGAACCCGGAAAAAGAGGCACGAAAAATCATAGACGAAAAACTGAGGCGATCAGGTTGGGATATCCAAAACAGGAGCGACCTGAATCTTTACGCCAGTGAGGGCGTAGCGGTCCGTGAATTCAACCTGAATACCGGTTTTGCGGATTACCTGTTATTCGTAGACTGCAGCGCCGTCGGCGTCATCGAAGCCAAAAAAATCGGCTTCCCCCTGGGCGGCGTTAATGTCCAGGCTGAGAAATATTCCGAGGGGTTCCCGGATTATTATGAGGCTCCTTTTATGCCTCTTCCCTTCTGTTATATGAGTACAGGAGTGGAAACAAGATTCATCAATATGCTCGATCCCGCGCCCCGAAGCCGTCGTGTTTTCCAATTTCACCGTCCGGAAACACTGGCTGAATGGATTTCTTGCGAAACACTTGATGCCTGGGTCCGGCGACTGCACGGCGAAGGAGGATTCTACACTGCAGCAGACAACGTTAAACCTTCAACACTGAGATCAAGATTGCAGACGCTTCCGCCGCTTGATCCCGGTTTTCTTTTTCCCAACCAATTTCAGGCTATCATCAATCTGGACGAATCACTGAAAAAAAATTATCCCCGTTCCCTGGTCCAGATGGCCACCGGATCGGGAAAGACTCTCATGGCTATTACAGCAGTCTACCGGTACATAAAATTCGGCGGAGCAAGGCGTATTTTGTTCCTGGTGGATCGCAGCAACCTGGGAGAACAGGCGGAAAAGGAATTCCAGAATTACAAGCCTTCTGACGACAACCGTTCATTCGGAAATTTATACAATGTAGAACGTCTGACGACAAATAATATAAGCGCATCAAGCAAAGTGGTCATCTCAACAATTCAGCGTCTGTATTCCATGCTCAAAGGCGAGAAAGAATTCGATCCTGAAAACGAAGAACGCTCGCTCTATGAAATAATGCAATCCGAAACAGATGAACCTCTGCCCGTGGTCTACAACAAATCGATACCGCCGGAATATTTCGACGTCATTATCGTCGACGAATGCCACCGTTCGATATATACTCTCTGGAGGCAGGTCCTGGAATATTTCGATGCATTCATTATAGGACTCACCGCCACGCCGGCCAAACACACCTTCGGTTTTTTCAACCAGAACCTGGTCATGGAATACAATCATGAAAAAGCCGTCGCCGACGGCGTTAACGTCGATTTCGAGGTTTACCGGATAAAAACGAAAATAACCTCCCAGGGTGCGGAAATCGAAGCTGACGGCGAGTCCATGATCGGCCTGCGCAACCGTCAAACACGTGAAGTCAGATGGCGAAAACCCGACGAAAGTATCGCCTACGGGCCGAACGACCTGGACCGTTCTGTAGTGGCGAAGGACCAGATACGTCTCATACTCAAAACATTCAAGGAAAAAGTCAGAACTGAAATGTTTCCGGGACGAAAAGTGTTGCCCAAAACGCTGATTTTCGCCAAAGACGATTCGCACGCCGAGGATATCACAGAAATCATTAAACAGGTATTCGGAGCAGGCGAAGAGTTCTGCCGGAAAATTACCTACAAGACCACTGGAAGCAAGCCTTCAGATTTGATCCAGGATTTCCGCAATTCCTATTATCCCAGAATAGCCGTTACAGTGGACATGATCAGTACAGGCTCTGACATACGCCCCATAGAAATACTCGTGTTCATGCGAGCGGTCAGAAGCCGCGTTCTTTTTGAACAGATGAAGGGTCGCGGCGTCAGGATAATAAACAGCGAAGAATTGAATGCCGTCACCCCAAAGGCAGAGCATAAGACTCATTTCGTTATAGTGGATTGCGTCGGAGTCACCGAACAGGAATCGCTCACTGATACTCAGCCCCTGGAAAGAAAAAAATCGGTTCCTTTTGAAAAATTGCTGGAAAGAATAGCCGTAGGAATTACCGACGAGGACCACCTCTCTTCGCTGGCCTGCCGTCTGGCAAGACTGGACAAACAATGCTCAAAGGAACAGAAAGATAAAATTAAGGAATCATCTGGAGATAAATCGCTGTCCGAGATCAGCCGGGGAATCATCGATGCCCTGGACCCGGATATTCAACAACAAAAAGCCAGAATTGAACATAATGTTCCGCCGGAACAAAATCCGACCGCTGAACAGATAGAATCCGCCGCGAAAAAACTTATGAAAGAATCGGTTAAACCTCTGGCAAGTAATCCTCCATTGAGACGCTTGCTGAATGAAATTAATAAACCGTTTGAGCAAATTATCGATCCTATAACGACAGATGAACTGATGAAAAAGGAAACCGGCTTTTCAGATATTCAAAAACAGAGAGCGAAAGAATTGGTAAAATCATTCGAGCAGTTTCTGAAAGAAAACAGGGACGAAATCGAATCGCTGCAGTTTTTCTACTCCGAACCGTACGCCGGACGTTTGAGATTTGAAGACATTAAAAATATTCATGATGCCGTTCAGTCGCCGCCCCGGTCGCTGACGCCTGAAAAATTGTGGAAAGCCTATGAAATTCTGGAAGAAAACAAAGTCCGCAAATCGAGCGCCAAGACAATGCTGACCGATATCATTTCCCTGATACGTTTCGCCTTGAATAAGGATGATGAATTGGTCCATTATTCAGATAAGGTTGATGAGCGGTTTGAAACATGGTTGAAGGATCAGGAAGTGCTGGGAAGAGGTTTTACAGATGAGCAGAAAAAATGGCTGGTGATGATGAAGGATCATATTGCATCAAGCTTAATGGTTGAAATTGAAGATTTCAATTTATCACCATTTATTGAAGAAGGAGGATTAGGCAAAGCTGCTAAGGTGCTGGGTAAAGATTTTCTAAAAATAATCAAGCAACTTAACAAAGCATTGAACTTCACATCTCCTGACATTGACTGATAAAGAACTGTTAAATGTATAACGAAAATCCAACAATCGATCAATCAATTTCAAGGAAAAAAGTCCCCCCGCTCGCGGGGGGATATAGGGGGGGCGAAAAACTGTACAATTTTTATGAAGAGACTTAGCGTAAAAAAACCAAATTAATTTGATATACTAGGATATCCATTTCAAGAGTTATGAACTTATGAATTTCGATGCTAAAAAATTACCAATAGGATGGTGTTTGACGAAATTGTCCCGTATCGCTATCTTGAACCCACGTTATCCAGACAAAATTCCGGTTGATAACGTAAAAGTTTCCTTTATACCAATGAAGGCTGTATCTGAGATGACTGGGGCAATAGATTTAAGCGAGAAACGTTTATGGCTGGATGTTAGCAAAGGATATACAAAATTTCAAGAATACGATGTTCTTTTCGCAAAGATTACTCCCTGCATGGAAAATGGAAAAGTATTTATTGCCAAAGGCTTGTGTAATCATATAGGTGCCGGATCAACTGAATTTCATGTTCTAAGGCCCTCCGAGGCCATAATACCGAAGTTGTTATTTTACTTTTTACTAAGGAAAGATTTTAGAAGTATCGCTCGTTCGAGTATGGCTGGTACGTCGGGTCATATGAGAGTACCCAATAAATTTTTAGAAGAATACTGTTTGACATTACCCCCACTTAACGAACAACAACGAATAGTAAAAGCCATAGAGTCCTACTTCAGCCGCTTGGATACAGCAGTAGAAACGCTGAAAAGAGTCAAGAAGAACCTGGAGCGTTATCGTTCTTCCGTTCTGAAGGCGGCGGTCGAAGGACGGCTTGTTCCCACGGAAGCGGAATTGGCTAATAAGGAAGGTCGCGACTATGAACCGGCAGATGCACTTCTCAGGCGTATCTTGAAGGAACGCCGGAAAAAGTGGATTGAATCCGAAACGGAAAAAGCACGCGCCAGAGCCGAAGAAAAAGCCAGGAAAACCGGAAAATCCTGGACGCCACAGGATAATGAACAAGCCGTCAAAAACGCCCGCGCCAGGGCTGAAAAAAAATACAAGGAACCTGAATCCCCGGATGCCCGTAACCTTCCTGATTTGCCTGAAGGGTGGTGTTGGGTTAAAATTAGAGAATTGTTAAAAGCCACCAATGATGGAATGAAAACAGGCCCTTTCGGTAGTTTATTGAAAAAGAAAGATTATAAGTCGCAAGGAATTCCTGTTTTAGGAATTGAGAATATAAAACCAATGGAATTTATTAATAACAGCAAAGTTTTTTTATCAAATGAAAAGGCAAAGGAACTCAAATCCTATGATGCTGAATATGGTGATGTTTTAGTTTCAAGATCAGGCACTGTTGGTGATGCTTGCGTTGTTCCTTATTCAATTGAAGGAGCACGACTATCTTCAAATGTAATGAGATTACGTTTTGTAATAAGAGAGGTGATTCCTGATTTTTTTTCCGTCTTACTCAATGGTTCAACTTTCGTTAAGCGACAATTTTATGAACTTTGTAAAGGTACAACAAGAAAATTTATAAATCAAAAAATATTATATTCATTAATTTTTCCTTTCCCTCCTTTAGATGAGCAAAGAAGAATCATCAATGAAATAAATAGGGTTTTCTCAATAAAAAATAAATTAGAAACAAATATTATAAATGATATATTGATGTGTGAAAAACTCAGACAATCCATCCTCAAATGGGCGTTCGAGGGCAAGCTGGTCGATCAGGACCCTGATGACGAACCGGCAGCCGTTCTGCTTGAAAAAATTAAAAAAGAAAGAGAAGCAGCCGAAAAATCAGAGAACTCAAATCGAAAGAAAAAAAACAGGCGAAGTAAAAAGACAAGCCGTAAAGAAGAAAAATCAGACCAAAAAACAAAATCTTCCGGGAGTGAAAATAAATGACCGATCACAGCGACAGGTTGGGAAAGAAACTGTGGAGTTACTGCAACGTATTGAGAGACGACGGATTGTCTTACCAGGATTATCTGGAGCAGTTGACGTTTTTATTGTTTCTGAAGATGGCGGATGAGCGGTTTTCCTACCATGGAGGCAAGCATCCTATTCCGGAGGAGTATCGCTGGAGCCGATTAGCCTCACCGCAGATGGAAGGCGAAGAACTCGACAAGCATTACAGGAAAACCCTCAAAGAACTGGGAAAACAGAAAGGAATGCTGGGACTCATATTCAGCAAAGCCCAGAACAGAATACAGGACCCGGCGAAACTGCGCCAACTGATCGTGGAACTGATAGGCAAAGAAGATTGGTTAACCATGTCCTCCGACGTTAAGGGCGATGCGTACGAAGCGTTGCTGGAGCGCAATGCCCAGGACATCAAGACAGGAGCGGGTCAATATTTTACTCCACGTCCCCTGATCAGTGCGATAATCCATTGTCTTCAACCGCAGCCGGATGAGGTCGTCTGCGATCCTGCATGCGGCACCGGAGGGTTTCTCCTTTTTGCCCATCATTACACGGCAGAAAATTTCAACCTGGACCGCGACCAGAAACGTCACCTGAAATACAACTTCCTAAGAGGAATAGAACTCGTGGATGGTGTCGCCAGACTGTGCGCCATGAACCTTTTCCTCCACGGCATAGGCCCGGACGACGACGAACATGAACCCCCGGTGACAGGCGGCAAGGACAGTTTGAGCGAACAACCCTCAGATCATTTCGATGTTGTAGCGACCAATCCTCCTTTCGGAAAAAAAAGCAGCATCCTGATAGTCAACAAAGAAGGCGAAACCTCCAGGCGAACGGTAACCTACAGCCGTCCCGATTTCTGGACCAGCACGACCAATAAGCAGTTAAATTTCGTACAACACATCAAGAGCCTCCTGAAAATAAACGGACGAGCCGCCGTAGTCCTTCCCGACAACGTCCTGTTCGAAGGCGGCGCCGGAGAAACAGTCAGACGAAAACTAATGGAACAATGCGACCTCCACACAATACTGAGACTACCTACCGGCATCTTCTACGCCCAGGGAGTCAAAGCCAATGTCGTCTTCTTCGACCGCAAACCGGGCAGCGACAAACCCTGGACGGAAAAAATATGGTTCTACGACCTGAGAACCAACAAACATTTCACTCTGAAGGAAAACAGGTTGACGAAAAAAGACCTGGACGACTTCGTAAAATGCTATAACCCCGGCGACAGAAAGAACAGAAAACCCGCCTGGACTGAAGAAAACCCCGAAGGCCGCTGGCGACCATACACATACAACGAAATAATTAACCGGGACAAAGCAAGCCTTGACATATTCTGGCTCAGAGACAAAAGCCTGGAAGACTCAGAAAACCTGCCCGATCCCCACATCATTGCCGCAGAAATAGCAGAAGACCTGGAATCGGCCCTGGATCAGATTCGTGGTGTTTTGGAGGATTTAGAAGACAGAAAGGAGAAAATCATTGATTCAGAATAAGTTCTCACATTTTAATTTCGATCTCCTTGATTTTTTAGACGGTCAATAATTATGGAAGTTTAAAGTAAAGGTTATTCCGAAAAAAAAAATATTAATAAGGACAGTATTATGAAAATTATTAATTTAATCGCAGACATCGAGAAAAGAAATTTAGTATTGCCTGAATTTCAGCGCGAATATGTCTGGTCTCGCGAACAGGCAAAGCAACTCATGGTTTCATTAATGAAAGAATATCCGGTAGGAAGTTTACTCTTTTGGAAGACTGATTCGCCTCCAGAGCTTAAAAATATAAAC
Organism: uncultured bacterium; assembly: GCA_964619725.1. Classification (GTDB taxonomy): domain Bacteria; phylum CSSED10-310; class CAZUFC01; order CAZUFC01; family CAZUFC01; genus CAZUFC01. Next base: position 16,840 of record CAZUFC010000120.1, on the reverse strand, counting down.
GATTTACCGGAAAGATTGGGAACCGTCCAAATTATCCTCGACGGTCAACAAAGACTCACGACGCTTTACATGTTGATCACAGGTCAAATACCTCCGTATTACAGCAAAAAGGACATTAACAAAGATTGCCGTGATCTCTATTTCAATATTTCCAATGGTGATTTCCAGTATTACCAGGCATCTAAAATGCACGGCAATAATTTATGGTGGCGTGTAATAGATTGCTTTATAAGCGACAGGATAAATCCTTTTGAAATAGCTCAGACCCAGGATGTCGATGACAAAGACGCGTTTAAGCTCGCGAATCAATTCAATAAAAATATTAACAAACTGAGACAAATTAAGGAGATGGATTTACCTGAACAAACAGTACCCATCAAAGCATCGATTGACGACGCCATAGATATTTTCGACAGGGTTAACAGCAAAGGAACGAAATTATCAGATGCGGACCTGGCGTTGACTCATATTACCGGCAAATGGCCCCAGGCCAGGCGTGTAATGAAAATGAAAATCGCCGAAATGAGTCGAATGAATTTCTATTTTGACCTTACTTTCATGACGAGGGCATTGACAGTTATCGTAACGAATCGTGCACTCTTCGAACAAATTCATAATGTTCCCAAAGAAAAACTTCAAGAAGGTTGGAACAAGTTAAGCAAAATCATGGATTATCTGATTACAATTCTGCCGGAAAGAGCAAGAATACATTCAACGGAAGACGTTAATACGACGAATGCCTTCATTCCCGTTGTCGCCTATTTATCCTTGCATGAATTGAGGTTTCCCGATGATAGCTCGATCAAAAAAGCAATACATTGGTTATATGCCGCTTTAATGTGGTCAAGGTTTACAGCTCAGACTGATCAGCGCCTGGAGCATGATGTGTCTCTCGTTGCACGACATAGAAAACCATGGCTTGTGTTAATTAAACAAATTGAAGACCAACGCGGGCGCATCAAGGTAAAACCCGGCGACCTGGAAGGTCGAGGCGCTCAGCATCCTTTATATCGGATGGCATTCATTATCGCGAAAACGCAGGGGGCTGTCGACTGGTTTAACGGCGCTTCTTTGGGAGTAACACATGGAACCTCATATAAAATTCATAGTCACCATATTTTTCCCAGCTCCATTCTCTACAAAAATGGATTCGATTCGGACAATCATTTGCACCGCAAATTGGTGAATGAAATCGCAAACAGGGCTTTTCTCACAGCGGATACGAATATTAACATATCAAATAAGGTTCCTGCCGAATACTTTGCAGATGTTGAAAATAAATATCCCGGCGCCTTGGTAAAACAATTCATTCCAATGAATCCTGAATTTTGGAAAGTGGAAAATTATAGAAAATTCCTGGATTCTCGAAGAAGGATCATTGCTTGCCGAATAAACGACTTCATGTCATCGCTCATAGCTGAACCGGAAATCATGCACGACCGTACCGTCAATGAATTAATACAACTGGGCGAAAGCGCCACATTGGAATTCAAGAGTACAATTCAATGGGACGTCGTAAGAAATGAAATTAATAAAAACCTGAGGTTTTCCGTTCTTAAAACCATCGCTGCTTTCTTGAATTCCGAAGGAGGTACATTGATAATAGGCGTGGAAGACAACGGCGATGTATTGGGAATAGACCTTGATTTGAGCACGTTGAAAAAGAAATCCGTCGACGGCTTTGAACAATTGCTGACGGATATTATCAGGGACCGTATAGGAGTAGAATATGCCCGGTTTGTAAAGATAAGATTCGCAGAAATTGATGAGAATACTATATGCGCCGTTGATGTTGAAAAATCGCCGGAACCAGTATTCATGGAAGATTCAAAAGGAACAATGTTTTTTATTCGTCATGGAAATACGACCCGTTCTCTCGATCCGGAAGAAATGCACCGATACATTCAAATGAATTGGGCTTAGGAAAATTGACGCTGATGACTATCCGGTTTATTTATTTTTTTTGAATGTATCATTGATGAAAATTTCTGTTTATGGTTTTTGTGTAAGAATATAATCTTCCCAAAATGGGAATTTTTCTTGACATTATATTCCTGAAATGGAAAAATAAAAATGCGAGTCGTCGGACTGAAACTGCTTAAAGACTTTCAGGAAAAGCACGCTGATTCAAAAAATGCTTTAGAGTCATGGTTTTACGAAGCAAAAAATGCTGATTGGAAAAGCTTCATGGATGTAAAATCTAGATACGCCAGTGCAAGTAATATCGGAAATAGTCGAGTCGTTTTCAACATTAGGGGAAACAAATATCGTCTTGTCGTGAAATTCAATTACCGAGCAGGACTTGCTGCAATAAGATTTGTCGGGACTCACGCGGAGTATGACAGGATAAACGCGGAGGAGGTCTGATGAACCCAAAACTAATAAAATCAGAAGAAGAATATGAAAAAGCGCTGGAAAGAATAAACGAGCTGATGGATGCCGGGCCCGGAAGTTCTGAATCCGATGAGCTGGAATTATGGACGACCCTGGTCATGCTGTATGAAAAAGAAAATTTTCCGGTTGAAATGCCCGATCCCGTTGAAGCGATTAAATTCAGAATGGAGCAGCAGGGATTGAGGCAGAAAGATTTGATTCCGTATATCGGGAGTGCAAGCAAAGTATCCGAGGTATTATCCGGCAAAAGAGGATTAAGCCGATCAATGATTCGCAGACTGCATGAAGGCTTGGGCATACCTGCTGAAGTCCTTCTCCGGGAACCTGATGCGACTCTTGCGGAAACCGGGGACCTGGAATGGCAGAAATTTCCCGTTGCGGAAATGATAAAAAGAGGATGGATCGAATACAAAGGAACGACGCGCATGGCGAAAAAAGAAGCCCGGAAAATCATGCTGAATTTCATCAAACCGCTCGATCAGGAACTGCTTTCCCCTACCTTCTTAAGAAGCAAAATAAGACAAAAATGTAAAATGGACCTGTATAATTTGACGGCATGGCGGATAAGGGTAATGAAACAAGCCATGAGACAAAAAACGGCGAACTACGAAACGGGAACGGTATGCCGGGATTTCCTGAAGGAATTGGTCAAACTGAGTCTTTTCAATAAAGGCCCGCTCCTGGCAAAGGAATACTTGCTTAAACACGGAATACATTTAGTGACGGAAAGGCATCTCCCGAAAACATACCTGGACGGAGCAGCCATCCTGATGCCCGACGGAACGCCGCTTGTCGCAATGACGCTCCGTTACGATCGCCTGGACAATTTCTGGTTCACATTGATTCACGAACTGTCGCACATAGCGCTTCACCTGAAACCCGGCGCCGACGAAATTATATTCGATGACCTCAATGCCGAACAGAACAGCGCCGTCGAAAAAGAAGCCGACGAATATGCTTCAGATTGCATGATACCGCAATCAATCTGGAAAAACTTGAATTTCAATGAAGCGACAAAACGCCGGGAAATTACGGAAACGGCCAGGGAACTCAAAATAAGTCCAGCCATTATCGCAGGGCGTATTCGCCACGAAACAGGTGATTTCAGTCTTTTCTCGCGTATGGTGGGCAATAAAACGGTTCGCGTTCTTTTTGAATGATCGGTAATTGGTCATCATTCTAAATCCTTGAAAATCCCGTTCATATCTCGATACCCGCTTAAAACACGGACAATCTCCAATACACCAGATTTTGCTCTATAGAAAATTATATACCGGCGATAAACAAAACTTCTCAATCTATAACTGAATTCTTCCCTGGAACGTCCGATACTTGGATTATCAGCAATCAATCTGCACCTTTCATGAATATCTTCAATCAACTCGTCAGCCTTTGCCGGATTGTCATCGGCAATATAGCGCCAAATCTCAATCAGATCGTCTCTGGCTTCAGGAGAGATAACCAGCTCGAGCGGAATCATTTTTCTCCGTCTCCTCTGCGTTTCCTGCCTTCCTTCTTTATCTCTTCGGTTAAAGAGTCATCAAATGGAAGCCCCTTACCGGCGTCAAGACTTTGAAGACCCTTTTCAATCTTCCGGCGAAGTTCAATAAGACCTAACTCACGCAATCTGTCGTTTTCATACATCTGTCGAAGAGCTTCCCGCACAACCTCACTCGATGAATTGTACAAACCGCTCCTGACCTTGTTCTGGACCCATTTCTCGAGCTTCTTAGTTAAAGATATGTTCATAATTCACCTCACTTACAGACGCTGATTCGTCTTTTTCAGTATAACAGAAAAAGACAATCTCTGTCAATTTTTGTTATTTTGTGCAAAAATATTTTCCTGACTGATTCAATCGTTCTCGCTCTTCAGCAACTAATTATGCCTGCAAAGGGAAATCTTCTTATATTTCAAAAAAAAAGCATAAACTCCATTCGAGACACATCGGCTATCTTCGCGATCCAAACGGAATTAAAATGTCTGAATTCAAAAAGTTAACAGCGTCAAGCATACGTATTTCTCAGGCAAAAGCATTATCACCGGTCTTTGCCGCCGTTATAACTTTTTCCGGAACATTACCCCCGATTTCCCTGGTCGCCATGACCATTCTTGTATCGATATCAATCAGAATTTAAGATAGTATATAACTCCTTGAATTCAAATCATCTCCAAAACCTTTTTTGGAATAGACAAAAGATCGTGGTCAATTTCCTGCCATTGTTTCGCCAAATCGATCGTAGCCCACAAAAACTTATGACCCTGAATTTCGACTTTTTCAAAGATTTTTCGATCAACGGCAGGGTAAAGCAATATTCCGGTCGCTTCTCTGTGCCTTTTCGAACAGTTTTCCTGTGATTTCAAATAGGCGTAAATCTGAAAAATGTGATTTGAATCGAAAGTCTCATTGTCCCATCTTCCTTTGACAAGTATAGATTTTGTGAATTTTGTATCGAGCACGATAATGCTTCCGGTTTTATGATGCTGAAGAACGATATCCGGTTTCATCACCGGCAAAAATTCACATGAATTCATTGCATGCCACTCGATCTGCTTCTGAGGCTCAACTTTCCATCCTGCCAAACGCATTTTAAAAAAAGCGGCGACGAATTTTTCGTAGAGTCCGTAAATAATTAATTCATCACGATTGATATTTGCGGGAAAATTCATGCCTTTCATATCGTTCGGCAGAAGATAACGGCTGATGATGTAACACAAAGTCAGCATTAAGCGATAATCCCAGTCCTGGAGATTCTTAATTTCTCTTAATATCATTTCGGGATTCAGTTCAATAATGTCGATTTCATCCAGTACTCTCACTAACTTTCTAGATTTATTCTTCAATTCTTTTCCGCTATACTGCGATTCTCCAAAGTCTCCTCGCTGGACCAAACGGGCCAGAGCGCTTCGAATTATCTGGTTTTTCGGAACGTTCTCATGAAAAACCTGATAACGCGAAAATGTCCGTCCATGTTGAAAGGACATCCGACGTATACTCTCGTCAAAATCAACGCGTCCACGAATACCGTAGACCTCGTTTTCCTCAGCACGGTAATCGCGTCCTAATCCGATCCTCATTCGTTGCTTAACATGGTGGGCCAATATGGTTGAAAAAAGAGCTTCAAGCGTAGGCGCTTTTTCAACTTCAGAGTACCGAGGATCAAGGATATGAGGAAAATTCCATGCATAAAGCAACATATACCAGATATTCCTTATTGGAATCCCATTATTCGTGATGAATGTCGAATGATTGTTCTCGATTGTTGAAGTCATGATGCCAGCAACTTGTTTCTGCAAGTTTTAACCTTACCGGAGTCATCAAACCAGTATTCATTTAATAAGGGTACAATTTCCGTTTCAATTATTTCTTCGTACCATTTGCGATCCATCTGGGAAAAATCCTGTCCTCTAGGACAGAAATAACTATGCCCCAGTTCATAATTGATTCCAAGCGATGAATCTCCGGCAATTTCCTGATTTAACTCGCTCATACGTTCTACGATCAAATCAATTAGCTCTTTTTTCATATTTTTATCCTTAAGCCAATTTTTGAAATGATCGCTTTTGAATTTCGGGGTGAGCTGCATAAAAGCGAATCGTCGACGAAGGGCATAATCCACTATCGCAAGAGATCTATCGGCAAGATTCATCATTCCAATGATATAAAGGTTTTCCGGAATATAAAATGGTTCTTCTTCGGGGCGGTTATACATCAAGGGCACGGAAAAATTGCGTCCTCGCTTGTCTGCTTCAATCAACATCAGCAATTCACCGAAAATCCGACTCAGGTTACCTCGATTAATTTCGTCAATAATAAAAACGTATTCGCTATCTGGGACTTCAGCGGCTTTTTGACAGAATTTATAAAAGACGGCATCCTGAAGATTAAACTCCCCTCCTGAATTCGGCAAAGGACGATATCCCCTGACAAAGTCTTCATAGCAGTAGGATTGATGAAATTGCACCATTTCGATCCTGTCGTCGTCCTTTTATTCAATTAATGCATAAGCCAATTTTTTTGCTATGAATGTTTTGCCGACGCCCGGCGGCCCCTGAATAATAAGATTTTTCTTACTTTTGAGTCGACAAATGGTCTTCTCTATTTCCTCTCTTTCCATAAAAACTCCTGAATCAATTATGTCATCGATGCTGTAGGGAACTCGAATGCTGGTTAAGCTTTCCGTGGGCGTTTCTTCAATCTGCAGTTGTCCATCTCCATACCTTTCCAAGAACCATTCATAGTTCTGCGGGATATCTTGCCAGATAAAATTGATGAGCTCCCGGGAATATTCTACATATCCGTAATCGTCATCAAGATTAAGATGCCATACTGTGCCCCTATTCGTAAAAAAATACCATTCTTTCTGTTTAAATTCCTGATCCCATTCCACCTCAACAGTTTTGCCGTCACCACGATTAGCGATGATTGTCCCCCGGGCTTTGATCGTCAATTTGGAAACGGTATTACCCCCGGCATCAAAGGGTAAATTCCTTTTTTGCGTTGAAGAAGACTTAATGGCTATTTTATCTCCGACTTTCATGGACCTTACGTTATCAAGATATTTATCGTCATAACCATTCTGCCATATTCCTTCCTCTAAAAATCTCTTAGTTTGATCAAACTGATCACTCCAGAAAGCTCCGACAAGCCAAAAATCTATTTGTTCTTCATCCGTTGTCACATCAACCGTTGAGGCATTCTGCGCAGCATTCCAGGCATCGAATGAAATTTCTGGAAACGATTTTCCGGTTTCACGAACGAATTTAACTTTTTCGACGTAAAAATTCCATGTCAGGCCTCCTGACGGCAGTTTAATGTTAAGATATTCTCGGTTCGTTTTATCGAGGTTTAAGAATCGATCAGGCCTTATCCAGAACAAACCCATCTTTAGATTGACAGAAACGCCCCAAACCTTCAAAGCTTCGTCAAATGCTTCATGAAAAACAGGATCCTCAATCGGATTTTCATTCAGCGCCAGACGGAAAACGCGCCATAATTTTGGAATATCGTTTTTTTGTCGGTTGTAACGGTTAGCGAAAAACCAGGAACGTTGGTTGTTGAGGACAGGAATACCTTCGAAATCATCAGGCAAAGGACTTTTAACGCCGAATTTCTTTTTAATTTCTGCGAGAATCGAAATTCTTTCCGTATCCGCGATGCCGCGGTTAAAAATTCCGAAAAAAGTGAAAGGATCGATTTCCTGAAGAAGAAAAGGCGCATCCTCTTCTCCCCTGTCCATCAAAGGCGTTACTTTCAAACCGGCTGATCGAAGCCCCTCAATAAATCGAATCAGTTCTCCCTGACGCTTTTCCCATTCAACCAGAAGCTCTGCCGATTCCCTGTAAAACCGTATCCATGTGAAATGTTTCGTCATTGTAAATCTCTCTTTTCTGTAGGTTTAATTTTCTCCACCGTCCTATTATTTAGAGTTATCGACAATTATGATTTCCAAAATTAATATTTAACATAAAAATAATTTTTGTTCAAGAAAATAAAACAGGTGCTGATGATTTTTTCATTATTCAGTTCTAATACGTAAAAAATTATAATACTTTCTTAATTTAAATCATAGGAGTTGATTTATAGTGAAAAATCTGATAAATATTTTTCCTGATAAATCTCTTGTGTCGGAACTGTTATTTTTAATATGATTTCATGAGAAAAAACAGAATGAAAATGAGATTACATAAAATTCTTTTAAACAATTTTTGTCCAACGGAATTAAAACAGAAAGCCGGCAACGGATTATTAAAAACATCAGGCATAAGCACAATCAGCGCAGCAAAAGAAGCCATAAAAGCGGCATTCGACTTCTTAAAAGCCAATGCCTCCCTTATAAGAGCATCCAGAAAACCATCCAACCACGATTACCGCGTCCATACAGTAGAAATCAACAACACAGGTCCAACCCGATCTCTGAACCTGACCGCATACGTAGCCATCTGCTCCGCCATATTAGGCAAACCAATACAATCCCAAATGGTTATACTGGGAAGCCTGAGCCTCGGCGGGAACATAACTCCAGTCCAAAACATAGCGGAATCCATGCAAGCCGCATTCGGAGCAGGAGCAAAGATACTACTACTCCCCATGTCCAGCGTAATCGACATCCCAATCATACCAGATGAACTCTTCGCCAAATTCCAGACCAGCTTCTACGCCTATCCCATTGATGGGGGTTTTAAGGCTTTTGTGGGAGTGAGTTTGCTATTAAATAATCATTAAAGAAAGATAATGAATCATGAAAATCACTGAGAATTTTATTGAATATTGTATTGCTGGAATCGTTTTGCTTTTTGCAGTTGGAATGGTTTTTGTTAATTTTTATTTATTAATTATATTTCCGCCTGCTCAATTACCTCCATACCCTCTTTCAATTTTACAGGATCAAGTCAAACATACTTTTGACATAATAAATGAGCACAAGATAATTTTAGCCACATCCATAATATTTCTTTCTTATATATTTGGTTCAATTTGTGTTAGTTATGGATTCAGGGAGCGTCATTCAAGTTGTTTGGGGAAGAAATTTGATGAATTATTTAACGTGCAATCTGAGGGCGAATTAACTTCAATTTTATTTAAAAAAAGGTTAATTACGAAAAGTAATAAGAACGATAATGTTAATATTGCCAAACACTTAAAACTTATATTAATTGCATTATTCCCATTTATTCTGGTTTTGCTGATATATTTTTTAAAAAAAGAAATAGCATATTCCTTGATTTACTATCCTGCCATTATTGTTCAATCATTTTTTTGCCTTTTAATCTTATTTATCTTTTTTATGAATAAAGATATTTCTCCAAATAAAGGTCAAAAAATTTATAATATACTTGCGCTTTCTAAAAAGGGCATATTAATTTGGAATATACTAAAACCCTATAATATAAAACCTTCATATTACGATACAAGGGCTTTTTTTTTAGCAAATGCGAATGATGAAGTACTCAAACAATTTAATATGAGATGGTTCTGGACCAGATTATCTGGTATGCTAATTTTACCTGTATTGATTTCATATGTTTCATTCTGTATTTCCACCTTTTTAATAATTGGCTTATATGCGAAAAGCACAACAATTAAGTTTGGGGCACCTATTTATAATTTGCCAGAACCTAATTTTGTGTTTGTTTTGCTTTTAATATCATTTATATTATATTCTCTTTTTGTATTATTATTAAAAATATATAATATCCGAATGAAATATATGGTTGATTTTTTAATCGATCACGTAATATACATAAAAGTAAATTAATAATAAAATAGAATGTTTTTCTTTAACTGATTAAATAAAATTAATTTAAATTTATACAAAAACTCTATAGTTCAAACACGCCTATACATAATCAAATCTTAATAAGCATTAGGATTTCAAAAAAAAACATGGAAAAATAGGAAATTCAAAATAAAGAATCTTTAAAAATAAAATGCCTAGGAAACTTTAAGTTTAAAATAAATTATACTAATAAAAAAATAATTAATGAATTATTGCTTCATAAATCAATTACACGAAACTAATTATAAAATTTCAATATCATGAATTTTTTTACATTTAAATTATTTCTTATAATAAGATCATACATTCAATCAACAAGTGAAATAAATTCTCTATCAATCGACAGTGAAACATTGATTTCATCAGGATTAATGAATTTTTTAACGATACCCGTTAATCTCGAGCCAATCGGATCCAACCAAACAGCCATAAGCTTATTTTCTCCTGTCACTTTTAGCGCACAACCTCTTTGTGTTGTTTCTTTGGTAATTATCTGTTTATTTTCAGCAAGTATACCAGAGTCTTTATTAAAATTCAGTATAACCGTCGAAACTCTGTCCAGTGAATATAATTCAAATGAATCATTGTAAATGCTGAACGCATCTACATAATTGCATATTTCTTTTATGTTCTGTGATTTTATGCTTTCTTGAATAATTTCCTTAATTATTTTGCATCTTTGTTCGGTGAATATATATGGCGTCGCATGCCAATAGCTTCCACGATTATCTAAATAGCTTAGTCTTATGGACTCAGCCTTTCCCCTTAGATAGAAGCCTGGTAAAAGCGCAAACCTCACATTATTATTCACAACAGTTTTAATTAAGTCTTTTGCTGTTTCTTTTCTAAATTCGAATAAATTAGTTTTAGTATTAGTCGATTTTGTTCCTTTAATTAACTCGGCGGCAATAGAAAGAGCTGTGCTTATTTCTTTTAATTCTGTCTGTGTTGAAATATTTTTTTTAAAATTAACTATCCAATCTTTTAGTTCTTTGCAATCAGGTTTGATGCGTGCCAATGCTTTAAGAGCGTCTGTTTTTATTTCAAAATCCGGGTGAATAGCTAATTTTAATAGTTGATCGACAGAATGATAATCAAAAGAATCTTTCACAAATTTAATTGCAGCAATCATAACTTTCGCATTTACAGAACTATCTTTCAGAAATGGTCGGATTGCATTTATCGCGTCAAAATGTTCGATATACCTCATGGATCCAATGATCATTGATCTTCTTTCCGGTGAATTTTTTATCCACATTGATCTTTCAGAATCACCTTTAATCAGTTCAATTAGATTCCTGGGGATTTCATTCGATTTGTTTTTCTTAAATATATCTTCTAAAATCCTAAGCACATCTCTAAATACGTCATCTTGAGTTTTTGAATCAAACGCAATATCCAACAAATCATCGACATCATTTTCATAAATTTTTACTTTCCGAAAATTATCTTCGATGGAATCAGCTTTGAAAGCTAATTTATAATAACTTATAATGGAATCATTGGCCAGTGATTTAATTTTTTTGCCATATTTTGAAAGTGCAGAAGAATCTATCCTGTCATCTAAAGCTGACTTAAATATTTTATGTTCACTTTCAAGTGTTGATACCCTTCCATGCAAATCGTATATTGCCGTACCAGCACTTACTATAATTAAAAATATTAACGGATAAATTATTTTTGAAATTATTTTTGTATTTCCCTCTGCTATATTATTCTCTTTCCCAGATAATATTGTTTTATTCTCTTCATTTTCGATGATATTGTTCATATTCCTTTACTCCTTAAAATTAAAAACAAACAAGTTGTTACATATCACATTTTTTTGTCATACCATTCTTTTATAGTTAAAAAATTTCAATCAAAGACATCATGTAATCATCAACAAAAAATTTACAATAATTCAAGATCATCAAAAGCGAAATGCTTCCACCTTGAGAACGTTTTATAGCAATGTTCGACGAGTTGAATCTTAGATTTATCGTTTCATCTAAATCCATTTCTTGGAAAAGATTTATGAGAATACTGACAATCTAGGTATTTCGTTGTTGATCGTGGGGATCAACTTTTTTAGCTTTATTCATTCACATCCCCATTCGTTAGTAGGCTCCAAAGGTAAAGTCCTGGCTTGGAACAGGATTTAAAATCCTATTAAAAAACATACAAATAAAAAACACAAACCAAAAATACGACATCATGTCACCCCCAACAATAATCTAAGTTTTTCCGACAGTTACAGATTTCGTGACGGTTTCCTCCCTTATTTTTTCTTACCTTTGGCAATCGCCAAGGCATCCTCAAGAACCTTGATGATCTTCTCCCTGTCTTTGTCCGAAGTATTTTCACTAAGCCGTATGGGATAAAGGCGAAATCCATCTTTCTTCTTCTGTATGAACTTTCTCGGTTTGGATTTGGGACCCAACTCCTTTGTGACAGCCCGTTTCAAAGCCTGGGCCGACAAATCGTCTTTCTTAACTCGCTCTATCCAGGGATCAATATCCTCAATGCTCATCGTATGCAGGACAAAAGCGTGAGCCATGGAAATTTTTTCATCCGACAACGCATCCTTAATCGACTTCGAGAATTCCATCATACTCTTGTAACGCTGTATCTGCCGTTTTGAAAGTCCGAACTCTGATTCCAGTTCCTCATTGGTTTTGCCTCTTTCCTTAGCTTTCCATACAGCGTTCGCCATTTCCATGGGAGAAAAACTCTTCCGTTTCACATTCTCGACAAAGGAGAGACGGTAGGCATCATCTTCAGTTATGTCCTTTTTCACCATAGCCTTAACGCTGGACCATCCGATCTCCTTGACCGCGGATATCCTCCTGTACCCGTCGATGATCTTGTAGGGAGGACTCTCTCCCCAAAGCGTAACAGGAACAAGCTGCCCCTCCGTTTCCAGACTGGGTTTTATGTCGTTCAATCTCTCCCGCAGCCTGTACTGGAAACTTCTGTCCTCCAGATCGATATCCTTCAACTCAACCGTTTCGATTTCCGTCACATCACTCAGAGAATCCTTGAACTCTACTTGCTTTTTTTCTTTCGGCGCTCTGCCTTTCCTCTTTACCTCTCTCTTTTGCTTTTTCGCCATTTTGGCCTCCTTCCTTCTTTGCAGGTTGCTACAACGCAATCACGATGGAGATTATAATAAGAATTTTCTTCAAAGGCAAGGAATTTTGTTATATTAGTCTTGTCATGCTGCCTAGATTCGCCGGGAAAGCCCCAGGATTGCCTTAGACGGCAGTAAGTCGTCTTGGCAAGGGGTGGGTATAGGTAAAATGATAAATCCTTAAAAAATTCACTCTCTGATAAATCGGTTTCAAAGGGGATTTCATTTTTGTAGAAAAATGATATGTGCACGGAAGACTTCCAGCTTCCACTTTAATGACTGTTCGGTTTGAGAAAAAACTTTCACTGTATAAAAAGTTTAAATTCTTCAAATAATCAGTTTATTTGCAAAGATGGTGATGAGTCCGCCAAGCGTGATATAACCGGTAAAAGCGGTCAACATTGATAAAAGTTCGCCTTTCCAATTCGCAGGAGAGATGTCTTTATAGCTTAATGTGGTGAAAGTGACCAATGAAAATAATAAGGAATGAGCCCCATAGCGTTTAGTAAAATTCCCCAGGGTATGCTGGGCTAAATGTCTCACCTTCGCAGAAGATACTAATTCTGAACTTAGTTCTGAAATTGAATGAGATGTCCGATTCCAGAATCAATATTTGAGAAAACAAGTCTGTTGTGCTAGAAAAAGTAAGATGAATGCTGATTTGTCGGAGCGGTTAACTTTTAAATCGGTTTAACACTAGGATGTATGTTATGTTCCCTTTAAATTTGAAGCATCATGGCTTTGTGCAGGTTTGTTTCAAAATGACGAAAATAATTCGGAATATTTTTTTATGAGTTAATTTTGCAGAATCAATGAACACGGATATTGATGACAGGATAACTTTTTATGGAAGAAAAAAACTACGGGATAACCTTTACAGAATTAAAGAATAAAGTTGATCTATTAAACATCAAAAAAGAAGTTAATTTTTTTGAAATCACATCAATTGAAAAAAGAGAATTATCTCATTCCAGTTTTTTAGCTTGGCTTTTTAATCCTAAAGAGAATCACAAACTGGGCATCAGGTTTTTAAGTGATTTTGTTGATTTAATAAATAGAAAAAAAAATGAATCATTAATCGGCGATCCGCTATTAATTGATGAACAGCCTGAAATTGTTGTAAAAACAGAGAATACCAGAAAAAATTCGAGGATCGATATCACGATAAAAATCAATGAACAACTCGTTTGTATTGAAAATAAAATAAGAATGCCGCCAAACGAAGAGCAGTTAATTCGAGAGTGGAAAGATTTCAATCCGTGTTTTTTGGTTTTACTCGCTCCACATTACAATCTTAGTTCTTTAAGGATAAAAAACAAAATTCTTAAAAATGAATTAATCTGCATTGAATATAGGGACATCTGTGAATGCCTAAAGAAACTCATCAAGGAAAATTACTCAACAATCAATAACAATTATTTTATTTTTTCTCAATTCATGAAAAATATCCAGGAGAATGTTATGAGACCAATTGAATTTAATGAAAAGTCATTACTATTCGCCGATTACTATAACGAAATAAATGAAATAAAAAGAAATTTCAGTAAGGACAGACAGAATATCTCCAATGAATTTAAAAGTATTGTTGAAAACCACGGATACAGGTTTAAATCATTTAGACATAATGAATGTTTACAAATTTTCAAAGATGAATGGAATAATAGAAACTTTAAAGTTCATATTGAAATAATTTTAACTCCCGCGGATGTAAAGAAAAAACAGATATTCTATGCTGTAGATATTGAAAATAAAAGTCATCCAAAAGTAAAAAGATTGAGAGATATTTTTAAAAAGAAAGCAGAAAAATCGTTAACTAAGTTGGGTTACAAATGGGCAAATGAAACCTATCATGTTTTTAAGAAAAATGTTAAGATCGGAAACAAGAGTGAAAATAAATATGAAAGTTATATCACAGCGCTTAAGGGAGAACTTGAACTGCTTATAGAGGAAGGAATTGAAGATAAAGTAATTACGAGCATTGAAGAACTAAATAGAAATCCCTAAATAAATTTAGGATAATGCCTGGTGAAGAAAAGTCCGAGAAAAAACTATTCTGCGATAAACCAACTTCCACATATATCGTGGTGATTCCAGACGAGATGCAAAAAACTCCAGTTTTAGAGACCTGCCGGCAGTTGTTGAATAGTAATTTTTTTTCAGTATTTTTACGTTTCTCCTGAAAATTTTAAAAATAAGCGTCGTCTAGGTCTCTTCGAAATAAATCAGGTGGGAACCCTCGGGATTCTTCATCGCTTAATCTAAGCGCTTTTAGATATGTTTCATCAGCTTGATGTCTTTTGACAGCTGTTTCTAGTTGACGTAAAGCTGTTTTAAAACTTTCCATATTATGAAAAATATACTCTCTCTGTCCCAATGAATATCTTGGTTGCCGAACTTTTTCATGACGCAGTCTGAATACTCTTCTTTCAAGCGCTAAAGCAAAGGTTTCTTCAAATAACACCCAATCTGATGGACAAAACAATTCATTAGTATCACTTGATTGGAAAAATTTATTTTCTCCTACAGGCAGATGCAATGAAACTAATATGGGGGAAGCTTTAATAAGTTTAGTCACATCATCAAAAACAAAAATACTTTTTGCAATATCTACGTTTATTGGGTTAAGCTTAAGCGATCTAATTGTTTTTATCGTTTCTTGCGCATAACTTATTCCTTCTTCTTCCTTTCTAGCATTAGTGGCAAAAAAACATCTAGTAAAAAGAGTATCAATATCACGTACGTCAAATTTCTCTTGCAGTAATCCTACTTTTCCTGAACTATTCTTGGCATGTAATTGCAAGTCTGTTAATACTTTTTTATAAAGTACATTTTTCCATTTTTGTATATTTCCCGGAAACTTTACTTTTTCAGCATCAGCAGCGAATACGAAAACTGCAATTTCAGTAGTTTCTTTTGAAGTGGACATATAACCTGTTTTGGAAAGCAGGAAATTATCTGAAGCGTAAATATTAAATCCTAAATTCTTTAAAGTTCCAAGAACAGTCCCGAAATATCCTCTAAAAATTCCTTGCTCTGAGGATATTTCAACTCTCATGGAAATTTGAATCATTCTTGTATTGCTCGGTAAGAAGGTGACTCGAATATACCTCTCCTCAGTATCAGGAGTAACAATGCAATATCTTGGTAAGGGAATTTTCTTTTCAATAAAACCTTCACGAAAAATACTATCAAAAAGATTAAAACCCCTTTCGTCATTAAACTTCTTTAGATCCAAGGAATAATTTTCTACGACTCCAGCATGTTGGCAAACCAATGCTACCTGTTTTCTTAAGCCGCTGAGAACCTGTAAAGGCGCCATTGTAACTTTCTTCAAATTTTCTTTAAATAAATCTGATTCACTTAAGAGTTCTTTAGCTTCAAGGTTTTTTGTAACTTCATTTAACAAATTATCCATGTTAGAACCCATGAGATGTTCAGGAAGCTCAACAATCGCAGTGCAGCAGCCTTCGCCGGTAGCAGTAGTAGCTGCAGTCCATGAAGCGACTATATTGATGTCCATATCACTTATTATTTCTGTGGCTTCGCTGAATGAGCCAGGCTTTTGCGCTAGATATATCGTTAGTTTGAACGATCTATCCCATATTTCTGGAGGAATAATGGACATGATTACTGTAGGATATATTTCACCGTACAACCGAACTGCGTATAAATGACAATCATTCTGAATTCCTAACTCTGATAGAATATCGCCTACCATGCTAATACGAGAACCACCGAGGGGAACAAAATGTGATATTCTCATGAAACTTCCTCCCACCTAATATCAATTTTTTATAAATTTTCTTTTAATCTATATTTTCTTTAACATTTTCATAACAAGAACCAAAATACCTTCGATTCTCCTTGAATTATACATTCAATCACTTTCGCATTGAGAATTATATTTAATTGCAAGTTTGAACACAAGAAAAAAATTCGATCTTGAATAAAAATTTTTTGCCATGAAAAAAATAGCTTTGTGATGAAACGATGATAATATTGAGCCTGATCAAATTTTTTGCTGGAAATTCAGGGAAAAATCGTCAAAATAAGT
>CAZUFC010000119.1:0-24384 GCA_964619725.1 uncultured bacterium | reverse complement strand
TGATCCATAAACGGGCGAATTTATCTTAAAGCAATTAAGACAAGGATTTGCGAGGTAGGGATATTGCTTATACGTTGACTGAGCAAATCCGCAGCCTGACGCAGTATTGGGGAAAATTCGCCGTTTATGGACAAAAACTAGAGAGTGCTTGTCCATAAACTCGATTCGCGATTCAAATTTCTATGCTGGACAAGCACTGCGGTTTCTGATCCACAAACGAGCGAATTTTACTTAAGGCAAGGAAGGCAAGGATTTGCGAAGGATGTGTATTACGTTTACTTTGACTGAGCGAATCCGCAGCGTGACGCAGCATCAGAGGAAATTCGCCGTTTATGGACAGAAACTAGAGAGTGAAATGAGTTTGATATTAGAAATTCCAGATGAGGTCGTTCAAGCGATGCGCATGCCTGAATCGGAACAACGCCGGCAGCTTTTTATAGAATTAGCTGTGGCGCTTTACAGCAGAGGTATTCTATCGTTCGGCAAGGCCTGCGAACTGACTTCCTTGAACCGTGTCGAATTCGGCTTGTTGCTTGGCCGGCGGGGTATCCCTCGACATTATACCGACCAGGATTTGGAGGAAGACGTTGCTTATGTCAGCAGTAAGCAACACTTCTCCG
Source organism: uncultured bacterium (assembly GCA_964619725.1). GTDB lineage: Bacteria > CSSED10-310 > CAZUFC01 > CAZUFC01 > CAZUFC01 > CAZUFC01. The sequence continues at coordinate 23,764 of CAZUFC010000119.1, read as the reverse complement.
ATATGGAATCTCGCAAGTCTTAATCGTCTTAATTTGTTGCATGATCAATTCTCGTATGTTTCCATTCCGCAAGAAGTGTTGAAAGAATCGAGCATCGGTCATGAGTATCCTGAAATGGAACGAATTCAGAAGGCTATAGATTCTAAAATAATTATCATTAAACCGTTGACGCAAGTAAGTCTGAAAAAATCGTTCTTGATGACGCTGGATGCCGGGGAAGCTGCGGCAATAGCGCTTGCGATTGAATCACGAAGCAGAAGGATTCTAATCGACGAAGCAGAAGGCCGTTCAGTCGCCAGGGCGATGGGATTAAAGCCGACAGGCGTATTGGGAATTCTCCTTCGAGCTAAGCAAGAGGGAATAATAATTTCTTTGACGCGGGAGATGGATCGTCTTCGCCATGAGGCTGGATTTTTTGGGATTGATCAAGCCGGGGTTACAATTCTTTCAAAACTTTTGACAATTTGTGTCGGTATCGCAATCGGTATCGGGGTCGTGGTCGATATCGTAATCGGTATCTCCATCGGTATCGCAATCGAAATCGAAATCGAAAATAAATGGTTGGATATTCCGCAGGATCGTAACCTCGTAAAACGCATTTCTGATCAATGCCGACAATGACTGAATTTTTTGTTTGCTGATTTTTTTATCGAATATCATCCTCAAGCGCAGCGATTTTTTTCTCAAGACGTGCGATAGTCCTTTGCTGTTCTTTGAGCGCTTCAATCAGGATAACGGTCATTTTTTCATAGGAAATCGACTTATAACCGTCTTCACCGGTATAGACCAGTTCGGGGATAACGGGTTCGACATCCTGGGCGATCAGGCCGATTTGAGTTCCTTGCGTGAAGCCCATATTCCGGTATTTATCCAGGTTCCATTCGTATTGCACGCCTTGAAGCAGCATTAATTTTTGAAGACTGTTCCGAAGCGGTTTGACGTTTGTCTTCCATCGGGCGTCTGAACCGCTCCAGCCGCCTGTTGAGTATGCGGAGCCTGCCACGTAAAGTCTATAACTGCCGGGGTCTGTCGTTCCGATTCCGACATCGCCGTCATGAGCGATGACCATGCGTTCTGTTCCCGTATTATAGTCCGTTCCTCCCGTTCGAAAGGCTATTTCACCGGACATGGAATAGAAATCAAGGTTATAATTTCCGGACATGCTTGTTCCCACTATCGCGAGTTGATCGACGCTGGCAGCGGGATTGTCCGTGAAAGTTATGGTTGCTGCCTTGTCGGCATTTCTCGTATGGATGTATAATGTAGGATCGGTCGTGCCGGCACGGAAACGCACCACGTTGTTTCCGGGCGCTTCGATGTGCAATTTCGCTTGAGGGTCCCTGGTTCCAATACCGATATAGTTTGTCCCGGAAATATAGATGCCGTTGTTCGCATTATTGTTCCCATAAAGATGGATGCTCTGCCCAGGTCCGGCCCTCAATCTGAACGTGTCCGCCTGGTTGTCCCAACCCATGTCGGCCTGGAAATTGTCCTCTTCATCAAACAGGGCGAATCCGGAGACTCCGTTGTAACCCAGGTTCTTAAGCCTGCCAAGAAAATCAGCCGGTGAGTTTTTAACAATGTGCAGCGCGCTCGTCGGGGAACTCGTTCCAATGCCCAGGCAGCCGTTGGCGTCGTTGTAGTATATTTCCGCTCCGCCGGCAGCGCCTCCGTTATTGTAAATGATTTGTCCGTCATTTCCCGCAACAGGACCTGCAGGTCCTGTATCGCCCTGCGGGCCTGCCGGACCTGTATGTCCCAGCGGACCAATCGGTCCCGTGTCGCCCTGGGGACCTTGTTCGCCTGGAGGGCCCTGCGAACCGGTATAACCTTGGGGTCCTTGCGGGCCAGTATGCCCCTGCGGTCCTTGCAGACCAATAGGGCCCGTGTCGCCTTTGGGGCCTTGTTCGCCTTGAGAACCCTGCGGACCGGTATAACCTTGGGGTCCTTGCGGACCTGTATTCCCCTGCGGTCCTTGCGGACCAATGGGGCCCGTGTCCCCTTTGGAGCCTTGTTCGCCTTGAGAACCCTGCGGACCGGTATAACCTTGGGGTCCTTGCGGGCCAGTATTCCCCTGCGGTCCTTGCGGACCAATGAAGCCCGTGTCGCCCTGGGGACCTTGTTCGCCTGGAGAGCCCTGCGAACCGGTATCGCCCTGCGGGCCACCCATTCCTGTGTCGCCTTGGGGGCCAATGGGACCTGTATGACCCTGCGGCCCTGTGGAACCAGTGTCGCCCTGTGGGCCAATGGGTCCTGTATTGCCTTGCGGCCCAATCGGACCTGTATCTCCCTGTGGACCAATCGGACCTGTATCGCCCTGTGGACCGATCGATCCTGTATCGCCCTGTGGGCCAATGGCGCCGGTATCGCCCTGCGGACCAATCAAACCGGTATTTCCCTGTGGACCAATCGGACCCGTATGGCCTTGCGGGCCAATCGGACCTGTAACTCCCTGCGGGCCAATCAAACCCGTGTCGCCTTGTGGACCAACTGGACCGGTATGACCCTGCGGTCCAATCGGACCAGTCTCTCCAGTCGGGCCTGTATCCCCCTGCGGGCCAACGGGACCGGTAATGCCCTGCGGACCAATTGATCCTGTATCGCCTTGGGGACCAATGGGCCCTGTATCACCCTGCGGACCCGTCGGACCGATCAAGCCCGTCGGATCGCCCACCCACTGTCCATACTCGTCTATGACGGCGCCGTAACCTGTAATAGAAATGCTCCTCGGATGAATATCCTCGTTGTATACATCTTCGGAATTTTCCGATCTGTAGGCCTGACCGATGCTGTTTAACGGTTGCCGGGGCGTCAGCGCTTCTCCGTCGACTTCAACCTCCAGCCAGAAATTTCCGTTGAAATCCACCTGCTCCGGGTCGATCGGGACCGTCCCTCCTAACGTGACATGAAATAATCCAGACGTTACGGCAACGCTGTTTTGAATCTCTTCCCACAGCGCCGTACCGCCGCTTGTTACATCATAAATTCGGAACGTAAATCCGAAATTCCCTTCCAATGGCTCTCCAGCGGAATTCATCAAGTGTCCCTGGTAAGATATCTGGTACGGGATTTCCGCCAAAACCGCGACGGCACAGAGCGCCGGAAGAATTAAAACTATTGTTTTTAATGCTCTCATCAACCCATTTCCTCCTCTTTCAACTGAATTAAAAAAATCGCAGCCTTGTCCTTCCAGACGGTTGCGATCAATACTTATCCTTTTGTTAATCCAAAAAAAATCGAAAGTCAAAATTCCTCCTGAATAAATACTCTCTCCTGATTAAAATCTGGAATAATGCGCCGCTGAAACGTGAATATTGAATCAGGCGCCTTAAATTAGTTTTTTAATGCATGATGATTTCAAAGTTTTTTGAATTTAACAATTTTTAAACAATTATCTTTATATTTGTAATGACGGTTGATTCAGTGGATTCGTCCATGTCATGGCCGAAAAAACGGTATTCAAAAAATGTTGCCGTGACTCGTCATTTATGAAGAGGGGAGAGAAAAATTATGAAAAGTAAATTAATTGTTTTAGGGATCATTCCTTTTATTTTCTTTTTCACATGTAAGTCGGCGGCTTCGCTCGGTTTTCCCCTGGTCATCGAACTGAGGGGCGAGGGCGAACCGGTCGTCGGCGAAAAATTCAGCTTGCGGGTGGAGTTTTTCAGCGGTTTCGATCTTGAGGACATTATGATTGAGGTCCATTTGCCGGAGGGATTGAAGCGCCGGGCCGGAGAATTGCGGTGGTGCGGCGACCTGAAAAAAATGAAGCGCGAGAGTTTTATAATTGAAGCGGAAGCAACGGAACCGGGAGAGTTTAAAATCAAGGCGGTCGGCGCTGCAGCGGAAAGTATAAATACTGCTGAAAAATGGGGAAAAAGGATTGAGCGCATATTCGTGATCAGCGATTTGAATGAAGGGAGCTTCGATCATAGCTCCTCTTCAGACGGAATCAACTATTCGAGTTATTCCTCAAACGCCGTAAAAGTAAAATGAACTTGCAGCCGGAATACGGTTATATTCCGGATTTTATGGACTTATCTTACGGGGAAGTCAATACACGCCGGAAAGACTTATTTTATCTTTTTCCAGATGTTTTAAGATTTCAATAATGACGTTAAAACAATGAATTACAATATTAAGCAAATTCGAAAGGCGTAAAAGAATGAATCTAAAAAAGAAAATCTCGTACCTGATGGGGGCGAGCATATTTATATCAATTATTTTAGTTTTAATTCAAGCAAGCGCTGGAGAAGCTGTGAGCGCCGGGGAAAACGAGCCTGTTCGGAACTACGTGCAACAGGGGTTAACGGCTGGAGAACCGGCTGATCAAGGACAACGAAATTCAGCCGGTTCGATTTTTCAACCGGAAAGGCCCTCGTTCGGCGAACCGGTCGACGGCCAGACATCGGTCGCCGGGGAACCTCCGGCGACTGGCGGCAGGGGAGACCGGGGAACCATAACGGTTTACGGATATTTCAATTATTTAAGCGGAGTTCCGTCACGATACACATATTGCGCTTTATGGGACGAGGACGTATTAGGCGACGAGCAGTTGGCGACGACCTATACGGATGAAACGGGTTATTTCAGTTTCGGACCTGTGGATAACGTCGACGGAGAAGGGGGGACCCAGGACATTTACGTGACTTTTTATGCTGAAAATGCGGCGGTAAAGGTGGTTAACGATTACGAAATGACTTTGCGGACAGTCACGGATACCGTCGATAACGTTCCGGACGGCGCTTACGACATGGGAACGTGGATGCCGGCTGAGAGCAATCGAGGAGCCTGGAACATCTGCGACAAAACCTGGGAAGCTTTCGAATGGGTGTGCGACAGGCCGGGAACGGGAGCCCCGCCCCAGGTCGTCACCGAGTGGTATCCGGGTAACGGAAGCGGTTCTTATTACATCCCCGGCGACAAGATCGTCATACAAAACGATCCCGGATTGGACGAATGGGATGACGGGGTAATAATGCATGAATACGGGCATTATATAAGCTGGGTTTACGGATTCCTGGCTCCATATACCCCTGTGGCTGAGCACAGTTTTTGCGGAGACACAAATCTTGGCTTGGCATGGGACGAAGCCTGGGCTCATTTTACAGCCTGCGCAGTCACGGGAAGCAGCGTATATGACAATGCGAATGAACCGCATGCGACGCCCGCATGCGCTCCTTTAAAAGAAGAATATAACCTGGAGACAGGCGTTTGTATGGCTTATTCGAACAACGGCACGCCCACTCCCGGCTGCAATGATGCCTTCTGCAATGCCTCCAAAGGATGGAACGACCCGGAAATACCGTGGTCCGTCGAAGGTACGGTCGCCTGCATATTATGGGATATTTTTGATTTTAACGATGATAATTACCAGGGCGACTTCTGCTGGGATTTTTTCGGAGACGGTCCGGACAATATATGGAGAGTATGCACGACTTATGCGCCTGAGTCGATACTGGATTTCTGGGACGGCTGGTTATTTATGGAGATGGGTCGCCTGGAGGAGATGTGTCACATTTATTGTGAGCATGGAATAATTCAAAATGAATGCGCTCCGTTTTTGACTCCCACAGCTTCGCCCCTGCCGTCGGGAACCCCAACCTTAACTCCAACCGCAACCATGACGGCTTCCCCGACATTCACTCCGACCCTTCAGCCGACAGCGACGCCGACGAATACGGCGACTCTTCCGCCAAGCGTTACTCCCACCAATACATGCGCCCCCTATTACGTTTCCGAAGACATAATCGAGGACACGACATGGAGTGAAACATCGCCGACATGCGACGGAGTATACCACATAACGGCAAGCATTTCGATCAGAAACAACGCGGTTCTCACCATTCAGGAAGGCGTCGAATTAAGGTTTGAAAGCGGTTGCTGTTTATATGTCGGCGGAGAAACGGCGGGAGATTGTGGAAAACTGGCGGCTGTGGGCGATGAAGAGATCAAAATTTGGATAACGAGCGATAATCCCAATCCCGCTCCCGGTCAATACAGGGGCATATATTTCAGGGATGCGGCGGATGATTCCAGTACCCTCAGCAACTGCATCATTGAATATGCCGGATATGGCACATCGGCGGGCGTTTATTGCGAGACTTCCTCTCCCAGCATAAATCAGTGCAATATCCGTTATTGCGCCGGCAACGGCATACGCTGCCGGGCGACCTCCTACGCAGTCATATCGGATTGCCTTATTCGCAATTGCAGCGGATACGGCGTTTATGCCTTCGGAAATTCATCGCCGCATATTTCCGCTTCGATCATACGCGACTGCTCCGGCGGCGTTTACGCAGACGGCGGCAGCAGACCGGTCATAATCGACAATTCCTTTGAAACGCCGACCGATTGGCCCATCCGGGTCGAGAATCCCGATACGGTCGACAGAATAAGGGACAACGTCTTCTCCGACCTGGAACCGGACCATGACGCTATATATGTCGGAGGCGGAACGGTGAGCCGGGACAGTCTCTGGAGAGATCAGACCGCTCCTTATTACCTGCCCGAGGACATAGCTGTCGAAGGTATGGATGGACCTGACGAAATAACGACATTGACCGTCGCTCCGGGCGTCATTATTTATTTTGACTCCCAGGCCGGATTGACCGTCGGTCATGCCGAAACTTCCAATAAACCCGGTAAGCTGATCGCTGACGGCGGTTCTTCCACTACGAAAATATGGTTTACTCGATGGTCCGATAGCGTTTACTGGGATGGGATCACATTTGAATATTATTCAAGCGATGATTCTTTGCTGCGTTTCTGCATAATCGAGCACGGGGGTTATGGAACCAGGGAAAAAAGCGGCGAAAACATTAATCTCCACCATTCATGCATGACCATCGGACAATGCACTGTTCGCTACGCCGCAGGAAACGGCATCGACTGCGACGATTCTTCCGTATTCATTTACGGAACCGATATTTATCAAAACGACGGGCACGGAATATATGCCTGTAATTTCAGCTCCCCTTTCATTCACGACTGCGACATGAATTCAAACGAAGACTACGGGATATACATATCCGGCGGCGCCTCTCCGGAAATCAATAATTGCCGCTTGAACGGAAATGGCGGTTACGGACTGCGGATCGCTCATGCCCATTGCCTGCCCACCGTTACGGATTGCCTCTTCGACGGCAACGGCAGTTATCCCGTCAACTGTTTCGCCGGACAAATCGGCGCATTCGCAGGCAATACCTATACCGAGAATGCCTGTCAGCAGATATATGTGCGGGAAGACGTCGTCCCGCGTGATGCTTCCTGGGAAAATCCGGGTATTCCCTACAAAATGACAGGAAACGTCTGGGTGCAGGGACACGACGGCGAGGACGACGTAACGACGGTGGCCCTGAATCCGGGATGTGAGTTGATGTTCGGCGCTTATTATTGCCTGTATATCGGCGACGACCAGAATCACAGACTTCCGGGAGCTTTGCAGGCTTTGGGCTCTGAGTCCGAAAAAATACTCTTTACCGCGGACGGCGATACGCCGGCGCCGGGCGGCTGGAAAGGGATATACTTCGCTGATTACTCTTCTGATGTATTGTGCGAAATGAACCATTGCATCGTTGAATACGGCGGATATGATCCCGGTGAGAATATCTATTGCTCCGGCAGTTCCCCGGTCATTTCCAATACCGAGTCCCGGTACGCTTCAGGTCCTGGTGTTTATTGCTGTAATGGCTCATCTCCCGCTATATCTGATTGTCATTTTCATCACAACTCGAATTACGGCATTCATGCTGAACTACAAAGTTCTCCCGTAATCACAGGGACCACGATTTCCAACAACAGTTCCTATGGAGTTCAGCTTTTCGACGGTTGCTCGCCCGTTTTTGCCGATTGCGCAATCTCATCCAACAACAACGACGGCATATACCTCGACCGGACGGATTGTCTGCCTCTGTTCACAGGCTGCCTGTTCGACGGAAACAACGGATACCCAGTCATGGCGAAAGCCCGACATATCGGGGGTTTTCAAAACAATACCTACGTGAACAACGTCAATCAGTTTATTTATGTGTGGGGCGACGCTGTCATATACGATTCAGTATGGGAAAACGCCGGAATACCCTACAGAATTACGGGAGACCTCAGCGTGGTCGGACAGGACGGTGAGGACGATCTGACTGTTCTGACCATCGAGGCGGGAGCTGAGTTGCGTTTCGGTTCCTATCACGGCTTGTACGTCGGTCATGCGACGAATCCCGATTATCCCGGAGCTCTCCGCGTTGAAGGTAATGCCGCAGAAAAAGTCATTTTTACTGCCGATTCGGATACTCCTTCGCCCGGAACATGGGACGGACTGTATTTTCGTCCATTCGCAGACGGGACTGAATCGGAAATCAGCCACTGCATCGTCGAATACGCCGGATATTCTTCCAGTTACAGCATCTGCTGCGATGGAAGCAGCCCCTCCCTGAACAACGTGGAATGCCGTCAGGGTTCTGGAGGCTTATATTTCATCAACAGCGCGGAAGCGGAACTCTTCGGATGCAATATTCACGACAATACGGACAACGGTATCACATGCGACGACGGTTCGCCGGTTATCAATAACTGCCTTATATCGCACAATACCGCTTACGGGATTCATGCGCTGCAGGCTTCCTCTCCGGCAATAACAGGCAACTCAATTTCAGAAAATTCAAGCTACGGCATTTACGTTAATCATGCAGCAGCCGATCCCCTTGTTTCCAACAATACCTTGAACGATAACGGAAGCTATCCCTTACGCTGCTATGCCGGCGATCTCGACAGGCAAACCGGAAACGCATGCAGCGGCAACGCTGTTCAAAAGATATACGTGAACGGAGACACCATATCTTCCGATGCCGTATGGCATAAGCAGAACGTGCCCTACCTGATGGTCGGCGACGTTGATGTTAAAGGCACAGACGGAAATCCTGCCGTCCTGGTTATTGAACCTGGAGTGGAAATGCAATGGCACAGATACTACCGGTTGAACATCGGTTCCGGCAGCATAATAAATCCGGGCGGCATCTCTGTGAACGGAACCCCGGAGAATCCCGTAATGTTTACTTATAATGACGGATATACTCCGTCGTCATCCGGTGAATGGTACGGTATATACTTCCACAATTACGCTCAGGATAATATATGCAGCATCCGACACGCGGTGATAGAATATGCGGGATACGGCAGCGATCATGCCGTCAATTGCGACCTCTCATCGCCGACGTTTGAATACTGCGAAATAAAAAACAGTCACGGCGCCGGAATATATTGCGAAGACGGATCATCGCCTGAAATTTTTTCCTGCAGCTTTCACGACAACACGGAATACGGCATATATACGACCGGTATCGGCAGCGATCCGACAATAAGCTCCAGCATTTTCAACGGTCAACCCAACGGCGTTTACATTACCGGCGGATCGAATCCTGTTATAGGCGGCGGCAGCGGAACGGGCAACGAATTTTCCGGTAACTCATCCTACGCAGTGAGGAATCTCGATACCTCCACATGCATACAGGCGAACGGCAACTGGTGGGGAGATGCAGAAGGGCCGGACGACGACGGATTCGGAAGCGACGGGTGCGTGGACGACGGCAACAATAATGATGCAGCGGATAATGTCAGCGAAGACGTAAATTATTTGAACTGGCTGACCGCTGCACCCGGTCAACCGACACCCGAACCGACGGACACGCCTACAGTCACATGCTCGCCGACAGATACACCGACAGCGACTCAATCCCCTACCGTTACTCAAACGCCTGAACCGACTCTTCCCCCCGACACTCCCACATCCCTCCCGACACGCACGCCCACGGCGACATCCACACCGACCGATACGCCTACGATTCCTCCTACGGCCACGGAATCCCCTATGCCCACGCCGGCATCATCCGCTATCCCGATGAACATCTCCGAAGACATTATAGTCGATACGACCTGGACCACAGATAACCCGCATCAGGGTATCTATCTGATTGCGGAAAACGTCTCCGTCCGTAACGATGCCGTGCTGACTATCGAAGACGGCGTTGAGGTTCGTTTCGAATCCAGTCGCCGGCTATATATCGGCGGCGATAACGGAGAAAACGGTGAACTGCTTGCTGAGGGCGATCCCAGCCACGGCATACTTTTTACATCATCCAAAACAAGCAAATCGCCCGGTCAATGGGCAGGCATATATTTCAGAAATTCCGCCTGCGATGACAGCTTCATGACATACTGCACACTGGAATACGGAGGGTCCTCGATCAATGCGATTATCAGGCTTGATTCATCCTCGCCGACTATCGAGCATTGCAGTGTTCAATTCAGCAGCGCTGACGGAATTTACTGTTGTAATAAAGCGCATCCCGTCATAACCGAATGCACCGTATCAGGTTGTCGCAGCGCCGGAATAAACGTCGGGTATGAGTCAGCCTCGCTTATATCGAACTGCCTTATTGAGTACAATGATCAGAACGGATTAGTGGTCAGCGCTGCGGCCTTACCCGCGGTAATGAACAACAATTTTACAGGCAACGGACAATGGCCGGTTTCCGTCGATAATATTCACGCCGTTCCTTACATTGCCGGGAACAGCTACTCAAACCTCCCGCATAATTACGCCGCAGTACGCGTCAAGGGCGGAGTAATATCGAAAGACGGGACCTGGTTGAATCAGGGCATACCCTATTATATCGCTGAAAACGACGTCATCGTGCAGGGAACTGATGGGGAGGACGGCGTAACGACGCTTGAACTGGAACCGGGAGCGGTTGTTCTGTTCAACGAGCAAACGGGTATAACCGTCGGTCATGAAGAGCATGCGGACAAACCGGGTAAACTTATTGCCGACGGTTTTTCAGGAAGCGGCATCATAACATTCTCGCTCTGGTCTCAAAGCGGTCCGGAGTGGGACGGCATCGCATTCAACAGGTACGCAGCCGGTGAATCGATCATGAACTATTGTGTTGTGGAATACGGCGGGTATGATATTAATGAAAATATCCTGATTGACGGCTGCTCCCCTTATATCAGCAATACCATTTCAAGATACGGAGACGGACCGGGCGTTTATATCGATAGCGGTTCCCAGGCTGTGCTGCTGAACTGTCAGTTGATGCACAACTCCGCGCAAGGCCTACGAATACTTCACTCAAGTTCGCCGTCAATCATCAACTGTGAAATGACGTCGAACGATTCAAACGGACTGCGCATCGAACATGCTTCTTCGCCTGTCATCGAAAATTGCTCCTTTAATTCAAATTTCGGGAACGGCCTGGCGGTCACGACGGCAGATTGCCGTCCGCAAATTACTAACTGCGGCTTCCACGACAATAATAATTATCCAGTGTATGCTTTCGCCGGCCAGTTAGGCGCTTTCAGCGATAATGCCGCTTCAGGTAATTTATACGACGAATTTTACGTTCTGGGCGATACCGTTTCGATCGACGGCGTGTGGGAAGATACAGGCGTCCCCTATAAACTGACGGGAGATATTTTTATCCGGGGAACGGACGGTCCGGATCATGTAACGACCCTTACGATTGAAGCGGGCGTTGAAGTTAAGGTCAATCCGGGATTTTCAATTTTCGTGGGACATGCCGACGATCCTGACCTGCCAGGCGCGTTACGCGCTTTGGGCGAACCCGGCGAACCGGTATTTTTTACGTCGGCATCACAACCGCAGAGCCAGGGCGATTGGGGCGGCATCTATTTCGATGATTTGTCCGAAGATGCTTTGTGCGAGCTGAATTATTGCGTTGTTGAATACGGCGGAAAAGATATAGAAAATATAACTTGTTACAACAGCTCGCCTTTGATTTCAAATACGGAATCATGCCGGTGCTCAGGTCCCGGCATATACTGCGATCATTTCGCAGCGCCTGAATTGATCGACTGCTTCTTTCATCACAACAACAATTACGGAGTGTTCGTAGACAACGGCTCGTCGCCTGTATTGAGCGGCGGCATGATCAGCGAGAATTCAAGCTATGGATTCTATATCAGAAATGAGAGTTCTGGAGCTGCTGAAAACGTCACGTTCCATGAAAACAATAATCATGGCTTATATGTTGAAGATCAGGGCAGCGATGCAACGATAACCTCATGCCTCTTCGACGATAACGACGGTTACCCGGTATTTCTGTATGCGGACGATCCGGGCGATTTTTATGGAAACTCCTACGTTGAAAACGCCATGCAGTGCATCTATATCGCAGGAGGTCGCATTGCCCGGGACGCTTTGTGGGAAAATCCCGGCATCCCTTATCGCATAGCCGGCGATGTCTACGTGCGTGGAAACGACGGGAATGATGAGATTACATCTCTCAACATTGAAGCCGGCGCTGTTTTGCTTATGGGGAGCGAAATTAAATTCTACATCGGACATGATGAAAACCAGGACTATGCCGGCGCTTTGACGGCAATGGGCGAATCTTCAAATCCGGTTATTTTTACTGCGGATACGGATGCGCCCTCCCCAGGATACTGGTCAGGAATTTATTTCGCTCCTTTTTCCGACCCGGAAAATTCTATAATGCAACACTGCCTGGTTGAATACGGTGGATACAATCTTGAGGAATGCATTCATTGCAACGGCGTATCGCCTCTACTGGATAATGTGGAATCGCGTTACAACAGCAATTCCGGCGTATACTGCACAGGAGGTTCCATGCCGGTTATCCAGGAATGTTTTTTACATCATAATGCAAAATACGGCGTTCGATGCGAGGACGCTTCACCGCAGATAACCGGTTGTGAAATAAGCAGCAACGCTGATAATGGAATCTTTATCGATGGCGATTCTTCACCGGAAATAACCCAAAACTTAATATCAGCACATCCGACTCAGGGCATCCGTATACCCTCTAATGAAGCGCGTCCCTCCATAATCGGCAATACATTTACTTTGAACAGCAGTTATCCCGTCCGCTGCCGCGCTGACCACGCTGACATGATTCACGACAACAATTACATAAACAATCAACAGCAGAGATTACTCGTCGATTCCGGCAATGTTTCATCCGATGCCCTCTGGATAAATGACGGCATTCCTTATTTGATTAACGGAGATGTTACGGTGGGCGGACTTTCCGGAAACCTGGCCGTGTTGACGCTGGAAGCCGGAGTGGAACTCCAGTTTAACCGTTATTATCAATTATTCATTGGAAATGAAGGCGTAATAAGTCCGGGCGGTCTGAAGGCGGAGGGAACTCCGGAGAATCCTGTCATTTTTACATATAATGAGGGGTATGTTCCTCCCCAGGAATCAGGCGAATGGAAAGGCGTGTACTTCGGCGATCATGCAGATGATGATCATTGCATTATCAGGCATGCGGTTTTTGAGTACGGAGGTTATGACGACGATCACATGATCTTTTGCAAAGCGAGTTCGCCGGTTTTTGAACATTGTGAATTCAGAAAGGGTGAAGGAGCCGGCATATACTGCACGAACGGAGCATCTCCTGTCCTCTTTTCCTGCAATATACGCGATAATTCCAACAGCGGCTTGCGGATGACGGGAGGCGATACAGACCCGTTAATTTCAAACAGCATCATAACGGAAAACCGGTACGGCATATATATTGAAAACGGGGCCGAGCCGGTTATCGGAGGCGCCGTTGACGCCGGGAATAATATTTTCGGGAATACAAGTTACGGCGTCAGGAATTTATATTCTGAGACCTGCATTGAAGCACGATTCAACTGGTGGGGCGATGCCGGGGGGCCGGATGATGATTTGCACGGATCGGACGATTGCGTAAACGGAGGCAACAACAACGATGCCGGAGACAAGGTCAGCGATGATGTAAATTATACAGATTGGTTGACCGCTCCAATCAATACACCTACGCCGATCCCCTCATCCTCCCCCACGGAAACGCCACTGCCCACGGAAACGGCAGTCCCGACCGAAACGCCTGAGTTCACGCTTACCCCGGCATATACCTCAACGGCGGCTCCTTATACGCCGACATCGACTCATTCGCCGACGTTAACGGCGACCTCGACCTTTACGGCAACGCCGAGACCCTCAGCAACCAGCAGCGCCACGCCTACGCCTACGCCGTACTCCACTCCACAGGGCATCTCTGAAGATATCGTCGCTGATACCGTCTGGGATGTCGATAATCCCTGGAACGGCATATATTTGATTTCAGGGGAAATAGCCGTGCGAAATGATGCGACTCTGACCATTGAACCCGGCGTACAGGTAAGATTCGAAAATTCGGCCAGGATATTTATCGGCGGCTCCACGGGAAGCGACAGAGGCCGCCTGATCGCTGCAGGAACGGAATCAGAGCCTGTCTTATTCACATCCGACCGCCTTGATCCTTCACCCGGAAGATACGACGGACTTCATTTCAGGGATTCGGCTTATGATGACAGCTCACTGCAATATTGCATCATAGAATACGCTGGAAATGCAACGAATGCCGACATCCGTTGCGATTCTGCATCGCCTTCGATAAGCGACTGCACATGCCGTTTCAGCAGTCACCACGGTATAGCGTGTTACGGCGAAGCTTGTCCCCTGATCGAAAATTCGGTTTTCAACGGCTGCATCGAATGGGGCATACTGGCAGCAGAAGACTCTCAACCTTTAATATCAGGCAATGTATTTGAAGATACCATGAGCGGCGTAAGCATCGCTGCAGGATGCAGACCGGTCGTTGCGGATAATGCGTTCATCAGAACCGGGAGCTGGCCCGTTTCCGTTGATGACGTCAAAGGTATTAATAACATTGAAAACAATACTTTTATGGAACTATCAGAAGATTGCGCAGCGATTCATGTCGCCGGAGGATTTGTCGTGGAGGACAGCTCCTGGGCAAACCAGGGAATCGGTTATTACTTCACGGGCGACGTTTTCGTCAGAGGAACCGATGGACCGGACAGAATTACTTCGTTGAGTATTGAGCCCGGAACGACTCTTATTTTCGCTGAAGAAGCTGGGCTGGCTGTGGGGCATGATACCGACGTCAATCAGCCCGGCAGACTCGTCGCTCAGGGAAATGTTCCTGGCGCACCTGTCGTTTTTACCGGCTGGAATGAATTGCCGGGCTGTTGGACAGGCATCAAATTCAACTCCACTGCCGCGGACGATTCTATCCTTGCCTCATGCGACGTATCTTATGCGACGACGAATATTACGATAGACGGTTGTTCGCTGCAGTTATCCGGCATTCAATCCCGTCACGCATCGGAACATGGTCTTTCGTGCATCAATAACGCTTCTCCGATGATCGAAAACTGCGATTTCTCCTCAAACGGCGTCGACGGAATTTATATCCATTATTCCAGTTCGCCGACCATTATCGCATGCACGACGGCTTACAATCAGGATGACGGCATAAGCAACGCCGGCGGCTCTTCCGCTTTCATCAGCAATTGCCTGATATATGAAAACGGCGATTACGGAATGACTGCAGGGAGCGCCGGATCGAATCCTGTTGTTATTGGTTGCATGTTCGACGATAACGACGCATATCCCGTTGCCGGATACGCCAGCCATTTCGGCGCCTTCTCCGGCAACCTCTATCAAAACAATGGCTGTCAGAAGATTCTCGTCGCCGGTGATACGATTGCCCATGATGCTGTGTGGGAGAATCCGGGCATACCCTATAAAATTAACGGCGATATCTTCATATCAGGCCAGGACGGCGATGACGAAGTCACCGTGCTGACGCTTGAAGCCGGAGTGCGGTTGAACTTCAGCGATCTTTGGAGCATTTATGTCGGCGAAGATGAAAATCCGGATAACGCCGGAGCCCTCCGCGCCCTGGGTCAGGAGAATGAACCCGTAATTTTCACCTCAGACCAGGAATGCCCCGCATGCGGCGATTGGCGCGGCATATATTTCGCCGCTCATTCCGACGACTCCCAGTCTGAACTGCGGCATTGCATCATTGAATACGGCGGCTACTCGGACATTGAAAATATACACTGTTATGACAGTTCCCCTTACCTCTTCCATACGGAATCAAGATATGGATGGGGCCCCGGAATAAAATGCACGGAAAATGCTTCCCCAACCCTGATTGATTGCAATTTAAACCATAACACTCACTATGGCATTTATGCTGATGTTAATTCTACTCCTCTGATGACCGGGGGATCAATATGGGAAAACTCCAGTTACGGGATATACCTGCAAAACGGCGCTTCCGTCGAGATTGCCGGCGTAACCGTCAGAGAAAACGGAAACGACGGCGTTCATCTCTATTCACAGGATTGCGGGGTAACAGCGCTGGATTGCCTCTTCGACGACAACGACGGATATCCTGTTTATGCCTGGGCTAGACACTACGGTGACTTCTACGGGAATTATTATGCCGATAATGAATCCCCCTATCTCTACATAGTCGGAGGTGCAGTGGTCGATGATTCTGTCTGGGAAAACTGCGGCATACCCTATCGGATCGCTGGAAACGTCTACATCAGAGGTAATGACGGCGAAGACCAGATAACGACATTGGCCATTGAACCAGGCGTTGAGATTCGCATGGGCAGTGAAATCCAATTCGTTGTGGGACATGAAACGAATCCTGACTATGCTGGAATATTAAAAGCGCTGGGAGAACCGGATAACGAGATTCTGTTTACCGCTGATGCGCAGGAGCAGGAACCCGGTTTCTGGAACGGGATATATTTTACGCCTTTTTCCGGAGGCTCAATTTCCGAACTGAGACATTGTATCGTGGAATACGGCGGTAATGGCGGTTTTGACAACATACGTTGCAGATCAGCCCAGCCCTTATTGAATTCCGTCGAATCCCGTTTCGGGCTTTATTCCGGAGTTTATTGCGAAGAAGACTCGCAGATTTCCATCTCAAATTGCTATATTCATCATAATAATGAATACGGCATACATTGTTCGGATTCATCCGTAAATATACTCGACAGTCAAATCAAGGCGGACCGGGAAGGGATATATATCCACGGCGAATCATTATCAAACGTATCCGGCAACGTAATATCGGAAAATTCGGATTATGGATTGAGAGCGGATTCTGAAGAAACCGTAGTCTCTGCAGTAAACAACACTTTCGCACTCAATAATAATCCTGTCCGCTGCAGGGCCGGGCATGTCGATAATGTTCATGATAATATTTACATCAATAATTCTTATGATCGAATACTTGTGGATTCTGGGTGGATAGTCGAGGATGCGACCTGGAAAAACGAAGGACTCTGTTATCTTGTTCTGGGCGATATAACGGTCAGGGGAAATTCCGGCGAAATCGCGATCCTGACGATTGAAGCGGGAAATGAAATTCAGTTTAATCCGCAGCGAGGATTGTATATCGGCACAAACAGCATATTGAATCGGGGCGGATTCTCGGTTGAAGGAACGCCTGAAGAGAAGGTGACGTTTACTTTCAATGAATGGTATGATCCGCCGCAGGATTCTCAACGATGGACAGGGATAATTTTCCGGAAATATGCGCATGACGATCATTGCCTGATCAAGCATGCCGTATTTGAATTCGGGGGATATGAAGATGCCGAAATGATATGCTGTGAAGGGAGTTCCCCTGTTTTTGAGCATTGTGAATTCACTGAAGGGGATGATGCCGGCATTTACTGCACATCAGGCGCGTCTCCTGTTATTCATTCCTGTATTATCCATGACAACGTTTCCAAAGGAATACATGCCGTCGGCGGAAATACAAATCCCGTGGTCACCAACAGCGTAATGTGCGGCCAGCGTTACGGAGTCTATGTTGAAGATGCTGCAGAACCTGTTATCGGCGGCGTACCGGGGTGCGGAAACAATATTTTCGAAAACTACGGACAGGGGATAAGGAACATATATTCGGATACGTGCATTGAAGCTCAATACAACTGGTGGGGCGATGCCGGAGGTCCCGATGACGATTATGCCGGTACCGACTGGTGTATGAACGGAATGAATGATAATGATGCCGGCGATGACGTCAGTGAAGACGTATATTACGAAAACTGGCTGACCGCTCCAATGAACACGCCTACGCCGGTTCCTACTGCAACGTACACGGCCACGTTCACGCCCGCGGGAACGCCTGAACCGACGGAATCGCCGCTGCCTACTGAAACGCCGGTATTGACCGCGACTTCCACGCCGACGGAGACGGTAATGCCCACTTCTTCGCCGACGCATACGGCAACGTCAACCCCGGTTTATACGCAGGCGCCTACGGAAACTCCGGTATTGACTCCTCCGCCGACAGCATCTCCGGAGATGTCATGCACGCCCTGGAGTTTTTCAGGCGACATCACGGAAGATACGACCTGGCCTGCTGATATGCCGTGCGGCGGCGTCATGCTGCTGACCGGCAACGTTACGATTCGTAATAACGCTGTCCTGACGATCGAAGACGGCGTTACGGTAAAATATAATCCTTACATCAGAATCTACGTAGGCGGTGCAACCTCCGGCGACACGGGAAAACTGATCGCCGACGGTTCGGAATCAATGGGAATTACTTTCACCAGCGCTTCCTCCGAACCCTATCCCGGCAGAATCGGCGGTATTTGTTTCAGAGATTCCGCTGATGATGAAAGCATCCTGGATTACTGCACGGTGGAATACGGCGGTTATTCCATCAATTCATGCATACGATGCGAATCATGCTCGCCGAACATAACTAATTGCACAGTCAGCAAGAGCAACCATCACGGCATATACCTGGACGACGCCGATCCCCTGTTCGATGGCGGAACAATCAGCGATTGCAGCGAATACGCCCTGTATTGCGACGGTAATTCTTCTCCAGTCGCTTCGAACCTTTCTGTCGAATACAACGGTCAGGGCATCTATGCCGCTGCCGGCGCCGGTCCGGTCATTCAGAACAACGCCTTCAAAAACATCAATGACTGGCCCATAGAAATTTACAATGTTCATCAATTGCAGAACATCACCGGAAATACCTACGCAGGTTTGCCCGATGCGAAACAAGCTATCATGGTCAGCGGCGGCACGATATCGCAGGATTGCACCTGGCCTTTCCAGGAATTGCCCCTGTACGTCGATTCAGACCTGACCGTTATGGGCCGGGACGGCACAGACGGCATTACATGCCTGACGATTGAACCTGGAAATGTTCTGCTGTTCAATTCTTCCGCACGATTGACAGTCGGACATTCATCCGATCCGGCTAATCCCGGAGCCCTTGACGCTCAGGGAATCCCGGGCGGAAATGAAATAGTGTTCTCCGGTTGGGAATCCTCGCCCGGATACTGGGACGGGATCACATTCCACGATTACGCTTCCGACGATTCGATACTTGATGCCTGCATAGTCGAATACGGCGGAGATTCCTCCAATGACAACATTAAACTCGAAAGTTGCTCCCCCACAATCACCCATACGGTTTCCCGGTATTCCTCAAGGGCCGGTTTGTTCTGCAATAACGCCGATCCTGTAGTATACGACTGTGAATTCATCGAAAACGGAAACAAGGGCATCAGCCTCTACTACGGAAGCGATCCGGACGTGAGTCAATGCTTCATCGGTTATAACGAAAGCTGCGCCATATACATGACCGGCGGTTCATCGCCTTCCGTAACGAACTGCATTATATTCGAGAACTGCAACTGGGGAATATACGTCGCTGATGCGAACTCTTCACCGGTCGTGACGGGATGTTGTTTCGACGATAACGATTACTATCCTGTCAGGCTCTTCGCCAGGCATATCCCCGGATTCATGAACAACAGTTATGCGGATAACCTGAACCAGCAGATATACGTAGTGAGTGAAACGCTGACCCGGGATGCCCTGTGGGTGAATAACGGCATACCCTATAAGATAACGGAAAACGACCTGACGATACAGGGGACGGATGGGGAAGACGGCGTGACGACTCTGACGCTGGAACAGGGAACGGTGATAGAGATGGGGCCGGAACTGGAAATTTACATCGGACATGATACTGATCCCGGTCAGCCCGGCGCTTTGGCCGCAATTGGAACCGAAGACGCAAAAATCGTTTTTACCGCTGATACTGAGGCGCCTGTTCACGGATTCTGGGACGGCATCTATTTCGCCGCATATTCCGATGACGCTTTGAGTGAATTGAATCATTGCATCATTCAGTACGGCGGGTATTCCTCCAGGCACAACCTATACTGCAACGGGAGTTCACCCGCCTTTTACGATACGAAATCGACGGAATGTGCAGGATCGGGACTCTATTGCACGGACGGAGCCAGTCCGCTGTTGACAGGCTGCGACTTCATATCCAACACCGACAACGGAATAAAACTGCAGAACGATTGCTCCCCCGTCATAACCGGTTGCTCGCTCGCGTTAAACTCCGATGAGGGGCTCTATATGAACGGTTCCTGTTCGCCCATAGTGAATAATTGCGTCTTCTTTGAGAACGGGGAGTATGGAACATATATTCATGATTCGGCTTCCAGGCCCGTAATAACCGGCAGTCTTTTCGACGATAATGACGATTATCCGATGTATGCCTGGGCCGTCCAGATCGATAACATTTACGACAATGCTTACCAGGATAACCTGTACCCGCAGATTTACCTCCGAGGCGGCACGCTAACGCAAGACGCCGGCTGGGATAATCCGGGCATACCTTACAAAATAGTCGATAACGTATCCGTCTACGGAACGGATTATCAAACCGCTGCGTTAACCGTTGAATCCGGAACCATCATGCTGTTCGCAGAAAACAGGGGACTCTTCATCGGGCATGACGCGTCCGATTCCAGGCCGGGTGCGTTGATCACGCAGGGAACGTCCGAAGAAAGAGTAGTATTCGCCGGCGATTCAGAACCCCAGGAACCAGGATACTGGAACGGATTGTATTTCGGGCTGTATGCGGATGATGCGCTGACTGAACTGAATTATACGACTGTAAAATACGGAGGATATCCCGATTACGAAAATATCATCTGTAACGGCTGTTCCCCAACGTTCAACCAAGTGGAATCAAGATTCGGCGCCGATTACGGCATTGTCTGCCGTGAAGGCGCTCAACCCTCATTGAACCTGTGCACTGTCCGCGACAATCTCTCCTACGGCATATATTGCATTGATGCATCTCCCGATGTCCAGAACAGCCTTATAACGGCTAACTCCAGCTACGGCATCTACATAACGGGCGATTCCAGTCCGACGATTAACGGTTCCACGATCTCCGAACAATCCAGCTACGGCATCAGAGTTAACTCATCCACAGCCCTGCCGGTAATAACGAATAACGAGTTCAACTTCAACAGCAGCTACCCCATCGGCTGTTATGCACGAAACATCGATTCCATGCATGGTAATTCTTACATCAATAATGGAGGCCAGAAAATACTGGTTTTCGCAGATACTCTCATCGCTGACGCCCTCTGGCGAAACCAGGGCATACCCTATCTGATAAACGGAAACGTCACGGTAACAGGCGAATCAGGCAATCCAGCCGTATTGACCATAGAACCCGGAGTCGAACTGCAATTCAACCATTATTACAGTCTGACCATAGGTTCAAACGATTCCCAGAGACCGGGCGGACTGATGATAGAAGCGCTTCCGGAGAATCCCGTCGTATTCACCCACAACGATTATTATCAACCTCCGTCCGAAGAGGGAGAATGGGCTGGACTGAAATTCTGTGACTACGCTGTAGATGAGAGCTGTATCATAAGAAACGTCAAATTCGAATACGGCGGATACGAAACCGGGAACATGATAAGCTGTTACGCATCATCTCCCACTTTCGAATATTGCGAAATAGTATACGGCAAAGGCGAAGGCATTTATTGCAACGAAGGCGCTCAGCCCGTGATTCATTCCTGCCGCATCGGCAATAATTCATATTCCGGCGTAAGAGCAAGCGGAGTGGGAACGCAACCGGAAATAACAAATTGCATACTGACCGGCCAGCGTTTCGGAGTATTCGCTGAATCAGGAGCGGAACCCGTAATAGGAGGAACGACGACAAAAGGAAACAACATAGAAGGCAATACCACGTATGGAGTGCGCAATACGGACGATACGACCTGCATAGATGCGACTTTCAACTGGTGGGGCGATGCCGGAGGTCCGGACGACAATTATTTCGGCTATGACGGATGCGTGAACGACGGCAACGACAATGATCCGGGAGACAGGGTAACCGACGACGTAAATTACCTGGATTGGCTGGATTCCCCCATGGCGACCCCCACACAAATACCGACAGCGACGCTTACCCCCACATTAACGCCGACGCCTACTCTTTCGCCCACGGCAACAAAAAGTCCCACACCGACATCATCACCCACGGAAACTTTAACGCCAACAACAAGTCCCACAAATTCCCCCACCATAACGCCCACACAAACGGAAACTGCCGTTCCCACAAACACGCCGGAATCGACGAACACCCCGACCGAAACCCCGACAAATACGCCAACGACAACGCCAACGAACACCCCCACGAATTCACCCACAGAAACCCCGGAATACACCTCCACGCCCACAATAACACCGACCGTCGCCCCCGTGCCCGCGACCAATATGACAGGCATAGCCGTGATGATTATATTACTGTCGATATTGACCATTATTAAACCTGGAAAAAAGCAAACGATGAAAACGAAATAAAAGATGAAAAGGACAAAAAGAACGAAAAGGACAAGGAGAGGTATGAAACCGGTACGGTTACCGGGGCTTTGAAAGGTTATGTCAGACTAAAAGCTTTGTTCTGCAAAAGCAGGCTGGAAGCCTGCCTTCGCATCGCCAAGGTTTAAGCAACGATGCCGGTCAAATCCCGGGCGAGAAGCTAAAAATCGACCGGATAAGGAAACTATGCGTATTCAGTTGAATAACGCAGTATGTATAAGAAGAATGGCATTGATCAAAAATTCGTGTTGCGAAGTTAGGAATTTCGCAGTCTTGAATAATTGAGAAGCCTAGAAAATCTGACAAAGATAAACAACATCTCCTCGTAATTATTTATTCCGACCCCGAAACCGACTCCGATACCGAACCAAACGTGATGTCGAACCTGTGATAGACTATTCGTAGATGCTTTTTTCTGAAAACTTCATGCTCTTCATGCGCTTCATGGTGAAAAAAATATCAAAGTAAAAATTCTCTCCATCGAACGGCTGCCGAAGGCGTTTCACCGACTTTGCTGATGAAAAAGAAGAATTTCACCATGTAGATCATGAAGAACATGTAGAAGATGAGTCGTCGAATTATCTGACGGAATGAACATTTCGGTTGAAAATTGATATATTCTTTTTCGACATCGTATCATGGTATCGTCACTATGGCTTGATAAAAAATGCGTCCTTTAAGGTTACGATTCTTCCGAATATCCCGTCCTTTCGATTTCGTTCCCGATCCCGATACCGGCCTCGACCCAGATTACTGAAACAAACTGTCAAAAGTTTTGCAAGAAGTGTAATTCCGGTTTGATCAATCCCGTCATTATTTTTGATGACGAACCTATGATAACCCGATTTGAGTCGATGTTCACAGACAACTTCATGCTCTTCATGCGCTTCATGGTGAGAAAGAAATGAAAAGCTTAACAGTCCAATAACCACACCTTAAAAAAATAAAAATTCTGATGCAAAGCCTTCAAAAAAGCGCTAAAATGCCGTTCAGCTTTGCAATTGCCAAAATAATCAAGGGAGAAAAAAATGACCAGAATAAACATCCTTCATCTTTCAGATATTCATTTTAAAATACCCGAAAAGGATTCCGACGGAAATATAAAGGAAAACTGGGACTATCGTCTCAGAAAAAAAATAACGGACCGAATGCTGGAATCGATAGAAAAACACCTGGATCAAAACGATAAAAAAG
>CAZUFC010000118.1:0-24413 GCA_964619725.1 uncultured bacterium | reverse complement strand
GTCCAGCATTAAATTTTGAATCGACAATCGAGTTTATGGACAGGCACTAATTAAGGAATGCCTGCCAGAGCCTTCACATGGGCGGTTGCGGCTGAAGCGAGTCCTTGAAGGTTGTATCCTCCCTCCAGGACAGATATGAGCCGGCCGTTACAGAAGGAATCGGCGAGCCGTAAGGCTTCTTTAGTAATTCGAAAGAATCCTTTGTCGGTGATGTCGAAATCGCCTATGGGATCGTTTCTCCGGCTGTCGAAACCTGCCGAGATGAGAATGATATCCGGTTTGAAGTCCAGTTCGGACAACCGGGGCATCAATTGGTTTTCCCAGGCATCCAACAACTCTATGTCGCCGGCTCCGCAGGAAAGCGGCACATTCAGATTGTATCCCTGTCCGTCATTCCGGCCTTCTCTGTCCGGGTAACCTGTACCGGGATAGGCGTAAAGTGCGTGAGTCGAAAAGAACATGACCGAAGGATCGTCATAAAAGCTCCATTCGGTGCCGTTTCCATGATGATAGTCCCAGTCTATTATGAGGACGTTCCGACAGCCGCAGGCCTGTTGAGCGTATCGTGCTGCGACGGCGATATTGTTGATGAAACAGAATCCCTGTCCCTGGCATACGCCGTCGTAATGCGCCGTATTATTGTGAGCATGATGTCCCGGAGGACGAACCGCGCAAAAAGCGTTCTTTACCAATCCTTGACAAACAGCATCCACTGCTCCTAAAACGCCGGCGACTGCTGCAGGCGCCGCTTCATTCGTTTGCCTGCAGGAACGAATGGAATTTATGTGATCCTGGGAATGTATCTTGAGAACATATTCAGTGATCAACTTGTTCGATTGAAGCGGCGTCAATTTCGTCATTCCGTCCGCTAACCCGCTTTTTTTCAACCCCCCTTCTACTGCGGCCAGCCGTTGAGGGGACTCCGGATGCAAAGAAGAAAGCAAATGACGGTAGTATATTTCCTCGAGAACGAAACCTACTCCCAAAGATTCTGATCTTTTTGGGGTCGTCACTGACAAATCCTTCTCGCCTTTTCCGAATGACCGTGGTCCTTTGAAAATCAGGGATTGATCAAACAGGGGTTACATTTTTTGCGAATCGCTTCTCTCTTTTCCGTGATAATGCTTGCGATGCGTGTTTGCGGAGTCTTTATTTTCGTGTCCAAAAATCCGGCTGTTTTGATAACCGCCGAAACTTATACTTTCTCAGGACCACTCTATTCGTGGAATTCTTATTTTTTCTTCCGTAACGGAATCAAAAGCATCGGGAAGAAAATCGATCAGGTCCTGAGCAGTATAATAGGCTTGAGGGAGCGTTTCCGCGGCTATGTCTGCCGCCAGACCATGCAGAAATACCCCTGTTTTGCATACATCCTCAAAATTAAAGTTCTGTGCTGCAAGCGCGCCCAGCATACCGGTAAGAATATCGCCCATTCCTCCCTTGGCCATACCTGGGTTCCCGCTGGTATTTATCCAGCATTTGCCGTTTGTGGAAGCGACGACCGTTCGCGCACCCTTCAAAACGGTCCAGACATTCAAACGCTTAGCCGTTTTTTTGCTGATGTCGAGACGATCTTTCTGAATGTCCGAGATGGAGAGGTTGAGCAGTCGGGCCATTTCCCCGGGATGCGGAGTAATGGCGAGCGGACTCTTTAATTTGCGGTTCAAGAGGTTCTGTTTATTGGAAAAAGCTGATACGGCATCAGCGTCCATGATGATGGGAATATCCAGCTCGCCGATCAAGCGCTGAACCAGATGCACCGTTTCAGGATGAAGGCTCAATCCCGGACCTAAAGCTGCAGCCGTCACTCTGTTGCCGAATGACAATATATGCTCTCGACTTTCATATGCCAGCGTTCCCTGGCTGGTCTGAGGCAGCGGAAGCGTCATAGCTTCCGTGAGTTTTGTTTCCATTAAATCATTGATAGATTGTGGAACGCCTACGGTAACCAGTCCGACACCCATTCTAAGAGCAGCCTCCGCCGCCATGGCTGCCGCTCCTGTTTTCCCAGGGGACCCGGCCAGAATCAGCAAATGACCATAATTGCCTTTGTGAGAATCCGGTTGACGTCGAGCTAAAAAACCGGCGCAATCCGCTCCGTCTATCAGCTCCGCCTGACAGGAGGCCGATGCCGTCAGATTAGCGGGAATACTTATATCCGCAACTATCACATCCCCACAGAATTCGGCTGCGGGATAAATTACATGACCGATTTTCGGCAATCCGAACGTTACCGTAAAATTAGCCTTTACGGCAGGACCGGCAAAATGACTCGAATCTGCCAGTATGCCCGAAGGAATGTCCACTGCAGCGACATACTTATTTCGCTTGTTGATCCGTTCAATCACTTCAGCGAATATGCCCCGGGGTGCGCTCTTTAAACCTGTACCGAATAAAGCATCTACGACAATATCTACATCTTTCAATATGTTTTCAAATCGATTTATATCCTTTTTGTTTAATATTTCCGTCGTCGTACCGCCCATCTGACGCCAAATGTCCGCATTGATCCGGGCATCACCCGACAAAGAATTCTTCTTCGTCAATAAAATTGCGCTCACAGGGATTCCCTGATTATACAGATGTCTCGCTATGACAAAACCGTCTCCCCCGTTATTACCCTTTCCGCAACATACCAGGACCCTGGACTGCTTCAGCCAGGAAATGCGCGCCTTCATCTCCCGGACCATCGCACGTCCAGCATTTTCCATTAAAACGATTCCCGGCACTCCGATTTGCTGAATAGTCTTCTTGTCCAGTTCTTGCATTTGTCTTACACTGACTACTTTCATCTGAACCTCACTCATGCTGCTGATGATGATGTAAATGAAGGACTTTTACCTGCTCCTGCATCAAAAAACAAACCCAAAAAGAAAATATTAAAATTTCAAAGTCCAGTAAACTTCTCATTGTTTACTCCCTGTCAATTATATTCAGATATTTTTAATCTGCAACAAGGAATTTGACTTCACCTGATATCATTGCAGGACGGGTGATAAAAGACTGATCACGCCGGGGTTACACTGCTTCCATAACTTTTTACAGTTTGTTTCAGTAATCGGTATCGGTATCAGGGGCGGTATCGAAATCGAAACAAAATGATGAGATACTCTTTCGGATTGTAACCTCAAAAGACGCACTTTTGAACAATGCCATAATTTTTATTAAAGTTCGATTCAAATGGGGATTATGGGCATTAAATTTTCCAGTCATCTCTGCTTCTGTTGTCCGCGTTGATATGTTTGTTCCGTGATTGCCGAAAGCCGGATAACCGCTTCCAGAAACCAGAATATTTTGATCCTGGCCATTTACTTTTTAACTCGGCATGCCGGGACGTTCAGGAGCGGCGAGTCAGGCAGGCAGAAAACAGCCGGCGATTTCGACCTCTGTTTTATTTGACAAATTGCACTCATATTGGTAACAAACAGAAGGAAGGATATACTCTAATATTCCGGGAGGAGACGGTAATGAAAAAACAAGCGGTGGTCAATCGCCGATTGAAATACGCATTTTCAGTCTACGCAATTTTGTTTTTGACCGTATTGATGAATGCATCATCAGCAAACGCCCAACGAACGGGAATTATCATAAACGAAGCGCTTTATGATCCCGAAGGCGTCGATACGGGATTGGAATGGATTGAGATCGTGAATACTTCTATTTATTCCGTCAATCTGCAGGATTATGATCTTCGTTGCGGCTCCGGAGGTTTTTATACTTTCGGTGATTTTCTTTTGACTTCCGGCTCCTATGTCGTGGTCCACAACAACGCGGAAGGTGAAGACACTGCGACCGATTTATATACGGGTCCGACAAGCAACATGGGCAACACTCACGATTCGATCGTACTGTTTAATTCGACGACGCATTCGACGGGAACGATCGTTGATTTCGTTCAGTACGGCGCGGGAGGAGAGAGTTGGGAATCGACGGCTGTAGGGGCGGGCATATGGACAGAGGGTGATTATGTGCCTGACGTTACGGAAGGTTCTTCGATAGGTTTGTGTCCCAATGGCGCTGACAACGATTCGTCGGCCGACTGGCAGGAATTGACCATTACGACTGCGGGCGGCGAAAACGAATGTTCTGACGTTACTGTCACGCCGACTCCTTTCTCAACGGACGTTCCGGACCCTACCGATACGCCGACCGCTTTCGCGGAATCGCCGACGCCGGGGCCGACGGGCAGTCCCCTGCCCTGCAATGTGGCGATCAACGAAGTCTTGTACGATCCGGAAGGGCCGGATACGGCAGGAGAATATATCGAACTTTTTAATCCGTGCGCCTTTTCCATCGACATATCCGAATACAGTTTGCGCCCAGAGGACGAACCTTACATATACATTGAAGACGGCACGATTCTCGCTCCTTCCGAATTCCTGACCGTTACGGTCGAATCGGGCGGCATGGGCAACTCCGACGGTTCGGTTAGCCTTTTCGACAGCGATTCCCACACGGCCGATACGATCATCGATTTCGTGCAGTGGGGCGCCGGAGGACAATGGGGCGAAGATTTCGCAAATGAAGCGGGTATATGGACGCTTAACGATTTCGTTGCGGATGCCGAAGAAGGAAACTCGATCAACCTCAATCCCGACGGCGACGACAACGACGATCCGGCTGACTGGGAAGAATGTTTTCCCTCCATCGGAAGCGCCAACTGCGCCACAACTCCGACCGATACGCCGACTTCGCCGCCGTCCCCTACCAACACTCCCACGCCCACCAATACAGAAGGTCCGGGAACGCCCACAAACACACCTACCGATACGCCTGAAGAGACACCCACAGACACGCCGACGATTGTCCCCACTCCTACCCCTACAGGCAGCCCCCTGCCATGCAACGTAACGATCAATGAAGTTTTATACGATCCCGAAGGTCCCGATACCGCAGGGGAATATATTGAAATCTACAATCCGTGCGCCTTTTCCATCGACATATCCGAATACAGTTTGCGCCCGGAGGACGAACCTTATATATACATTGAAGACGGCACGATTCTCGCTCCTTCCGAATTCCTGACCGTTACGGTCGAATCGGGCGGCATGGGCAACACCGACGGTTCGGTCAGCCTTTTCGACAGCGACTCCCACACGGCCGATACGATCATCGATTTCGTGCAGTGGGGCGCTGCAGGACAATGGGGCGAGGACCTGGCGACTGAAGCCGGAATATGGACGGAAGGCGATTTCGCTGCGGATGCCGAAGAAGGAAATTCGATCAACCTCAATCCCGACGGCGACGACAACGACGATCCGGCTGACTGGGAAGAATGTTTCCCCTCCATCGGAGGCTCCAATTGTTCGACAGGAACTCCTGCGCCCACGATGACCCCTACCAATACGCCAAGCCCTACCCCGACAAGTCCTACGAACACTCCCACATACACTCCGACAGGGCCGACGAACACGCCGACGCTGACCCCCTCTCCGACAGGCACGGTCCCGCTTGACTGCGACATCGTGATTAACGAAGTCCTCTACGATCCCGAAGGCACAGACACCGGGAACGAAAGAATAGAACTTTTCAACCCCTGCATCTTCCCGGTTGACGTTTCCGAATACAGCGCACGCCCCGAGGATGATCCTTATATTTACATCCCGGACGGCACGATCATACAGCCCGGCGAGTTCCTGGTTCTGATCGTCGAATCGGGCGGCATGGGCAACACCGACGGTTCAGCCAGTCTTTTCAACAGCGATTCCCACACGGCCGATACGATCATCGATTTCGTGCAGTGGGGCGACGCAGGACAATGGGGCGAGGCCCTGGCGACTGAAGCCGGGATATGGACGGAAGGCGATTTCGCTGCGGATGCCGAAGAAGGAAATTCGATCAACCTCAATCCCGACGGCGACGACAACGACGATCCGGCTGACTGGGAGGAATGTTTCCCCTCCATCGGAGGCTCCAATTGTTCAACGGGAACTCCTGCGCCCACGATGACTCCCACGAATACGCCCAGCCCTACCCCGACAGGTCCGACGTACACTCCCACAAACACTCCGACAGGTCCTACGAACACGCCGACGCTGCCCCCCTCTCCGACAGACACTGTACCGCCCGACTGCGACATCGTGATTAACGAGGTCCTCTACGATCCCGAAGGCACGGACACGGGGAACGAAAGAATAGAACTTTTCAACCCCTGCATCTTCCCGGTTGACGTTTCCGAATACAGCGCACGCCCCGAGGATGATCCTTATATTTACATCCCGGACGGCACGATCATACAGCCCGGCGAGTTCCTGGTTCTGATCGTCGAATCGGGAGGCATGGGCAACACCGACGGTTCAGCCAGTCTTTTCAACAGCAATTCCCACACGGCCGATACGATCATCGATTTCGTGCAGTGGGGCGCCGCAGGACAATGGGGCGAGGACCTGGCGGATGAAGCCGGAATATGGACGGAAGGCGATTTCGCTGCGGATGCCGAAGAAGGAAATTCGATCAACCTCAATCCCGACGGCGATGACAACGACGATCCGGCTGACTGGGAAGAATGTTTCCCCTCTATCGGCGAAACGAACTGCTCAACTCCGTTTACCAATACGCCCACGGTCACGACGACTCCCACCATTACGCCCACAATTCCTACCCTTACGCCTACTTTAACCCCAACCCCCACAACTACAGGACCGGCAACGAATACGCCGACATGGACACCCACGCCTACTTCAACCGGCTCGCCCTATACACATACCCCGCCGCCCACCCCTTCCGGCTCTGTAACCCCGTCAGGCACGCCGACCATTATACCCGAAATACCTATGGGATTGAGAATCAATGAAATTATGTGCGATCCTGAAAACGATTTTACCGGAGAATTCGTCGAATTGATAAATGCCGGAGACAACCCGGCTTTCCTTACAAGTCTGCGTCTGCAAATCGGCGGCGGTCCTGGAGCCCAAAAACAATCCCTGGTTTTATTCCCGGGTACGATTGACGCTGTCATTCAACCCGGAGAAACGGCTCTCATCCTGGAACAAAATTACGACGGACAATACGACGATACAATCTGCCCGGATACGCCGCTCCTGATGACGGAAAGCGGAATGTTCCACAGAGGTCTGGAACATTTCCTCCCCATAAAACTCTTCGGATATAGCGGCGTATCTCTTATCGACGAATATCGCGGGTCTGGGCTGAAGCTGGAAAACCGCTCCATAGCCAGAGTCGGTACCGATAGAAATAATCAACGATGGATTGCATCGCCCTGTAAAACGCGTTACTCCGGAATCCATTCAGCAGGAAAACCAAACTGCACCTTTGAACCTCCTGAGAATAACGGGCCTGTCGTTTGGGCGGCAGGGTTCGGCTCCACGTATCTTACAGCACAGTCAGGCGGTCTTTTTACCATGATGGCCGCCGTTACCGATCCGGATGGACCGAACGATATTCAGGAAGTCGAAATACTCTACAACGGCCAACCCAGCAACGTCTACCTGGGAAAAGTTTCAGACGGATATTATGAAACCAAAGGAGGCATACCCGCTTTTTCGGCCCCTGAAGAATACCGGTTGGCTTTTGAACTGGAAGCCAGAGATAAAAACGGCAATAAAAGCGATATGTGGCCGTTTTTCCACATCAAAGCTCCGGAATCCTCCTGCCCATCGGATCAGCAAACAGCTTACAGGGAACGACAAAAGATATCCGACTCCCTCAACCTTTTCTGGAATAACGTCTTCAGCGCCTCTTTTACGGACGTCGGTCTTCCCGATATCCCCTTCATTACCGCTGCCGGTTATATGGATTCCGACATCAATACCTTCAGCGGCGGAAAGTTCAATCTGACGGCCCTCGTTTATTCAAAAAATCAGCTCGACCGAGTTGAATTATACGTCAATAACGAACCGACCGGCGCATCTCTGACTTTAATGCAAAAACTGTCCCCCTATGAATATCTCTATTCGCTGACCGGCGCTGTCGGAATCGGTAACGCTCTTGTTGAAGGAAGGCACCTCTTACAGCTTAAAGCTTTCGATGTTCAGGGCGCTTCCAGCGACCTCTGGCCCGAAATAGTTTTCCATTAATCAGGTCGGTCCTGGCTGTTGACTATTGAACCTTCATTGTGCCGGTTGAAAAACAGCAGACGCCTTAATACGGTCGGCTCCGATATGATACTCAAATTCAAACGAGAGGCTTCATAACATCATTGTAAGGTTTTATAAAATAATTCTTTTTGCTTCGTTTTTCTTATCCGTGCTTTCCCGCTTATCAGCAGAACAACCGGATGAATTTAATCGAAATCTACATAAGACAACTCTCCTGAATCCCGTTGAAATGCTGGAACGCTCTCTGGAAAAAATTCGATCCGGGCAATATGAAGAAGCCGCTGAAATTCTCCATATTTATAAAGCCGCAGATACAAAAGCATATAAGACGTATGATCTGGACTATGCGCTGGCTTTATCGCTTTATCATTCGGGTAAACCGGAACAGGCCGCATCCCTCTTCAGAACATTCATTAACAAAAATTCACCATTAAAATTCTGTGCGCTTTATTACCTCGCTGAAGCGTCCCGCAATTCGCATAATTTCTCCGAGGCCGTTTCTTTTTACAACGCTCTGTCAGAATCCCCCATAAAACTGCTGACCATTGCCGATCTGGCCCTGAAAACCGCTGAATGTCAATTGAAATCAGGTGAGCCTTCGAAAGCATTTAAAACGTTAACGGATGCTGCATCAAAAAGAATAAACTATTCGGAAAAACAGATGCTTTTATTTAAAGCCGCAGAAGCGATAAGAAATGATCAAGATGATGACCGTGTTGCCGGCATCTATCTGAAAATATTAAAAATCTCGCGTTCTGGATTCTATTCCATTCAGGCGCTTGATGCCCTGGAAAGCATCGATAGTAACATGGACAGGGCAATAAAAGAGAGCGGAAAAAACGCCCTCTGCTTTGGCGAAGCTTACTATTATGCCGGGAAATACGATAAATCGGAGGAATTTCTTCGCCGCTTCATCACGGAGCATCCGGACTCCAGAAAAACTAGTTATGCGCTTTACCTGATAGGGAGAAGCCGCCAAAGATCATTGCATCCCGAAACCGTCAAAGCTTTTGAAGATACGGTCGCTCATGATCCGGACGATTACTATGGAAAAAAAGCGCGTCTTCAAATAGCCAGAGAATATAGAAATGATGAAAAATTCGGTCCAGCGCTCAAGCAGTACGATGAGTTAATTCGATCCTCGTCAAACCGGAATTTGAAAAATGAAGCGTTTTACAGCCAGGGGCTGACTTTCGAAGCCATGAAAAATTACGAAGCAGCGCTGCAAAGCTGGCGCAAATTATACTCACAGAACCGCAAAGGCCCTTTTGTCGATCACTCCCTTTGGAAATCCGCCCTGCTTCTTTTCAAATTGCGAGACTTTGAAAAATGCTCCTCGGTTCTGGGCAAACTGCTCGATCAGTTTGAAGACAGCAGACTGAAACAGGAAGCCTGGTATCTTAGAATTTCAGCTTTTTATCATGCTGATAAAAAAGAGGACGCTTTGAGGGATTGCGCGGATTTTCTGGCTGATCAGCCCAACTGCCTAACCGCCGACCTCGTACGGGAAAAAATGAACAGATGGTTTGACGATTCAATTGAAAACAAGCCCGCTTCCTTTGTTTTTTTCAACGATGATAAAGCTGATTCCCTCTATTGGAAAATACTTGTCAGCCCACGCCAAAAAAATGTTCGGCATGAAATAGATACCTTGAAAAAACTCCTGACAATAAACAAGTCCTGGCAGCCTTTTCTGGAAATGAAAGTTTGGAAACCTCTGCAATTGTCGGATGACACGCATTCAGATTCCCAATCTCCGCGGGAAATAGAAAGACTGGTTCGAAAATTAATGCTGCTGGGCGACTGGCGCAACGCCGGCGTCCTGCTGAACAGCCTGCGCAGAAAAGGGCAAAATTACGCCGATCCCGATATCATGCTGACCCTGATGATGTGCAGACAAAACGCCGGTCAATACGACAGATCGATGGCCCTTGCTGAATCATTACAGGACATACTACCCCGTAATGTCGATTACAGAATACTCCCCGTAATCTACAGAAAATTCCTCTTCCCTGACTGCTACAGACAGCAGACGGAAAACGCCGCCTTGTTATACGGCCTACAACCCTTCCTGATCCAAAGCATTATTCATGCTGAAAGCCGTTTTCAACCAGAAACCGTCTCTGCAGCCGGCGCCAGGGGTCTTATGCAGATTATTCCGGCCACAGCCTATGACCTCGCCGAACAAATGAACCTGCTTGATTTTAAACTCGACCTCCTCTTTAAACCGGATGTCTGCATCTCCATGGGTGCATTCTATTTCGCCTCTTTACTCAAACAGTTCAAACGCGAAGAGGTTGCCCTGGCCGCTTATAATGCAGGTCCCATAAATGCCGCTAGATGGCTGTTATCGGCTGAAAGTCAAACCAGAGAAGACTTCATCCTGGCTGTCGACTACTCGGAAACCAGAGAATACATTCAAAAAACGATCTTTAACCAGACTCAATATCAGGAAATTTACCGATAACCGGAACCATCGAAAGTAATGACTCTACCAGCATCTTCATCGCATTATGAAAACGCCGAAACGCAAAAATTGTAATCCCTATTTGATCTGTCCCCAAAATTTGTGGCGAAAAAAAACGAATTTTTCTGAAAAATTTAAATCACGTAAAATCTAAACGCAGGAATAGGTCCCGCCTGGCGCTCCCCAGCATCTAATAAACAAATTTCTCATTTTTTCTTTTTTGCTTGCAATAAATTACTTTTAATGATATACACTTGAACTTGGGTCTGTTTGCTCGACGGTAATGTAGTCCAATCTTTTAAACCTATCCCGTAAGAATTCCAGGACAAAGGAGTTAATTGAAGTGAACGGAAAGGTCGCTAAATCCGTCAAAGAATTGGTTATGCCGATACTCGACGAATTAAGTTATGAATTGGTTGATGTTGAGTATAAAAAAGAGGGCAAACGATGGGCGCTTCGCATATTCATCGACAAGGAAGGCGGAATAAACACAAACGATTGCAGTCTGGTAAGCAAGAAGATATCATGTCTTCTGGATGTGGAGGACCCCATACCTCAGAGTTACTCTTTGGAAGTTTCTTCTCCCGGCGTGGAACGCCCTTTAAGGACCCGTGAGCATTATAAGCGTTTTGAAGGCAATCCGGTAAAAATTCGTTGTTTTTCGCCGGTGAAAGGTCGTAAAACTGTCAGGGGCAGAATAAAAGGCGTAGAAAAGGAGCAAGTGGTCATTGAAGAAAAGGAGTCGAAGGAGTTGATCGAAATACCATTTGATATGATTTCCAAAGCGAATCTTGTATTTGAATTTCCTTGATCACGATTATGCAGATAGGTCATCAGTAACGATCAACGGCATTTCAGGAACAGAATTCGGGATCAGCTAAGCTGACGAATTTAAGGAGTGATAAGATGGATCAAGAACTGTTGAATATTTTGGAACAAATTGCCCGTGAAAAGGGCATAAGCCAGGAATATTTGATGGAAGCGGTAGAACTTGCCGTTGAGTCGGCAACGAAGCGTCATCTTCAACCGGGCGAGCTCGTGGAAGCACATTTCAACAAGGAAACGGGCCAGATAGAGTTGTACATGCTGAAAAAAGTTGTGGAGAAGGTTGAAGACGAGTTGACGGAAATATCCATTGATGAAGCCCGCGGTCTGCTCGACGACATTGAAGTAGGCGATGAGATAGAAATACACAGGGAGATCGAAGGATTCGGCCGAATTGCAGCGCAGGCAGCGAAGCAGGTTATCGTCCAGAAGGTACGCGAAGCGGAACGCGAGATTGTTTACAATTATTATATTGAGCGAGTGGGACAGCTTGTCAACTGTACAATGCAGCGGTATGAGAAGGGTGGTATCATTCTAGACCTGGGACGCGGAGAGGGCTTCATTCCGAAAAAGGAACTTTCTCCCCGGGATGTTTTCCGGAGAGGAGACAGGATTCGGGCCTATCTGATGGAAGTTAAAAAGAGCGCCCAGGGTCCCCAGATCATATTGTCCCGCACGCATCCGAATTTGATACGGCGATTGTTTGAAATGGAAGTTCCGGAAATTTACGAAGGGGTTGTGGAGATCAAAGGAACGGTGCGCGAACCGGGCGAAAGAGCCAAAGTCTGCGTCATATCGAATGACAGCAATGTCGATCCGGTCGGCGCTTGCGTCGGAATGAAAGGCGCACGCGTGCAATCCATCGTCAAGGAGTTGAAAGGCGAGAACATAGACATCATCGAATGGACTGATGATGCTACCTCTTTTATCGCTCACGCCCTTAGTCCGGCCCAGGTCAACAGAATTAAAATAGACGTTACCGGGAAAGTTGCGGAAGTGATCGTTTCAGATCAGCAACTTTCTCTGGCCATTGGTAAAAAAGGTCAAAATGTCAGACTTGCCGCACGTTTGACAGGATGGAAAATTGATATTAAAAGTGAAACAGCGGCGGTGAAGGAAAGCGATGAACACCGCAAAAGACTCAAACGTTTGACAGTGAATCTGTCCGAAATTCCAGGAATCGGCGCCAAGATCGCCGCTTTGATCATTGAAAAAGGGTTCAATTCCATGGAAGAACTGGCTAAAGCCGATCCGGCCGTTTTAACGAGCATACCGGGCATCGGAGAAGCAAAAGCCAAAACGATACTGGAGAGGATCGAACGGAAGTTGGAAGAAGAGACGATGGAGCAAAAGAAAGAAGAAGAAGCGGAGGAGGGTGCGCTGGAACAGACAGAGTAAGGGGATATGGAAGATATTTTCGATTCCGGTTGAGTCGGTTCGGTGATCACGGAGGTGGATACGAAGATGAGTAATATGAGAGTTCATCAATTAGCGAAAAAACTGGGAATATCCAGCAAGGATTTAATAAGGTCATTGGAAGAAAACGGCGTTGCCGTAACCAGTCACATGAGCGCCATTGACGAAGAGACGGTGCAGATAATGCAATCGCTCTATTCGGCGGGCAGGCAGGAGGAGCGCCAACGTCAGACGCTGGTGAGTAAAAAGAAGACTAAAAAGAAGAAGCCCAAAACATCCCGTCGGAAAATATCGAGCATGATAGCCGATCAGGAACAATCGGAGCTTTCCGGCAAGGTTGTTCAATTTCATGAAGGAATGATGGTTCGTGAATTGGCTGACGCTATGGAAGTCAGCGGATCGCGACTGGTTTCCGAACTGGTTATGATGGGTAAGATGTTGTCCATGAATCAGGCGATTGACGTTGAGACGGCGAAGAAACTAGGAGAAAAATACGGTTATGACGTCGTGGAAAAAGTTGAGAAGGTTGAACTGCCGCAAATGGAATCGGAACCTCAGAATTTAACGGCGAGGTATCCCGTAGTAACGGTTCTGGGGCATGTGGACCATGGCAAGACGACTTTATTGGACGCCCTGCGCAAAACCAATGTCGTGGATAAA
Source organism: uncultured bacterium (assembly GCA_964619725.1). GTDB lineage: Bacteria > CSSED10-310 > CAZUFC01 > CAZUFC01 > CAZUFC01 > CAZUFC01. The sequence continues at coordinate 10,988 of CAZUFC010000118.1, read as the reverse complement.
GAAGCCGGCGGAATTACGCAGCACATAGGAGCCTCGGTTATTGAAGCCAAAGACGGAAAAATCGTATTTATCGATACGCCTGGTCATGAGGCGTTCACGACCATGCGCGCCAGGGGCGCCGACATCACGGATATCGTCGTTCTGGTTGTAGCTGCAGACGACAGCATTATGCCTCAAACCATAGAGGCCATCAATCACGCTCGCGCGGCGGAAGTCCCTATTATAGTGGCGGTCAACAAGATAGATAAGGCGAACGCCAATACGGAAAAAGTTAAGCAAGACCTGATGCAATATAACCTTGTGCCCGAAGAATGGGGCGGTGAAACAATCGTTTGCGAGATATCCGCGAAACAAAAAATCGGCATTGAAGATTTACTGGATATGATACTGCTCCAGGCTGAAATTATGGAACTGAAAGCCGATCCCACTTTACCGGCCCGCGGCGTCGTTATCGAATCGCGCCTGGACAAGGGCAGAGGTCCTGTTGCGACATTACTGGTGCAGCAAGGCATTTTGCGGACCGGCGATCCGTTCGTTTCGGGCTGCTGTTACGGAAAAGTGCGTGCTCTCTTCGATGATCGCGGCAACAGCGTCAAAGAAGCGCACCCTGCCACTCCGGTTGAGGTCCTCGGGTTTTCCAGAGTCCCTGAAGCCGGCGAATCTCTTGCCGTTATAGAAGATGAAAAAACCGCCAAAGGAATCGCTGAATCAAGAGAAGAATCGGAACGCCAGAAACAGTTGGCCAAAGCTTCCCGAGTATGCTTCGATGACATCTTCACTCAAATCCAGGAAGGCGAAGCCAAGATTCTGCGCGTCATTCTCAAGGGCGATACCCAGGGCGCAGTCGAAGCCATCGCATCAAGCCTTAGAAAACTGGATACGGAAAAAGTCAAAATCGATATTATTCATACAGGAATAGGAAACATTTCCGAAACAGACGTCGTGCTTGCTTCCGCTTCCAATGCCCTGATCATCGGATTCAATGTCGGTAAAGAACAGAACGCTCCCGAAACGGCCTGCCGAGAATGCATCGATATAAAACTGTATAACGTCATCTACGAATTGCTGGACGACATACGCCTTATTATGGAAGGTCTGCTGGACCCTGTGTATCAGGAAAATGTTACCGGCAGGCTCGAAGTCAGACAGGTCTTTAAAATTTCCCGTCTCGGCGCCATCGCCGGATGCATGGTCAATGACGGATTCATCACCAGAAACTCGAATGTGAGAATTTTGAGAAACGATGAGGAAATTTTTCAGGGTAAAGTCAATTCTTTGAAAAGATTCAAGGAAGACGTCAGCGAAGTTAAAGCAGGATATGAATGCGGGGTAGGCGTCAGCAACTTCCATGATTTCCAGGAAGGCGACGTCATAGAAGCGTTCGAATTACAAAAAGTCCCCGCCTCCGCAAGCAAATAAAATGAACGTCGGCGTTTGCAGGATCGAACTTCTCATCCCGGAAGCTCATTCGCTTAAACAGAAAAGGCGAGTCATAAGAAGTCTGAAGGACAGATTGAAGAACAACTTCAATATCGCCGTTGCCGAGACAGCGGACCATCATATCTACAACAAAACTGAAGTAGGCATTGCTTGCGTCGGAACGGAACAGAATTATTTAAACGGCGTTTTAGATAAGGCTGTTCAATTCATCGAAGGCATAAGAAACGTCGAACTCCTCCATTATGAAATCGAGTTCATTGCGTTCTGACGTCTGAAAGGCTGCATAGAAAGGAGGAGTATTATGAAGGCTAAAAGACTCAATCGCGTCGCTGAACTTCTGAAAGAAGAAATCAGCGATATCATTCTAAAAGAAATGTCCGATCCCCGGACTGAATTCGTATCCATTACGCGTGTGAAAGTAAGCCCTGATCTCAGACATGCCGATGTATTTTTCAGCGTTTTCGGCTCCAAATTAGATTCCGAAGATGACGAAAGTAATCCTGATGCAACTCTTGACGCTCTTTCAAAAGCCTCCGGATACATTCGAGGAATGCTGGGAAAAAAAATAAGAATTCGGTATATCCCCCAGCTCAGGTTTCACTACGATCCCGGCATCAAGGAAGGGCAAAAAATTCTGCAGATCATTGAAAATTTGAATATCGAAGGCGATGGGGACGATGATTCGCCGGAATGATAGTTTTTTAAGCATATGACGCGCCAGGAAAAAGGAAAGAGTATTTGACGGAAATGGAAAACACCGGCAGGGAACTCAGTAAAGTGTGTGACGACATTAAGGCATCGGGCGTTCTCAACATGAACAAACCGGCAGGATTAACTTCCTTTTCCCTAGTAAAAAAAGTCAAAAAACTCTACGGATTCAAAAGCGTCGGTCACGGTGGGACTCTTGACCCCAGCGCTGAAGGAACTCTTTTGATTCTGATCGAACGCGCCACTAAAATTTCCCGGTTCCTGTTGAAATACAGCAAAACCTATGAAGCTTGCATCCTGTTAGGAGTAAAAACGTCTACACTGGATATGGAAGGAGAGATAAAGGAAAAAAGAGCCGTCCCCGAACTCGACGAAGAACAAATAAAAAAAGCGCTGGAAGCCTTTGAGGGTAAAATTGAACAGGTTCCGCCCATGTTCTCGGCAGTTAAGCATAAAGGCAGGCCTTTATACAAACTGGCCCGCGCCGGCAAAACCGTGGAAAGAAAAAAGAGGACAGTCAATATCTATTCAATCGATTTTCTCGATTTTATAGCGCCAAATCTGTTCGTAAACATTGAATGTTCATCAGGAACATACATTAGAACACTGGCTCACGATATTGCAGCAGCCCTCGGCACCGTCGGCTGCCTTAAAAAGCTCGTTAGAACTCGAATCGGTCTGTTCAGAAAAGAGCATGCCATTGAACCGGAACAATTGCCGGCCACTTTTAACATTTTGAAAAACAGAGAATGTTTTCGCGACATCTCTGAAGCCCTGGAAGGCCTGCCGGCGGCCATTGCGGATTCCAGCCGGGCCGTTCTGCTGAAAAACTGTCAACTGTGCTCGGAAGAATTGCTCAAAATACCCTCTGATCTGAAAAAAAATCAGACTGTTCGAGTCATGAATCCGGAAGGATCACTTTTAGGGATAGGAACATGTATGATTGACAAGATGGATTCGGGTTTTTATAATCGCCATGGGCATTCTGTCATAAGGATAGAATGGGCGCCCCGAATTCATGAAATGAATGGAAAATAAAAGCCTGCGGGCAGTTATTTGGAGGTATGAAAATGGTAGTGAAGAAGGAGGAAAAACGAGACGTTATCGATAAGTTCAAAACGCACGAAACTGATACGGGTTCCCCTGAAGTGCAAATAGCTCTTATCAGCGAAAGACTCAAGTATTTAACGGAACATTTCAAAGCCCATAAAAAAGATCATCATTCTCGTCGCGGACTATTAAAGTTAGTCGGGAGAAGAAAAAGACTGCTTGACTATCTGCGACAAAAAGACATCGAAAGATACAGAAAGATCATCAAAGAGCTGGGCATCAGAAAATAACATTCTAGTAAGGTGAATAATTTATGATAAAAGAAAAACAAGTAGAAATAGGAGGCCGCACGCTCAAAATTCAGACAGGACATGCAGCGAGACAGGCAGACGGAGCAGTCTTCATCAGTTACGGAGGAACTGTTGTGTTAGCCACCGCAGTATCCTCAAAAGAGTCCGATCCGCTCAAGGATTTCTTGCCTTTGACAGTGGATTACAGAGAAAAAGCATATGCGGCAGGAAAAATTCCCGGCGGTTTCTTCAAAAGAGAGGGACGGCCCGGAGACAGGGAAACGTTGACGGCCAGGATGATAGACCGGCCTATACGCCCGTTGTTTCCGGAAGGATATAACTTTGAGACTCAAGTTATAGGCATGGTGTTTTCCGCTGATCAGGAAAACGATCCAGACATCCTCGCCATTACGGGCGCGTCGGCGGCTCTCCTCGTTTCCGACATACCATTCGACGGTCCCGTAAGCGCAGTCAGAGTAGGAAAACAGAACGGCGAATTCATCATCAATCCCTCCATACGACAACTGGAAGAAAGCGATTTGAACATAGTCGTTTGCGGATCAATGGATGCGATCGTTATGGTCGAAGGCGAAGGAGAGGAAATTGACGAATCCATGCTGGTTGATGCTTTGGAATTTGCTCACGAGCATATAAAAACGCTGAATGAACTGCAGATTGAATTGCAGAAGGAAGCGGGAAAACCGAAAAGACAAATCGAACCGCTCTCCACAGAACTGGAAACCGCAGAAAATGAAAACAGAAATTTAGAGCAAATTTTTCATGATGCGAAAGAGGAATTCAAGGCTGCCATAAAACTGCCGTCCAAACATGATAGTAAAATCGCATTGGATAAACTCGAAGAAAAATTGTCGGCTTGCTTCGTTCTGGAAGAGGATATTCCGCAGGCGATTTTCAAGAGACATTTTCATGATTACGTGAGGCAATTCGCCCGGGACATCATTATTAATGAAAATCAGCGACCGGACGGAAGAAATTTTGACGGCATAAGAAACATTGACTGCCAGGCGGGCGTTTTCCCCATGACGCACGGATCAGCCATGTTCAGGCGAGGCGAAACGCAGGCCATGGTCATTACGACTTTGGGAACCAAATCGGACGAACAGATCGTCGACAATCTGATGGGCGAATCCTATAAGACATTTATGTTGCATTACAATTTTCTGCCCTTTTCGGTCGGAGAAGCCAGATTCTTGAGAGGACCCGCCCGAAGAGAAATAGGTCACGGCGCTCTTGCGGAAAGGTCCATTCATCCCATCATACCGGACGAAGAAAAATTTCCTTATACGTTACGCGTCGTTTCCGATATCCTGGAATCAAACGGTTCTTCATCCATGGCTTCAGTGTGCGGCGCCTCCATGGCGCTCATGGACGCCGGCGTACCCGTCAGCGCAGCCGTTTCAGGAATAGCGATGGGCTTAGTGATTGAGGGCAGTCAATATGCGATTTTATCCGATATAACCGGCATGGAAGACCATTACGGCGATATGGATTTCAAAGTCGCAGGAACGCGACAGGGAATTACAGCCGTTCAGATGGACATCAAGGTCAAAGGTCTCAGCAGCGACATATTGAGGGAGGCTTTGGAACAGGCGAAAAAAGGACGTTTGCATATCCTGGACAGTATGGATTCCGTCATTCCGTCGCCTCGCGCCGATCTTTCGCCGCATGCGCCGCGCATTATTTCAATGAAAATCGATCCGGAAAAGATCGCTGCAGTCATCGGCCCTCAGGGCAAAATGATACGAAAAATAATCGCGGACACCGGCGTCAAAATAGATATTGAAGACGACGGTACGGTCATCATTGCTTCAGTGAATAAAGAAGCTGGTGAAAAAGCGGCGGAAATAGTAAACAAATTGACTGAAGTTCCCGAAATAGGAAAGGAATACAAAGGGATCGTTAAACGACTGGAAAATTACGGCGCTTTTATCGAGATATTGCCTGGCACCGATGGTTTGCTCCATATATCGAATGTTTCAGACCGTCACGTGAAGGACATTCGTGATGAAATGAAAATCGGAGACGAAGTGGAAGTTAAAGTTCTCGGAATAGACCATCAGGGCAAAGTTAAATTGATCGGAAAAGGGGTAACAGCGACATCGGATTCCGGAAGAAGGTCATCCGGCGGCAGAGGCGACAGAAGAAATTATCGGGGTTCGCGTGACAGGCGCAGCGGCGGTAGAGATTCCAGGGGAAGCGACAGGTACAAATCCAGAGACAGAAGAGATGATCGGTCAAAGTCACGTCGCAGCGACAGAAGAGATTCGGATAGAGACGATGGAAGAAACAGAAGCTGATACGGGTAATTCAGCTTCTGATTAATTTTGATAAATCTTTGTAACTGTTCTGAAGATGAAAGTTTGCAGTTTATGCGGCAGCAGTACGGGTAATGCGGTACTGGTTTCTGAAGGCGACGATCACTACCTTATCGATGCAGGGATGTCGGCCAGGCAAATCACCCGGTTGCTGGATGAGACAGGAGTCAGGGCTGAAGATATCTCAGCTCTGATTCTTACGCATGAACACACGGATCATATACGGGGAGTAGGCCCTTTCGTTCGGCGTTACGAAACGCCGCTTTATCTGAATGAAGGGACGTTAGTGTCTGCGGCTAAAAAAATCGGAGTCATTCCGGCTCATCTCATCAACGAATTTGAAACGGGCAGGGATTTCCATTTAGGATCATTGAGATTTCATCCTTTTTCCATTCCACACGATGCAGCCGATCCCGTAGGCTTCGTCGTACAACGGGGAGAAAACAAAATAGGCATCGCTACTGATCTGGGCTATGTGACTCAACTGGTGCGCCAAAAACTGTCAGACTGCTGCATTCTTGTTCTTGAATCGAACTACGACGTCCGAATGCTCAAAAGCGGTCCTTATCCCTGGTCGACTAAACAGAGGATTCTTTCCAGGCATGGTCACCTGTCCAACGACGATGCCGGCGGGCTGTTAAGAGATTTATTGTCCGAAAATACGATCGGCATAATCGGAACGCATCTGAGTGAAACCAATAATCATCCTGATATCGTTCGGCGTATTTTCGAGTCCGTCCTGGAAAAGGAATCACGCCGCATCGAATTCCAGATAGCTCGTCCAAAGCATCCCTGTAAACCCATTGAGGCGCCTTTAATGAAAAACATTCTGCCTATCTCCTGAACGCAGTGTGGGCTGTTCAATGCTGCGAATCTCTGAAACCAAAATCATCCCCAAAAGACGCGTCATCGCCATAATGGATTATCAGGGGTTCCTTGGATCGCCTGATAACGACGTTCATCGTCAAAAAGTAAAAACCCTTTCCTATTTCGAAAATATTAAAAACGTAAAAGCAATAATAGTCTGCCTTGACGGAACGATACTGCCTTCCCCGGTAAGCTTTAATACTTTGTTAAAAAGGTTGTCAGAAAAGCTCGTCAAGAATGAGGGATAATTCCAGTACGATTCCCTGGAAACGGTCGGACGTATCGCGGTCGTTTGTAATATCTTTATCCATATTCTGATAGCGATAGCCCAAATCGATGCTCAAAGGTATTTCCAGAAAAGAGTAACCGCCTCCTATTTCAAAATTCATCCCTTTAGCATCCCCGCTGTCCGTCTCCTTCTGACTGTCGATTTTTACTTCGGAGTCAACGGATAAAGAGGGTAGATACGACACTGTTCCGTAAGAATAGAATCCGGTGTCGCCGAAAGGATATATTCCTATGACGCTGAGTCCCAGACCGTCTAACGTCTGTTCGACTTTATAATCCTCCGGGTCCAGCTCATAGGAAAGTATTTTATATCCGACGCCGAGAGCCAGATAATCCAACAGGCTGTATTGCATTACAAGGTCGAAATCCCTTCTTTCGCCGGTACCTGAGCCGCCTCCTTCGAGGTCGAGATCGAATGAGCCCTGCAGATAAAGCAACCCGAATCCGAAACGCCTGTAAGCGATGCCTATTTTAGGACCGAAGGCCGGAGACATTCCCGTATCGAAATAATCCTGTTTCCACGTGGCCATCCAGGTCGTTATCCCTGCAGTTACTCCCAACTCCTCAACAAAATCTGATGCCGCACTCTCGACCGCCGTTATGCGGAGGTCCATTAAGAATATTGCGATCAATAAAATAAAAACGAACCTCTTTTTCATCTGTAACTTCCCCTTCTTGCTAATAATGAAATTAGAATCCTTTTATCTTGGGCCTTCGTCTGCGTTTTTCCACGTCCACTTCCATTACTTCATTCTGACTCGGATACCTGGCCTCTTTGCCTGATGCGTTTTGCGCCGTAACGTATATTTCCAGTCCCCTCTTCGAAACCTCGCTCTCGTCTAACTCCGCAATATGCAATCCCTCCGATATCCTCATCCTCAAACTCTCAAAACGATCCTCGCCGGACCGCCTGTAATGCAACGTCACTTCAACTTCCTCGTTAGACTGAACTTCCGTATATATCGTCAGGGGATCGCCCACGCGCGCCCTGGAATGGTCCACTCTTAAAATTTCCGGCGGTTTCGCACGGGCCGCTCTTTCCCGCTGTCGCATCTCTTCCTCCGCCTCCTTAATCATTCCTGACAGCTCTGACGCTTCCGCTGATTCCGGCGATATCATTTTCGCCGACTCTACTGACTCACGAGCCGCCTCGTACTGCTCCGCTTCCATCTTGTCCCGGGCTTCCTCCATATGATTCTCAAATTGCTCCTTTTTTAGGGAAACTTCTGAAAGAGCCTTACGAGCATGCTCATCGTTCGGATTTAAATTCAATATCTCGCTGATCACGGATTCTGCCTCTTCAAACAAACCTTTATTCATTTTTTCCTCGAAATCAGATGCCAATGAACGCAATCTTCTCTCCCTTTCACGCTTTTTGCTCTGCAACTCACTGAGCTCTTCCCGCCGCGTTTCAATATCCGGATCGTCAGGGGCCAGCCGGGATAGTTCTCTTAAGGCTTCATCCGCGCCCGCGATATCTCTCTCATTTAAAAATCTTGCGATTGTATTCTTTAAATCCCTTATCCTGGTCTGTATCAGCTTCTCCTCTTCAATTCGCTCCCTCTCAGCCTGCAACTCAGTCTTCAAAACTCTGGCTTGCGAATCATCCGGATAACTTTCAAGAATTTGCGATAGTAAATCGGCCGCTTCGGAAAGATTCACCGCCCTTAGTTTGGACCGAGCTTCGCCTAACAATTCGTCCTTCTTTACAGCATCTTCTTTTTTCTCAGCGTGATCAGCGCCCGGATTCTCCGGGAACGGCGATTCCTGAAACCTCTTTTTTGCCGGCGTCGGTTCGGGATTCTTCTCTTTTTGCGAAACAGTCGCTTTTTCATTCGCTTTTGCTGGTATTCTCTGCGCCGTCTCAAATTTAGACGTATCTGACTCCTGCTGCTCCCGCCCGTCCCCGGAGGTAAAAACATGAAATACGCCCGCCGCAACGATCAATAGGACGCCGATAATAATCAAATAATGTCCCAAAGGTTTATCAGAACGATTGTGGTCAGCTTCCATTAACGCAATCCTCGTGAAAGCTAAAAGATTACCGCCTTTACGCCATCAGAAAGGCGCTTAAAACAACAACAAGAATATTGCGGGTATATTGCCGTGTCAATAGCTTATACGTTTTTTTCATTTTTATTCTTGTTTTCTGAAACTCTTCGCCCCCTAACAATAAAAAATCAGATACGGATTAATCGACGGAAAATAAAAACTGGCCTTGCTTTCGGAACTACAGTTTTAATTCAACCCTTCATACCCCCAGCCCGAATAATCGATGACGCCCCTCATCTCTCCTTTATCCGGGTCAAACAGCGCACTCATAAAAAGCAATCCGTAATCCGCCCCTTCAATCGAAGGCCAGAAAAAACGCATGATCTGTCTTTCTTCCCTGTGGCCAGACTCCAAATGCTCAATGGAATAATCTATGCCTTGATCCATGTTTTTCCAGCCCGGCCAGAAAAAATAACTCCCGTGAACGTCCAAAATCAGAAAAATAAATGCGGTAAATTCCGGTTCGGGATTATGCACGATTAAACGAAGATCGAACATATCTCCCGGCCTGAATATCGCGGAATTCAACTTGATAAACGCTCCCACAGGCCCCGTTTCTATGGTTGGAGACGGAGCGGGCGTAAAACTCGGAAGGGCTGTCGGATCACTCGTGCTGGTCGGGTAGGGAGTTTCAGTAGGAGTGAGGGTCGGAGTCGGAGTGAGGGTCGCTATTGGGCTTCCGGTTGGGGTCGACGTAGGCGTGCTGTCTGGTATTTCGGGCGTTCTGAACAGGGTCAAGGAATATTCCCCCTCATCTCCCCAGTATCCGTCCACTACAACATAATAAGTCCCCGAATCCAGATCATACGCCCGTATTACGTCCGTGCTCTGACCATACTCTATACACTCCCAGGCAGAACATGACGACAACAGAAACAAATCAAGATCAATCCCCGATTCACACTCCAGCACTCCTTTAATATTGTCTTTGTCCGCCATCTCCATCACGTGAACCACTTCCGGGCCTGATTCCAGCCAGTCTGAACAGGAATAATAATCAACTTCCGATGGCGCCCCCGTCGTCGTTCCCTCATAGGCTACTCCATCATGAAGCTGAACCGCGTCATCACAGTCAATCTCCATTTCCCCCTCGTCTTTTTCAAATTTGTTGTTTTGCTGCTTCGTCAGGTTCTCGTCATGCGTCTGGTTGGAAAATACTACGCCGGTGAGACTCGTCAATAATAAACATACAATCAGCAACCGAGACATTAGTCTCTCCTTTCATTTCGCCACGATGCTGCTTTTCTCGGCAAACCCACCGCAGTTATTTTTTGAATTAACCCCCAATTTCAGTATAAGTTTTTCTCCCGGTTTGTCAAATGCCGGAATCTTGCTGTATCCTGAAAAGTAATTAAATTCAAATGCTTATTGTCTAAAATTGTCCCTGCCGGCCTCTCTTCTATCACTCATTGCCTCACGAATTATAAGGACTTTACATAAAACGGCCTTTCAACTTTGATCGAGTTCTCCATGGGGTCGGCGAATGGGGTCGGGGAAAATGGGGGTCAGAGCCATCCGCAAACGGGGGTCAAAAATGGGGGTCAGAGCCCTCCGCAAACCGCCTTCAGACATAAAAAGATTCCCCCGAACCGGGGTTTTCCCAGTCGGGGGAATTTGTATCGAGTCACGGTATTTGGGAGGTACAGGGAAGAAGGGGGACTAAACTTGAAAATCTTCCTGTTTATCCGTTCTCGTTTCTCGACGGGCCGTTTCGTCTTCCGCCCGCCGTCATTATTTCAAACATGCCATACTCTCAAAAGTTCCATTTTTTCGAACCATATGCAGCGCTTTTTGCGTGACTTGTCAAACCAATGTCGTCCCATGAATTTCTTAGTTTCGCGTTCGTCGCCTTTCCGTCACGGAAAAATCAAATTCAGGATAATCACCCGTTATTTTTTTAGTCAGTTTTTGTCCATAAACGGCGAATTTTTCCCAATACTGCGTCAGTCTTCGGATT
>CAZUFC010000117.1:0-24684 GCA_964619725.1 uncultured bacterium | reverse complement strand
GATAGTGACTTGGATTTAAGAGAAACCACGAATCGCGCGAATCACACGAATAAGAGGGTAATTGTGAAATGTTTGACGAGAATCCAGCAATCGCTCAAAAAACCTCAAGGAAAAACAATCCCCCGCTCCCAGGCTGTGCGTCCGAACTATGGAGATATCCTTCAGCCGATTACATTGGAACCGGGCCTTGAATCGCTTACGGATGTGAAGTTCGAACACCTTTTAATTCCAGATGCTCCTTGCGAAACAGCAGTTCCTGGCCGGCTCTGAAATTTCTGTCTGGACGCGACAATATGAACAGGCGCTTACTGATTCAGTTCCGATCCAGGTATCCCAGGTTTTCGAGTCTTGCTTTAATTGTTTCTTCTTCTTCTTTAGAAAAGACGTCTGCTTCTTCAGTCGGTATGAAACCTAATTCTTTCAGTTTATCAACGACTTTATCCGAGCTTTCCTCGAGGGATTCGACGTCGGTGTCCACGATGATTTCGGCACGAGGCGGTTCTTCATAGGGGTCGTCGACGCCCGTGAAATCCTTTATGATTCCCTGCCTGGCTTTTTTATACATACCTTTGACGTCACGTTTTTCCGCTTCTTCCAGGGAAACTTTTACGAATACTTCGATAAAATTGGTACATTCTTTTCTGGCGTTGTCCCTGGCTTTAATGTAAGGGGAGACGAAGGAAAGCAGAACGCCCACATTGTTCCTGCTGAGCAGTTTGGCCACGAAGGTGACTCGTTCGATGTTCATGTCTCTGTCTTCTTTTGAGAATCCGAGGTCCCTGGTAAGACCTTTACGGACGATATCTCCGTCCAGGCGTTCAATATTCATTCCCAGCTTTTTCAGTCGATCAGCGACGTGATCGGCGAGGGTGGTTTTTCCTGAGCAGGGTAATCCTGTGAACCAAAGAGTGAATCCGGGGTGTTCCACGATGACAACCTCCTTCAAGGGTGTGTTTTTTGTTGAAAATGAAGAATATTTTCAGTGATGAGATTTACGTTCATAATATTTTATCTGAAATCTGCCGTTATAGGTTGACCTATAAGTCTGTCCGGCGAGGGCAGATTGAAGTACTGAAGAATAGTCGGCGTAATATTCAACAGGTTTGATTCGTGCGATACTGATTTATTGAAATGAGGCGAATGGAGTATATAGATGCCGTATTCGGAGTGGTTTGCGTCGTCGGGGCCCAGGTCGTTTTCGAAGGTATAGATTGAGTCTGTCCCGACGCTGCCGACGGAGCGCCATTTCAGGTCATCGAAGTAGACGATGAGGTCCGGGGGTATTCCGTTGGCGGGCGAGTAAATTTTTCGCGGATCGAAAATCCTGTTGTTCATAGGAGAGCCGTCCGGTCTTTTAATAGAGATCAGGTTTTCAGCGATGGAATTTTTCATTTTTTCGAAGTCCTGCTGCTCAACAGTGCCTTCAGGTTCTCGATTTACAACGTTCAGACAAATCCGACCGCAGTATCCGCCGTAACCCCAGGCTTTCGTATTTTTCCAGTCGATCATATCGAAATTGAGCGGGGAAGGTTTTTCAGGTTCCTGTTTAAGGGTCAGAAGACCTTTTTTCCTCAGCCATTCATTGAGGCAGACTCCGCCGTGCATGGCCTGGGCTCCGTGGTCTGATACGATAATAACGGCGGTATCGGGATCGAGTTGAGCGGTGAGATTGCCGATCAGTGTGTCCAGGTGTTTGTAGTAATCCTTAATGATGTCTGCGAAAGGCGAGTCCGGGTTATGTTTGGGATGAGTTTCATCCATGTATTTCCAGAATCCGTGGTGGAGTCTGTCTGGACCCATATCGACGAAGATCGAGAAATCCCATTTACTGTTTTGCATCAGGTAATCAGCCAGGGCGAAACGCTGATCGGACATTTCACGTATTCTTTCGGCCAGTTTTCGTTTGTCCAGCTCACGAAAGTGATCGATATCGAAGATAATGTCGCCGAATTTATTTTCAAGTTCCTGTTTAAGGCTGAGGGGATGCGTATAAGGCGCCTGATTTCCCGGCGTAAGCAGACCTGAAACGAGTTTGCCGTTGAATGGTTTGGGCGGATAAGTCTGGGGAACGCCGATCACGACGGAAGATTTTCCGAAATTGGACAGCAGTTCCCAGATCATGGGGTATCTGACGGAGCTTGATACGGCGAAGGATTCATCGCCGTATTTATGTGATCGGCGGTTCCGGAAGCCGTATACGCCCAGGTGTCCGGGCGACATGCCCGTCAGCATGGATGCCCAGGCGGGAATAGTGATGGGAGGGATAGTGCTTTTCAGGCGACCGTATACGGCTGAGGATATCAATCTGCGGAAATTGGGCAGGTCATCGATCCATTTTTCAAAGATCAGTTCGGGGGAAGCGCAGTCGAGTCCTATTACTACGAGTTTTTTTTGAGTTCTGGTCATGGCTGTTTATTCCGGTGCGACAATGCGTTCGACGATTCAGCGGCTGTTTTTGAAGTTTTTTAACCTGATGGTTCTGAAAGAGCTCCGTGAATCATTCATTGTGAATTGTTTTCCGCATTTTAGTATCCGGCATACATCCGTCTCATTTCACAAATGGGTCATCGTCTGAAGCGATAATTCCGGCTATTTCCGGACGCATTATCTTGGGCGACACTTCAGCGCCTTCGGTAACGACGCCTCTGATTTTCGTTCCGCTGGGATTAACGTGGTCCTCATTGGGATGGGGGCAGGTTTTGCACGTTCCCATATTTCCGCACTTTACGCAATAAAAGGAGTGTTCGAATTTCAGGGGTTCGATTTCAAGTCCGGGAAACTCCGAGAAAATCTCCTGCGCGTCGAATGTGCCGTAATAATCGCCGACTCCCGCGTGATCGCGACCGATAATGTGATGCGAGCAGCCGAAATTCTTTCTGACGATGCCGTGGAAAATAGCTTCCTTGGGACCCGCGTATCTCATCTCCCAGGGAAGTATGCTGAGAACGGCCCTATCTTTCGGATAAAACGCTTCGATCAGTTTTCTGTAAGTTTTAAGAATGAGATGGTCGGTAAAATCGCCCACTTTTTTCTTTCCGATGACAGGGTTAATGAACAAACCGTCGCAGACTTCAAGAGCGCATTTTTGGAGGTATTCGTGTGCTCTGTGAGGAGGATTTCTCGTCTGAAAGGCGGCTACTGTTCTGAAGCCCAGGCGGTTGAACAGGTAACGGGTTTCCCTGGGGGAGAGGTAATTGTCGTCATAAGGCGTGGGAGGCGCTTCAAACAGGTCGATAGGTCCGCCGATGTAATAATCGCCTTCACCATAAATTTTAGCTACTCCGGGATGTTCGGCATCTTCCGTTCCGAACACGCTTTTGGCCATTTTCTTCTTGTCGTATTCAAATATATCTTCAATGGTCAATGCCCCGTAGATTTTTCCTTCAGAATCGGTCAGCGCCGCTTTTGAGTTCATTTCCAGTTTTTCGACCAGATTCCGGTCGACGGCCAGCAGTATCGGCACCGTCCAATAATTATTGTCGGAGAGCCTGCTGTCGGTGACGACGGGATCAAGGTCCAAACGGGTCATAAAACCTTCCAGGGGACTGAAAACGCCGTGAGCGATGTTCCTGACTTCTTTCAATTTGTCATCCGACAAAGAAATTTGAACCAAATCGCTGCATTGATTCATTAATTCTTCTTTCTCTCTCGCCGTAACCATCCGATTAACGAGCTTTCCTCCATGAGGCCTGATCAGCATAACAACCTCCCCAAAATACGAAAAATTAAAATTATCATCGTCGCGATTCGATCCGTGAATCTTCTCTTTCCAGGTGAAATCGAACCTCGACGACATCTCGATTAATTGATCAAAATACCCTGCATCAATCTTACGATGAGCAAGGAAGATTCTTTTACTCCCGGAAAGCGTTCCTGTCAACCCTAATCGTTATTTCTTTTACAGTTTGCTGATGAAATCACCGGAAATAACCGAGGCTTTCCAGTCGTTGGCGAGTATTTTGATCTATGTCGGCCCATTGAATTTTCTGCTCCCTGTCGCGCAATTTCCAGATGTAAAGACCGGGAATTTTTCCCCTTCGGCTTTTCGTAATGATTATCAGATCGGTTATATCGACTAGAGGGTCTGCGGTAAGACGTTCGCCAGTCAATGGAACGGGATGCTTCGACGGTTTTGCGTACCGGCTGCCGATATAGATTCTGGAAAGCGCGGATGATATCGAAAGGTCCCCGGCGTCGAGGATTTCCAGTTCAAGTGCAGCATCGGACGGCAGAAGATTGAAATCGATTCCGTCCAGAGTGTCGGCTCTTTTTTCACTTTTGAAATTGAAAAAAATCTCCTTCTGGTCCCCGGAAACTTCCAATGAATCATCTTCTTCAATCGTAAAAGCCTTTACAGGCGTAAAACGTCCCGTCGTCCTCAGAACTCCGCGTATGTTAAAAGGATAACGCGTCCTCAGATGCCAGCCGCTCTGAGCCTGCATCATGTAATTATTTACCAGTTCGGAAAGTTCCGCGGCCAGTTCAGGTTCGGATGAAATAAGGTTTTGTCTTTCTTCCGGGTCCGTTTCCAGATTGTATAATTCTTCCTGGTCATATCGTCGATCGTAAATATATTTCCAATTTTCGCTGCGAATCGATACTTTGTGCGTGTTGGCGCTTTCGGAGAAAATCATGTGATTGAAATTTTCCGTTCCGGGTTCCTCAAGTATTAACGGAAGAAGGGATTGTCCCTGCACGGAATCTTCCGGTATGGGAGCTCCGACGACGTCCAATATCGTGGGCAGGAGGTCTATGTTTTTGACCTGGCGTGATATCATGCGCGGCCGGATGTTCATTTTTTCAGGAAATTTAATGACAAGGGGCGATCGTATCAATTCTTCGTAAAGGGTCTGATTGTGTTCCAGCTTTCCGTGTTCCTTGAATTCTTCTCCGTGATCCGCAGTCATTATTATCAGGCTGTCTTCATACAGGCCCAGTTCTTTTAATATGCAGAAAACCTGGTAGAGCTGGTTGTCGAGATACCGGACCTCATCGCCGTAAAGATTCCTGATGTGCTGAAGGTCCCGTTCCTCTATGGGCCGTCGCACATACTTCACTATGTCGTTTCTCGACCCGGACACCGATCCTTCGTATTCTCTGTCGAAAAGATTATAGAACGGCGTCGGCGCCTGGTACGGCATGTGCGGATCATTGTAATGAAGAAAAAGAAAAAACGGCTGATTTTTATTGTGCGCGCCTTCCACCCACTGAACAAATTGTTGCGTGCTCTGATAACCGTGTTTTTTGCCCGCGTCATTGTAGGCGTCGAATCCCCGGTGAAAACCGAATCCATGACTCAAAAAAGGATTGCTGATAATTCCTTTCGTATAATATCCGTATTCGCTCAGATAATGAGCCAGCGTTTTTTTGCCTTCCGCAAGCTTGGCTTCCGCCAGGTTGACGTTATGTACGTTGGGGTATTGAGATGTTAATAAACTCATGTGGGAAGCAAGCGTCCAGGGGGCCTGAACGATACAGTCCCTGAACCATACGTTTTCTGACAAAAGCTCATCCAAAAACGGCGTCAGCGGCTCCGGGTTCCCGTATATTCCTACATAATCGGCCCTCAGCGTATCCAGGGATATGAGTATTACATTGATTGCTTCCTTCGGCGAAGCTCCTTCCAGTTGCTTCATTTCGCCCAGCACAGCCCACGACAGGAAAATGCTCATTATCATCACGACTGCGACTGTGACATATCTGAATTTGATCATCTC
Organism: uncultured bacterium; assembly: GCA_964619725.1. GTDB lineage: Bacteria > CSSED10-310 > CAZUFC01 > CAZUFC01 > CAZUFC01 > CAZUFC01. The sequence continues at coordinate 18,967 of CAZUFC010000117.1, read as the reverse complement.
GGTTCCTCTGTAAAGCACATTTGAATTTTTTCCGATTCATAGCGACGGAAATATTCTCCGGATATTCATTCCTTCCTCTGCTCCCGGAGAGAACAGACATTACAAATTACTCCAAATGCTGCCTCTGATACAAGTTTTTTCGTCTCTATTCGCTCAATTTCCGTTTGTCCAAAGTCACCCTATGCTCGCCCGGTCGTCGTCGGGAGGGAAGATAAGAGGAGCAGGCGCAATTCTAACTCGTTTATGGATCAAAAACCCAAGTGGCTGTCCAGCATTAAATTTTGAATCGGGCTTCGAGTTTGTGGACATACACTAACTCGTATTCATAAGGTGGGAGACCCTTATATCAGGACCATGTTTCCAGAAAATGGCGTATTCCCGTCAACTGATCAGGCATGGAAAAAGCTTTTATCGGAACAGAACGGTCGATTTGTCTCTGGAGTCCTGAAAGCACATTGCCCGGACCGACTTCAAGCAACTTGTTAATGTTGAATTCCCGGATCATTTTTTCGATTAAATCTTTCCATTTCACCGGTCGAGTAACTTGAAGTATGAGGTTTTTCCGGGCTTGTTCGGCGGTAGTTACGGGTTGGGCATCGACGTTTGAGAATACGGGAAATAGGGGATCGCTAAATGGTATTTTTTCGATTTGGGCGGCCAGTTTTTCTTCAGCGGGTTTCATCAGGGAACAGTGAAAGGGTGCGCTGACGGGCAGCATAACGGTTCTGAGGGCTTTAATTTCGTCGGCCATTGCAAAAACGTCATCGTGATAGCCGGAAATAACGAGTTGTTTGGGCGAATTGATGTTCGCCAGTTCCACGCAACTTCCCTGGTTATGACTGTTGTAATCAAGCAAGCGTTTTTCGACTTCATCCTGCTCAGCGCCCAGTAAAGCGGCCATGGCGCCGGCGCCCGGATTGACGGCTTCCTGCATGTAACGTCCTCTCAAACGCACTATTTTCAAGGCATCGCTGAAGGAAATGACGCCTGCTGCAGTCAGGGCGCTGTATTCGCCTAAGCTGTGACCGGCAGCGGCAGCGGGAACAATATCCAGAGCGCGATAGGCCGCTATGCTGGCCGTCAGGAGGGCGGGTTGAGTATATTCCGTCAGCATCAATTTGTCTTCCGGACCCTCAAAGCACAGACGACTGAGAGAGAATCCCAGTGTGTCGTCCGCTTCTTCGAAAGTTTTTGAACAGATATCGAAGCTTTCCCACAGTTCTTTGCTCATGCCTACTTTTTGAGAGCCCTGACCAGGAAAGACAAAACCGAAATTTATCGTTTTTTCATCAGCATTCATTTTATTTTCCAACGTAAACTCCTTTGTAACAGTCGAACCAGTCGGCGGTGCGCCGGTTAGTCATCAGAAGGACAGTTCATTTTCGTCGCAAGATGATGCCACATTTCAATGAGGGGATCAACAGGAATCAGGAATATTTTCTGATTTCCGGGATTACCTGGTTTCTGTTCATAGGCGGGGATTTTACTCTGATGCTGCTGCGTCAAGTGAGAATTTGTAAATCAACGTATAAGTAATAATCCGCTTACGCAAAGACCCTGTATGACAGGGGCTCCTCCTTCACAAATCTTTGATTTGCTTGCTTCAAGCAACAATCGTTACGTGCCGCGTGATGGATCAGAATCCGCTGCGCCTGTCCAGCTAAAAAATTTGAACATAGAAAGGGGTTTATAGAGCGGCGCCGGATGGTTGACATGCAAAAAAACGAGGATTATCTTTGCTGACGTGAATTTTGGGCGAGGAGGTTGAAGAGAGAATGAGACCGATATATTCAAAGATAAACAAAGTATTTTTCGGACTGGTGGACTATTTCAAATTGCATCAGAACACATACACGATTTTAATATCCGCCGGAATCGGTATTATCGGAGGATTCGGAGCCATCGGATTCAGGTTTCTGATAGATTTCGTGCAATCTTTGTCTATAGGCGGCGGCGAGGAAGTCATAGATGCGTTGAAGGGTATGGCCTGGTACTGGAAAATATTAATTCCGGCTATAGGCGGCTGTTTAGTCGGCCCCCTGGTTTATTTTTTCGTGAGGGAAGCGAAGGGACACGGGGTGCCGGAGGTAATGGAGGCTATAGCTTTAAAAGGGGGGAGGATAAGACCCAGACTGGTTTTAGGGAAGGCGCTGGTTTCAGCGATAACGATAGGAACAGGCGGTTCTGTGGGACGTGAAGGACCGATTGTGCAGATAGGTTCTGCGGCGGGATCGAGCATAGGGCAGGCGCTGAAGTTGTCGCATGCGAGAATAAGGACCCTGGTGGGCTGCGGAGCGGCCGCCGGCATAGCCGCAACGTTCAATGCGCCAATCGCCGGCGTCTTATTCGCCGTGGAAATTATCCTGGGTAACTTCGCCTTGCACACTTTCAGTCCTCTGGTCGTTTCATCGGTCCTGGCCACTGTGGTGTCCCGGCACTATCTTGGCGACGTTCCGGCTTTCATCGTGCCGACATACCTGCTGAGAAGTCCATGGGAGCTGCCCTTATACCTGATCTTTGGAATAATCATCGGAGGCCTGGCGGTTTTATACTCGAAAAGCGTTTACAAAATGGAAGATATTTTCGAAGCAGTAAAAATTCCAGGATACTTTAAAACGCCTATAGGATTAGCCCTGGTCGGCATCATCATCTGTTTTTTTCCTCATGTCTTCGGCGTAGGGTATGAAACCATAGGAATGGCGCTGCACGGCAATATTGAATTGACCCTGCTGCTTTTACTCATTCCCATAAAAATACTGGCCACGTCGCTGACGTTAGGCGCAGGCGGATCAGGCGGCATTTTCGCCCCCTCGCTGTTCATCGGGGCCGTGGCAGGAGGCGCCTTCGGCTCGTTAATGAATTACCTTTTTCCCGCCGTCACCGCTACCAGCGGCGCCTACGCCATAGTCGGAATGGGAGCTATGACGGCTGCTGCAACTCACGCTCCCGTTACCGCCATGATCATTTTATTCGAACTCACTGGCGACTATAAAATCATATTGCCTCTCATGTTTGCCTGCATAGTATCGACGCTTATCGCCAAGCAGTTGCAGAAGGATTCGATTTATACGGAAAAACTTTCCAGGCGCGGGATCAAATTGAACGTCGGACTGGAATCCACCATCATGACCGAGTATACGGTAGAGGAACTGATGCACATAAACGTTCCCACGTTGAAACTCAAAATGGCTTTCAGAACGGTTTTCAATCAGATCGTCAACAGCAGGGAAATCGATCATCACGTCGTTGATGACGAAGCCACATATAAGGGTACCATATCCTTCCATAAATTCATGCGGATATTTCATGAAAAGGGCATTCAGTGTGAGCTCAAAGCAGAGGATTTGATGAGTCAATCCATACCGACCGTCAGCCCGCATGCGTCACTGATGGATGCTATGAACAAGTTCGGAATTCACGACGTCGAAGAGATGCCTGTCGTAGAACCCGATACGGGTCGTTTTATGGGCACGATAACTCACCAGGACATAATAGGGCTTTACAATAGGGAAATACTCCGTCAGGGTACCCTGGGACTGCGTTTCATTACAAAGGAGGAGCAGCGTCCTCGCAGCGATTATGTCCATGTGCCGAAGGACTATAAAGTGATACTGGTTCCGGTAGTAGGAGAGCTGGCAGGCAAAAGCATCGAGGAGTTGGACTTGAGGAAGCGTTTTGACGTAAGCATTGTGGCATTGCGTCCGCCTCACGGAGGAGAAACAACGACGGAAATTCCCAAACCGGGCAGAGTATTGACCAGAAATGACGTTCTAATCGTCGTCGGACCCAAAACGGGTTTATCTCAACTGAAGGAAACATATAAGCTGTATTAAAGGACGTTTATTGACGCTCGCTTTGCGGGAATCAATAAAGTGGCGGATTTGGGTCCATTCTAAGAACAGGACTCCGATCAGTATCCTCGTTTTGAGATTACAATTTTTGCAGCCTTAAATAATAACAAGGCTTTGAAAATATGATCAGAACAATACATATCTCCACGTAATTACTTTGTTGCGACCTGAAACCGATCCCGATTCCGACCCCGACCCCGAAACAAACCGTCAAACGTTTTGAAAAAAGTCTAACAGCGGGCGGAACGATCCCGAAAACCGGATCAAATCTGTCGCGCTCAGTTGTATGTTGGGCCGGTCCTCACTGAAAGAAGTGTAACCGGAGCATCGGCATTCCGAAACTGTTGATTTTCCGGTTTGAATTTAGTAGCATCTGCAGAGGATAACATTCCCATTTGTTGAATGATCAGCAGGAGGTTAACGGAATCATGAAGCAAGCGATAGTAATGTTTATAACCATATTCTGCCTGGCCGGCGCGGCGCTGGCTGAAAATTATTCCCTGACGATTCTCCACACCAATGATACTCATACGAGACTGGCTGCGGCTGAAGAAGGAACGGCCTGGGGCGGGGCGGCTCGCATGGCGACCCTGATAGAGCAGGAGCGGATGCTTTCCGAAAACGTACTCCTGCTGGATGCGGGAGATTGGAGCGAGAGGACCTTTTTTCATAATATCGCAGGGTCGGGGTCCCTGGAACTGCGTTTAAGGAATGAAGAATATCTTGATTATGATGCGGTGGTCATAGGCAACCATGATTACCTGTATCGTCCCGACTTTCTGGAGGACAAACTTGCTTCTGAATCTCCGACCTATCCTGTTTTATTGAGCAATGTGGATTTTCACGGTTACGGCAATCTGGATTCACTGGTTGAGGAATATGTCATATTTAATTTCGCTGACTTCAAGGTCGGACTTTTCGGGCTGACTACCGAGACTTTTCTTTACACGCTGTTTTTTGAACCGGTTGAAGTGACGAACCCGGAAGAAAAAGCGGAAGAGATGGTCTCTTTTCTGGAAGGGGAGGGCGTCGACATCATAATTTGTCTGAGTCATCTGGGATTCAACAGCAGCGGCGAATATTCCGATATGGATTTGGCTTCGGACGTTGCAGGAATAGACCTGATCGTAGGCGGTCATTCTCATACTGTTCTGGAAGAAGCTGTAGAAGTGGAGAACCCATTGGGAGAAATTACCTGGGTAGTCCAGGCCTGGGAGTTTTACCGGTGCCTGGGGCGAGTCGATTTGACTTATAATTCAAATACAGGCGAAACGCTGCTTGATGATTCTCAGTTGATCTTCACTTTGCCGGAAGTCGAAGAAGATGCGGACGTCAAGGCTTTGGTTGAAGAGCAGATTGAAGCGATCAATGAGAAATACGATTATCCGTTTGATGATGCGATATGCGAGAGTTATATTGATTTATTCGTGCGCAACACTGAATCGAATATGGGAAATCTGTATGCCGATATTTTTCTTGAATCATTGAATTCAAACGGTTATGACGCTGATGCGGTCCTGGTCACGGATAATTTTATGGCCGAGAATATCGATGTCGGAATCATCAATTCAAGTAACGCCTATGAGTCTTTTCCTTACGGATATGATCCCTATACGGACGAGAATCTGAAGTTGTGGTCCTGTGAAGTGCAGGGGACGAATTTAAAAACGGTATTCGGTTTATCGACGCTGATGGGTTACTATTTCAATAATTCAGGGATGGAGATCATTATCGATCCCAATGCGGGATCGGAATCATTCATCAGTTTTTTAATCAACGGGGAAGAGCTGCAGGATGATGAATGGTATAAAATTGGAGTCAACTGGGCTGAATATTTTATCCTGGATAATAATCCTCTTTCTGAATTCTATCCAATTGAAATTCAGAATCCCCTGGAAACGGAAATTGAGTGCTGGAGAGCCGTCAGAGACTGGTATCAGGATGCCGGCGTCGTCACTTCGGCTGATGCCCGCATCAACGGCAGATTCAGGACCGTTCAACCCGATCTGACCATATTCCGGGAGGACATTGCGTTTTTTCCTCCGCAGACTGCCCTTATCGGAGAAAAAGTTAAAATAAACATCAAGGTGAGGAATTTCGGTGAAAGCGATGCAGCGGGAGCCAAATTGAAAGTATATTTTGAAGAAACGCCGAACAATATCCTGGATGATCCTCAATATTCTTCTTCGACATTGATATATGAGGAAAAATTGCCTGCCGTGGAAGCTTTCGGGGGAGCGGTTTTCGAGAGAGCCGTTTACTGGAATACGTTGCAGGTATCCGAGGAGGGCAAATACAGGATTTACACGATATTAGAAAAGGTGGTCGATTCCGGGGGAGAACAGGAATTCAATACGAGAAACAATTTTAATCCGAGTTTGAGCAAGGGATACAATCTGGTGGAGGATACGCTGGAATTGGGAGTTCAGCTCATTATGCCGTCAAATCATTATTATGAAGGGGACGACTGCTGGGTCAATGCCGTCATAAGCAATCCGGGCGACCCGATGGAGGACGTGCCTTTGTTCGTGATTCTGGATGTTTACGGAGAGTTGTTCTTCTGGCCAAGCTGGACGTCATACGGCGCCACGGGCATGATAGACTACAGAGAGATCGACCTGGGCACGGGGACCATGGAGCTGCTTATACTCCAAACTTTCGGCATGCCCGCTCTGGTTGAAGATTTGCCTGATCTGTATTTTCACGGCGCTATGGTTGATATGGAAGCTGCGATGCTTATCGGAGAACTGGACTCAATCGAATTCGACATTCTGGCTGATTGATCCGCAGAAGAGAAAACATAACCTTATGATTAGAGACGGCATTGAACCGGCGAGCGAGGAACTGAGGGGGCAACTGGAACAGGAGCAATTGTGCGCCGACTCGCCTTGTTGAAGAAATTATCTAAATTCAATGGGTCAGGAGCCCAGTTCAATAATTTTTAAGTTCTGAGCTCCCGACGCTGCTTGAGGAAAAATGGCGGACTGTTTTACGAAACCCGGAAATCTAACGCTAAATTTAAATAAAAAAAATACCTCTTCTCGCAAGGGGATTCAGGGGGGCTGAACACCGCACAATATTTCTGAAGGCCGGATTTCTTTATAAGCATAATAGCTCGCATCACGGAGCGATTTTTTAGTTAAACGGATAAGGAGGCGGAGAATTTGAAAAAATGTAAATTATTGAATTGGAGCGTTTTATTATTGCTGGCGATAACTGCGATTCGAGCCGTTACGGCCGTCGACGTCATCGAGCTGAAAGACGGACGACGTTACAAGGGAAGTATATCAGCGTTCAGCGAAGGGAAACTCATAGTGGAGCTTGAAGACGGCGGAGTGGAATATATTGAAAGCGACAACATAAAAAGGATCATACCGCAGGCTGAAGAAGTCGAATCTCAGACCGAAGAACCGGAGATGTTTGAGGAAGCGTTGCCTGATGTTGTGGAAAAAAGTGAAAAAGAGGCAGAAAAGAAGCAAGCGGAAACGGTATCTGCAAAGTTATTTCGCAAGAGTTTCATGGGATTGACGAATCCTTCGGAAGAATTGCTTCTTCAGTGGTCGAACAGGTACGATTCCTCGAATTATCCTGGCATGCCTTATGTACTGATATTCGAGGAGCATGATATAGAGTTTCAGGAGGATGCGAGCAGGGTACATCGTCGGCGGATCGTCAGGAAAGTATTGGATCCTGCGGCTCCTGAATGTTCGCATGCCGTCTTTTTTTATTTTCCTAATTTTCAAACTGCCGAAGTGGAGAAGGTCAGGATCATCCACGAAGACGGCAGCAATTCACTTGTCCCGAGAGATCAGATTTCGTATTCCGGCATGTATCCTCAGTATCCCCGGTATAATAAGCTGCACAAAATATTAATCGATTTTCCCAGGCTGAGCGAAGGTGTATTGACGGAAATCATAATAAAAATTAAATCAGCTCCATTCGAGACGGTAAGACCTTTTCTTTTTGAGTATACGTTTCAGAGGGAAGTGATCATCAACAGGTCTGAGGTATCGTTAAGCGTTCCAGAGGGAATGAAGACGTCGTATCGCCTGGACAAAGGGGGAAGGGGTGTAGCGATGAGCGTTGACAGGAGCGAAGCGGGAAAGACGGTATATGCCTGGACAGGCGGGCCTTTTGCGCCGGTGGAAGTGGAAGCGGACATGCTGCCTTTAGGCGATAGCGCGCCTCGACTGAGGATTGCGTTACGGAAAGAATGGGAAGAGATAGGTCAACTGTACCGTCGATTAATGGATGGGCTTCTGGATAAAGATATAGAGCTGAAAGATGAAGGAATCAGGAAAGAATGGAAAAAGATATCGAAAGCGGAGCGAGTCTGGAAGATATATGAGTATGTTGCTTCGGCCGTGGATACCGTGCCGGTGCCTTTGAATCAGTCAGGCTATGTGCCGGGACGGCCGCAGGAAATTTTGGAATCGGGCCGGGGCAATGTTCTGGACAAATGCTTTTTACTTTTCAAATTGCTGCGTGATAATGACGTTCCTTCGGAATTATATTATGCAAGGCCGCGAGATGAGGGAAGGATCAGTTCCGGGGTTCCAGCCATCGTTTATTTTACTAATGCCGGCGTGAAAATTGATTTGACGGAACGACCGCTCTTTTTAACTGTAGAACCTACCGTTTCTGATTGTATGCGCATCGCGGACTGGTTTCAGGACGCGGATGCGCTGTCTCCCTATGACGGGCAACCAGGGCCTCAGAGATTGCCCGAACGTCAAGCGGAAACGGATACCGTCAAAACCACGGATTATATATTTCCGTCTGTTGACGGAAGCGTTCATGTGAGTTCCCGGATTGAATTTTCGGGCAGCAGGGCCGATGAGTATGAAGAATGGAAGCGTTATGGGCAGGAGCGCTTGAAAACTGAGATGTGTGAGCTGATGGGAGGTTTCGTTCCGGATGCGGAGATCAGCACATGCGAGATTGTTGAAGCGGATAACGGCGAGAATGGTTTTACATGCATCATCGTTTACGATGTTCAGGGCTTGATTGATTTTTCTGAGGAAGGAATTTTGAAGTTGAGTCTTCCATATTTCAAGGAAGGGGATTGTAAGAATTCTGATGATAGAATGCATGGATTTCAATGGCCGCATAAAACGGTTGATATTTGGGATGCCGTGGTTCAACCGCCGGCGGGTTATGAAACGGAATTTCTGCCCGGTGAAAAAAAGTTTGACGGGGAGTATCTGACTTTCAATGCAGAATTCGACGAAAGAGCCGAATCGATTTTATTCAGAGTCGACAGAACCCGTAAAGTTCTGAGCGCTCCTCTCGATTTTATCCGTGAATACCGGAAGGTCTGCCTGCTGCAAAAAGAAGTTTTCAGCGGATCGGTAAAATTAAGGAAAAAACCGCCTACGCCGGCGCCGACGGATGTCCCGTCGGTTCCCGCTATTATGCCGCCTTCCGAACATACGGTTATCCCGGGAGAATTTACTGATGCGGAAACTCCTGTTCCGGATAAAGAACCTTCTCCCCGGAATCTTGAAGAAGGGGAGGATGACGAAGCGCCGAAAAATGAATCTGCTGTCGAAGAGGGTTATCCTGCGGTCATCCCGGAAAGAACGGTTTCGCCGTCTGTTCCTGAAGGCGGTGAGGAATGACCGAAAGCAGGTCTGCGGTCAACGCCTGTCCAGCGGCAAAATTTTGGTCGTAATTCGAGTATATGGAGATGCGGCGGCTTGAAATTATTCGATTCAGGGCTCAACTTGCAAATTTTCTTTTCTTGAAATAACATGACGGGGAATTGTGGGATTTTGGATTTCGCATTTCTGAAGGTATAAGCATTTAATGATTACTAATCGGCGCCGGCAGTAAGAAACGATATGAGCGAGTTTTTGCAATCATGATGCAGATGAAGGCGAAGCCGTGAGGTCTCACTAGTATCGAAGAGTCAGCAAAAACAGGCGTGGAATTAACAATAACCGCAAAAACAGGAGGTATGGATGAATTTGGAGAACATTTCTCCGCAGGATTTTCAGTTACCCCCGAATTCAAAGAAGTTGGTGGTGCCGATAATTATTGTGATTATCGCTTTGATTCTGATTTTTACCAGCTTCTATACGGTGGGACCTGATGAAGTCGGAGTGGTAAGAAGATTGGGAAAATATGTTCGGACGACGGAATCGGGGCTGCATTTCCTGGTGCCGTTCAATATTGAAAAGGTGGACAAGGTAAAAGTCGATCGGATTCATAAGGAGGAGTTCGGTTTCAGGACAATTTCAGCGGGAGTGCAGACGACCTATTCCAGGAAGGATTACAGCGACGAATCGTTATTATTGACGGGGGATTTGAATATAACGGACGTGGAATGGATCGTTCAGTATAAAATCAAGGACCCTGTGCATTATCTTTTCCGCGTCAGGAACGTGGAAGACACGATCCGTGACGTATCCGAATCGGTAATGAGGGAAGTGGTAGGAGACAGAGGCGTAAGTGAAGTATTGACGGTCGGCCGCGTTGAGATCGGCGTGGCTGTTCAGGAGTCCATGCAGGATATTTTAGATGAATATAAATCCGGGATAGAAATATTGACTGTGAAACTTCAGGACGTTAATCCGCCCGATCCGGTCAAGCCTTCGTTTAACGAAGTCAACCAGGCCAAGCAGGAAAGAGAGAAAATGATCAACCAGGCCAAGCAGGCTTACAATAAGGCCATACCGAAGGCCAGAGGCGAGGCGAACAAGATGGTTCAGGCAGCGGAAGGTTATGCGCTGGACCGCGTGAACCGCTCTCAAGGCGATGCTTCACGGTTCGAAGCGATTTATACCGAATACAGAAAATCCCAGGATATAACCAAACGCAGAATTTTCCTTGAGACTCTCCAGAAAGTCATACCGAACATGGGCGAAAAAATATTGGTGGACGATACCGGCGAAGGGCTGCTCAAGCTGCTGAATGTGAGTGAGTTAAAGGAGAAAGGAGGGACTCAGCAATGAACGCAATGAAAGCCGTAATACCGATCATTATCGTCCTCGTCGTCATTGTCGGATATGGGGCGTTTTATATCGTAAACGAAACGGAACAGGTCATCATCACTCAGTTCGGCAAACCGGTAGGTGGCGTCATCGATCAACCGGGACTGCATGTTAAGCTTCCCTTTATCCAAAAGGTGAACAAGTTTGAAAAACGGCTGCTGGAATGGGACGGTTATCCCAGCGAAATACCCACTAAAGACAAAAGATTCATTTATCTTGATACCTTCGCACGCTGGCGCATCGTTGATCCCTTACTCTTTCTGCAGTCCGTCGGCTCGAAACGGAGCGCTCACGCCAGACTGGACGATATCATCGATTCAGCCGCCCGTGACGCGATTACGAGCTATAGGCTCATCGAGGTTGTCAGAAATTCCAATCGACCCATGCTGATAAGCGCGGACCTCTCAGAAGAAAAGAAATCCTTTGAAGAATCAGACAATGAGGGGGAATCCCTGGAAGAAGTTGAAAAAACTGTTGAGGAAACGGAAGAAGAAGGTCTGGTTTATGCTGAGGCGGAAGAGATTGAAATGGGAAGAAGCGAAATCATGGACTTGATACAGGAGCAGGCTGAGGAAATGATGCCCAAATATGGAATAAACCTTGTGGATGTCAGGATAAAAAGAATCAATTACGTGGAAAATGTAAGAAGAAAAGTTTACGATAGAATGATTTCTGAGAGGATGCAGGTTGCTGAAAAATACAGATCCGAAGGCCAGGGCATGAAAGAGCGCTGGATAGGCAAGCGGGAAAAAGACCTGAAGCAGATATATTCCGAAGCCTACAAAAAAGCCGAAAAAATAAGAGGCGATGCTGATGCGCAAGCCATCAGAATATATGCTGAAGCATACGAGAAAGACCCGGATTTCTACTCCTTCTATAAAACCCTCGAAACCTACAACACCACCCTGTCTAAAGATACTACCCTTATCATGAGCGTGGATTCCGATTACTACAAATACCTGAAAGGACTTCAATAGCAGGATACCGGCGCAATAATGACGAAACTCTTCTGAATCGCTCATGATTTCAGGACCCGTGAAACAGATTTGTCTTGCGAAGGAGAGATGAGTTTTAAGTGATGAGCTCCTGTTATGTGGGGTTCCGCATAACAAGCGGATGCACCGGACGCTCGAAGACTCGCGCCGGCGATTCGTAACGTCTTAACAATAAAAAGGAATTGTACTGAAACTCAGTGATGATTACACGATAAAAATACAGGTGAAATATGAGATGTTTCCGGGAATTTTGCATTGGATTGCTGTTTTTTTCGTCGCTTGCAGGCATTGCTGATGCGGCAGACGACTCCCAAAATGCCGCCATAAATCTCAATCTTACGACTTATATTGGTTTTACGGCTGAAGCAGAGAATTTTATCGAATATTCGAAATACTTCGAAAAGAGTTATAGAGATAGGATTTTCAATAAAGGGTCGGAAGAGTCAAAACCGGTATTTGTCGTTTGGGAGGGAAAACCTGAAGCATTTATGAACCGGGATTTCCGGCGCTTTTTGGAAGAAAGGGAGATTCTTTCGATACTTCAGATGTTCAAAATAACCCGAAAGGAATATCTCAACGGCGCTTCCGTTGAAGAATACGCATCGGCATGGCTGGATGGACTGGAGAGGCTGGTCGAATACTGGGGCGACTTGCCCGGCGGATATGTGGTTCCCTTTCCGAATGAACTGAGTCTCCGGGATGCCCTTTTTTTCTTGAAGAAAACATCAGTATTGCTGAAGGGTTTCAATGAAAAAGCAATCATCGCGGCAGACATAGACCAGGATCATTATGAAAGAGTGATGAATATGGGGCCGGAGTTCAAGAATTACTATGAAGGGATTTACTTATCGGGAGAGGCAGGGGAATCCTTTGAGCGTATTCCTGGAGAAGCGGCGGAAGATTTCCTGGTCCTGGCGGATTTCATTTTCGAAACAAAAACGGAATTTTACAAGAAGTTCCTTCATGCGAATGAGCGACGCTCTAATGTTTTACTGGAAAGATTTACTGAGAGCATCGAAGAAGAAGGACTGACCGAAAGAATTGATTTTCTGGACAGGTTGAACCGTTTTTTTTCTCCGCAGATTGTTCCCCAGGAACCTCCGGAGGAGCGTTTTTATTTTCTGGATGAAAAGGGTAATCGATTGAAGCATGTAAGATTTGAAACATTTTTTGATCTGAAGAAGTTGAATTATCTGGCGGTTTATTATGATGAAAGCGGTTCATATTCGACTGTTCCGCGCTGCCTTATCGATACGTCGGACGTAGAAGCGCCTGTGATATACGACCTGGCGAACGACATAACCATGACGGATTTGTTTTTTCACAGAGACGATAAATTAAACGCTGCTTTCATTCGCAATGTGCCGGTTTCGAGAACTCCGCTGATTTTACGTTACGATCCTTACTCAGCCGTTTCCGAGGAAAAGGTGGCTTTCACGGTAGAAGTGGCGGGAGAAAAACGTGTGACGGCTGAGGAGATAATAACGCGTTACCAGGCGGTGGAAACATTGCAGGAGGCGAGTCTGGAGCATTATTTCTGCGATGGGACGGTGAGTCTTTACTTAAAGATACCGGCGCTGGAAATGAGTTATGAATTGGCGATAGACGGTTCTTTTTTTTATGAAAGAGGACAGGGCGCTGATTGGGAACAGAAAGAATTTTACCTGGACGGTGTGAGATGGAGAGGGGCCCGTTGCCTGGATTTGCCCATGCTGCAGCCGGAAAAAGTTCAGGCTGTTCCGCTGGATATAACTTTGGACGAACATTATGAATATTCACTGGAGGGTGAGGAGGATATTGACGGGGAGGCCTGTTGGATCATTGCGTTTAAACCTGTATCAGAAACGTTGACCAGGCTGTATGAAGGTAAAATATGGATCAGCCGCAATGATTATCGGAAGCTGAAACTCAAAACTGTTCAACTGGGCCTGGAACCTCCCGTGATATCAAGCAGGCAAACAGAACGTTTCAAGCGACTCACGACCTCACAGAATAAAACCTATGTTTTACCGGCGACGATAACGGGACAGCAGATTTTCACTACCGCAGGCAGAAATACTGTCCTGGACAGAAAAACCCAATTTCACAATTACGCAATCAACAGCGAACCTTTTAATGAAAAAAGAACAATGGCATATGAGAGTTCACACCGAATGATGAGGGATACGGAGAAAGGATTGAGATATCTGGATAAAAAGAAAGGCAAAAGAGTGTTAAGGGATGATACGGAGGATTCGCTCAAGTTCCTGTTGACGGGCGTTATCGCTGATCAGGCACAGGATTTTCCCCTGCCCTTGCTTGGTTTCAATTATTACGATTTCAACCTCTTCGATACGAAAACTCATATGAATCTCCTGTTCGCCGGCGCTCTGTTAACCTTGAACCTGTATAATCACTCCCTGTGGAACAATAAACTGGAAGTCGGCTCGGACGTGCTTGCCTTCGCCGTTCCCTTGACCGATAAATACTTCGTGGAAGGCGAAGTCAGAGAAAAAGAAACCCTGGACATATTGCCTCTGACGGCTAATATAAATATCGCGATGCCCTTCCAGGTCGACTGGAAATTGAAATTGACCTATGAAGCTGCCTATTCGGCGGTTCAAAAAAATGAAGATACCGGAGAAAATTATCGAATGCCTGAGGATCATATTGATCATATCGGCAGAGCGACGATTGAATTCGATCGTTGGGGATTCGTGGCCAAAGCCTGGGCGGAGGTGCACAACCGGGAGCCTTGGGCTGAATGGGGACCGGAAGATGACTTGAACGATACTGACGCTTCGTTCAATAAATATGGCCTCAAAGTGACCAGGAGTTTCCTTATGAAGAATTTCAAGCGTCTGAAATTTGAAGGAGCGTTTCTTTCAGGAAAAAATCTGGACAGGTTCAGCGCTCATCAATTCGGTTTCTTCCAGAATTATATTCACGGCTACGGAGCCAATACTTTACGCGCTGAATCCGCCGGCCTTTTGAAAGGCTCCTTCGGATGGGTATTTTCGGATTTCCTTAGATTTGAACTCTTTCTTGATGACGCTTATATCAAGGAATATCCGGGGGATTGGAAGAATTGTTTCGGCATTGGTCTCGGCGGAGGCTTTCAGGGTCCCTGGGCTTTCCTCGTCCAGTTCGATTTCGGCTACGGGTTCAATGCTCCTAATGAAGAGGGCGGAGAAGGAAACTCCGTCATCCAGTTGAGAATACTCAAAACGCTTTAAATTTGCTTTACTAGCCCGTTTTGATTACTGCCTTCATTAGTTTTTGTCCATAAACGGCGAATTTCCCCTAATAGTGCGTCAGGCTGCGGATTTGCTCAGTCAACGTATAAGCAATACCCCTGACTCGCAAATCCTTGCCTTCCTTGACTTAAGATAAATTCGCCCGTTTATGGATCAAAAACCCAAGTGGCTGTCCAGCATTAAATTTTGAATCGAGATTCGAGTTTATGGACAGGCACTAATCAGCTCATTTTTGACTTTGGCGGAAATACTGAATAATTTGAAAAAGGCATAAGGGCTGCATGATGCGCTCAGCGGAGAGGAGAAATCATGAGAACTGCTTTTTATATGATTATAATAACAATGTTTTTTGTAGTGTGTCCGATATTATCTGACGTCCCCGTTCATGCCGTTGATAATCAGTTGGTTCATGAATGGGAAGCTTCACCTGAGAAGGAACCTCTGCCCCGATATGAGACTGAGGCGGAGAAGAAGTTGCGGAGACTGGGACTTTTTCCGCGGGAGGAGAGAGACGCTGATTCGCCGCCATTGTATATGCCCCGGTCGATGGCGGAGTTTCATCCGATGGAGGGCGTGTTGATCCGCTGGACGGGGAGCGAGTATACGTCTACGTATCAGGGATTAATTGATGAAGCGCAGGAGGAAGGGATCGTCTATATCTCGGTGGAGTCCTCTTCGCAGCAGTCCTATGTAATCAGTCGGCTCAACAATTGGGGCATCCCTTTGGACAACATCGAATTTTTGATATTACCGAGCGATTCGATATGGATGCGTGATTACGGGCCTTCCTGGATTTACAGGCCTGACGGAGAGCGGGAGATTATTGATTTCGATTATGATCGTCCGCGTCCCAACGACGATGCGTTTCCTTCGTGGCTGGGTTCGCAATGGGGTATGGCCGCGTATGAGACGGACCTGATGTATGAGGGAGGCAATTTCATCGCTGACGGCTGCGGCACATGCCTGGCGTCAAACCGTATTTACGATCAGAATGCGTTTCAATATTCCCAGTCCGAAGTGGACCAGATCATGCACGACTATTTCGGTTGTGAGAGGTTGATCGTGTTGACTCACATGACCAACGACGGCACCGGTCATATCGATATGTTCTGCAAGCTGCTGGACGTAGATACGGCGATAATGGGTGAAGTGAGTCCCGGACACCAGGATTATGAGATACTGGAGGCCAATGCCGCTTATTTATCGAGTCTGACGGCTTCCAACGGGAATCTTTATGAGGTGATACGGATTCCGATGGGTTCGAGTTATCGAACGTATACTAATTCCTTGATAATGAACGACAAAGTGATTGTGCCGAACTATTATGGAGGATCGGAGCTTGATGCGGAAGCGAACGGAATATATGAATCCGCCATGCCGGGATATGAAGTGGCTGGAGTGGATTGCAGTTCGATAATCAGCGCCGGCGGAGCCATTCACTGCATAACCATGGGAGTGCCGGAAACCTGTCCCGCTGTTTCAGCGCCCGGAAATCCTTCCATAGCTGTCCCCGGCGATAATGAACTGCTGATTCAATGGGATGCGGTCGTCAATGCGGACGGATACATTGTGTATCGTTCTGAAATTAGTTGCGATGAAGGTATGACCATATTGGCCGAGACTGCGACGAACGAGTATTCGGATACGGACGTTAGCGGCGGATTCACCTATTATTATCGAATCGCAGCCTTCAATTATTGCATGAATTCGGAACAGAGCGCATGCGTCTGGGAAACAGCGACCGGCGATTGCGTTACGCCACCGCAATTCGACGGCATTCAATTCGTGAACAATACTTACAATGAAATATGCGCTCTGGAAATAGGCTGGAATGCGGCGACTCCCGTTTGCGGCAGCCAGGTGAGGTATAACATATACCGGTCGACGAACCCGGTATTTTCTCCCGGTCCGGAAAACATGATCGCGACTTGCTTAGACTCGACGACGTATCTGGATCAGGATGCTCTGTATTATGAACAGGCCTATTATTACGTGGTGCGGGCTGAGGATGATTCGGGAAGCGGCGGCGGTCCCTGCTGGGGAGGCAACGAAGACCAGAATTTAATCAAGATAAGCGGATATCCGACAGGTCCGGGAACACCCGGAGATTTTTCAGAGGATGTGGAAAACGGGGAAAACGGATGGACGCTGGACCCTGCGGGATTATGGCATATTGCTGAAAATTCGTCCTGTATTCCGCCGGGATATTCTTCGCCCACTCATGCCTGGTACTACGGACAGGAGGGAGATTGCGATTACAGCACGGGAAGCCGGACTTACGGTTCGCTTATTTCACCGACCATCAGCGGAATAACTGCGCAAAGCGCATTATTTTTTGTCTATTACCGGGAAGTCGAGGACACATCGGGATACGACATTACGAAAGTGGAAGCATCCGGTGATAACGGAGCGAGTTGGAATCAGGTATGGTATAAGGACGGCGGCGATCCTTCTCCGGAAGTCTGGGTTGAAGCGGGTCCTGTTTCGCTTTCAGATTTCGCCGGGGAAGATATACTTCTGCGTTTCACGTTCGACAGCACGGACGATTATTATAACAGTTATGCGGGATGGGGAGTCGACGATATAGTCGTGACTGACGTGGAAGCAACAGAACCCTGCTGGCCGGAAAATGTGCCGACCGGCACGCCTGCAGATACTCCGACTATGACGTTCACCCCTGAAAATACGTTTACTCCGACGAATACCCCGACAAACACGTCGACCCAAATTCCGACCGCAACGCCCACTTTATCGCCGACGCTTACCGTCACTCATACCCCAACATCCATACCCAGTTTAACGCCCACGAGAACGCCGACAATAACTTCAACGTCGACGCCGACACGTTCGCCCACGTCAACGCCGACGCACACCTACATGCCTACCGAAACGCCGCCCCCTTCGCCGACATTACCCGTCAATTCGCCTACTCCGCCCATGATGCTGGGAGTGAAGCTCATTCTTAATGCCGATACATTTCATCCTGAAATGAACTTCAATCTGGATGCTCACATTTCCAATCCGGGTCCGGAAATTTATGAAGACCAGCCTTTCGTAGCTCTTTTAAACGTTCTGGGCGCTTATTTTTATTATCCCTCCTGGTCCGAAAATTTCGATTTCGAATACATTGACCTGTCAATAGAAACGCTAAAAGAGGATATTCTGTTCTTCAGATGGCCGGATACGGGCAACGATGCCATGGACGGGATAGTCTTTTACGGCGCCTTGCTGACCAAAACGTTCGACGGCATCGTGGGAACATACGATTCCGTCATTTTCGGGTATGGGCCGTGAGCCTGAAACGGCCTTGTATTAGAAACGCGAATTACAAGAGTGCGTTTATGACTATTTGCTTATTCGTCAGAGGCGTATGATTTTCGGTCGAGTTCCGAGAATTGGCGAAAAAGATTAATAACCGTCGCAGGAAAGCGGCAGGATGCTGCGTCCGCAACAGAAGAAAAATCATAAGTGTCTGTTTGAAAAAGAGAAGAAGAAAAACAGAAAGTAGAAGCGGCATCCTGCCGCTTTCCACCAAGCGTCAGATATCGTGGAGCTCAAAGATAAATAACCCACCTTGAAAAAAAGACAGAACCATTCAAAATGGGCCGGCAGCGACATACGTAAGAGGTAATCCCAAAAGCAACCGCCGGCAGGGGTATATCAGAGGGGCTGGAGACAACACATTTTTAATATCGAAATGCAGTAAAAAAAATATATTCAAAAAACTATCTAGTGACTGTCCAGCATTAAATTTTGAATCGAGAATCGAGTTTATGGACAGGCACTATCTAGTTTTTGTCCATAAACGGCGAATTTTTCCAAATTCTGCGTCAGGCTTCGGATTAGCTCAGTCAACGTATCAGCAACATCCCTGCCTCTCAAATCCTTAC
>CAZUFC010000116.1:0-24843 GCA_964619725.1 uncultured bacterium | reverse complement strand
GTTTCACCCTGCGGACCTTGCGGACCTTGCGGACCCGTTTCGCCTTGTTCGCCCTGAACACCCTGAGGACCGGTTTCACCTTGCGGGCCTATCGGACCCGTTTCACCCTGCGGACCCGGCGGACCTTGCGGACCCGTTTCGCCTTGTTCGCCCTGAACACCCTGAGGGCCGGTTTCACCCTGCGGACCTATCGGGCCTGTCTCGCCTTGAGAACCTATCGGACCGGTTTCGCCCTGAGGACCTATCGGACCCGTGTCGCCTTGAGGACCTATCGGGCCTGTCTCGCCCTGCGGACCTATCGGGCCTGTCTCGCCTTGAGGACCTATCGGACCTGTCTCGCCCTGAGGACCTATCGGGCCTGTCTCGCCTTGAGGACCTATCGGACCGGTTTCGCCCTGAGGACCTATCGGGCCTGTCTCGCCTTGAGGACCTATCGGGCCTGTCTCGCCTTGAGGACCTATCGGACCGGTTTCGCCTTGCGGACCTATCGGACCGGTTTCACCCTTCGGACCGGTCGATCCTACAGGACCTGTATCCCCAACCGGTCCCGTCGGGCCGGTTAACCCCGTCGGATCGCCTACCCATTGTCCATATTCATCTACTATTGTTCCGTAACCTGTTACGGCTATGCTTCTCGGATTAATATCCTGATCGTACACATCTTCAGAATTCCCCGCTCTGAACGCCTGTCCTACGCTGTTTAACGGTTGTCTGGGATTCAATATCTCTCCGTCTACCTCAACTTCCAGCCAGAAACTGCCGTCGAAATCCACTACGCCAGGGTCTATGGGTATCGTTTCTCCCAGCGTTTCATGAAATACTCCGGATGTAACCGTTACGCTGTTGTGAATTTCCTCCCACAAAGCCGTTCCTCCTGCCTCCACATCATAAATCCTGAACGTGAAACCGTAA
The DNA here is from genome assembly GCA_964619725.1 of uncultured bacterium. Classification (GTDB taxonomy): domain Bacteria; phylum CSSED10-310; class CAZUFC01; order CAZUFC01; family CAZUFC01; genus CAZUFC01. Next base: position 23,931 of record CAZUFC010000116.1, on the reverse strand, counting down.
GTTCCCTCCAGAGGTTCTCCATCAGAGTTCATTAAATGTCCCTGGTACATGATCTGATGCGGTATTTCTCCGAAAACCGTTCCTGCTGAAGCGACCATCATTATGAAACAAACGACGAGTCTTTTTGCATCCATCTGCTGCTCCTTTTCTATAGGCTGGTTTCAATGCCGTTGAAACAGTAAATTCCACACTTCATATTTTTATAAGGATTACTTCGGGTTAAGTCAAATTTGATAATCCCATTCTTGTTACCGGTAATTAAAGCATACGGAATCTATTTCCCCCAGAACATCACCGGTAACCTGATTAACGGCTCCCGCCCAGAAATAAATGCCGCTTGCTTCGCCGGCGTTCTCCGGCCAGGTAAACTCCAGAATGATACGGCTTTCCGGCGGTCCGGCTATGTTTATCGCTTCACAGTCAGGCTCCTGAGTCCATCCGGGATGATACCAGTATTCGCCCATAACATCCAGAATAACATAAAATTCAGCCGTTCCGCTCCATCCGTGCGGCCATGCGTTCATATCAAGAATAAAGGTATCGCCTTCTGTGAAATTCGCATCGGATAAAGACAGCTCAACATCGAGCGAGCCTCCAACAGGTTCCTGTTCAAACCAGGTTTCAGCGGCTGCACGCTGATAAGCCGGAGTATGATTGAATCCGCCATGCCCCTTTGCCGGGTCCCTGATGAACTCAAGAACCTCTCCTCCTGTTTGCTCAATTACATCCCGGGCGTTTTCCATTTTATTACAGACTATCCCCTCCTGGTCCTGTTCGCCGCAATATAAAAAGAAACGGGTCGATAAAAGCGGCTCCGGTCCCCATTGGCCGCTCAACCATTCTTCGATAATGGGACGGCCGCCCGTGTCGGGAATCCCTCCTGAATGCGATATGATGAGGATAAAAAAATTCGTTGCATGACAGCGGTCCCAGAATGCCGCCTCATTTTTAATTTGCACAGGAGCCGACTTCCTTTTACAATAGCTGCGGCGCTTGCAGCGAATGAACATCTGTTCGCTCCCGGTTCGAATGTCGAATTATTTCGGATTGAACGCAATCGCCGGTAAAAGCCGATACTTACAGGTTCAGGTTGGAGGGTATGAGTTACGCCACAGTCAACGGAATAAAAATTCATTACCAGGAATTGAATACGGAGGGATCATCAACCATAGTCATGATTCACGGCCTTCTTATGGGAAGCCTGGCCATGTGGTATTTCACTTCGGCGCGTAAACTGGCTGAAAAGCATCATATCTTCATGTATGATCTTAGGGGGCATGGGAAAACTGAAAGAGCCGTCTCAGGATACGATCTCGATACGATGACTTCAGACCTGGAAATGCTGCTTTCGGCCCGTAATATACAAAAAGTATCCCTGGTCGGATACAGTTTCGGCGCACTGATAAGCATGAAATTCGCGCTGAGGTATCCGGAATCCATCGATAAACTATGCCTTATCGAAGCGCCCTTGCCGCCTTCACGCATATCCGAGATACGGAACTTTATGAAACAGGATTTGATGGATATGAAAAAAGCGCTGCCGGAAAGGATGCAGCAATATATCGGAAAAAGAAAAAGACAGGCATTGAAGTTGCTGAGCGACCTTCGGTTCTTCGCAAGGAAAAGCACGCTGGTCGAAGACCTGCAAAAAGAGCCGGATTTAGACGATGCCGCTTTGAAAAATATAAACGTGCCGACTCTCATCATCTACGGCAAGGATTCCATCTGCATAAACGGCTGCGAACGGCTGTCGACGTTGTGGCCGCATGCCGACGTGCGAATGCTGGACGGAGGTCATGACATTCCGATCAGCCGCACCGACGAAATGAATGAATTGCTTTACAGCTTCTTTTTGGATCAATGAACGGAAGACAAATCTCAGACCGGGCATCGATAAACCCTGCGGATTCTTTCAAAGGCTCGTTTTCAATGAACGACACAACTTCAATAACGCTTGAATTCTTGAAAACTATGGAAATACTTCAAAAGGTCATCATATGGCGTTCATAGAAACCAACAATATCAAGTTTCATTATCAGCTTATCGGCAAAGGCGATAGACTTGTCGTTTTCAATCACGGCCTGGTTATGGACAATCTGTCGAGCTGGTATTTTACCCTGGGAAATAAAATCGTCTCTTTCGCCCGGGTTCTGCTTTACGACATGAGAGGTCACGGTAAGACCTCAAGGCCCAAGAACGGCTATCATGTGGAAGATTTTTCGGCTGATCTGGATGCGCTGTTGTGCGCTCTGAAAATTGACGAACCCGTGTTCCTGGTCGGCAACAGTTTCGGCGGCTTGCTCAACCTGGCTTTTGCCGTCGAATATCCTGACAGAATCCGGGGCATGGTTTTGGTGGATGCGCACCTGAGCGACGAAGCATTCGGAGCCGACATGAAAGCGACTTTGGAACTGCAAGGGATTGAAAGAGACCTGACCATAGCAAAATATTTCAAGGACTGGGCAGGCCGCCACAGCGAAAGAAAACGCAACCGACTCGCTGAAACGGCCTCCGATCTCGTCTACAACACTGATATGGTGAAGGAGCTGGAAAATTCACGCATAATCGGCGACCACGAATTAAAAAAGATAAATGCCCCGGTACTCGCCATTTACGGAGAAAACTCCAACATACTCGATAAAGGCCGGTCCCTGGCACGCCTGCTGCCGAACTGTGAATTGAGAATCTTCCCGGGATGCACTCACTCAGTTATCTGGGAAGCTACCGAAGAACTCTGCAGACAGGCAGGCGAATGGATAAAGGAGCATTGATGTTAAAATGGCAAGATTCCTGTTCGTAGTTCCTCCGTTTACCGGTCACATCAACCCGACACTGGCTGCAGGGGAAGAGTTGATAAAAAAAGGGCATCCCGCAGCCTGGGTCGGACCCGGGTCTTTGCTCCGGGACAAGCTTCCCCGAGAAGGACTCCTTTTTCCCGTTAAGGAAGATGCCGGCAAGCATCAGATCGAAAAATTGAAAAGGAAAGCCGACAACGTGAGCGGTTTTATGAGTCTTAAATTCCTCTATGAAGAGGTTCTGCTGCCTTTGGCCGAAGGCATGTACGACGACGTCTGCAACGCCGCGGATACGTTTAAGCCGGACCTGATAATCTCAGACCAGCAGGCCTGGGCAGGATTCATCGCCGCAATCAATAAAAAAATCAAATACGCCACATTCTGCACGACCTCTGCAGGCATATCCGAACCTATGGAAGGGTTCAATAAAATTACGCAATGGGAAGAAGAACAGATCATACGGCTTCAACGAAAATACGGCATATTCGCTGACAACAAACTGGACAACTCGGAATTGCTGACCGTCGTCTTTTCCACCAGAGAGCTTGTCGGCGACGTTTCTTCCTATCCGGAACATTACAAATTCGTCGGTCCTTCCATCGCTCCGCGCTCCGGTGACGGCAATTTTCCCTGGACTCAATTTCACTCCCTGCCCTCCCCCAAACTCTACATCTCAATCGGAACCGTCAACAGACAAAGAGGCGCCGGCTTCTTTAAAAACGTCCATACGGCCCTGAAAAATGAAAACTACGGATGCGTATGCTCCGCTCCGCCAGAATTCTTCCCCGACATCCCCCAAAGCTTCATCGTCCGACCCGACCTCCCTCAACTCGAACTCCTCCCTTATGTCGACCTGGTCATCTGTCACGCCGGTCATAACACCGTCTGTGAATCCCTGGCCCACGGCTTACCCCTCATCGTCGCCCCCATCAAGGACGATCAATCCACTATAGCCGCTCAATGCGTCGCTGCAGGAGTCGCAGAACGAATCCGTTTCAAACGTTTTAAACCTGAAACGCTCCTCCAAAAAATCAGGATGCTCCTCGAAAATGACCGATACAAAAAAAACGCTGAAAAAATTATGGAGTCGTTCCGCAATGCCGGCGGAGCTGAAAAAGCCGCAGAACTCCTGATAGAAACGGTGAAGGCTTGAGAAGAGGGGACGGGAGAAGAGTGAAGGATGGAAGATTGCAAGATTGGATGGGTGGATGATTGGAACGGTTGTTGCCTGGATTCTCGGGAGGTTGGAGGGTTGGCGATTGGCAGGCTGCGTTGTTGAAAATTTCTTTGACGTGGTCGTATTGAACTTACTTGGATTACTGATCAATTGATTAATTGAACAATAAAATGAAAGACCGACAAAATACGATGAAAAAAATTCATAAACCGGACAGAAAACTCAGGGGAAAATTGTTTCTCTTTTTCGTTAATAACTTTGGAAAATTATGGGAAAGAAAGGCCGGCGGCGCCGCACGGCTTCTTTTCCTTATGAAGCGAGCCCAGAAGGAAACGTCGCTTAAGGATTTCGGCGACGACGATTACATAACTCCTTTGAAAGTACTGATGAAATCTTTCGATGAGGAATCAAAGCACAAACCTTTCATGGCTAAAGCCTCTTTTTATGAAAAAATATTTCATCTGCTCAGAAACAGGCTGTTCATCCAGGAAGAACTGAAACAGCATCCGGAAGTCAAAAACGAGAAAATCAGGCAACCGCTCTTCATAGTCAGCCTGCCCCGAACAGGCACCACGGTTCTGCAGAGACTCCTGTGCCAGGACCCGACCAATAAAGGACTGTATTTATGGGAAGCCCTGATACCGGTTCCGCCGCCTGAAAAGTCCGGCATAAGACCCGACTTCCAGAAATACATCGCCCGCCGTTACCTGCAGGCTATCGACACATTTGCCCGGGAACTCAAAACGAAACACCCCATGTCCGTCGACAGCTACGAAGAATGTTTCTACCTCCTGGAAAACACATTCGTCTGCCGTTCCTTCCTCTTTGAAGGCAAACTGGAACGATACAAGGAATGGCTGGAAAAATCCGATTATGACGACAAGGCTTATCAATATCACAAACTTATCCTCCAAATGCTGCAAAGAAGAAATCAATGCGAACGCTGGATACTTAAATCACCCTTTCATCTGTTTACCCTCGATGCCCTCCTCAAAACATATCCTGATGCCTGCATAGTCCAGACTCACAGGGACCTCGCCTCCGTCGTCCCCTCCGCAGGAAGCCTCCTGGCCTCCATCAACGGCATGTTCAACAAAAACCTCGTCCTCAGCGAACTCATGGAATATCTCCTCGAATCCTACGACCTCAGCCTTAAACGTTACATAAACATCAGAGACAAACACGATCAGAAAAATTTCTTCGATATCGACTTCTCAAACCTGATCAAAGACCCCATCAGCATAGTCAAAAGAATTTATGAACATTTCGGATTCGAATATACCCCGGAATTCGAACAAAAAATGCGCGACTGGCTCAAAAACAATCCCAGGCATAAACACGGCATGCATAAATACTGCCTGGAAGATTTCGGACTTAACGAAAAGAACCTCCGTTCCCGATACGATTACTATTACGAACGATTCAACTTTAAAAGAAACGCTTCCTGATGACGCACTCCCGGCAACTCGGCATTTTATGCAAAATTAGTCAGCTCCTGAATCAAAATTGCGGGGACTGATCAAACCAGCGATACACTTTTTCATAAAACATTTGACCAAGTGAAATCCTGTTTTTTCTTCGAGGATTGCTTGTGTCGGTATCGGGATCGCAGTCGGAGTCGGGGTCGGGATCGCAGTCGGAAAAAATAATTACGAGCCAATTTGTTCTCTCTTTGTCATATTTTTAAAGATTCTTAATTATTCCAGTCTGCAAAAAATGTAACCTCGAAACACGGATATCTGACCAGCGCCTGAAAAAAATGTTCGTCATTACCTTTGCCCGTGTACAAACCTGATTCGCCGTTGCAGTCACATTCCGATTGACCGCCGTTCAAAAATCCTGAACTTCGTCCTATTTAAACGGCGACGATATAAGAAACTAGGCATGATTTCGCTCTTCAGAGCTTTTTATTTTAGGGTTGCTGACTTGGGGTTGCGCTTCGCTTAACCCCAGACTTTCACATTACGCGCCTCCGGCGCTTAGGAGAATCGTAGCGCGTTGATATGTCGCATCCGGCTTATTTTCAATAATTCATTTTTTGGGTCTGATCAAACCGGGGTTACACTTTCTTCAAAACGTTTGACAGTTTGTTTCGTTAATCGGGGATCGGTATCCCAATCACAATTGGTATCGCAAGCCAAATCGAAACAAAATGATGGGATATTCGGAAAAAGTGTAACCTCAAAAGCCCCTTTTTCACCATTGTCCATTTTTTTGATGCAATCTTTCGCAGGTCGGTAAATCTGGACAGATCAAACAGGGGCAACAGGTTTTGCCGGCAAAAAATTGATTGAGTGAAATCCCCCTTAACACGGGGCGTCGATTTAATCGAAAAAGCGGTGTTCAGCATACGACATATTGTGGACTTCATGATTAATACTGCGATATGCTGTAGCGGAAGTGCGCCATTTTCGATTAAATCGACAGGCTTAACAAAGAGGGCAGATACGCTTATGTCGATGCGAGTCGCTCGCGACGAAGCATGGACATTAGCGTATCGGGGGTTGTTTTTCTTCATATGTAACCACAAACGCGTATTGAATTTATGGCATTTATCAAAAATGCGTCTTTTGAGGTTAAAATTCTGCGGAATATCCCATCATTTTGTTTCGATTTCGATTGCGAACCCGATACCGATTACTGAAGCGAACTGTCGAAAGTCTTGAAAGATGTGTAACCCCGTTTGATCAGTCCCAGATTTCGATCCCGATCCCGATACCGACCCCGATTACTGAAACAAACTGTCGAAAGCCTTGAAAGATGTGTAACCCCGGTTTGATCAGACCCTGAAAAGCAATGAACTAAACCTTAACCTAATGCGTATTCCGCTCGCAGGGGGAAACAGGGGGGGGTATAACGATAACTTTTGTGAATGTTGACCATTTTTTTTAATAATAAACTGATGGAAGTTAACGATCCCTGAGTTTATGGACAGGAGCTATTTAAAGTTTCCTCAAGCCCCCCTGATTTTATTTTTCTTCGTGCCCCGGAACCTCTGTCGAAAAAGCATCAACGTCGATAATGCCGTAAGAATGATCAATCCTGCAGTTTCCGTGGTTGGTATAGGCGGGTTGACATTGGTTGGAGTTGGAGTCGGCGTTGGCGTTGTTATGGTGAAAGATGCCGTTGGAGACGGCGGAACGGTTGATTCCGGCGTGGGTGTATTTGACGTCGGCGTTCTTGCAGGAGTGTTTGTCGCCGTGCTGTCAGGCGTGTTTGTTGGAGAGGCAGATGAAGGATACGGCGTCGGCGATTGTGTCGGAAATTCTGTCGGTTGCGGGGTACAGGTTGGAGCGGGGACAAAGGTCGGCGTCACAGTTGGTTCCCACATGGAAGTTTGACAGACGTATCGTCGAACGTATATTTCGCTGCCCGGCGATGTGTAATTTCTATACATCATAAAACCGGTACCCGTCCCTGCGACGACAATTGCAGCTTCGCAACTCCCTTCCGGTTCCATTAAAACAGGTTTCGTCCAGACACCGGAAAAGAGGACCGTTCCGTATACTCCTTCAGGCCAGGACTCGTTTCCCTGTTTGAATGAGGCTATGATGCGGTTTTCGCCGCCGACTTCTACGTCGGGATAGAAAAAGCAGGCTTCGTCATCGCAATAGCCGGAATGGTCGCTGATCAATACAGGAGAAGTCCATTCTGAGCCGTCGAAAAATGCGGCATACACAAATTGCTGGCCCGGTGGGGAGACCCACACGCAAACCGGTTGACTGTTCTGAGAACCGTCCATGTCCATGAAAAGGGCGGCCGTATCTCCGCTGAAAGCGACAGGATCGGACCATCCGTTTTCATCTCTTTCGGTGAAGTATACTTTATTTTCTGCGCCTATTTCAGAAAAAACAGCCACTGTCTTTCCTTGAGGATCAAAGGCTACTCTGGGGCAAATGAGGTTTCCTCCGGCGCCGATTCCGTCGTCGATTCTTTCCGGTCCCGTCCATCCTGTATCGATCAAATATCTGTTTGCATAAACCGCATATTCTTCGTCACCGATATAAGCGCCGTAAACTGCGACGTAATTCCCCTCTCCGTCGCAGGCGATATCCGTGGGAGTTTCCTGCAATACGGCAACAATCTCTTCTTCACCGCTGATTATTTCCCTGTCGCTCCATTCGTTTGCATCATAATCGTATCTGAAGGCGTAAATCTCGTCCCCCCATTCGCAAGCGACCAGCATGGCGTTGTTGTTCGCATCGAATTCCAATTCAATGACGATGATCCAATCATCAACCGGACTGAACAAGCAGGTGAAATCTCCCCAGGCATCCATGGAACGGTCGTACCTTCTGATTATCATGGTTCTTTCCATGCCGCTTCCAGTATCCGCTTCCTGTGTAAAGGCGCATATTGCATCGCCGTTGCCGTCGAATTCAACATCCACTTTACGAATTTCTCCATATTCAGGACCTTGGCCGCTTAACATTACTGGCGGCAGCCACTGTTCCCCGTCGAATCTTCTCACATAGAGAGCGGTCTCATTATCTACGGTATAAACAGCCAGGGCATTTCCTTCCCCGTCCGCAGCAATGTCCCTGGAATATCCCATAGCCGAACCTTCCGCAATCAGAACCGCATCCTCTTCCCAATCACAGCAGAAATTCGCTTCTCCCCTGGTGGGAATGCTCTTCCTGAATTCGTATTGATCCGGGGAACCTGCGCAGGCATCGGGACAACGGCAGACGCTTTCATTATCGCGACATCCGCCCGGAACAGCGCTGAAATTTTCCGGAGGCGGCGGATTCGTCGGATTGCCCCAGTATACGCCGCATGACCACAGGTCGAAATCGTCGACTCCCCTGCCGGACCTTCCCGGTTTGAGCCTTCCGATGCCTATCCAGTCTTTGTTGTTGCTCAATCTTATCTCGTAACCCTGGTCATTACCGAAAACCATGTATTCACCGGGGCCGATAACCGAACCTGAAGAAATGGGAAAAGATTTAATCGTACCATTGTTTGAGCTTTCCACAACATACATGTCAATAAATGTGTAATCGTAAGAGGCGCTGTTGACTATCTCCATATACTCAGTATCCCATTCAGAACCCGGACCGTTATATAGAACCTCATTATTTATCAGAGGAATGAACGGCGTCGGCGTGTAATAAGGCGTAGGAGAACAATACGGCGTCGGCGTGGCGGTCGGCGTTGGAAAAGGATAAGACGGATAATGGTAACCGGTATCGACCATGCCGCTGTCCGGCGTTCCTTCTTCGGAGGTCGTGAAAGCGCTGAGTCCGGCTTCTTCTGCCGTCCGGCTTCCCGCATCGATCAGTGCGCATTCCTGATCGAGATAATACTCATCAGGCATACTGAAAGGATTTTCCTGAAGCAATACCGCGTTTTCACCCAGGCTCAAGGGTTCGCCGTGATTAACAAGATTTTCGCCGTTATTCCAATAACCATTATAGTCGCATGTGAAAACACCAGAATCGTTTATCATTCCTATCCCGTTGCCGGCGATCAAATTGTCTTTAATTATAACGTTTTCCGTTCCGCACTCTACGTTTATGCCGGCATTCGCATGATTGATGATCGTATTATTCGCCACTTCAATCTGTGAAGATTCCGTGCCGTCGACCCGTATATGCATCCCGCGCTCGCCCTGAACGATCAGATTATTCATGAAGACAATGTCGCAGGGAATCGAACACGGTTCAATACAGACCGCCCAGCCGCCACAGTTAAAAACGGCATTGTATGCAATGGGAGCCGTTATGTTCAGTTCCCAGAGCAGAATAGCGGATGAAGCATACCGGAACTCACATAGCTGAATTATGCTGCCAGCATTCGAGTTCGCTTTTAAATAAAGCGCGGCGTCATAATCCGAAGGTTGCGGCGCTCCTGTACTGCCGAATATTTCAGCGCCGGCTGAATCGTCGTTCATTGATGTGAAAATGATGTAATCGCCGTACGGGGCCTGAGCAGCGAAGGCAGAGTCTTCGCCGATGATCAGCGAAGTTTTCGGATCATCGTTGAATTTAATGAATACGCCCGGTTCTACGGAGAGCGTTGAACCGTCCTTCTTTTCAGCATTATTTGAGAGGAAATAGGTTTCTCCGGAAGTCCAGGAATCAGCTTCGATTGCGCCATAGACCATGAAGTAATCATTATCCGCATCCCGAGGATCGGTCCTTCCATCCGGAACTGCCGGCGTCTCGGGATCATCCTGTCCTGTAAGTTCCTCGCCGTCGCTGAGCCCATCGCCGTCCATATCGTAATTGCAGGGATTCGTTATTATGCCGTCGATTCCGTGGAGACTTTCTTCCGTATCGATTATGCCGTCGCCGTCAGTGTCTTCTGAATAAGGATCAGTCCCTGTGTCGCATTCGTCGATGTATACGCCAGTGCCCGTCTCAACGTCATCGGCCAATCCGTCGCCGTCCGCATCGTTAAGAAGCCGGTGGAAACCCAGGTCAGCAATCCCCATATCCGGGCAACCGTCGCATCGCGTAGCGGACAGCAGGTCAAATCCAGCTTCGTATACGTCTCTGTCCGAGGCATCCTGCGCTTCATACCCGCCGGGATCGTTATCATTGAGACAATAATCCTCACCATAGGGATTCGCGCCCAGGACAAAGCTGCCTTCGCCCGGTTCTCCCATGCTGACAGGTCCGTCTCCATTGTCGTAGTATGCGTTGTAACCGCGCTCCATGCTCTCCGTCTCATAGTAAAGACCCACACCGCCGGTTTCCGTCAGAATATTGTAAAATACCCGAGTATTCTCGCCGCCTGCTTCTATGCTTATCCCCGAATACGGCACATCGCTGCAGGTGTTATGTTCCAGGATAATATTCGCTCCGCAGGGAACAGCCAGTATCCCGCAGCCCTGAGTCTCGCAAATCAGGTTATTGAGTATCGTAAGACCTGAATCCAGGATGTTGCTTATTCCTTCTGAAGGTTCTGCCAGTATTCCCTCATAGCTGACATGCATGACTATATTATGAGCAACAGGTTCCTCAAGATAAAACGAGCATTGTCCACCCACCCGGAAGTTATCAAAATAACGCCTGCAATCGCTTCCGTCTCCAGCGTAAGTCGTTAAACCGACCTTGGGATTCTGCAAATTAACAGTCGCTCCGCCTGAGCCGAAAGATATCCAGTCGACGCGGTTCTGAGAGCCGAACCAACTGTAATGATTACCCGCTTTTTGAATTTTAAGATAAACGGTATTGTAGGGAGGTTGCCAACCGACTTCGTCGTAGACGATGCCGTGACCGCCGTAAACGTAATTTCCTGCAATCTCCCAATCCCCGTTGATGCACCAGCCGCCGTAGGAACGGTATACTTTGATCCAGTTATCGTCGTCCTGATAGACGACAATGCCTGCATTGCCGCCGCAAGTAAGCTGGTCCATTCTGATTTTAATCGTTGCCGACCAGTCACCGGCAGGCATATCCTGCCAGATCAAAGGTGCGGTATTGTTTCCTTCCCTGAAATCATCCCCTTCGTCAGGAATCATAAAAAGTTCTCCGGCGCTGACGCCCCAATCTTCCGGCAAACGCAACGCATCCCACTTGTCATCCAGCTCTGGTCCTTCGAAATCGTCATTCTGCCATTCCCTCACATTGGTTTCTCTGACGATTATTCCTCGCCTCCCATACGAAATGCTGCAATGTTGAACAACGCTGTCGACGGACGAGCCTGTGCTGAGCAGGAAAGCGCAATCATAATCCCCTTCGGCCGGGGGACGCTGGTTTTGCGATTTGATATGAATCCCGGCCCCGGTTGTATCGTCATATTTTGAAGTGCAATGAATATATTGATCCCGAAGGCCGCGAGCTGAAATTGAACTGACGGCGCCGCTTTTTGAGGCCAGCTTCACTCCATCGTTATATTTGAGCACGGCGCCTGGTTCTATTGAAAGCGAACAGTTCGCGCTTACAGTCACATCGGCGCTCAGGAAATATGTAATTCCATTCTGCCAGGTTTCGTTTCCGATCATGCCGTACTTCACTAAATAGCCATTTCCGGGATCGTTGGGGTCGAATTCCTCGGTAAGTTCTTCCCCGTCAATTACGGCATCTCCATCGGAATCCGGGTTCAGCGGGTCCGTACCGGTATCGGACGAATCGATAAACTCGCCTGTATTGGTCTCCACATTGTCGGTCAATCCATCATTATCCGTATCGTCAGAAAGAGGATTGGTTTCACCGGGGTCTATCTCTCCGTCATGATCGGTATCTTCTTCACCATCGGGAATGCCGTCGTTGTCGCTGTCGCTGTCCAGATAATTAATCAGTCCGTCGCCGTCCGCATCGCCGAAAGGATCGGGCTCCATCGCATCCGGCACGCCGTCTCCATCGCTGTCGGTATCAAGAGCGTTCGTCAACGCATCGCCGTCCGGGTCCAGGTTGAAATGGTTCTGCTCGTCCCCGTCAGAAATTCCGTCGCCGTCCGTATCAACATTTTCCGGGTCTGTTCCGATATTTTCCTCTACCTCATCGGGTATGCCGTCGCCGTCGCTGTCTTCCGATTCAGCGGCAGACTTCGCATGCATGTATCGAGGACACCCGATCATGGCGGCTGCCGTCGTCCTCAATCCGTTGTCGCACCAATCGAAATAGGCTCCCGAAGAACGGACCGCCTCATAAAGCCCCTTTTGCGTCCATCCTTCCGGCGGTTCTTCTATCGGATTCGCCTGGTTCATTGAAAGTATCTGGTCCGCAATCGGTAAACACTGGGTATTTCCTGAATAAAGGTAAGCGAAGGAGATGGGCCATAACATGGTCAGTTTCGCATAATGATTATAATTCGAATATATTCCATCCCAATTTTTTACATATTCAAAACCAAGCTCGATCATGCCCCATTTCACCTGCTCATCGTTCGTGAGCATGAAATATTTTATCAATCCGGGACTGGCGTACAAATTAAAATGCCAGTCATTGACTCTGCCGTTCGTGGTCCAGTCCACGGACTTCAATGCATTCAGCATCTTATGGAAAGCGTCGTCCAGTGATATGAATCGAGGAGACGATTCTCCGTTCATATACCAGGCGACTTCATAATTGGGGTCCAATTCCCAAAGCCTGACCATAGCGGCCAGTGAATTAAACTGTTCTCTGCCCACTGTGCCGTATCCTCCGGACTCTCTTCTGCCCACCACATAATTGACGCTCTCCCGGCACACATCCAACGAACGCCGGCATCCCGTCAGGTAATAATTCAGCATCTCGCCGCCTACCCATAAATGATCGGCATCGCAAGGGTAGGGATTGGACCAATGCAGGATATTATGCCTGCTCTGGTGACCTATCAGCCATTTCCAGCGACGGTCCGACCGCGGGTAGCCGTCGGGATAATAATGAACGGTATCCACATCCATCATATGCCGTGTGAATGCCGATGCGGAGCGATAGTAGGACCGTTCTCCCGTCCTCAGAAATTGCAGCCATAACAGGTAATCCACATCCGGTTCGCCGCAGTTCCAGGCCCATCGCCCGCGGTTGTAATTCGGCAGCTCGCTGTCGAGAGCGTAAGCCCAATCCTGTATTCCGGGATACCAGGTATGATAAGGGTCCCAGGCGCCTCGCCAGAATATTTGCATATCGCCCCAATCCAGCATGCCGTACCATTTTTCATAGTCCTGGTTCCACATCCAGAAAAGATATTCCTGCCGAAGCCCCTCTTCAGCTTTTACAAGACTCTCAATCTGGTCCCCGTAAAACGGTTCGTAATACTCCAGAGCCCCTGATCCGGCATACCATTCGGGTGAAATATATGCCATGGAATCACTGGTCATGGCTTTTGCAACGTCTGCAACCGTTTCGTCGTACCCGCCCTGGTGGAAATAAAAATTTACGATGTGGCTTTTTCCTATACCCATGGACAGGTTGCCGTACTTTTCATCATTGTGATTCGGGCGAGGTTCCTGGAATCCCTGAGGATCATCCAGGCGGTCCGGCCATAGATATACCGTCGCTCTGCCGGACAAAGCATCGATTTTCAGCTCTTTAGGATATTCCTCGACCATGTTGGGTATCGCTATTGTTACGCCCTTATCAGACGAACTGTAGTCCATCCATCCCGGCGCCATTTCACCCGAATCGACCAGCGCCTCGTCGACAACAGTCTCATATCTCATTTCTCTGTTCGGTTCATAGTTGTCCGATGTTGTGGGCGGTATGGGGTATTGCTGAGCCGGCAACGGAACCCCTTTTAAAATTTTAACGATAACGCCGTCGCCGCCGCCGACGTTTATCTTGCGGGCATTACCGGTAATATCCAGCGTGCCGTCCTGGGGCGCCGTCCACTTACGAACCGCTCCTGCAATTGAAGGATGAGCGCCCTGCGCATCCACCGTCGGAGGAAACCAATCGCTGCCCGGCATCCTGGCCTGCCAGCGATTGTAATGACTGGACCAGACCAGATTCGTTAAAATCGGCGGGCCAAGCTCCCACCAGATATCCGTGTATCCCTGGTAATACCAGTTGCGATACCCCTGCGTGTCGCTGAAGTCCGCATTCGCCGAGTAAGTTTCATCCCAGGAAGTTTGAATGGTCGGATTAAAATAGGTTGAATCATAATTTTCATTTCCGTTTTTCTCCACCAGGAAAAGTATCGGGTCGCCTTCTTCGACCGTGAGACCCGTTATGTTGAAATCATAACCCGTATCATCGTCATAAGCGATTGTCCGGCTCCATACTTCCTCATAACTGAAACTTACCTTTACGTTCTTTTCAATGATGTACGCTTCTTCGCATCCCGTCGCATCGCCCTCAACAACAGCCTCTTCTCCTCCGAAGGCAAAATATGTATCGCCGGTCAACTCTAACGGCAGATTAATGCCCAAACGCCTTATCCGGTCGTCCGGTTCGTCGAAATCATAAGCGCCGTCGCCGGTCCGTACGCTCGGATTCCCCGTATAAACGAAAGTATGCTCAACGCGAAGCAGGGTCTTGCCCGCATAAGCATGCAGCCAGAGCATAAAGGGAATCGATGCATTGTTATTATACGTATACTCGCCTGTACACCTGACTATTGCATGAACAGGACCATTTTCAAGTATCTCTATGTCGAAAATGCTCGCTGATGAAACATCCTCGCCCTCCACGTCCACGATATCCAGGAAAGAACCCCGGGTCTCCTGCTCATAATCAACTATCACTTCACCGTCCAGCGCCGCTTCATCTATAAAACCGCCGGTATTCTCGCTCACTTTAATCTGCAGCGGTCCGGCATCTATAATAAACTCCCCAGGCGACGATTCCGCGACAGATACTGGACTGACCGGTTCCGCCACGCGATAAACATCATCCCCATATTCCAGGACATAATCCGGTTGCGCTTCAGGGTCATAAAGAGGCGTGTCCGCAGGAACGTCGGCTAAAAAATCTACCCGGACCCATTTCACGCCCCCTTCATCCTCCGGATATGCCGATGCCTGAATCTCACCCTCACGCGTAATTTGAACGTTGTCTACGTAAAGCACGTAATCGCCGGCAGCATCTCCCTCCAGAGCCGCATCCCATCTTCTGATCTGCTTGCCCGCCTGGCTGCTTAAATCAAACTCCCGGTGATACCACTCGCCGTTCGCATACCCCTCCAGGCTGACGGCAGGATGAGAATAAAGGCCGTTCTGATCATACACCTCCCCCGTGTCACGCAGATTCCCCGACGTGAAAATCAGATCAACGCCTCCGTTCATCTCAGGATTCCCGGATTCAAGAAATATATCATATTCGAGCTTGTCCCCGCTCCGAATAGTATAATTCACCGAAGAAAATCCATAGTAAACGTAAGGATTCTCCCCTCCCTCGGAATATCCCTCAAGCTTGAGAACACCGTCGATTCCCCCGCCTTCTGCATCATAACTCATCACAAAATCCACGTAATTATTGTCGATGTCCAGAATGCCCAGCGTCCAGGAAGCCGTTTCCGTTACCTGACTCGGAACTTCGACACCATCCTTCATAACCCGCACATTGTCGGACGAATAAAGCTCACCCCGCGGAAACGGAACGCCGACAGTTACAGGCCATTGACTCCGATCCGCTCCCGTCGGCTCGTCCACATGAAGCGGTATGAACGAAGAACCTTGTGAATTTACTGGGAATATTGCGACTGATAAAAACAGTAGCCAGATTATAGCTGTTCCTTTCATGCTCCTCCCCTTTATACAATTTTTTTTCTTAAACCAGCCTTTGTCCGCTCCGGCATTCCGGGTCCGACAGGCGCTGCCAAGCCAAACCGACTGGAAAAAAAACGATCTTCACACTCTCGTTTAACTCCGAAATTTTATGCACTCTGCTATTCCTTTCTCCAGAAATTATCTGCCTCCTAAAGGAATCTTTCTCTAATTGAGGAACCCCCATAAAACGCAAATTTTACAAAATCTTTTTCTCAGTTTTTTTCTATGGCTATCGTCGACTTTTTCTATTTCCTTAACTTATTATAAGAAAAGAAGAAAAACGGTAATAGAATCAGGGACACCGAATCGAACCGATCGGCATGACTGTTTTTAATGTGAAATCCATCAAACAATTAAGGCTCAAATCAAAATTTCACGCATTCATATGAAAAAAAGAAAGAATAAGGCCGAATTATTCTGAAAAAAACATTTAGCATGTCAGAATTCAGGAACTGAGAACATCATGGAGAAATCAAAGAACGGCCTGAAGGGGGGTATGAACCTTTTGGACATAAATCGGTTTTTCTTGCTTATATTTGCTGGAGAATCCATCTTAACTTCTTGACGCTTTAATTTCTCAGAAAACAGGAATGAAATTGAAGCTTGTCAGAAAAGGCTGCCAGTCCTGAGAATTCGACGGCTGATTCATCGGCTTTCCTCATCCCCTTCCTGACACCTGAAAAGCTCCCCAAAAGAAGGGATTAGCGTATTTTTTCCGTGATCGCAAAAACAATTGCGCCTTGCGTAAGGCTTCCGCCGGCGCCATTTTCTTGTCCATCAAATTTTGGTAGAAGATTTTCATTAACCGGCATGCGCTTTCATCGGACACTTTCCATAATGTACTGACCACATTTTCAGCGCCGGCGGCCAAGAATCCTGCAGGCAGGCCTATGCATTCGTCGGGAAGATTCCTGATGTCGACGATCCCTGATTCACAGGCGGAGAGCACCGCCAGATAAGTTTCCTGCAGTCTCAATTCTTTCAGAATTCTGCCCAGGGTCCAAGGCTCTCCTATCGGTCGATCTCCATCAGGTTCAATTTCAAGCATCCTTCCGTCATCGAAAGTCCTGGTGCGCGATTTTATCGCCCCCCTGACGTTGTATTCAAGCATTTCGGTTTCCCCATCGCCCAAGCTCATTATCTCGTATACCCTCTGTTCTTCTTTTGTTCTAACTGCAGTTGAAGCCTGACATGCTTTTTTTTCAATGCGATCGGGAATATTTTCTTCCGGGAGCGCCATAAGGAGCCGCGACCGATAAGGATCGATCATATCGTATTCGCCGTGACACGCTAAATGGATTACACCTGAGCCGGACGCTGACTTGAGGATATTCTCTATACGAGCTTCAGCGCCTTCTAAAACAGTTCTATGTTCAAAATAGCACGCCGTATTCCTGACCTCCTCACGACTCCAGGGAAGGTCTCCCGTCGGATCGGCCGCTGCAAGAAAAGCAACGGCAACCCGCTCTCTCTTTTTCCTCTTATGATGCAACATATTTAACGAAGGCGAAAAGCTTATCTCATAATCCTCCAGAAGATATCTTCTCTCGCCGTTTTTCATATAATTCAGCAGATGCAGCGGAAGAATATGAAGAGATTTATGCGGAATAATAACAATAGATTCCGGTGCAATCGCATCAATGAGTCGCTTGATGGGTGCAAAAAGGGCTGTATGCAAATCCCCCATGAATCGATCAACAAAGTTTCCCCACTCCTTTCGTGCATTTTGATGATCGGATTGGTCTTTCAATTTATTGAGTTCTTCCGTCCATAGTTCAATGAATTCTCGCAGCGTTTCGTCTGTAAAATCATCCCGAATAACAGACCTTGTAACCGGCGCTCCGGGCCTACCCGATAAAATAACGGCCCCCGAACCATACTCGGTGATTACAAATGAAATGATCGCCTTATCCTCCCCGCTGCATAGACATTTTTGCATTTCTTCGAAATTCAACCCCTCAGACAGAAATTCCGGCTCATATTCGCGTATTTTATCAGTTAAAGCATCAAGTCGACTCCTTACCTCGCGAATCTCTTCCGACGTCTGTAAAATATCCCGATCACCCGGTCCTGCCCCAACCTGCTCGGCTTCAAGAAACCGCAGCTTCAGTTCCAATGTTTCATACTCATGCTTATCATCAGGATTAAGCGATAAAAACAAGGAGCGGTCCCTCAGAATCCTCTGTCTCAACATGTTAGCCTTGCCGCTTTCGATATGGTTTAATGCTCTCTCGACATTGCCGACTTTAAGTGAGCACCAGGCGGACAACGCATAAAGCCTTGACGTCTCCTCTATGCGACTTTCACTGCTTTTCCTTGTTATTTCTTTCTGACGAAGCAAATGATCTGCATGATCCAGCTCCTCTAGTATCTTAATCGCTTCTTCTATGGATTCTTGCTCAATATATATATTCACCAGTATTGAGATCAACTCGAATTTTTGCCTTGCAAGCGTTTGAACGTCATATATTTCCAGGCAAGGTCGAAGGCAACGAACAGCAAATTCAATGTTTTTTGTTCTGTCTCCCCGATTGACGGATGCGTATGCAAGTCCAAGATTATGTTTAGCCTTCGCCCAATCAACGGGAAATTCCTCGCGCCTAAATATTTCTAAAGCCTTTTGACAATGATGAACAGCAAGCATCAAATTCTGATCACGATCTCCTTCAACTCTGTTTAAATAAGAATTCGCCAAGTTATTCCGGGTGGTCGCCCAATCCTCAGGATATACATCGCGCGTTCTAACTTCCAAAGCTAATTCTTCACACTGAATAGCTCGCTCAATATTCTCCGCTTTATCACCATATACTCGCTCTCCATAAGCCAGCGCTAAATTATGGTGGATAGTCCCCCAAAAATCAGGGAATAATTCTCTTGTCACCACTTCCAGGGCCGACTTAAAATAATTAATGGCTCGCTCCGCGTTCTCCGCTCTGTCGCCATAAAAGCGATCCAGATATGCGATGGCCAAATTGTTTATACTGCTCGCCCACGTTTCGGGAAATTCTTCACGACTTCGAACCTTTAATGACAAATCTATATGATGGATAGCTCGTTCAATATTTTCAGCTTTGTCCCCGCAGATGCGGTCCATATACAAAACCCCTAAATTGCCTTGAATGTATGCCCAATCCAAAGGAAATTCTTCATATGTTATAACTTCCAATGCCAGATTGTTGTGAACTATCGCCATTTCAAGGTTCTGGTTAGTATCCCCGTGAAAACTCTGAGCGTGAATCATCGCCCGTTGATTCTGAGAAAATGCCCACGCATGAACAAATACCCGCTTTCTGAATACTTCCAAAGCCAACCTGTTGTGATGTATCGCCCGTTCAATGTTTTCTCTCTTTTTACCATGGATTCTGATTTTATTTGCGTAAGCCAAATTAATCTGCAATACTGCCCAACAATACGGAAAGTCATTTCGATTAAATACTTTTAACGATCGCTCGTAATATTCAATAGCCTTCTCTATATTTTCAGCTCTATCACCCTTGTGAATCACTGCCAAAACGTCGCCTGTCAGTCGCTGCAACTCTGCAACTAACTCCGGCATTCTCTCCTCCTCAACCATCAATGCAGCTTCCTCCAGTATGCGTAACTTCTGCTCCATCTCCTCAGGCTCGAAAAATTTCACCCCTTCACTCAATTTCCATTCCATCTCCTCGGGAACTTCAAGATTCAATTTCCGTTTCTCTCCTCCCCCCCATCCGAAAAACATCATTTCAACCCCATGCTCCAGGCAACCCTCCAATAAAAATATTTCCTCGGATAGTTTCTGGATATCTTTATAATCTCTTTCCTCCCAGGCCCGTCGCCGATGCTTCTTCAACACCTCCACGCATTCACGGCTCACCAGCTCAGGGCGCTCCAGAACCGTCCTGTATTTGATGAGCCTTATCCGCGCCTCCATGAACCGTTTCAATAATTCTTCCATAGTGAAATTCCTTTTTGTTTTTTTTGAAACGTCAACGTGCCGGGCATGAATTATCGGACCTTCCTTTCAAGGATTCCAAATATAAATTGTAATCCCTGAAAGTATCCCTTCATAAATGAAAATTGTCAAGCAAAATCGATTACAAAATTTTTCGCTCTAGTGTCTGTCCATAAACTCGAATCTCGATTCAAAATTTAATGCTGGACAGCCACTTGAGTTTTTGATCCAAAAACGAACTAGAAAAATCCTGGGACTGATCAAACAGGTGTTAAAAGTTGTGATCTCGATACTCAAAAAGAACTTTAGCGCCAGGCGGAGCGGCACTCGTGATCGTAATCGCAATCGATCGATTCAAATAATTGCCCTACTATGATTTCAAACGATTGTACAGATCAGCCCCATGTTTCGATTACGATTACCGCTGCCCTGAACGCGAGCACGAAGGATTCAAACTGAGAAATTGTAATTCTGACATGGCCATTTTTGATCAGCGCCCATTTTTTCTATCCCGACCCCGATTACCTGAACAAACAGTCAACCGTTTTGAAGAAAGTTTATTCCCGTTTTGATCACTCCTGAATTTTTTATTCCTCCGCCACGCGTTTCGTCACGTGGCGGAGGAATAATAAAAATACATTGATTCCTTCTGCTATATGATTTCCTCCTTTATGAGGGATAAATTACCGTCATCAATCGACGCTTCAATGAATTTCGGATTTCCTTCAATTTCATTTTCAGTCAATTTCAGATTGAAATTCAAGATTATCTCACCTGCTTTAACCTGGTACGGCTGGTCAGCGAAAATTTTCATGAAGCTTTTATGTCCTTCATCAATAGTTTTTTGAACGGCAAATTCAGATTGGGCAATTCCTTCACTCGCCTCCATAGCGTCTGAGAACATTGCAACAGAGGTATCTATAGCTACATCGATTTTCAGGTATTCATCATAGGTCAAATCTTCTTCAGTAATAAGCTCGCAATTCAAAATGCCGGCCTCGAAGGGGTCTCTTTTAATTTTGAACAAATATGGCGATTCATCGCCGACTAGAACCGGTTTAAAGCTGGAGGTGAATACACCGTCTGTGAAGCAATTGTTGGGTTCGCCCAGCACCTCCTGGAGTATGCAAACAACGTCTTCCGGATCGATAATTGAATTCTGGTTCGCATCCGCTCTGAATTCTTCGCAATAAGTAGGGTCATATTCGCCTGTGAATATTCTGTAGGCAAGCATGCAATCATTGAAGGTTATCGAACCGCTGAGATCGACATCGCCTATATCGCCCGGACATGGAACGGGAGTCGGTGTGGAACATATCTCATAGAAATGGAAGTCGTCAATGATCCCTTGAGTTGTCTCGAAGTAACCGTAGAATCTGACGACCGCAGTCGCGTACCAGGCTTCATCAGGGGGATCAGCTTCCACTGTGAGCGCTTGCCAATTGGGGCTGTCCTCAGAGTAAGCCGAATAGGAATTGCCCAGCCAGGCTCCCGTTTCATTGCGCCATCGTATGAATATTCGGCATCTGCCTGAATCCGTTTTGTCGATAAGTTGTACTGAGAAATGATGAAGCGAATATGGATTGATTGGGTAAACCGCTTCCTGGTAAAAATCCCTGTTGTATTTCGACTCCTTTATTACCTCGCCGGAGAAATTACCCTCATATACCACAGAGTCACAGCGGCTGACCTGAAAACCGGAATAGGCCGAATATTGCCAAAAGTCCGGAGGTCCTCCCGGACCGCTGAAATTCCATTCTTCCAGAGAAGCATTCAGTATAATGTTTTCTCCGCATGAAGGCGTGGGGAATGGAGTCGGGGTTGGAGGTTCAGGAGTCGGAGAAGGAGTCGAAGTAAATGTAAATGTGGGCGTGAATGTCGGCGTCATAGTCGGCGTAGGCGTAGGAGACGGCCGCCACAACCTGTATGATACTGCGTCGATATGCAATGTCGCCGGTTGATTATTGTCATTATAGATTTTGATTCTCACCCTGGCTTTACGTGAATTTATAGGGGGTTTGTGAACTCTTCGCAGTAACTGCCATTGAGAAGAATCAGAAGAATATTCGGTGTATGGCGAAATCCAAGTATAATGGCCAAACTCGTCCATGTAATATATCCATGCCCTGACTCTGCCGTTCGTATCTTGATCACGCACCCATAACTTCAACTCATACTGCCTGGAAGGATCAACCGAATCTACAATATTCTGCCAAAGCACACTATGCAGGCTTGTAGGGCCAAACTTATGAAGTCTGCATGATGCTTGACCTTCGAATGCGACCGAGAAGTCTTTTGATGCATTCAGTCCGCCGGCCCCCTGAACATGCCATTGAGACAATCCTGGTTCCTCGAATCCCGGATTCCTGATTCTATTGTAATCAATGGGCGTGGGAGTCGGAGTAAGCGTCGGCAAAGGAGATTTCGTAGGCGTGGGAGTCGGCGTTGCTCGAGCTAAAAGCACAAGGTCTCCTGTTCCACATAAAAATTCTTCACTTTCGCAGTTCTGACTGCCCACAACGACAACATGATAATAACCGCGGTCATAATTGGCTTGCGGATAAACGTCATATTCATAAAATCCCGGCGCCGTACCCTCAGGCAGGTATTCGCAAAAACGTTCAATCTCAGTCGCATTCAAATTTCCCAGGTTGCAATCCTGAATTGGAGTCTGATGCAGATAATCGTTCAGTATATCGCCGCAGATCAATGGATACCCCGGAATAACCAGGTTATTATGAGAGGAGGAGCCCGGACATACATGATTAATCTTATAACTTATGAATGTCAGCGCTACAGGGTCCTCCAAGGTTTGTAATACCTCTATGCGAAAACACAGCGACGAAGGAGCCCAACCCGGCGGATAATACTGACAGCCTCCCGGAGCATCAGGCATCAGGCTTCGATGAGAATTCTCCTGACAGAAACCGTCAAAACGCAATATTCCCATGCAATCATTCCAATCCAGCGTATCGCCGTAAACAGCTCCCGGAACACCCACGCATATCCAAATCACCGATATCATCAGAACCGATAATTTTACATCAAATGTGATTTTCTTCATTTTGCCTCCTTTTTGCGAGTTTGCTGAAACTCTGATGTAAAGAAACTCAACAGATTAACAAGACGTTCCTTCAGAAATTTTAATACACTTGGCGGACGGTCATTTCAGATTGTCCGTGATTATGATTCATACCCGTATCGAAAGATGCCGATTCCGATTACTGAAACAAACTGTAAAACGTTTTGAAAGAAGTGTGATCCCGGTTTGATCAGTCTCCAATTTTTCTTTATTTATTATACTTTTTCATTTTTACAACTCCTTTCAATCACATTAGAAAATGCCGTCGCCGGCAGCCTCAATCGTTTTTCGCAGATCGTCGGTTTGCATTCGACGTCAACAAACCGGAAATCACCATGAAGACGAAAATTTCTGCAATTCACGGCTGGTCGATCAACAACGAAAAATTTTCCCCTCGTCAATTCCTTCCTCCTGAAAATATCGCCCTTATAAAAGGAATCATTCTCTAAATAAGAAATCCTGCTCAATTTAGAATTTTACAAAAATTTTTTTTTAGTTTTTTCTATGGTCGTCGCCGTTTACTATTTAATTTCCTAATTTATTATAAAATAAAGGGAAAGCAACAACGAATCTACTGAATCCGTTTATCAAAGCCGCAGAAATGTTTTATGAACCGTTAAATTCATCAAAGTTTATTTCGCTAGTGGCTGTCCAGCATTAAATTTTGAATCGAGATTCGAGTTTGTGGACAGACACTCGCTAGTTTTTGTCCATAAACGGCGAATTTTTCCCAATACTGCATCAGGCTGCGGATTTGCTCAGTCAAAGTATAAGCGCCGCCCCTGCCTCGCAAATCCTTACCAT
>CAZUFC010000115.1:0-25123 GCA_964619725.1 uncultured bacterium | reverse complement strand
TGGCTGTCCAGCATTAAATTTTGAATCGGGCTTCGAGTTTGTGGACAGACACTAGTTGGTTTTTGTGCATAAAGGGCGAATTTTGCCTGACGCTCCATATCCCGCTGAAAATTTTCCGGACAACTTGAACAGACGTTGTTTTTCATGTACTATTCCAAAGCGATTATGCTTTTACCCTGCAGTCGAATGTCGAATGTCGAATGATTTCAATCATAATTTTTTGACCGTGAGAATAAATGGAAGGGACACCATGCCGTCGATGAATTTTCCATGTGCCGCCGGACTGAACTTAGCGGCGGCAGGCGCTTCGATTTCGAACGCAGGAGGATTGAGCGACAGGTTATTGTTTTTTTATATCGCTTCCATTGTTGCGACGGCGATGATTATTACTGCAATTTCTCTTGTATTGATCAATGGATTGAAAAGACAATTCAAGGCCAAGGAGGTCGCTCTTAATGAGGAGATACAGGAGAGGCAGAAGAGGGAAGCCCGGATATCGCATTTGAACCGGTCGCTGGAGGCCATACGTAATGTAAACCGTTTAATAACGCAGGAGCATGACAGCGCCCGGCTTTTGAAGAAGACTTGTCGGAATTTAACGAAAACGCGAGGATATTACAACGCGTGGATAGCTCATCTTGATGAAGGAAAGCGATTGATCGGAGCTTATGAGTCGGGCCTCGGCAATGATTTTCTTCCCATGATTGAATTAATGGAGGAAGGAAAGTTCACCCGTTGCGGTCGTCGTGCGTTAGAAAAATCAGGAGCGACTGCGACGGATTCGCCTTTGGAGTATTGTACGGACTGCCCTTTATCGAAAAACTATTCCGGGCGGGGAGGAATAACCGTCAGACTGGAGCATGCCGGCCGGATATTCGGTTTACTGTCCGTTTCCATTCCTGCTCATTTTTTACACGATGCAGAGGAGCAGTCTCTTGTAGAAGGCGTCGTCAGGGACCTGGCTTTTGCTCTGCACAACATCAGGTTAGCGAACCAGCATCATTCCATGCAGAAAACATTAAAGCTGGCTAGTTCAATTATTAACGGCAGTCCTGTTGTGCTTTTTCGATGGAGAGCCGAGAAGGATTGGCCGGTAGAATTCGTAAGCGGAAACATCAGGCGCTTCGGATATACTACGGAAGAGTTGCTTTCCGGTCGATTGACCTATGCTTCGATCATTCATCCCGGGGATATCGAGATAGTTTTCAGGGAGGCTGGGGTAAAGGCTGAAAACAGGATTAATCGGTTCGAGCAGGAATACAGGATAATCGATTCCGAAGGAAGAATACGTTGGGTGAAAGACCGGAAGGTTGCGATTTATGAAGCAAAGAGCATCGTCGCTTATCAGGGTACGGTTATTGATGTCACGGAAATGAAAAAGACCGATGATGAACTGAGGCAAAATGAAAAACTATTCAGGAAGATGGTTGAAAACGCAGCCGTCTGGATATGGATGGTTGACTCACAGGGAGTTTTCGTATATGTCGGCCCTCATGCCGATCAATTTACGGGCTGTTCTCCGGGTGAATTGCTGGGAAAAAGACCGTGCGCTTTTATGAAACCGGAAGCAGCCGAGAGGAGCAGACGCGCCTTTTCTCGATTAGAAAAAGAAAAACGCCCGATATATTCATTCAAGACTGAAATAATGTCCGCATCAGGCCGTGAAATGTCGCTAGAAACTGAAGTTGCTCCCTTGTTTGAGGAGGCAGGCGATTTTTCCGGTTGCGTGGGACTTTCACGGTTTGCGGTTGAAATTTAGAAGAACACTCTTGTCACGGGACAAATGCCTTATTTTTTGACGTTTTTTCCAATAATCTTATAAATAAAGAGAAAGTGCAAGTTTTCCAGAATTTAGAGAATGATTTGCTTCTGGGGAAACTTTATACGCAATGATCCTTTTTAAAATAAGGGGAGGAAGAGATGAGCCGACGATCATGTTCAGAGACCGTTCGATACCCAGGGTTGTCGACTGGGATGAAGAGGGGGTGAAGGATATCCTGTGCCAGGTGACCGATTCAAGTCGCCATTATCTGGTTTTCAATTCGGGAACCCGAAGCGAACCCAAATTTGAAGGGCATAAAATATTGACCAGGACTTCCGGGGAACTCCTGGGTTTCTTCTGGTACGAATACCACACGCTGGAGATAACTGATTGGAACAACGACGGTAAAAAGGACCTGTTGCTGCCCCGTTCGGACGGAAGCGGCAATGGTGATTTGTATCTTTTCACGAATATTGGGGAGAATTATGATCCGCAATTCGACCAGCCGGAAAAACTCATGATGGGTTACATCGATCTGGGAGCCCGGTCTGTTCATGGGGTAGAAACAGCGGATTGGAATTCCGACAAACACTTTTACGGCCGCGCCCACTGCAACGCCCTCTCCAACAGTCGTTCCGACTCCCGCTCCTATTCCGGTTATGAATCGATTCGGCTTAACCGCTCTGCTGCTCGCGATCGGACTGCTTGTGTTTAAAGCGAAAAACAGAAAGGAAAAGCTGATTTAATTACTTATCGTATTCGACTGCTTTAATTCTTCGATCTTACTTTGCAGGAATCTCAGGCGCTCCCGGTCTCCGTCCATCTGAAGCAGAACGTTATACTCGGAAACGTAAGCTTTATAATATTCCGGCTGGAGCTTTTGAGCCTGCCTGTAATAATGCGGAGTCTCTTCAGGCAGATTCAGCTCTTCCAGGCATTTTCCGATATTGAGATATGCCTTGGCGAATACGGGGTCCCGTTTCGCTATTACTACATGATCGGTTTTGCCTTTTATGCTGTATTGCATAACGAAGCTGTCAGCCTCCGGGATATCCTCGAAAGTCAATACAAGTAAACTGTCTTCCGCATTCCACTTAAAATCGCCTCCCGGCGCTTCTTCCAGGATTTCGGGGATGCCGGTTTTCGGTGAAATCTTGAGAATTCCCCACTTGTTCGGTTTTAATACCCATTCCTGAGCGCTGTTCAACGCCCCGAACCTGTACTTTATGCGTCCCATTACGGAAAAATTGTTGACGGTTGAGGATTCGAATACGATTTTCCGCCGCAGCTCCACGGTTTTCTGAAATTCCTCCAGCGCTTTTCTGTATTCACCGAGATGGTAATAGAGGACTCCCAGGTTGTTGTGAATGTCCGCGCTGTAAGGATGAATTTTGAGCGCTTCCCTGGCCGTTTCGATTCCTTTCTGGAATTTTTTCAATTTGACGTACATGACGATCAGATTATTCGTGGCCGACAGATTGACAGGGTCCAGTTCGACGGCTCGCCGGTAATATTCCGCTGCCTTTTCCCAGTCCTGCAATTGTTCGTAGACCGAGCCGAGATTAAAAATGGCATTTCTGTAATGCGGGAAATATTTCAGAACCATCCCGGTCGCGTGAATAGCCTCGGCGAATTTTCCGATTCGAGCGTAGCTGACGCCCTGCCTGAGGTAATAATCGTAATTGGTCGGATCGTATTGAATGGCCCTGTCGAATTCTTTGACGGCGGCGCGGTGATACCCGGAATCCTGCGCAGCCTTGCCTCTCTGATGATAATAAGAAGCGGCGACAGGCTTAAAAACCAGAAAATAGGCCGTGAGAGCGATCAGAACCGCGGGTATGATTTCTCTGAAGGGTGATGGAATTTTAATTTTCAGTCTGATAACAGGGGGGGGGGCCTTGTCCATTCTTCTGTGAACAGAGCCTATGAGTCCGAGAATGATCCAGAAGTAAGCCGAGGATGCGGCGCTGAAGGACAGGTTAAAACTGAAGAAGGAATGAATAAGGGTCGCAACAACGGATGTGATGCAGGCCAGTGTGAAGTATTTCAGCTCGGCCTTGTTTTGGAGCCTTTTCAAGATTTGTATCACTGTGCGCGCCGCCGTCGTGAGGAGAAAAATCCACAGGAAGAGTCCGGCAATGCCCAGTTCGCACCAGATTTGAAGGTGGTCGTTGTGCGTTTTATGAACGAAAGTATGTTCTCCGGAGAAAAGAGATTCATCGGATGCCCTGTAGAGCGGGTAATGCTGGCGGAAATTGGCCGGGCCGACGCCCAGAGGATGATCCTTGATTATCTTCAAGGTTGCATCCCAGGCCAGGATGCGAAAGCGCGCCGTCCCTTTCCCGGGATCGAAGGAAGAAAGAAATCTGCCCCAGAAGGAATAGCCCAGCGGGATGCTGAGCATAATAATTAAAATCACGGAGATTACGACAGGAATGACTCTCTTTCCGGGTTTTTTGTTTTCTGGGCGGACCCTTTTTTTCTTTAATTTAAGGAATAAAATGATGAATAAAAGGAGGCCTGCGGCCCCCAGCATTCCCAGCCAGGCACCCCGGCATTTGGTCAGCAGAAGGTGCAGGGAAGCGACGATAAGGCACATCACGGGGAATATGCCTGATTTCAAATCCCTGGTTTCGATGACCCAGGCTGTAATAAAGGGAATGCAGATGATCAGAAATTGTGCCGCCACATTTCTGTGCCCTAATGTCGAAACAGGATCGTAATTGTCCGACAGAGGAACGAAATCGATCATAAAACTCTGGAAAATGCCGTATAATCCTACCAGAAATCCTGCCGTACCGATGAATTTGTAAAGCGCCGTCCGATCCTTGCGCTGGGATATGAGCGCTGAAGCCATGAAAAAAAGGATAACTCGGACCGAAAGGATGAGGACCGCGTTTATCGCATCCGGTTTGTTCAGCGCCGCTGGAATCATGATTATGTTTACGGCGAGAAACAGAATTACCGGAAGATTCAGCGGCGATTTCACCATAGGGAATCCCGAATCGCTCCTGAAAAAGAGAATGATTGCTGAAGGAATGACCGCTAAAAAAAGCAGAATATTTTTTATGCCGTTGTACGCTTCTGAAATGGAAAGCAGGGCATCAAAAAAAAGAGGAACTGCTATTAAAACAAAGAAGATTATGGTACGCGTTCCCCGGTAATCGCCGTCTTTTTCTGTCTGGCGATAAGAAAACGCCGCAGCGCCGAACAGGAACAGTAAACTTAAAAGACGAACGATTATGTCTGAATCCATTTTAATCCCCAAAAAGCTCAGAAAAAAATTTATCGGGATATTTTTCCAGGAAAGAGTATTCAGGCCGGATAACGTGAATCGCCTGCGCGGCCGTAAGGATTATCTGCAAGCGAAGCATTATGTTCTTCAATGAGTGTTTGTTTCTTCGAGGATGAAAAAAGAAAGAAACTAGAGTTTTTCAACTTTAACTACTTTGGCCAGTTCCTGGGCTGTTTTCTTTTTGAACAGTCCGGTATTTAATTCGTTTCGAGGCGCACATGCCGCCGCCAGGCCCAGGTTGACGGATTTAACCAGATCGCGACCATGTTTGTAACTGGCGGCGAAACCTCCCACAAAAGCATCGATGGGACTCGTCAATTCCGTTGCCGCATTTTTCGATGCGATGGCCAGAAAAGTATTGCCTTTGCCTGAAATCAACACCTGGTTCGGCGGTATGAAAACCGCTGAAAAATAAGGGCCTACGTTGACGTGTTCCTCCAGCGCTTCCCGGATGTCCTGAATATTTTTCAATTCCGATCCAGCCTTTTTTTCTAATTCTTTTAAACCGAGGATCGCTAAAAAAGGCTTCGTTTTCAGATTCTCGTAGAATCTTTTCTGAACGCCGTTCAATACCGTCGCCACCATCTGGGATTTACAATAGCGTATCAGATCGCTGTATAAATTCTGAGGCAGACCGTTCGGAACTTTCCCGGAAAAACAGACTATCTTCGATTCCCGAACAAGCGATTTAAACAGTCGAGAAAAATTATCCAATTCCTTCCTGTCGATACTCAAACTGTCGCTCTTTAAAAATGTCTTCGATTTGCTCTGATAATCCATTATTATCTGATTCTTCGGCGACTCGCTTTTTACTTCGATAAAATTAAAAGGTATAGATGATTTGAATAACAGTAATTTGATGATCTGTCCCGTCTTTCCGCCTATGAATCCCGTCACGATTACACGGCCGCCCAGCGAAACGACGGATTTGGCCGCGTCTATGCCGCAGCCGCCCGGCGAGTTGATGACTTTGAGAATGTCATGCTCTTCGCCGATCTGGAAATTTTTCAGAATTATTATTTCATTTAAGATGGAATTCAGGTTTACTGATAGAATCATGAGCCTGTTCCCACGTCATTCACAAAACATTAATGCTTTTTCCATGAACGATTTGTATACCCGCTGCTGCTCCGAATAACTGGTTTTCGACTCTTTCCGTTTTTGCCGTCATTGGTTCAATTGCCATATCTTGCCCGATTTCGTCAAAATATCCTCTTTCCTCAAAGACGTTACGATATGAATTAATGACTGACGGCTTTGATTCAGTTCGCCTCCCAGCTCCTCAAGCGTCAAGCCGTCCGGATGCTGCTTCAGGCAATGAATGAGTTTTTCCGGCAGGGGCAGGTTTGCCTCGCTTTTTTCAGCGACTTTTTTCCTGGCTTTGGGTTTCGGCGGAGGTTTTGACTGTGGTTTCGGCGGAGGTTCTGACGGAGGTTCTGACGGAGGTTGTTCTTTTTGCGCTTTGGCTTCTCTCGATTCTTCAAGTGTATCTTCATGGCTTCTTGTTTTCAGCCATTCTTCGAATGAGGGAAAATCCAACCTTCGCTTTATGCGCTGCTTGACCCGGACATCCAGCCAGCGTTTAAAATTTCCTCTTGACCAATCCGTTTCGCTGAAACTCGGATGCAGCTTCATCAGTTTTCTTTTTTCTTCATGACGGATTTGCTGAAGCATCTTGGGGTCTATTTCGCTGAGCGTCTTCTCCAGCTTGGCCAAAAGAAGGTCATTATATTCGGCGAACAATTTCGCTTCATGTCTGTCTCTTTTTTGACGACGATATTTTTTTCCCTTGAAAGAGCGGGAAGAACGTCCTTTATACATAAGAAGGAAACGTCTCCTTTAATGTGAAGAAATTTAGGAAATCATTGTAATGACGGGCATCCGAAATGAAGTACGTCCGTGTCTTCCTGTCTTGTACAAGCCGTCGGAAACACGACGTTGTGAGTTTCAACCAGTGCTCACTTAAAGAATAATATCAAATTTCAGAGGAAACACAACCTTTTTTTTGAAAAAAACGTTTTTTTCTGTTGAGTTTTTTTTGTTATGATGGGATTTTCCCGGAAAGGCGGCTGGAAACGCCGATCTGAGTAAGGGAACTTTTGGGAAGCGAGGATATGAGCGGCGAGAATATGAGGACAAGAGTGCAAGGTAAGAAAGAAGGGATGAACCGGGGATGGCATTCTCACGGATGGAACCGTTCAGTTGTATTACGCAGCATCAATGCGGCATCGAGAATACTTTCAGAGGAAGCGCTGTATCGTTCGGGCAGGAAGATAGCCGATGTTTTTCGTATGCATGCGGAAAGGGACCGTCAGGCAATTGAGAGCAACTTACGGAGAGCGTTGTGTCATCTCGATGCGGGAAGTAAGGAGATTTTAGAGGAAGTAAGCATCCGCTTATTCAGGAATTTTGCATTATGCATGATAGATTTGTTCAGGGCTCAAACAATGACGCCGGAAGAAAGTTCAGAGCGTTATTTAAAGGAGATCGACGGCGAAAAGTATTTTTTATCTTCTGCGGAGAGAGGCAAGGGGACCATATTACTGACGGGACATCTCGGAAATTGGGAAATGGCGGCTCAATTGTTTGCAGAAAGGTATCGGGGCAGTTATGTTGTTTCTCAGCGAGAGAGCAGCTTGGGGCTTGACCGTCAGAGGCGTCGCGTACGCATGAGACGCGGGGTGAAGGAAGCCGGCGGTGAAGCGGGCTTGTGGTCCGGTTTTTCGATTTTAAAACTGCTGCGCGATAACAGGGCGGTTTCGATTCAATGCGACCGGCATTACGGCGGCAAGACCGCTGCGATAAATTTTTTCGGCAGCCCTGCTTTTTTTCCGGTTGCTCCGATTCGCCTGGGCGCTCTGTCCGGCGCTGATCTGCTCCCTGTTTTTTTCGTCAGGAGCCTGGATTCGGGATACCGTGCGATCGTGAAGCCGAGGCTGAACCGGGAAAAGGAGACGAATGATCCGGAAAGAATAAGGCAGATTCTGAAAAAATTCGTTAATTATTATGAAAAATATATAGGAATTTATCCCGATCAGTGGTTTAATTTTTACCCTTTTTGGGGGCATGAGAAGGAAAAAGAGGTATGAAGGTTTTAATAGTCAGCGCCAACAAGGAGATGCTGCCGGACCCGGTGGCGCCGCTGGGCGCGGCATACGTCGCGGGTTCGCTGGAATCGGAGGGGCATGAGGTTCTAATTGCGGATTTAGGGATACCGGAGCAGGATGAGGGGCTGATGCGGACGATTGCGGATTATAATCCTGAGCTTATCGGTATTTCTTTCAGAAATATAGATAATGTGGCTTTTCCTAAAACGAGGATTTTCTTTGAGGAATTGAAGGACTGCGTATCCCGGATCAGGAGCGTAACGAGTGTGCCGGCGGTCCTGGGGGGATCAGGATTCTCTCTTCTGCCCCGGGAGCTGATGGAGCATACGGGGTGCCGTTACGGGATAGCGGGAGAGGGAGAGCGGTCAATCAATGTTTTCATAAAGGCTTTACAGAAGGAGAAGGGACTGGATAAGGTTCCCGGTTTGTTATGGAGGCGGAATGGAATTCTGATTCAGAATCCCGGAGGAGTGATAGAAAACCTGGACCTTGTGCCGCCGCCGTCTCGCGGATTGATGGACAATAGTTATTATCTGGAGAAGGGCGGTTCGGGCAATATCCAGACCAAACGGGGCTGCGATAAGCGGTGCGTTTATTGCACCTATCCGGCGCTTCAAGGCAGAAACGTCAGGCTGAGGAACCCGCAAAGCGCTGCAAATGAGATGTTTGAAGCGTATGAGCGGTACGGCATCAAGCATTTCTTTGTGGTCGACAATGTATTCAACAATCCGTTGGAGCATGCTTTGGATTTTTGTCGTGAACTGAAAAAAAGGAAGCCGGAATTCAAATGGTCGTGTTATGCTCATCCGGAGAATTTCACGGA
This sequence comes from uncultured bacterium, assembly GCA_964619725.1. Classification (GTDB taxonomy): domain Bacteria; phylum CSSED10-310; class CAZUFC01; order CAZUFC01; family CAZUFC01; genus CAZUFC01. The sequence continues at coordinate 16,136 of CAZUFC010000115.1, read as the reverse complement.
GGAGCTTGCCTCTCTTATGGCTGAAAGCGGCTGCAGCGGAGTTGAATTCGGATTGGACGCTTTATCGGATGTTATGCTGAAGAACCTGCGAAAAAACTTTACTGTGGAACAAGCGCTCAGAGTATCAGGCATATGTTCCCGAAGCGGATTGCCCTTTTGTCACAGTTTATTGCTGGGCGGCCCCGGAGAAAATATTCGGACGGTACGAGAGACGTTCGACAATGTTAAGGCGTCGTTGCCGACCGCGGTGATCGTCATGATCGGCATTCGCATTTTGCCGGGAACGCCGCTTCACTGGAGCCTGCTGAAGAAGGGATATATCGGGAAAAACGAGAATTTGCTTTACCCGAAGTTTTACGTTTCGCCTGATCTTGATGACGAAGCGATGGAGTGTATACGCCAGAAGGTCAGATCAGAAAAAAGATGGGTGGCGCCGGGTTACAGCTCAAAATATGAAGAAAAATTACAGGGACGTTTGCGGAAACTCAAGCATTACGGACCGCTCTGGGAATATTTTTCAATTGTGCCGCCCAAACGTTGAGGGAAATCAAATGAAATCGGCAGTTTTTCTTTATTCGGGACAAGGCAGCGAATATGAAGGCATCGAAGAAGATTTGAAAAAAATATGCGATAACCGGAAAACCTTTTTTTCATATCTGCAGCCGTATACATCCATTGATATCGGCGAAAAAGCATTCGAATTCAAAGCCGAAACGGCTTATCACGAAGATAAACCGGAAGCTGTATTCGGCGATTTGAAAGCTCAGGTGAAGGTTTTTCTATTTCAGGAAGCATCGCGCCGATATCTGGAGTCTATGGGGTGGAAACCTGCAGGGCATTGCGGATATTCATCGGGAGTTTACGCCGCGTTGTCCGGAGCAGGCGCGCTTAAACCGGGTGATGCTTTTCAGGTGATGGAAACTGCCGGGCGGATTATTCATGAAGAAGCTGAAGGCATGAACGGAGGCATGTTGTTCGTTGCAGGGTTAAGACTTGATGAGATAAATCGACTCTGTTCGAAGCGTGAATTTTCTGGAAAGATATTCCCGGCGAACATTAATTCTTCGACTCGTATCATTTTATCGGGCGACAGAAGTAAATTCGACAAAATGTCGGAGGAATGCATGAACGCTGGGGCGTTGACTACAGCGCGTCTTTCTTTAAAAGGTCCTTACCACACGCCTTTCCTCAGCAGCGCGGCCATGAGGTTTGCTGAAAAAATTAAAAAAGTCAGCTTCAAACATGCGAAGGAATTTCTTGTGAATACCGTAGAAGCGGAGTATGTTCAAGGGGCGCGGGAAATAAGGCGTTTCCTGGACGCGCATTTCGCTTTACGGGTAAATTGGAAAGACAGCGTAGAGAAGATGGTGAATGACGGATACAATGTTTTTATCGATATAGGACCGGGAGATGTTTTGTATCGCAGCGTCCGATGGATAGACAGGAAAATCAAAATATATCGTTTGCAGGATTTCATAAAAATAAGAGGACCGGAAAGGGAGAGGAAACGAGATGCAGTTTGAGGGAAAAACAGTATTGGTGACCGGCGGGGCCAGAGGTATAGGCCGGGCTGCAGCAGAAGCGTTCGCCGGTCGGGGAGCGCGAGTGGCCGTTAATGATCTGAAGGAAGCGGAAGAGACTGTAAACCGGATAAGAAAAGCGGGAGGTGAGGCGGCATCTTTTCCTGCCGACGTTTCTAAAGCGGAACAAGTCGATGCGATGTTCGATGAGATAAAAAAGAGTTACGGAGTTGTAAACGTTCTGGTCAATAATGCCGGAATATTGCGTGACGGTTCAGTCGTGCTGATGAAAGAGGAAAATTTTGATGAAGTGATTGCGGTACATTTAAAAGGCGCCTTTTTATGCAGCAGGAAGGCGTTAAGAGGAATGATCGCCGCCAAATCCGGCAGAATAATCAATATCGTATCGCCCAGCGGTCTGACCGGCAGAGAAGGCCAGGCCAATTATTCAGCGGCGAAAGGCGGTTTGGTGAGTATGACTTATTCTCTAGCGAGAGAAATGGTCCGGTTTAATATTTTAGTTAACGCGGTCAGTCCTGGGGTCGTTGAAACGGAAATGACCGATTCCTTACCGGAGAAAGTGAAAAAGCAGTTGCTTGATGCTATTCCGATGAAGCGCATGGCGAGCCCCGAAGAAATAGCAGGAGCGATACTGTTTCTGGCCGGTCCGGATGCTTCTTACATTACAGGTCAGGTCCTGAGGATAGACGGCGGACTGGTGATCGGTTAAAAGGTCCGCTCCCCAAGGCGTCGCAGCGCCTTATAATTACAGTGGGTATGAGCGACGGGACGATGACTGAAAAAATGGCCGGCTCTTACAAAATAAATTGTTGCTTACTTTTCGAGGAATCTCGGCTTATGAGCACATTCAACCGTGAGGCTGAAATATGCGGCCGACCGCTTTACCGGCGGTTATCGGCTTCTACATTAAAAAAGTAATTTCCGGGAAGAGATCGGAGGTTTGACGCATGCTGGATAACAAGACAATACAGAAATTTCTTTATCATCGATTTCCCTTTTTGATGCTGGATAAAATTTTGAAGATCGAGAGAGAAAAAGCCGCGATAGGAGTAAAGAGCGTATCCGGAAACGAATTTTTTTTTCAGGGACATTTTCCGGGAAATCCTATAATGCCCGGAGTATTAATAATAGAATCGCTGGCTCAACTGGCGGCAGTGGCGCAGAATTATGATCCTGATTTGACGGACAAGACAGAATTTACGGGAAAGATGGGTTATCTTGCATCCGTAAAGGATTTTAAATTCAAGAAGAAAGTCTTGCCGGGCGATCAGATGAAATTGGAGGTCAGGCTAGTCCGCAGGTTCGGCGACATCATCAAGGCGGAAGGAAAGGCGACGGTCGATGATGAGCTGGTTGCGGAAGGAACGTTATTTTTTGCGCTGGTTGATGAAGAAGAATGAAAAAAGCATTGGAGAATGAAAAGAGAACATCGGTGAGAAGAGTGGCGATTACAGGTCTCGGCGTTTTATGCGCCATAGGCGGCAATGTGAAGGAGTATTGGGAGTCTCTGATCGGGGGGCGATCGGGAATAGAGGAGCTGACTTTATTTTCCACGGAAGGATACAGAACGCATCTCGCTGCTCAGATTAACGATCCCTGGGTGGAACGATATCCGATCAAGGGAGTAAAAACGAGGTACTCCCGCTGTGATATTCTGGGATTAATAGCGACAGAGGAAGCTGTCCGGGATGCTGGTATTTTGGAGAGCGACGAATCGTTTCGGGAGGGTATAGGCGTAATATTCGGGGCAGGCGCCGGCGGAATGTTGTCGGCTGAAAATTACAGGAAGACACAAATTCTGGAAAGCGGTAAAAAAGCGAATCCCAACAACCTGCTTCCGTTTCCCTCAGGGGCTGCAACCGACCTGATAGCTTGCAAATACGGCTTTAGCGGTCCCCGTACAACCGTCGTTACAGCCTGTTCTTCAAGCGCTTCGGCGGTAGGAATGGCCAGGGACGCCATTGTTGCGGGAGAGGCTGATATAATGATTTCTGGCGGCAGCGACGCGCTTTCCCGGCTGACTTTTGCGGGGTTCAATTCGCTGAGGTCGGTCGACGAGAAGCCCTGTCGACCCTTTGATGCCGAACGCAAGGGCCTCTCCATCGGAGAAGGGGCCGGCATACTTGTGCTTGAGGAACTGGAACACGCCAGGGCCAGAAATGCCGGGATATACGCGGAAATCCTGGGTTACGGGCTGTCTTGCGATGCCCATCATATGACCGCTCCTGATCCCGGAGGGAAGGGAGCTGCTGAGGCGATGAAAAGAGCGCTGCATAATTCAGGAATCGCACCGGAAGAAATAGATTATGTCAGCGCACACGGCACGGCGACTCCCGCCAATGATCCGGCTGAAACCAGGGCCTTGAAAAGCGTATTCGGCCGGCATGCCTACCGGCTGTCTGTCAGTTCCATAAAATCAATGATCGGTCATTGTTTGGGGTCGGCAGGCGCTCTCGAATCTGTCGCCCTGGCCCTGACGATTCTATACGACGTTATTCCTCCTACTTTAAGATTGACGAATCCTGACCCTCAATGCGACCTCGACTATACGCCTAATGAAGCGCGCAGGAAAATGGTCAATAAAGCCATGACAAATTCTTTCGCTTTTGGGGGAAACAACACGAGCATTATTTTCAGCAAATGCGAAGAGAGCTGACGGCAATGAAAGAAAACTACGCAGCGGTGACGGGTATAGGGGGCGTGACTCCTATCGGAAACAGTCTGAATGAGATTGAAAGCAATTTATTGAGCGGAAAAAGCGGAATAGGGCTTGTCCGGTCGTTCGATACGGGGGAGTTGCGTTCGCACCTGGGCGGAGAAACAGTCCCTTTCGATCCCTCTTCCATTATTCCGAAAAATCGCCTAAGACGACTTGATGCGGTTTCTCAAATGGGGATAGCTGCAGCGCATTACGCCATGACCGATGCGAACCTGACGCCGGAACAATTATCCCGAACAGATGCGGGTATTATTCTCGGAACTGGTTTCGGTTCTACGACTTCAACGGACGGTTTCTTTACAAAGTTGATTAAAGAGGGACCGGGGCAGGTCAATCCTAGTCTCTTTCCCAATACTGTCCCGAACGCCTGCGCCGGTAATATGGCCATTCATTTCAAATTAAAGGGAATTAATACGACTTTCAGTCACAAGGAAACTTCCGCGGAAGCCGCTCTTTGCTACGCGACGAGCATGATAAAACAAGGCGCCGCGGATTACCTGATCGTGGGCGGAATCGACGAATTGTGCCCTTTCCTCTATTTTGCCTATCATGAAGTAAAAGCGCTTTCACCGAGAAATAATTATCCTCACGAAGGATTAAGACCCTATGATAAAAGGGCCAACGGGCTTGTGCTGGGCAGCGGGGCCGGAATGCTCATCGTAGAATCACTGAAGCATGCTGAACTAAGAAACGCAAATATCTACGCGGTGATCTCCGGCGCCGCCAGAATAAGCTGTACGCAAGGTCCGTTTTCCTATGACGGCAGGCATAATAGCTACGTCGAATCAATGCGACGCGCCATTGAAATATCGGGCCTTTCGCCCGAACGGATCAGCTTTATTCATGGAGCCGCCAACGGTACAGAGATTCTGGATGCCGCTGAAGTCCGAGCTGTGCTCGAATTGTATGATAAATATGATGCTCTGCCGCCTCTGACTTCAACTAAATCTTTCACTGGTCACTTCGACGGTTTCGGCGGACTCAAAACTCTTTTTTCCTGCCTGGCAATCAAAAATGATTTTATTCCCCCTACTCCTAACCTGGAATTCCCGCGTGTGAATGACAGAGCGCCCTACGTGATGAAAACAGTGCATACGAAAATCGAGCACGTGCTGATGAACGCCTTTTCCAACGGCGGAGCTAATTTGAGTATCGTTCTGTCAAGTCCCGATTCCTTATAGACCGGGCCTGCTTTTTGTCCAGCGATATTTTCATTTTACTTATGCTCCAGCGTGCTCGTTCGCCTGAACTGCTGAAAACCAGCAAATTTTTCACGGGATGCCAGTCCGGTTCCCTGACGAAAATCGCAGCAGGGCCGCTTTTCGTCAATGGATGCATATCAAGGATGTCGCTTGCAGAGTTTTCTTCCAGATCGATCAGCCATAATTCCTCGCCCGATCCATCACCTCGTTTGGCCGAACAGACCAGAAAACGGCCGTCAGGCGACCAGCAGGGCTGTTTCATAACACTATCGCCCAAAGCCAGGGAGCGATATTCACGGCTGTTTATCTCATAGATGCCTATTCTCTGATCGCCTTCACTCCCAAATTGAAATGCAAGACGCCGGCCGGCCGCATCGAAACGGGGGAAAGATGAATTCAACGGCAGACCGGTGAGTTCTTCTATGCTTCTGTCTTTCAATGAAAGTATGCAAATCCGGGACTGTCCCTCAGATTTCCTGTCGAACGCTATGCTCACGCCCAGGGGCGATACGTCAGGATGATCCGCATCCATATCTGTCGCCTGGTCCTCCTCGCCGCTTTTCAGATTCCTTATTATCAATCTCCTGATACCGCCGGATGATACCCTCGTAAATACGATCCTCCCCCCGTCAGGAAACCATGAACCATATCCCTCTATCGCTCGGTTGAAAGTCAACCGAAGCCTACTGCTTCCTTTCAATAGTATTGGGTCGCTGTACCAGGGATTCCCTGCCGTATAACTGTGAGCTAATATTCGTTTCCCGTCCGGTGACCAACGAGGTCCCCGTGCATTCGAGTATAACTCTTTCGCCCCGGGAGAAAATGCTGAAAAAAAACGCGCGTTGCAACCCCACAAAAAAAGAAAAATTAACGAAAATAATAACAGAGGAAAGAATATCCTCACTAACGCAATTTGTTTACTCTTTTTCATTTTTTATCCCCTTCCTGTTTTGACCATCCGATCAGGCTGCTCTATAATAATACTGAGGGAATTGCGGAACAATGGCTTTTAAAAGACTTCCTGAAATAATCGATGCTTGCATTAAAGGCGATGATGCCGCCTGGAGACATTTCTTTCGCCTTTTCAACAAATTTATTGTGAAATCCGTTCGATTCGCCTGTTTTTCAGTGACCGATTCCTTTACTGAGGAAACCGTGGAAGATTTGATCCAGAATGTTTATAAACGACTCATCAAGAATAATTATCATACTTTAAGAAATTTCAAAGGTCTTACGGCCGGCGAATTCATTAATTTCTTGAAAATGATCGCCGTTACCGTAACCCTCGATCATTACAGAAAAAAAAATACCTCGAAAAGAAAAGCCTATCTTGAGTCTCTCTTTACGCCGATGGTTGATGAAGCAAGCTCTCACTCTAATTACATGCTCATTGATCTGATCGAAGATGATAAAGCAGATTGCCCCTTTAAAAATCAGACGGTCATTGAAATGCAGAGACAATTCATTTATTTGATTCAGAATTATGGCTCAAAAAAAACTAAAGAAAAAAACAGACTTATTCTGAAGTTTTTCTTCATTGAAGGATTATCGGTCGATGAAATTATTAAAATCAAAGGGTTACAGGTTAAGAAAAAAGATGTTCAGCATGTATTAAGTCGATTTCGAAAAAAATTCCGGCAAAAAATAAAAAAAAAATGAAATTCGAAGTGGGAATATGGGCAAAAAAAAACGTCTATATATATAGACGGGTTATGAGTCTGAACTCGATCCGGAATCAACCGAAAGAAAAATAAAATAAAAAATGGAGATTATTTTTCGGAAAGGAAAATAATGAGATGAACTGCAAACGATTCAGGTATTTTATTTATCGGAATGATATGCCGATGGAGAAAGATGTCTGGAAACAACTTTTGTATCATTATTTTGTTTGCGACGAATGCCGGAATATGATCATAGAAAATTCACCCAAAAGCTCATTGACGGATGAACGGGAAGCGCTGGAAGTATGTCCTGACATTGCAGCGTTGCAGCGATTCGTTATAAGCGGAACAGAATATTCATCCGGAAAACGGCTCATAAGACATATGAACGGATGCGAGAAGTGTCGCAGAACGGTTTCTGAACTGATAAAGCAGGATGAGACGGAAGATGCGTGGGAAATTACGGATGATTTGAGCCTGTTGAACGGTGAGGCCGGGGAGCTGAAGGAGAGTGATGATTTTCGTTTGGAAAGACGAGTGCTTGCGATGAATCGCAGGGAAAGAGAGGCTGCATCGGCAACCGAGAAGAAACATGCTTTCGGCGTTTATTCCCGCCGAGTGAAATCCGTGCTTAAATCCGGGGTGTTAAAGCCGAGTCCGATGACGGCATTGAAAGCGACAGGTGCAGTTTTTGCCGTGCTTATTGTCGTCTTTTTATGTTTGAACGAGAGATTACAAGTAAATCCTGCGCCGCCGGACGCTCATCGCAAATTGAGTCTGGCGTTGGAGGAATACCATCAGTACAACGGATTGGAAGGATACAGGATCGACGGATCATACAGATGTCCTTATGTTAACGGATGGCCTTTGGGTGCAGAAAACGCAGAATTGCGCGGTAAGTTGTCGCAAGCGTACGAGAATTATAAAAGCAAAATGGGAGAAAACGATCGTTCTTACAGGCTTGAAAGTCATTATCTCATCATTATGGGTAAAAGAAATGATGAAACGAAAGAGCTGTTAAGGAAAAGAATTCATCTCAGTCACGGAAAACCGGCAGCATATAATGATCTGGGCGTACTTATGCTTTTGAAAAAAGAAATCCAGGAAGCCAGGAAGATGTTTGTTAAAGCGCTGGAGAGAGACCCGGATTATATGCCGGCGCTGTTTAATCTCATTATTATGAACCAGGAGAATTCTGTAGAAAACTTTGAAGTATTGGAAGGTTATATTGAAAAATATCTGGCGAACAGCAGCGACGACGGCTGGAGAAGTAGAATAATTGAATTTCGAGAAGCTCTTCGCGTTTTTAAAAGCAGAAAATCTTAAAGAAAAAAGAGAATCTGTCCGGCGGAGCGTTATTTATGAGGGTCACTGTTGAGAATACTCCCGAATAAGGTTGGAATATTCTTCGATTTCGGCATTCATCTTATCAAATAGAGACATCGTTTCATCAAGATTTTGATTTTCGGCTGCTTCTTCCATTTTTTGGGCGTATTCCGCGCAATTATCCAGGCCCAATGTTTTCAGCGAACCTTTAAGCGTGTGAGCTCCTGCAGTTATTTGATCATAATTTTCATTATTCAGAGCTGTTTTAATTGAATTCAGCGTAATCGGCGTATCCTCCAGGAAAATTCTTATAACCTCGTTCAGGAGTTCTGAGTCGTTATCGACGTGGTCGAGGGCTTTATTAACGTTAAACCATTTTGGTTCAGACTCCTGGTAATCGTCATTATCATCGGATTCGGCATCGGGGCGGGATTTTTCGGCGTTTTTCAAGTCGGCCCATTTCGTTATGGCAGCGTATAGTTCTTTAGGTTTGGCGGGTTTTGATATGTAATCGTCCATGCCTGCATTGAGGAATTTTATTCTGTCTTCTTTAAGGGCGTGAGCGGTCATGGCGATGATGGGGATATGTTCTCCCGATTCTTTTTCCTGACGGCGTATCAATGATGTGGCTTGAATTCCGTCCATAACGGGCATTTGGACATCCATCAAAATGAGGTCGAATTTTTCATTTTTCCATTTTTCGACAGCTTCCTTTCCATTTACGGCGACGGCGACTTTCCACCCTTTTTTCTTGACCACGGCTTTGGCGAGTTTTCGGTTTACGGGGTTATCCTCGACGATGAGGATTTTTATTTTTCTTCTGGCTTCATTGAGGAGGTGAGTGGTAATGACGGTTTCCGTTTTTCGGTTTTCCGAATGTCTGTCCAGAACCATCATCAGAGCGTCCAGCAAGTCCGAATGTTTGACGGGTTTAAGAAAATAAGCGGAAATGCCTAATTTTTTGCATCTGGCGGTGTCGCCTCTCAAGCCGGTGGAGGTCAGCATCATAATGATCGGCGGATTTCCGTCCTCCTGGATGAGTTCTGCGGTTTTGAAGCCGTCAATTTCGGGCATGCATGCATCGAGAAGAACGACGTCGAATTTTTTATTTTTATTTTTATATTCATTCCATTTTTTCAGAGCGGTCGCTCCATCGGCTGCTTCAACCACCGAAAGGCCCCATTCCCGCAGGGTGGCGCTGAGTATATCCCGGTTGGTTTTATTGTCGTCGATGATTAAAGCGGTTTTTTCGGAAAGATCGATGTTCGGCGATCTTGTGTGCGGATTTTCTTCCTTCTGCTGTTTTAACTTTACGGTGAAATAAAACGTGCTCCCTTCGCCGATCCGGCTCTCCGCCCATATGGCGCCGTTCATAAGGACCGCAAGCTGTCGCGATATGGACAATCCCAGTCCGGTTCCTCCGAATCTCCGTGTCGTCGAACCGTCTGCCTGTCGGAAGGGATCGAAAATTGAGGCCAGTTTTTTATCCGGTATTCCTATCCCGGTATCTCTAATGGAAAATTTCAGCTCTATCTCATTTCCGGCTGTCGATAAAGTTTCTACGCTCATTACTATCTCGCCTTTTTCGGTGAACTTTACGGCATTGCCGACAAGGTTGATCAATATCTGGCGTATCCTTCCCGGATCCCCCAGAACGCTGTCCGGAACATCGCCGCCGATCCGGCCCGCCAATTCAAGCTGCTTTTCATGAACCTTGAGCGCCATCAATTCCAGAACGCTTTCAATCAAACCGTGAAGGCTGAAAGGCAACTCTTCAATTTCAAGATTGCCTGACTCTATCTTTGAAAAATCCAGTACGTCGTTGATGATATTCAACAAGGCATCAGCGGATGATTTCACCGACTGAAGATAATCCCTTTGCTGAGAAGACAATTCCGTATCCAGCGTCAATTCCGTCAACCCTATTATGCCGTTCATGGGCGTTCTTATTTCATGACTCATCATGGCCAGAAAATCGCTCTTGGCTTTGTTGGCGGATTCGGCTTCTATTCGAGCCTTCTGAAGTTCCGTGACGTCATAGATGTTTATAATGATCCCCTTATAATGAGAATCGAAAAAAATGGGTTGTATTCGAAGGTTGACGTAACTGTTGAGGAAATCGGTCGTTATGGTCTCGCTTTTAACGGAGTTCCCGGTTTTATAGCAGTTGATGATTTCCTGGATTCTTTTACATTCCCTGATCTCCTCTATTTCGCTTATATGTTTGCTCAGGATTTCACGCCGGGTCATCGCTACGGCATCAAGAAACCACTTATTCGCCTCAATTATGCGTTCCGCATCATCCGTTACCAATACTCCCTCCTCCATACCCTCCAGCATGGACCGCAGTTTCGTCGATTCAAATTCCGCCGCCTTTTTCGCCTCTATTGTCTCTTTTTCCCCCGCCTTCTTGGCCGTTAAATCGCGTACTATGCCGTTATAACCTATGACTCTATCGTTATCCCAAAGCAAAGATACGGTTTGACCCACCCATTTTTTTTCTCCGCTCTTCGCCGTGAATTCACATTCATAATACGTATCAGATAATTTGCGCTTCAATTGTTTCCTGTAAAAATTCAACGTTTTGTCGCGCCATTCGTCCGAAACAGGCGTCAAAAATGGTTTTCCCAAAAGTTCCCGCGCCTTGTAACCGATCAATGTCTCAACTTTGGGATTGATATAAGTGAAATTGCCGTCCTGATCAGTTTGAAAGATCATTTCTCCCGTGTATTCGATTATAGTCTGATATTTTTTCTCGATCTTGGTCAGGGCTTCCTTGGTTGTTTTATACTCGGAAATATCCAGGGCGGTGACTGCCACCATCTTCGGCCTGTCATCTTTACCTTTCACAAGATTTAAATTCAGAAGCATTGGGATCGCCTTGCCGTCTTTCCGAAAATGCTGCATTTCCATGGCATTTATGCTTAATTCCTCATGCGGCCTTTTGACCGTCTCGCGGACTATTTTCAATTGTGATTCGTCGTAAAAAATACTGACGTGACTGCCGATGAGGTCTTCAGGTTCATAGCCGTGGATGTTCGCTATGTATTGGTTGATATAGGTCAACCGTCCATCCATATCCACCAGGGCAATCCCGTAGTTTGCCCTGTCAGCTATCATCTTAAACTTCTTCAGCTCTTCCTCCAGTCTTTTTCGCTCTGTTATGTCCTCAATCAGCTCAACAGCCGCAACAGTCTCGTTTTCAGCATTCTTAATGGGGGAAGAAACTAACCGGAAGTTTTTAGCCGTTTTTTCGTTCCCGATCTCTATTTCCGCTTCATGTATTTTTCCGTCTGCCAAGGTTTTCACGGTTGGACAATAAGAGCAGATGGATTCTTTGGGAGGATCGTAAAAAGAACGGTAGCATAAGGGTCTTTCCGATACGTCTATATGAGGAAAGCGCTCTTTCATATTTTTATTTAATGACAGAATTTCCATTGATGGACTGATCATGGACAAACCGATATTTATGCTGTTCACCACCGTTTCATATTGAATTTTTGATTCGATTAAAGCCTGCTCTGCCTTCTTTTGCTTTTTAATGTCTATTATGCTCTCGATAAGATATTCTTCGGCCCCTATCGATATCTGAGAGACGCTTTTAAGTATCGGAAGAAAGCTTCCCTCATTGTTCCTCAAATGACATTCCGTTTTGTCGTTTTGAAGACCTAAGTCCGTTATGGGGCATTTTCCGTTGCGGCATGAATAAATGAACTTATGACACATTTCGCCGATGATTTCATTCTCTTGCGCCTTCAGCATTTCCTGGGCTGCAGGGTTGACGTGCACTATCTGGTGCGTCCCGGGATCTATGATTAAAAAGCCTATGCTGCAATGCTTGAAAATCGTCTTAAATCGAAGCAGTTCGTCCATGTCTGCACTATGAACGATGCATTTCTCTATCTCATCATAATTATCCGTTTCACTGCTTTCGCCTGCTTCAAACATCCGTAAATCGCGTCCTTCCAATTCGTCATGATTCATCATAATAAATTCCTCAGTACATGAATAGACTGCTGATCGCCGCTGACGCGACGATATTGATTTCTTCTTTTAATTATGGAAATATATGTAATTCAGTTTGATTCGTGTAAGATAAAAACGATCGGTTTTTATCGTTCCTCCGGCGAGGTTCCCACAGGAGTCGCGAGGACTCCGTCTATTAGTTTATTACGAATCAAAAGGGCTGATGTCAAACCGAAAGCATTACAACCGCCTGAAACGGCGCTGATATCCTCGACTAAGACAAAGATTATTGCATATTCGGCAGGATGCGCTCTCGTTGGATAGGTTGTTCAACCCCAGATATCTCATTTCCAGAGCCTGGAATTCAAAATAGGACGCTGCTCACTTTTCAACACAACCTGACAAAAACATTCAGGTCTCTCTGGCCCGTCCCGGTCTTGCAGGCTCGGGGTTGGTTCTTCTCGCCGGTTTAAGGAGCCGGGCTTCCGGAACGAAACACAGGCAACCGGAAAGCTGTAGGGTGGAATTGCCGTTATGACCAGACGCCTGGTATTTTCGTATCGCATTCAGGACACTTGCCGTCCTTAAGATTCACTTTGTTCACGTAATAGCCGAATCGTTTTATGAGCAGTTTATCGCATTTGGGACAATACGTGCTTTCATAGTCATGCCCCGGCAAGTTTCCCACGTAAACGAAATCCAAGCCTTCCGCACGAGCCGCTTCACGGGCCCTGGTAATCGATTTCGCCGGCGTAGGCGGCAGATTCTTCATTTGATAGGTGGGATGAAAACGGCTGAAGTGAAGCGGAACATGGCTTCCCAGATTTTTTTTAATCCATTTGGACAGCTTTTTTATCTCCTCCTCACTGTCGTTCAATCCCGGAAGAAGAAGCGTCACGATTTCAAACCAGATCTCTTTTGAGGCGAGTAATTCAAGCGCTTCCAGGACAGGTTTCAGTTCGCCGTCGCAATATTCCTTGTAAAATTTCTCCGTGAAGGCTTTCAGATCAATTTTTACGGCATCCAGGCAGCTTGCCAGATCCTTCAGGGGCTCCTTCTGGTAATACCCATTCGAAATTACGACTGTTTTAACTTCTGAATCCCCGGCGCTCTCGGCAGTATCCAGTACATACTCGGTGAATACCACTGGCTCAGTGTATGTAAACGCTATACTCCGGCAGTTGTAATTTTCAGCAGCCTTAACTACTTTTTCCGGCGGCAGCTCAATATTGTCGATCTGTTCAGGCCGGACCTGAGATATTTCCCAGTTCTGACAGAATTTGCAGTGTATGTTGCAGCCTGCCGCAGCCAGCGAAAAAGCGCCCGTACCTGGAAGAAAATGAAATAAAGGCTTTTTTTCGATCGGGTCCACATGGTAAGTGCATGGCCTCCCATAGACCAAAGTGTAATAAACGCCGTCGCGGTTCTCTCTTACTCCGCAATATCCCCGCTCCAAATCAGCAACCGTGCATTCCCGGGGACACAATTTGCACTTCACCTTCTTGTTCTCCAGCTTCTCATAATAACGAGCCTCCAATGAAGAAAGCGTCGATGATTTCGTTCCGATTCCCGGACGAATTATGGAGGCGTCGTCTGTGCCGCTGAATATTATCCTCGGCATACTGAAACCCGCTCCGGCAATAAGACAGGTTTTTAAAAAATTACGCCTCGATAAATCTTTCATAAATTTCCCTCCGTTTATCCCTTTATTACTTTTTCATTAATTAATTCAGGATCGATAACGCCCAGTCCGTATCTTCCCGCAGTTTCTATATATGACGGATATCTGTTCTCCTCCTTTAACGGAGGCAAATCGTTCTTTTTTCTTAATTCTTCCAGCAGTTTAAGAGCGACGACGTCCAGAGCTGCCGGGTCAGCTGAAATCAAAATTTTTCCTGCAGGTTCCGCCCATTTGGGCTTATACGCCGGACCGCCATGATACTGAACCGACAATGCATCGCATACGGTCAATTTTAATTTGCTTTTTACCGGTTCCGACGCGGTTAAATCAGCCACATATGGATTGCAGTTGTCGTTGTGCATCTTATTGGGATTATGAATTACTCCGAATAAATTTTTCATGCCGCCCGAAAGACCGGCAAGATTATGATCCTTCAATTTCGGCAAATTAAACATTACCGTCGTGAATCGCGTTAATATCCGGCTGAAACGACTGCATAACTCTCCTTGTACCAAAGGCTCCTTCTCATAACCGACTCCACGGTTGTCCGTTCCGATGACTCGGAAACCATCCTCCAACGAACCGACTTTATAGCCGCACCTCTCCAACTCCCGGTTCGTCCTCTCCCAGACAATAAAATTCTCCGGTTTTATGCCGCTACCACGAAAAACTCCGGCAACACCGGCCGTTAAATTCCTCTCTGTGGACATCCCCGGACCGGCAAGACAATTGAGCTTCATCCCTATCCTGTCGCCCTCTCCCGCGAAAACTCCACAGGCTTCTTTCGCTTTCTCTCGCCCTGTTAAAGCCTTCAATCCCTCTTCAATTAATGGCTGTAAATATTCCACCGGTAAAACGTCCCCCAAGGAACGCATTCGGGCGCACTCTATCACTACTACCCTGCCGGAAAGATCGCTCGCCTGATCCGGTCTCCTTGCGCTCTCGTTTTCTGATAACGATGCTTCGCAACCCGTAACTCGCAACGATAATCCCGCTCCGGCTCCGGCTATCGCCATCCGGGAGAAAAATTCCCGCCGGCCTATCCTTCTCTTCTCATTTTTTTCATTCATTACGCTCACTCCCGTCACTATTTTATTATTACCGGCAAAACCAGTCAAACAGGATTAAAATGGAAAGGAGTTAAAAATGAAAAAGTTAAGAGCGGCACGATCATTTATGTTTTTTTTGTTGACAAAACGAAACGGAAATATTACATTACTGTTAGCTGATAATTCAGCGATGTTTACCGAGTATGATCGCGAAAAAGCGAAAAAAAAATGAAAAAAATTCATTTTTGCTCTTGACAAGAAAAAACGAGATGTTATTATCACGGAACTCGCCGCACAAAAAGCGGTGAGTCGGCTCTTTGAAAATGAAATAGTGTGCTTTGGAGCTTGAACGGCCCGGATCAATTAGAAAGCTGGAAAAGAATTGCTGGATCGTGAACGATTCAGCTCAAAAATGTTTACCAAATAAAAAATTCAACTGGAGAGTTTGATCCTGGCTCAGAACGAACGCTGGCGGCGTGCTTAACACATGCAAGTCGTACGATAAGGTCTCTTCGGAGATACATAAGTGGCGAACGGGTGAGTAACGCGTAAGCAATCTGCCCTTAGGACCGGGATAACCTCGCGAAAGTGGGGCTAATACCGGACGATGCCTGGACCTCATAAGAGGACCGGGTTAAAGGATGGCCTCTCATTGAAGCTGTCGCCGAGGGATGAGCTTGCGTCCCATTAGCTTGTTGGTGAGGTAACGGCTCACCAAGGCCGCGATGGGTAGCCGGCCTGAGAGGGTGAACGGCCACACTGGGACTGAGATACGGCCCAGACTCCTACGGGAGGCAGCAGTGGGGAATATTGGACAATGGGCGAAAGCCTGATCCAGCAACGCCGCGTGAAGGACGAAGCCCCTTGGGGTGTAAACTTCTTTTCTAAGGGAAGAAATGGATAATCAGTAATATGGGTTATTCTTGACGGTACCTTAGGAATAAGCCCCGGCCAACTCCGTGCCAGCAGCCGCGGTAATACGGAGGGGGCA
>CAZUFC010000114.1:0-25192 GCA_964619725.1 uncultured bacterium | reverse complement strand
ATGGGCGGCATCTTTAAACCGGAATCGCCGGCATCTTTGGTCCAGAATATACAGTGGAGTCTGTTTGAAGATTCAGAACAGAATAAAGGCGGACAAAAAAGGTGAATGGAGTATGGAATTAATTTGTTCGGGTTTGTTTTACGAAAGAAGAATAATGTTTCCGTTCTGCTTTAGATATGAGGGATTCTTTGGGACTGACAGCGACGAATTTTCAATAATGCGGGAATCCGTCGCCCGCTCCGTTATTCGCCAGAGACGTTTTACGGAGCGGGCGAAAGATTCGTGAGAGACAGATGTTTGTCAGAAGTTGTAATAAAAGCTTTTTTCAATGGAGACAATTTCAATTTGTCTCGGATCGAGGTCTATACAGCCGAGAAGATTTTTGACTTCAGGATCGTATTCGATGTAGTAGAAACCGTTAAATTCCAATTCTCTTCCCACAACAGCGCCCCCGGAAATGACCATATCATTGGGGTTGCCGACCCATACGCGTCCGGCAACGTTATCATTGGAGATTTTAATTTTTCCTTCGGCATAAACAAGGCCGAAGATATCGGTGAAGTAATTTCTGCGTGTAATCCAGATATCGCCTTTAGCCGCCAGGGCGGGACGTTCATAATTTTGACAATCAATGATTAACCGTTTACAACCATCCCAAACACTGACGTCTGTGGGATCGCGGACATCTGCCCTGACGGTGCGATACCTGGCTCCAGGCCGCCTCCATCGGTTGTCGATGTCTCTAATGTCTAAGCTGCCGGTCGTAACGATCGTGCCGTGAATATAGACGCGTTCGATTTCGCCGTCCAACTGATCGTTAATGGGCTTCAAGTTCATCCAGCCGTAGGGTTCGTCAGAATCGGGCACACTGGGATCATCAATGTAGAAAACCGGGTAAACTTCTTGCAGTTCATTGCCCAGAATGAGCCGCCATTCCCATCCGTGGTATTTTACGATTCGCGCGTATTGGGGACTACCGTTGACCGCGCTTTCGATATAGTCGTTGAATTCGCCCCAATCATTGAAAACCATTCCGTCAGGATAACCGGTATCTACATAAGTCCCGGCCAGTTGTTTGTAGTAATCAAAGTTGAAATAGCCGACGATGTGCTTTTTCGTAAGGCAGTTGCCTTCAGGAGGATTCTCCAGGTATTCGCCGTCCGCCGGTTGAATGTCATAATGCGTATTGTCGATACCTTCGTCGAAATTGCAAAGCAGCGGATTCGGCCATGTCTTGTAGGGGTGCTGAATAAAGTATCCCGGGCAAAAAGCTGCGGCGACGTTACAATCTTCTTCCGCCCTTCCGCAATAACGTGACCAATGTCCATCATCAAGCCAGGCCGGGTTGTTGCAGATGAACGTCGGGGTTGACGTAGGGGTGTTGGTGAACGTTCTGGTCGGTGGAGGCGTTCCGGTAATCATAGGAGTTGGAGTAAAAGTAGGAGTATGGGTATTCGTATGCGCTGAAGGAGTTATGGTAGGAGTTCTGCCGATATCCATACAATCTTCGAATGTGAAAATATCCTGGTATTCAAAATAGGAACGGTCCCGTTTGTGGTCGATCAGAGAAGCGCAATAACAAATCGGGTTGGTTCGCTCCGTGAATCCTGGACCCCAAACCTCGGCATATTCATAAATGTCTTCCCAATTGTCTTTATATCCGCTGTATCTCGGCCCCTCCTTAGGTTCTATGGAAGGTCTCAGATAAAGCCATCCGGTTACGTGACCTATTTCAGTTCGGTCCGTGTTTTCTTCATAGGGATCGGCCTCCCTGAAAATAGGCTGATGATTATCCGCGGAACTTGCATAAACGTCTCCATCAACAAAACCTCCAAGCCTGGCGTGACCTACTGAGGCTACATATTGATCGTCATTGACGCCTGTGATCGGATTTTTTCCTTCAAAATCGTCGGGTCCGTCTTTGTCCGTCATTATCTTTACGCCGTATGACTGACTTATTTCACCATTGCTCCATACCCCTCCGACGATCGTTTGATTTACGGCTGCGTCAGCATGCAAAGAAATATAACGATCTGCCGCAACGGCGAAATCAAGAAAATCAGGCAACGGGCGAAAAAGAACTCTGGTCGTGTGCGAAATCATGTCGCAAAAACCGATAGAATATAACGCTTTAATAGGAGCGTCCAAAAAGTTCTCCTCTCCGGGATTGGCCGGCTCTGCCCAAACCTGAAACAAAGTGTTCACAGGCAGCTCGTGCATACAGCCGTCTTCAGAAGTGCATTGCCCGTCGTTGAAGCCGAAATCCATAATGTTTTCAGGTAAATGAGAGTTTTCAGGAAAATCAGGATGATTCGGCTCGTGAGTGTAATGTCCGACATGATCAAGCGCCTGTTTATAGGTTCCTCCCGGCCCGTGGTCAGCATCTATGTCTTTCAGCCAGTTGGCTCTTCTGATTCGATTTATGGCGTATGCCAGTCCTGATTCGGAGACGTAAGCCGCCACGAGAGCATCATGTTCAGTTCTGGCCATCTGAGTTTCCAGGCTTGTACTCATAATATAGCCTGTACCGAGGGCAGTCATTAAAACCAATATCAGGAGAATAGCGACCAGTGCAAAACCGCTGTTTCGCTTCCCCGGATCACCATGTTTCAACTTTTGAAAAATATGCTTTAATTTCTTCCGTATCATCATTGCCTCACCTGCTTCATCTATCGAACAACAATGGGTCTCTGAATTTTGTCTTCCTTGACGTCGCCGCGTCGTTTGCTTGATGAGCTATCATCACCGGATTTTGTTCCTTGAAGCGATCCTTTTTTGTTCTTGCCTCCTTCGGCATTCGATCCGTCAGAACCGCGATCCGGATGCTGAGAACGATACAACTGTTGAGCGATGGCGATGTCGCGGATAGGTCCGTAAAAGGGACATTTCAGATAATCATGTTCCAGGTTGGTTATAATGTAATGTAAAGGTTCAGGTTGAGAACCGAGAAAGATGCTGGCTTTGTAGCGAGGATACCCGGGATTGAACTGACAACCGGAGCCGGGTACCGGATTGGAGTGACCGACCACAAGATCATAAGGGAATTCCCCGGAGCCCAGGTTCATTTCGCCGATTTCAATCGTAGCGGGATAGTTGGAAAGGAAAATGGAATTGTCGAGAGTAATCATTCCGCTTGTCCCGAAGAACTGAAAGAAGTTGGACTTGTCGGCGTTGGTTTCTGCAGTAAGCGCAAAAACATCATAGATGGGGTCCATGATCGGGAAAAAGAAACGTGCGATTTTAAGTTCGACGACTCTTGAACTGACGGCCTGGTTATGATTTTCCAGGGGCGGAGTTGAGTCAAGGTTGAAATTTCTTAAAAAGTGAATGTTTTTAGTAGTGCCGACGACGAAATCGTGGATGATGTCATAGGTAAAAAGCGAGCCGGTATCAATGGCCGTGATGTAATCTCCCGTCTCATAATTCAAAAGTTCGGACAGCTTAATCGTGGCGTTTTCGAGTTCCACGAAATTGTTATGAGGTTGGGGACCGGGGGTCGGAGTAATAGGCAAAGGAGTTGCCGCGTAATAGAATCTGACGTCGCTGGGATTCGCCGGTGGTGCGAAAGGATCGGGTCTTAATGCTACCATAAGATCATGGCGATAGTCATGCATAGAAGAGGGATAGTAAGGACCTACTTTGAAATCAACCAGCCTGTGCCCTTCAATAATGAAGCTGTTGTCTTCCGCTATTCTCTGTATTACGAAACCGGCAGGGTCGCCGATCATTGTGGCAAGGTCTATCGTAATGATTGAGCAGCGGTAATCAAGAGGATTAACGGGATTCATTCCAATGATGATCTCGTTGTAAGGATCAAAGTGGGTTTTTTCGGGAAGGACGTCGCCCAGAGCGACTGAGACGATTTTTGCAGGAACGGTAGAGGAAGGGTCCGAGGGATCGGGAAGCCTGGATTCAATGAACGCTGCGCGCCTGAAGGTCTCAGTATGATTGCAAACAAATCGAAGTCCCCCGCTTTCATTATCGGGTTCCTCATTTGAAAACAAATATAAGTTATAGACTTCGTCGAACGGAGAACCGGGGTCCGAAGCATCAGTAACGACGACGGCATCATAACGATAGTCGTAGTCGCCTTTCAGATCGCCGGTTATAATTTTGACGATTTCTCCGGATATGGCTGGAGAATTGACCGGTTCGCCTTGCGGTTCGCCGGAAAGAAGCACTCGGCCCGGGAGCTGCCACCGTCCGTCTTCAAATGCGTCAGGACATAACCCAACACCGTATCCGCAAACAAAAAACGCCTCAACCTTGTCAGGACCTTTCGTCAAATTCCCGCTGCCTACGATAACTTCAGAAAGATTCAAGTAATCCGGGAATGTAGGAGCGGTGTCAGGGGTGAATGTCGGCGTTATGCCTGGAGGAGAGGGTGTGAGAGTCGGAGTGGGAGTAGGTGTTTCTGTGTGCGCAGTGGGTACTGGAGTTCCGGTGGAGTCAAACGAAGTGGGCATGGGAGAACTGGTGGGAAGAGGCTGAATGCTGCCTTCCGTCTTGATCAGCTCCAGGTTCCTCAGCGCAACCGATTCAGCCATCTTGACTTCGTGAAACCAATAATCTTCTCCGCTTTGTACATATTTCTGATTCGGATTCTGCAGATCACGGCTGCCTGTCTCCGTCGTTATGGAAACGACCACTCTACGCAACACGTTGTCGATGTTGTAATCCTTCACTCCATTGCCGTTTCGGTCATTCCATTCGCCGGTCAAAGGATTCACCTCAGACGCATACTGCAAGGCCCGGGAATAAGGTCCGCCGTTCGTCAGCATCTGCATTATTTCAGTTGAATTCAAATCGCCGCTGTCATCAAGATCACCCCAAAGGTCCAATTTTTCAACTACTTCATCAGGCTCTTCGGGAGGATCGTCATCATCTCGCGGATCGTCCTCGAAATGCCCCCAGTAGGTGAATATCGGATAGGGAATTTCGCCGTTGGGAAACCTGTAAAAGTCAGAAAAATTGTAGTCGAAAGCCCTTATATTCGTGGCGACGATATGGGGGCGCGGCGGACTGAATTCCGAACCGTTGTAATAATTTTGACGCGCTCCATTCACTATACGCGATCCCCAAATTTCTCGAACTAGATAAAAATCATAAGGATTGACCGTTCTGTTCAAACCCGTATGAATGAATACCGAATCCTCATTGTTCTGATTAAGTCCTGCTATAGTCCCGTTGCCTACGAAGTCCAGCGAATAACGCAGCAGTTCAGCGCCTTGCATCTCATTTCCCCTCGCTTCGCCCCAAATCTGATTCCAAAATTGAGGATAAGACGCCGCTATAACGCTTCCCGGCTCATGCGAACTGTTTTGCAGCACGTTAAGCCGCGGCGGAGCGCTCGCCCGGGGGTCTACCGGCCCCAGGACGTCAGATTCCGAATAAGTCGGATATTGCGCTAAATCGTTGTCAATATCAGCATTGAAGATGATCTGATAGGGATCGCCGTAAACAAACATCGGCTGTTCATAAGCCGCAGCGCCTCCCGGCTCGCGATCTACATTCAGTCCCATGCGGGCGATGTCTCGTTTCAATGCATCCAATGCTATTCGGGCATTTTCGCGAGCCTCCGTCAGATTCACCTCTGTCCTTACATCCTTTTTCGTCGTAAGAAACAACGAATAAATAATGGACATAACTAATGAAAACACCATTATTGATACCAATAACTCGATCAGAGTAAATCCCTTTCTGCTTTTCAGGCTTTTTATATGCTTTCTCAATTTAACGTCCTCCCTTTAAATTTGAAAATCTAATGCCTTTTCTAAAATATTTCATCAAAAAATAATACCAGTTCAGTTTCAGAAGCATCAGCCACCGTATCATTGTTCTGATCAGTCAGCGGCAACCTCAGCCACCGTACCCGCACTCTCACCGTTTTCATCCCAACGCAGGGCTGATCATCTAAAATTTCAACGATGCGATACTCATAATCAGAGCCGCCCAGGGCATCATCATCCTGGTTCACGTCGACATCATCGGTATATTCCGCCTCAAACGCAGCATTCAACTTGTCGAACCTCACGGTTTTGGCCGTTTCTAAAACGGTTTGCGCCAGTCGAGCCGCATTCTCACGGCTGTCGGCCTCCTCAACCCTCAAATAACTGGAAGGAAAAGCCGTGGCTAAAGCCAGCATCCCCGTCGCCATTATGGTTAGCGCAAATAGTAACTCAAGAAGACTGAATCCTTCCTGTCTTTTATTAAAATATTTTAATTTCATAAATAACTCCTTCAGAATGATATACTCTTCAATCTCCTCATCAGGGGACGAACGAAGGCGACCTCGATACCGTTACTTTCGCATTGTTCCGAATATTAATTTCACGTAAGTGCACTTTGTTGTCTTCGCTTGCGTCGCCCGAAACATAATACTGATCCCCCAGCCAAAATACTCCGCTCGTTCTCGGTCTCATATGGGGATGAGCTCTGAAATCTTTGCATGACACCGTCCGATTCGGATAAAAAATTATCAGTTGAGGATTATAATATGGACCGCCCGGCGAAGTCACCGCTCCCCTTATGTAACGCAATCCCTTGCCTAAACGAATAGGACCACGGGAAAGCTCATTGAGATCGAATTGGCCCGAATTCCTGTTCGGCCAGAAAAAATCCGGCGATCCCAGCTTATAACGCCTTATTCCGTCTTGAGCCGTTCCCAGCCACCCGTCATCATTGATCAAGAGATAGCTGTTCACCGGAACCCAATAGGAGGCGTTTTCATAAGGCGATTGATCGTATAGCTTCAGATCGACTGATTGAACGCCGGGAGCGCTAGCCCTGGGATAAATTATAAAAGCCATCCAGTTGTTCTGACGACTCGCCGCCTGATAGGCCGCCCAATTTAAATCCGCCGCGATCTGAGAAGCCGCCTGGTCCAAACGGAATATCGGATAATAACTATACCAGGCCGCATATGAAATTGTCGCCAGAACCCCAATGATTGATGCCACCAAAAGAAGTTCCAGCACCGTAAATCCTTGAATTTTTTTGCTTTTTGTTTTTTTAGCCATAACAATTACCGACTTCCTTGAATATTTATTTCAACGACTTAATTTCTCCTTCCGTTTATACTCTACAAAACAGTTCAAGCCGTGTCAATTATCCATATGGGTTATGAACGCAATTCCAAGACGTCGAACCCCGCTAATATCCAGCAAAATCCATGCCCGTTCTCTTTAACATCAGAAAAACAATTATTTGCGAACCATTCGGACATCCCCCCACCCCCAAGAAAAAGTGTTTCAAAATGTAACTTGTTGTGGAAAGAATTACATACTTCCCGATCATCCGGCGGAGCAGGAAAAATAATTGAAAAAAGGAGCCGATCCGAAGCATGAAGCCTTATGAGTGATAAGCTCTGTTTACGAACGGTCACTGCCGAATTTGGCGATATGAACAATCAAGGCGAGTTTCATGATTGAGATAATCCATAATATTTTATTTTTCTGTGCAGGTTGCTTCTTTCTATTTTCAGTTTTTCAGCAGTTTTCGTCACGTTCCATTCGTTCAATTGCAGTTGTTTTTCTATGAACTCTTTTTCAAAAACTTCTCTGGCTTTTTTAAGGGATTTAGCTTCCTGGAAGGGTTCGATGCGGTCAGCGGTGACATTTTTCTTTTTATCGATAACGGGGAGTTCGATTTCATCAGCTTGAATGATTTGATCTGAGCACATGATCACCAGTCGTTCAATAACGTTTTTCAATTCTCTGACGTTTCCGGGCCAGTGGTAAAGAGAGAGTAGTTCCAACGCCAGAGGTGAGATGTTTTTTTTGCGTTTTCCGTATTCTTTTGAGAAAAGTGTAAGGAAATGGTCGGCAAGAATGGGAATATCTTCCGGACGGTCTCTGAGCGGCGGAATTTGTATGGGTATGACGTTAAGTCGATAATAGAGGTCTTCGCGGAATTTTCCTTGTTTTATGAGATCGGGAAGTTTTTTATTAGAAGCGGCTATGACTCGGACGTCGACCGGAATGGTAGTTACGCCGCCGATTCTTTCAAATTTTTGTTCTTCAAGGACTCTGAGAACTTTAGCTTGAGTTTTTAAACTCATATCTCCAATTTCGTCGAGAAACATTGTTCCCTGGTGCGCGATTTCGAATTTACCTTTTTTTCTGGAGAGAGCGCCGGTAAAGGAGCCTTTTTCATGCCCGAACAATTCGCTTTCGATCAAGTCTTCTGGAATAGCAGCGCAATTAACTTCGATGAAACTGTGGTCGGCTCGATTGCTTTTTCCGTGGATGGCGCGGGCAATTAATTCCTTTCCCGTGCCGCTTTCGCCTGAGATCAGGACGCGACCGTTGGTGGGAGCGCTTTTATCGATTGAATTCAGCAGGGCTTTCATATCTTTGCTTTTGCCTACTATTTTGTATTTGAGCTCCATACTGTCTTTGAGCGACCGGTATTCTTTGCTTAACCGGCTATGTTCAAGCGCTCTCCTGGCGGCCAGCAGCACTCGATCCATGGATAGAGGTTTTTCGAGAAAATCATAGGCGCCCAATTTGGTGGATTTGACAGCCGTTTCAATTGTGGCGTGTCCTGAGATCATGATGATTTCGATATCCGGATGGATTTTTTTCATTTTTTCAATAGTTTTGATTCCATCAACGTCCGGAAGCCAGATATCCAATAGAACCAGATCGGGTTTATTTTCCCTGACGATTTCAATGGCCTCTTCGCCGGTAGCGGCGGTGAGCGCTCCGTAGCCTTCGTCGCGGAAAATTCCCGTAAGCGATTGCCGGATGCTTTTCTCATCATCGACTATAAGAACGTATTCATTAAACATTGTTTCCAATTTTATTTTCGCTCCCCATGACAATGGATGCATGCAAGGCAGGCAGTTCAATAACGAACAATGAGCCTGTCGGTTTCCTGTTTTTCAAACGGATGAATCCGTTATGGTCCGAAATAATTCTGTCCACTATAGTCAGACCCAATCCTGTCCCCTTTTCTTTCGTAGAAAAGTAAGGGAGGAACATCTTATCCTTGTCGTCCGGTTTGACTCCCGGCCCTTCGTCCCCGATTTCCAGCGTCACTATTTTCAAGACCGGGTCGTATCGAGTGGAGACGGTTATCGTACCTTTTCCGTTCATGGCTTCCCGCGCATTATCAAATAAATTCACCAGCGCTCTTTTTATCTGCTCAGCGTCTAACTGCAAAATCGGAACTCCCGGATCAAATTTTCTCGCAAACTGAACGGATTCATCAACCGCACAATATATGCCGATGGTATTATCGATAATCTTATGGAGATCATTTGGTTGAGGTTGCGCTTTGGGCATCTTGGCGAATCGGGAAAACTCATTGACCAGTATCCGCAATCCTTCGACTTCCTGAATAATCGTCTCGGTCAATTCTTTGAAAACCGCGTTTGAATCGGCGGCCGGGCCGGAAAGTTTTTTCTGCAGGCGCTCGGCCGACAATTTTATCGGCGTCAGAGGATTCTTTATTTCATGAGCAATTCTTCTGGCGACTTCCTGCCATGCCGCCATTTTTTGTATTTTAAGAAGCTCTGTCAGGTCTTCAATAACTAAAAGCAATCCTGATTTGCTCGTACTGGGATCGGTCATCGGTATAGCGGAAACAGAAAACACCACCGGCCTTTTACCTATTTTCATATGAAGCTGTTTGTGAACAATGGGCGTGCCTGTTCGGAAAGCATTTTCAATGAGCATCAATAAAGGCAGCAGGAATCCGTTGTTAAGAACCTCACGATAGTGGGCGCGACCGGAGACGAGTCTGGAAAGTCCCAGCTTTTTTTCAGCCGAATCGTTCATGGTTTTTATGTAACCGCCGGCAGCGATTGAGATCACTCCGGTCGTGATGTTTTCCAGTATGGCTTCCATATCCATGCGGCGTCTGTTGAGTTCCAGATTCTTCTGCTGCAATTCTTCGTGGGCCTTTTCTATTACTTCTTTATTTTTTTTCAGATCAGCCGTCATTTGATTGAAAGATTCCACAAGAACGCCTATTTCATCACCGGCCTCCACATCAAGCTGAAAATCCATGTTGCCTGTGGAAATGGCACGGGTTCCCTCAGCAAGCCGTTCGATCGGTATGGTAATTCCCCGGGCGATGTAGAACCCCAGCCAAACCGCAGCGAATAAAATCGTAAGAGTGATCATGAGCAGTATAGTGATATACAAACCCTTGGTTTCAAAAATTGCCTGCCTCTGCTGGAGGTATCTTTCATAATCGTTGCTGATCTGATTTATTTTTCTGGCTAAGGACTGCGGAAGATAATAATTTGCGACGAGAATGCCCTCTACCTGCTCAGGATTATCCTTGTTCCAAATCGGAAGACCGCACTGCAGCAGTTCTCCTTCCTCCAGTTGACTGATGGTGAAGAATTCCTTGCCGCTAAGAGCCTGGCGAAAATACTCCGAACCCGGTTTCATTACCTTGCCGATGGGAAGGGCAGGATTGGCCGTTCGTATCAGTTCCTTGCCCGTGAAATCGAATACTTGAACCATACCCAGACGATATTCGTCTTGTTTTTCTTCCACAAGGTTTTTTAAGTCGCTTTCCTTTTTTGAATTCAACAACTCACTTCGCTTGATTTCCTCTGTCATCAAACGTCCGAAATGCAATGCCGTATCCCGCGTGGAATCAGTATAATCATGCACTACTCGTAATGCATTCATCAGAAATACGTCTACACGGGGATTGAACCAGTTGTCTATGCTTTCTGAAATCAAATTGAAGGCCACCAGGAAAAGAAAAATAGTCGGCCATAACGATAATCCCACAAAAACAAAGACCAGTTTCGTCCTGAATTTTGTCCCGAAAGGCCGATGTCTTCTTTCGAAAATCAGCTTGACTACATTTCGTAAAATGAGCAACAGCAACAGCAGAAGCAAAATGATATTGAAATTGATCAGGACAAGAATCAGCAGAGATTGATTTTTGAATACCAGCATCTCGACGACGCTGAGAATTATAAGCGCCAGCATAAGACTGAAAACGATAATCAGGTTCTTTCTTCGTCTTCTCAGACGATCAGAATAGGCGACCTCTTTTTTCTGTTTGTCCTCTTTTGCTGCAGACATTGTTTTCAATCCGGGATGACTAGGAATGCCGGCTTTTCAGCCAATAATGCTCATCTTTCAGGAGCAGTATCGGAATCGGTTTCCGATTTGGAGTTTATTTTATAACTTTCCTGAACCTGAAAGGGTTCCGAGTAAACCCAGGAGGTTTCAAAATCCCAGGAGATAAAGAAAAATATTATATTGAAAGGGATCGGCATGCGACTGGTTTTCATTTCCGTCTTCAACTTCACGTAAAATTCGAAACTCTGCCGATCCTTCATCGGCGGCAGTCGAAAAGAAGTTTCAAACCGTGACATCATTTGTTTTGCTTTTTCAAAGTCTTTCGTAATGATTTTGTTCTCTTCTCCGTTCGATCCGATGGTGATGCGAAATTCCTGTTTCAAATTGCTGTATTGAATCAGATGAATTACTTCTTTTTTCATGACGGTTTCATCCCACCACCAACCACGTCGCCTCTGAATTTTTAAAATATAGCGAAAAGCCGTTGGTATGCCGCTGCGGATATCGTCGACTATTTCGTCGGTGAATGCTCCTTCAAGAACAGCCGATACGGTGATCTCTCCTTTATTGTGTTCGACAGACAGTCCGGTCAGCTTCGCCTCCTCTGCCGGCGTTGCGGGGGCGTAACAAAAGAACCCCCAGGAAAGGAACAGGAAAAAACTGATTTTTGTTATTAATTTATCCAATTCAGCTTAAGCTCCGCATACCGATTTCGGTTTCGTTCGCCGTCGGAATTTTACAGAAAAAGAAGGGCAGGAGCAAGAGATTTAATTTGCCGTAATTACCCTGCCGAAGTCAGTATAATTCTGTCGATACTGCAGAAAATGCTGCGTCATTTTCCTGGTAAGCTGTTCCAGAGGAGCAGGCGAATCCTGGAAGGATATAGGCGGCAGAAACCTGGCTGCTTCATGGATTCATTTCTGTGACGGAGAAATTATCGCGTGAGGATAAAAGAGAACGGATCGCTTTTATGTGTAGATCGTGTCCCCCTTTTTCGACGGATACTTTTCCCGATAGGGGGCTTCCTAAAAGCAGCAAATCTCCCAGGCAGTCAAGGATTTTGTGCCGCACCAACTCGTCGGAAAATCTTAATTCGTTGCAGATCAGTCGGCCCTGGTCGAATACCAGCGCGTTTTCGAGCTCCCCGCCTTTTAAGAGGCCATCTTTTCTTAATATTTCGATTTCGTTAAGAAATCCGAATGTCCTTGCCGGAGCAATCCGGTTTACAAAACTTTTTTTATCGATTTTCATTTGAAGAGACTGAGCTGTTATCCCATGATGCGTATAGTCGACGCGATAATTGATGATTAAATCATCGGACGGTTCGAATAGAAAATGTTTATCGCCGTTCGAAATCTTTAAAGGCTTCAGAATTTTGTAGAACCTCCTCGGCGCGTTTTGAATCCTGATGCCTGCGCTCTCGAATAATCGAACGTACTCCAGGGCGCTGCCGTCGTAAATCGGCAACTCTTCTCCCTTTACGTTTATATGAAGATTGTCGATTTCAAAGGCATTTATCACCGCAAAAAAATGTTCTACGGTTGCAAGACGATTGTTTCCGAAAATCAGTTTCGTAGCGTAAAAAAGTGATTCCACGGCCTCGACAGACAAATTAAAAATATGCTGCTTCCGATAATCAAAGGAAAAAGTTATGCCGTTGGTCGGCGCAGCCGGTTCGATCCGTAAATGAGTCGTCTTGCCGGTATGAAGGCCCTTTCCGATGAACTCAACAGGACGTTCGATCGTTTTTTGGCGTTCAGAGGACATCTTTTTACGGAAATTCACTCCTCAAAAAAGAACCACAGTCGAAAAAAACTCCGGCCGACCGTCGCCCGCATATCGAAGAGAAGGAGTTTATTCAGACTCTTCTTTGATGTTCACGACGACTCGAGCGGGTATGAGCACTTTGTCTCCCCGCTTATAACCCGATGAAATTTCCGAGACTATCATACGGTCGGAATATTCGTCCGTATGCAAAGTGGAGACGGCTTCATGAAGATTAGGATCAAATTCCTCACCCACCGTTTCTATTTTTTCAATTCCTTCGTTTAGGAGAACGGACATGAATTGATTGTAGATTAATTTTAATCCCTCCAGTACGGACCTGGCGTCTTCATTCCGTACCTTGTCGCCTGATTCGAATGCACGCTCAAAAGAATCTATTATCGGCAAGAATTTTTTGAGCAGGGATGATTCCACGTTTTCCCGCCAGGCTCGTTTTTCCTTGGCTGTTCGTTTTTTGAAATTTTCAAATTCTGCCTGAAGTCTTTGGAGTTTTTCCAGGTAATTCGAGGCTTGCTGTTCCGGGATTTCTTCCGTTCCGGAAGCCTCTTCGGTCACTTCATTTTGCGGCGAATTCTCCTGATCCGTCGATTCTACTCCAGCTTCGGAAGCTGGCCCCGCATGTTTCGTTTCCTTTTCGGTTCCTTTTTCTGTATCCCTTCTGTTCTTTTTGTCTTCTGTCGAATCACTCATTATTTCAATTCTTTTCCACTCTGGTTTTTTATTGTTTTCTCTTTCGTTCATTCTCTAATTCCCTGAGTTTATAAAACATTCGGTAAATCAAAGCAGGTTCAAATAAAATAGAACAAATTTGAGATTCAAAGATCATTAATCATTCATTCAGATTTTTTTTTCGTTTTATCGGAAGATTCCGATTGTGTCGGCTTCGATTCCTTGGCTGCTGTTTTCTCTTGCTCCATTCCCTTTTTCCTCTCTTTGGACGGGTAATCCGTAACATACCAGCCCGTTCCTTTCAGAACAAATCCCGCTAATGATATGAGCCGTCTGGCTTCGCCTCCGCATTGCGGGCATTTTGATTTTTTATTATCGGAGAAACTTTCGAGTTTTTCAAATTTGTATCCGCATTCTGAACATTTGTATTCATAAATCGGCATTTGTCCCTCCCTTTCTCAGGATTAAAAGGGAAAATTAATCTAAGTATTGACTTAAATTTTGTCAAGTAGTAGTATGAAAGCTCTGAAGGGATTGACCGAAACAAGCCGCAGAATTTTCAGAATAATTGAATAGGAGCCGGCCATAGAAACTGAACTTCCCACAAACGAATATAAAAAAAAAATGAAGGGGGGACTTCGCTCTCGCCTAAAGAAGGCATTAATAGATATCGTCAAGCTGAAGGGAAGTCCGTCATATCTGGCGAGAAGCTTTGCTATAGGAATGTTCATAAGTCTGAATCCTTTCTACGGGACTCACACGGCAACAACGATGATCCTCATCCCTTTACTGCGGTTGCAGGCGTTTTCAGCTTTAGTCGGGACTATGCTGAATCCTCCCTGGATAGCGCCTTTTTTTTATGCGGCGGCTTTTGCGACGGGTCGATTTCTTTTAGGATACGGAGCGGACGAAAGTACGCTTATGCCGAGAAGTTTAAACGAGTTAAAGGAAACTTTGGTGAGCTGGGAGGGTTTCTGGAGTCTTTTTTTGCCGTTTCTGCTGGGGTGCACGCTATTGGGAGCGGTTGTCAGCGTCGCTGCATATTTTATAATGAAAAAGGTAATAATAAGATTCAGGAGGGAGAAAATTAGCGATGACGAGAACTCTGATGCTGAGCCAAAGGGAACCGAGAAGAAGAAAAGCGAGGAGAGTATAAATGCAGATGACGAAAGCCGTTATTCCGGCAATGAAGGAAGCGCTGGAATTTATGCCGGCGTCGAACGCGATGCCGAGAGAAATGCTTCCTCTGGTAGACAGACCCGCAATTCATTACATTATTGAAGAAGCCTCAAGAGCCGGTATTGAAATTGCGATTATGATACTGGGAGAAAGACAACGAATCGTTCCGGAGTATTTTGCGTTTTCTCAGGAGTTGGACAAATATCTGGAAGGAGCCGGAAAAGTCAGGTTCCGGGAAATGTTGAAAGAAATAACGGATATGATCCGAATAGCGTTTATTCGAAGCAGGGGAACATCCGACCTGAAAGATGCGTTAATGGAGGCCGAAGGTCTTATCGGGGGTGAAAATTTCGGTGTGTTGATGCCGGAAGAAATATATACAGGTGAGGTTTCTGCATTACAAAGATTAGCGGAGATTCGCGAGAAGACGGGCGGGGCGGTTGTTGCGGTGAGTCCTTTCGATGAGAAGCAACGACCGGCTTATGGTTGCCTGGCCGTTGAAAATGCCGGAGATGGCATTTATCGGGTTCGGGATGTTTCGGACAAAGAGAAAGCGGGAGAAAACGAGAAGACGCTGAAAGGAAGGTTGGTTTTTGATTCAAGCTTATTCGAATCATTAAAAGAAACGATAACAGACAGGGAATGGGGGCTGTCGGATGTCGTCAGAGCCGCGCTTGCGGCAGGGACGGTATACGCGCTTGAATTTGAAGACGATTTCGTTAGATTCGATGATCGGATGGAGTATCTGTCCGCTACGCTCGAAACAGCTTTACGCTCTCCCGAAATTGGAGAAACCCTGAGGAGTTATATCCATTCCTTGAAATTACATTGAAAAGACCGAGGTTAATTATGACTTACAGAAGCATAGTTACAATCATAATCATTTTTGCGGCTTTAGTTTCTTGCGTCTCAGCGAGAGATGACGTTGACCCCGCCGTTTTTTCAAATCTGGTTCAGAAATTAAGCGAGGGAATAGGAACGGAAAAATTGATGGCGTTGGATGAAATTTCCAACTATTACGACACGGATTTTATTCCTCACTTGTTGACCAATCTGAACAATAAATCGGGGGATGCGGTAATAAGAGCGATCAAAACCGAATTGATTTATTATGAAGAGGCAAGCCTGGAGCCTGTTATCGAAGAGTTCAAGGAGACGCGAAGCATACGCAAGAAGATGCATCTTGTGGACGTGCTCGCCGGAATAGACGGTGAAGCGATAGCCATACCTTTACTGGAAGAACTTTCTCACAATCCGCCTCCACAGTTAAAAAAGAAGATAGAAAACGTGATTATAGGTTTGGGCGACAAGGCCGTAGGGCGAATGGTCGATGGTTTGCTGATGGACGACATCAAGGAAACGGTGGAGATACATCTCTATAACACGATCAGCCTGGATGGCCTCAGGCAGGAGTTGGCTTTGCGAGGAAGGCCGTTGAGCGATGAGGAAGAGAGACAATTAAGGGACCTGGATATTCACAGACAGGCGCGATATATGATCCAGCTTTTGAAGTCATTGGTCAGGGAAGATACCGAACCGCCGGTTATCAGGAAGGAATCGGTTCAGGATGAGACCACGATCCTGGGAATTGTCAAAGAGCAGCTTATTGTAAGGAAGAATCCTCTGCTCATCATTTCTGTGGGTCTGATCATTTTTTTGATCCTTTTCATCATTGTTCAGCTTATATTTCCCAAAATATTCACGGCTCATACGATGGAAAAAAAAATCGCAGAAATAATGAACCTGATAGATCAGAAAGAATACGACAAGGCGATGAGAAGCGTTGAGTCCATGTCCTTTCGCAATGTGTCGCCGATGAGGCTGGAGGAACAGAAGAAGGAATTACGGAGTAAGATATTGTTGGGGAAAGCTGAGGACAAACTGGAGCATAATGAGTTTACGGAGGCCATGGAGGATTATTCGGCTTTCTGTCGAATTATGAATAAAGACCCGGCCTATTTTCGAGACAAAATAAACAAGAAAAAAATCGACTTCTTGTTGAACCGAGGATGGACTCATTACAGCAGAAGACAAACCGACGACGCTGCCGAAGATTTTAAGCATATCCTCAGAGATGAATTTACGCATGCTGAGGCTCATTTTGCCCTGGGTCTGTGCCGCCTTTTAAAAGAGGATCATCAGGAAGGACTGGAAGAACTGCGATTGGCGCAGAATTACATGAAGGTTTCCATGCCTGATATTGAACTTTATATGGCGGCGACCTACGTCAAACAGAATGATTTCGGTTCGGCCATCGAGATATTGCACAAACTCGTCGCTGAAGCCGAAAGCCTTCTCGCCAGGTTTTATTTTTCCCGCTGCGCTGTGGAATTGCAGACCAACCTGGATATGGCCGAGGAATCATTAAAGCTCATCATTCAGACTCCTAATAATCTGTCGTTGAGAGGACCTAATTCTTTGATGGATGAAAAAGAGAGAGTCTATGATTTTCAGGACCCGGTTACCGTTGAGGAAGTCCAGAATCTTCCGGGCGCTTCTCATTGGTATCTGAGCATACTTTATCGGGATGTGAAAGGCGATGAAATTTCCGCCGCTCGACATATCGATGAAGCTGAAAAATTAGGTTTTTCCGCCGATTGACTTTAATAACTGTTTCAATTGTTACATTTGGCGTTGACATCAGATGATACTGCATGCTAGATTCATTGCGCTTTTCGGGCGGAACCGAAGAGGAAAGGAGCGAAACTGATTAATGGCTCGAGTCAAGACGAGAGACGAGTTTACTTCTGAAAAGAACAGTCAAAGGACTTCTAAATTGAAAAAAGAAGCCAAGGAGTGGGGTCGCAGTCTGTTTTACGGACTTTTGTTCGTTTTCTTTTTTACGAATTATTTTTTTAAAGCCTACAAAGTCGAAGGAACAAGCATGCAGCCGCTTCTGCAAGACGGAGAAAGAATATTCGTCAACAGATATATATATATGACAGACCCTTTACCCCTTCTGAAGTGGAAACTCCCTTTAACCAGGGAACCCGACCATGGCGACGTCGTTGTCTTCTGGTTTCCGCGCGAACCGACCAAATATTTCATTAAACGTGTTATAGGCGTTCCCGGCGACAGTTTAAGGATCAGAAACGGGATAATCTATATCAATAAAGTTAAGGTCAACGACGATTTTATTCCAAGGGCTTTTAAAAGCTACAACGACAAGGAAATAACCGTCGTTCCCCAGGGATATTACTTCTGCGTGGGCGATCACAGGAATAAAAGTTACGACAGCAGACAATGGGGATATGTGCCCAGAAAATATATTATCGGAAAAGCCGTATTAAGATATTGGCCGCCGAATGAATTCGGCTTGATACGGTATGAAAGAAACCCGTCCTTTTTCGCGCAAAATTAAAAAGAAGTTCTATTGCTGCTGATGGAGCCCGCAGCCGGCCGGCTTGATTTTTCCACCCTTTTTGCGGATAGCCGTTCCGTCGCCGCCAATACCGAAATCGTCAAGGACGCTTTCTCTTGAGGACGAATGCTTAATCCCCAAAAGATTTTCGCTTTGCTCGATATTCTTGACCGCAGGTGATTCAATATTCTTGCCGTATCGTGCATCCCGATTCTGGCATTGCCCGAAACATGCACGTAAAGATGATCGGCAGAATCCCAACTAAAACTTTTGCCGAACGGATGACCGTCGAAACGACGGCAAATCTTGCCCGCGTCAATCTCATCGTCATCAGACGATACGGTCAATAAACATCCCTCACACTTCTCAGGAAGTCCGTTGACGATATCCGATAAATCGAGATTCACCACGCCCGGTTCAGCCAAAGTTTTATTAAAATGCCAGATAGACTCAGACGTTTCACGCAACAGATCGAAAACTCCCTCCGTTTCTTTACTTCGCTCAGCAGAAATCAATACGTTTAAATGTCGATTCAGTTCTTTTTCCGCATCCCTCGCCTGATACTGCTCAATTTTGCTTGCTCCACCATCCGGCTTTACGAAAAGTCCTATTGTAAATTTGCCCAGTTCCCGGTCCGCTATTTCCGCTATTAACGGAGCCGCTCCAGAACACGTGCCTCGGCCTAAAAATCCGGTTAAAAAAATTAGATGATAAGGTTCCAACAGTTTGCGGATTTCTTCGTAATTTTCGATGAGAGCTTTTCGGCCTTTCAACGGATCGCCCTCGCAACCCAATGGAAATTTCCGCTTACCGATTTGAATTATTGGAAATCTATTTCCTTCTGCAGCTCCTTCCGTCGAAGTGCGCACTCCGTATAAATGTAAATCCGCTTGCACTCCATTGCCGGGCATTCGGTCCAATAATTCCACTCCGCCCTTTCCAATACCCAATATCAATGTCCCGACACGCGACTGCTTTTCAATGAAAAATTCCTTATCCTTTTTATCCCACGGCTTCACTGCTCAGTCTCCACGTTTTATTCCTTTTTTTTCCGGACAGAATTCCGATTCTCCGCTCTTCGACGTTCCTCATATTCCCCTTCATCCCAAATTTCAAAATCATGGCCTGTGCCGACGAAAACCGCTCCCTCCTCAAATAGGGGTCTGCAAAGAATAGAATCAGGAATTTTTATCCGACCCTGTCCGTCAACCGCAACCATGTGAAGAGCTGCCGTCAAACGACGTCTTTCGGACCGCTGTTCCATATCATTATACTCCATTAATCCGATTCGTGAAAGCGCCTGTTCCAGTTCATACGGGGGCAGAGCGATCAGAAATTCGGAATGAGCCGACAAAAACAAAGTGTTTTCGCATTTTTCCAGTATTTGCGGTCTGAAAATCCGAGGCAACGTAATTCTTCCCTGGCTGTCCGTTTTCGATTTATAAACGCCTGTGACGAGTATTCTTTCCATAATAGAAAAACTCTACTATTTGATGATATTCAATGAAAAACAAAGAAAATCATCATATATATTTTAAGAGTTCTTCTGACGTTTTGTCAAGTATTATTTCAGAGTAGCCTTGAAAAACGCTCTCTTTTTTAATTTACAGGCCACGGCAGCATTCGTTTTTTTGGGAGAGCGTCTGATGAGCAGCGCTGCTTTAATCGATAAAAACTTATCCTTCGTCAGCGCCTGTCCACAAACTCAAATCTCAGTTCAAAATTTAATGCTGAACAGTCGCTGCGGTTTATGGACAAAATTTCGTTAAAAGCAGGGCTGCCGACTGAATGAAGGGGGATGCAAATTAAGGCGGCGATGAGCGATTATGAATCGAGTCGCCAGGCTTGACAAGGCAGTCAAATCCTTGTAGCTTAGCGAGGATTGTTTGATCCGGGGAGCCGTATGAGACGAAAATTCATTACTTCTCAGGACATCGTGGAGGCGAGCAGGGGAAACGGTCGGATAGCGCTGTCGGGCGGCGAGATCGTAACGGATGAGGCGC
The DNA here is from genome assembly GCA_964619725.1 of uncultured bacterium. Lineage (GTDB taxonomy): Bacteria > CSSED10-310 > CAZUFC01 > CAZUFC01 > CAZUFC01 > CAZUFC01. The sequence continues at coordinate 5,141 of CAZUFC010000114.1, read as the reverse complement.
GCGAAGCGGCGTTAAGGCTGGGTGTTGAGTTCAGATCAAAGGATAAGGGGCAAAGCGAGTTTCAATTAGTTTTGAATTGGAAGATGAATCATGGTAAGCGGGAATTAGTGGATTTTGCTGAGCGTATCCGTGGAGTGATTGAAGATGGATTGTCTTTCCGGCTGATTGTTTGTCCAGCATTTCCGTTTTTGGAATCGGCGCAGGAGGTTTTCAGGGGACTGCCTGTGGAGATAGGCGCTCAGAATGTTCATGAGAAGGAATCGGGCTCGTATACGGGGGAGGTTTCGGCGTTGATGTTGAATTCCGTCGGAATAAGGACGGTTATTATCGGGCATTCCGAGAGAAGGAAATTTTTCACGGAGGATGACGAGTTAATTGCAGAGAAGGTGCAGACGGCTCTGGAAAACGGATTAGAAGTAATATTATGTGTGGGGGAATCCCTGATCGACCGGGAGAATCAGCGGAGCGGCAAGCGGGTGTCGGATTCTGTCAATGCGGGGCTTGACGGTTTATTGAAGGCGAATCGTTCAGGATCGTTAATGATAGCGTATGAGCCGATATGGGCGATAGGGACCGGTCAGGCGGCCGAGCCTCTTGATGCGGCGGCGATGAATGATCATATAAGAATGTTGGCGAGCCGTCGGTTCCGCGCCGGCAGAGGTTCGACGATCCCGGTATTATACGGGGGCAGCGTTTCGCCTGAGAACGCTTCGGAATTCCTCAGGGAAGCGGATATTGACGGCTTCCTCGTCGGCGGGGCAGGACTGGACCCTGTTAAGGCAGGCGGCATTATTGAGGAAATTTCCGCTTGGAATAATACAAACGAGAGATTGGGAGCGGAAGGATGAACATAGCGATTGGAAGCGATCACGGCGGATTTGAATTAAAGGAAACGATCAAGTCAGAGTTGAAAAAGCAGGGGCATCAGGTTCTGGATGTAGGAACTTTTTCAACGGAGTCGGTCGATTATCCTGATTTTTGCGTTAAAGCGGCCGGCGCCGTCCTGGAAGGCCGGGCTGAATTCGGCATAATGGTTGACGGCGCGGGAGTGGGCAGCGCAATGGCAGCCAACAAAATGCGAGGGATTAGAGCGGCTGTATGCAACGATCATTTCAGCGCCAGAAATGCAAGAGAACATAATAACGCCAATATGTTATGCATGGGCAGCATGATTGTGGGCAAGGGAGCCGCTTTGGAAATCGTGAAGATATTCCTGGAATCGCTGTTTGAGGGCGGCCGTCATCAGCGCCGCGTGGATAAAATTATGGCTGTCGAAGGAGAGAAAATCATGAACCATTCTTCCAAAGAACAGACCGTGCTGAAAAACGTCATCAGCGCCGTCGTCGATCAGGTCCTGGCTGCAGTAAACAAATCCTCCGAAATCAAAAATCCTGATGCTTTTTCAAAAAATGTCCCGGCTTCGTCAGGATCGTTCAAAGTTAAAACCCTTCCCGATTTCCAGGGAAAAGTTTTAACGGAAGATGATCTGAAAAAGATCGTGAAGAATAATAAAAAAGAAATTACTATTCCTCACGACACTATTATTACTCCCCTGGCAAACGATTTCGCCGGTGCGAATTCGATTGCCGTTAAAAGAAAAACGTTCCCCGCAAAAAACGCTCGTAAATAGAGACTGCCGGCAATACGGTTTCTAATTCGCCATGACTGCGGCGACTTCCGCTTCGACTTTCTGACCAGAATAAGCCTTATCAGCTCGATGCGCGGTCCCGAGAAAAAACTGAAAAGGGATTAGCCCGGATTTCTTATTCAAAACCTGTTATGAATCTCCATATTCCCGCACCTTCTTGCGATGCTCTCTGCGCACGTGATCAACATAGCGCCGCTATGCTTCCGCAGTCCGCCGGTCCTTCACCCTCGAATCTGCAGGAATCTGGACGCTCTCTTTACGATTTTGTATGAGAAATCCGGGGTAGTCATCAACTTTACTTTCCGGTAAACAGAATATTTGCATCACTATAAGCTGATAAATAAAAAATTTTAAAAACAATAAGTTAGAAAAAACGCACGATTACTATGACATAAAATAATAAGCTTATGGCCGGTTATAGTGAGCGCGAGGAAATGGATTAACTATCAGTTCAGAAGGGCTAATTGCGGATGAGGCGATGTTTTAAAAGGGAGATATAAGAGAGACGATATTAGGCCGGAAAATCAGAAGCTGTTATGATTTAAAGCATTATGAAAAAAGAAAAAGCGCGACATTGTATACGGCGTATATATTTTAATGTGACTGTAAAATTACGAAGTCAAATATAAAAAAAGCAGTATCGAACTCGACACTGCTTTTCCAGATTGAATTTTTCCCTGAAACTACTTGACTGATTCTCTCAAGTCTTTGCCGGGTTTGAATTTCGGAACCTTTGAAGCGGGAATATTGATCGTTTTGCCGGTTTTCGGATTGCGGCCTTTGCGGGCGCTTCTCTTTGATACCATAAAAGTACCGAAACCTACGAGACTTACTTTGTCTCCTCCGACCAATGCGCCTTTGATTCCGTCCAGGGTAGCATTCAATGCTTTCTCTGCCTTCACTTTGGTAATTTCGGCATCAGCAGCTATTTTTGCAACGAGTTCTTTTTTAGTCACTGGGTGCCTCCTTTGAGAGTTTAGGTTACAACCTATGATTGACTGGTATTATAAAATCCATGATTTTAATGTCAAGGCAAAAATCGGCAGTTTTTCAATATTTTTCAATTTTTTTTTGAAATTACGCCTTGAAAACATAGAATTTTCGTCGATTTCGGCTTTGAAAAACCGTGTCGAAGAGGGTTCCCAAAGGATTGAAAATTCAATAAAAACATTTAGAAACAATGAATTGCAGTGAGCCGGATTTGGCATTACAATTCTTTTATTTCGTTATCGATGGAATCGACGAGTTTTTTGAACGAATCCCAGTTTTCGATATGAAAACGAATGCCTTTTTTGGTGGGACCGGAGTATTTTTCGGTCTGAACGTATTCCCGAAAATCGACGTAATATTCATTTCTGTATTTCGAGAGGGTCCCGTAAATTTCGACATCGTCTCTTTTTTTGATTTTTCCGATGGTTTTATTATCTTCCGCCATTGGATTTTCCTCCTTTCGCGCTTAAGTTGATGAAGTTCTTTCGAACCTCAAGTTGCGGTATTTAGCATTAATGAAGCTGTTGTGTCAAACATAAGTTGGAAATAAGGGAGAAGATTTTGAAAAAACTGGGGTTACGGTCCGCAAACGGGCATATTCCCATTTCCGGGGGGCATTTTTCCGATTGGCTTTTTGGGACGTATGCCCGATAAGCTTCTGCAGCCCTTTCTGAGTAGAGACAGCTTAAAAAAAGTAAAAATTTCATTTTACGGCGCGGGATGGATCATCAACTACAGCGAAAGCCCGAAACAAAATTTCAATTCTTAAAGGAATTGAAGAGAGGAGTGTGCGAGATGAATTTTTTTCTTGATAGAGCATTAAGGCGGGTGTAATTTAGGTTTCGAGCAGTTTTAAGCCGGCGGGAGCGGGCCGGGGTTAGTAGAATCGGCATGAGAGTGGGAAGCAGGCCGGAAATTATTAAGGAATAAAAAAGTAATCAAAAGAAAGGAAGGTAGATAATGAGTCAGATAATTGACGTATTAGCGAGAGAGATTTTGGATTCCCGGGGAAACCCGACGATTGAAGTTGACATATTGCTGGAATCGGGAGCAGTGGGAAGGGCGGCTGTGCCTTCGGGCGCTTCGACGGGCACGCGAGAGGCTGTGGAGTTGCGGGACAAGGATTCGTCGAGGTATTCCGGTAAAGGGGTTTTGACTGCGGTTAAGAATGTAAATGAGATAATTGCAGAGGAGATAATGGGTTTGGATGCGCTGGACCAGGGATTCATAGATCAGATGCTGATAGAGATAGACGGGACATCGAACAAAAGTCGATTGGGGGCCAATGCGGTTTTAGGAGTTTCTCTGGCGATCGCCAAAGCTGCGGCAGATTGTCTGGGTTTACCGTTGTTCCGGTATATCGGGGGAATAAATTCCAATTTGCTTCCTGTTCCTATGATGAATGTGCTGAACGGCGGCAAGCACGCGGACAACAATGTGGATTTGCAGGAATTCATGATTGTCCCTTGCGGCGCTGAGACCTTTTCCGAGTCGTTACGAAGGGGCGTGGAGATTTTTCACAGTTTAAAGTCCGTACTTAGCGGGAAGAGGTATTCGACGGCAGTGGGAGATGAGGGCGGGTTCGCTCCGGAATTGCAGTCGAACGAAGAGGCGCTGCAACTGATGATGACCGCTGTTGAAAAAGCCGGTTACAGGCCGGGCGAGGATATTTACATCGCGTTGGACCCGGCGGCTTCGGAATTTTACAAAGACGGCGTTTACCATTTGCAGGCGGAACGGAATCCTGAAAAGTCATCGCAGGAGATGGTGGAATATTACGAGAAATTATGCGGCAAGTATCCCATCTTTTCCATTGAAGACGGTTTAGCGGAAGACGACTGGGACGGCTGGAAACTGATGACGGAGAGATTAGGCGAGAGGATTCAGATAGTGGGCGACGACATATTCGTAACGAACCAGAGAATTTTGAAAGAGGGAATCAGCAGGGGAGTGGCCAATTCGATACTGATTAAGCTGAATCAGATCGGCACGGTAACGGAAACCATTGAGACGATGAACCTGGCTTTGAGGTCTGGTTACACGGCGGTGGTTTCTCATCGTTCCGGCGAGACCGAAGATTGTTTTATAGCCGATTTTGTCGTCGCGATGGGAACGGGGCAGATCAAAACGGGTTCCACATCCCGAACGGACCGCGTCGCCAAGTATAATCAATTGTTGAGGATTGAGGAGATGCTGGGGGATGGAGCCATGTTTCCGGGCAAGTCCATAATCCGTCGGAAGTAGAAATTCGGTTCTGCGATGAGATTTCAAGAAAAAAGACTTGACATGCCGTAAAAGAAGACTATAATGCTTCCGACTATGACGCGGGGTGGAGCAGTGGTAGCTCGTTGGGCTCATAACCCAAAGGTCGTCGGTTCGAATCCGACCCCCGCTATTTTTTTTCAGACTCAAGAAATTAAAAGTGTTCTATGGCGGTGTAGCTCAGTCGGTTAGAGCAGCGGAATCATAATCCGCGTGTCCGGGGTTCAAATCCCTGCACCGC
>CAZUFC010000113.1:9354-25575 GCA_964619725.1 uncultured bacterium | reverse complement strand
CCCAATCTTACTCCCCCTCTCCATTCATGGAGAGGGGGCCGGGGGGTGAGGTCAATCAGCCAACAAAAATAAGAACCGCAATCCGATAGCCCGGCAAATATTTTTTATTCATGGAAAAAATGAAATAGCTGAAGGCATGAATCAAAAATGCGTCTTTTGATTTTACAATTTTTCCGAATATTCCATCATTTTGTAGCGATCCCGATTATTGAAATAAACCGTCAAAAGTTTTGAAAGAAGTGTAACCCTGGTTTGCTCAGTCCCCGTCGATTTATCGAACCCGGGTTTTTGCCTCTTCTCTTTTGACATTATAAAATTCTTCACTATATCTAATAGAGTAACTGTTGAAGGGGAAACGTTCAAGACGGGACGAGCGATGATTTTACCTTTATATTTTTCAACTTTTTACAAGGGCAGAGATTGTGAAAGAATTTCATCAAATGATTTGGATTTCTTTTTTAATTATCGGCATGACAGCGGCTTTGGGTCAAACGGCTTACGGCGCTGTTTTGAGGGTTGACTGGTCCGGCGGCGGGGATTTTGAGGCGATAAATGATGCGCTGGCGGTCGCCGAATCGGGAGATACTGTTCAGACGGCCAGAGGGGTTTATTCCGAGTTGATCCAGTTAAAAGAGGGGATTTCGCTCCTGGGGGGTTATGAGTCAACGGGCTGGAGCCGTGACGTTGAAAATTACGTGACGGTGATCGATGCATCCGGGCTGGGGATGCCGGTATCGGCAACTGATGTGACGGATGCTGTTTTAGACGGATTCCACGTTGTAAACTGGACGTCAGAGGCGATAAATTTAGCCGCCTGCAGTGTCACGATATCGAACAACACCATCAATAATCCAGCATCTGCGCCTTATTACGTGAACTACGGCATTTATTCCCGGAATTCCGACGCATCCATAACGAACAACGTCATTTCAGGCGCGCAGTATTACGATACGATGTATCCCCGGACAGGGATCATGATCGTAACGGGAGCCGGTCCTGGGAGAGAGATAATGCAAGGCGCTCCATACATAGCGGGCAATACGATCAGTGATGTTTTCCGGGGTGTGACCGTCAATTCGACATCTTCCCAGGCTGCAGACGTCGAGATTCTGATGAATTCCATTTCAACGGAAGACCGAGGGATAGTATTCTACAGCGACGCGGATTACCTGACCGCCGGGATATCTTACAATGAAGTAACTTCATTACAGACAGCCGTCGATTTCAGTATCGATTCTGGACAAGTCAACGCGACCATATCGAACAATCTGCTCGATTCCGCTCTCAGCAATGGAGTCTACATGTACGTGTATTCCGGTTACCTGAACGGAACCTTAACCTGGAATACCATTACATCGGGCAACAGCGGAATAGACGTATACGGCTATTACGGATATCTGATGCCGACGTGCAGCGACAATGACATCGACGCTTCTAACGAAGGGATTCACCTTTCGTCCTCTCTCGGAACAATTACCGATCCCGAATGCTCACGTAACTTCATCACCTCCGGTTATCCCGGCATTACGATTATAAACGGGTACGGGGTCGAAAAAAACGTTCTGGCTCCGACTATAACCGATAATTACCTTTATTCAGGCAATTACGGCGTAACTTGTCGAGCGGGACTGATGGACATGAGCGGCAACATTTCGCACAATGAAATTTTCGCCATTGACGAGCTTTACTGCGGGATAATCACCCGTGCTTTTTCCGGCGATACGTCGACGACATTCGATCAGAACACCATTTTCGGCAATCAGGATTCAGCAGGCAACGGCATTACCGTATTTACTTACGGAGAACTGACCTCCTCGTTCAGTCATAATGTGATATTAAACTCTAATAACGGCCTGGTTCTGAAAACCGATTACGGAGATGCAACGCCTTTAATTTCTCAAAATACTCTGGCCGTCAAATTTACCGGAGTGGACATAGAAACAGAAGGCTCTTGTTATCCGGACATTTCACAGAATCTGATCAATGCGGAGAAGTCGGACGGAATTCGGTGCCGCAGTTACGGCGGTTCAATGGGGGGAACGGTCGTCAGTAACGAAATCAACAGTTTTCTGACCGGAGTATGTTTAAATTCATATTCCGGCGCTTTAACTTCCAGCATAACCGACAATACGGTATCGAGCCAGTATATCGGCGTTGAGGTTCAGTCTTCGCCGTTGGACCTTATGCCGTCCATCATCGATAATTCACTGATTAACAGCAGCTCCGGCATTATTGGGACGAGCGCCGACGGAGCCGATAACGTCATGAACATTTCCCGCAATATGATCAGCAGCAGAGAGACGGCAATAAGCGGATTCAGTTACGACGGAGACATGACGCCCATCCTGGCTGACAACACCATACTCGAAACCAGCAACGGGATGTTTCTTTATACGGAATACGGCGACAACGATCCCATGGTCGTCAGAAACTCGATCACGGCCAGGGAAACCGGCGTTCGAGTCGCCGTAAGCGCCGGCGAAACGGCGCCGATCATTGTCGATAATGTCGTCACGGGTTCTTACACGGGCATCGCCGTGAATGAATACGCTGCAGCGGCTTATAATTCCGGGTCGAAACAGAACTCAATGGACCTGACTGTTACTCATAATGAACTGGATTACAACAGTTCCGGGATACAATGTTCTTCGACTAGCCTGAACATGTTCGGCAGCATCGCTCGAAATACAGTCAAAGAAACTTATAATACGGGAATCACAGCCTATGCAGAATATGGAAGCTGCTCCCTGGAAATAACCGGCAACACAATTTCTGCATCCTCCTACGGAGCCGCCGTTACAGGCATCACCGGCAGAAGTTTTTATAACGTCATGAACAGCGTCATAACTTCCAATGTCGTAACAGGCAGCTCAACAGGCATCGCCTTCTCCTCATACGCCGGTAATAATGCTGCCTATATCGCAGACAATGTAATTGAAATGACAGGAGATACAGGAATAGAGACGTACGGTAGAGAAGGACCAGTCAGTCCGACCATCACGCGCAATGAAATCAGTCTATATGAACCCCGGAACGGCTCAAAAGCCGAAGGATACGGCATCATCTGCTCAGGAATGAACCATTATGACATTGCAGCGCCGACAATAACCGAAAACGTCATAACCGGCGGGAATTACGGCATTGGAGTATCGACCAGCGAAGAATTAACGCCGACTATCAGCCGCAACGTAATGGACAGCGGAATTATGCTGGAATTCATCGAACCGGTCAAAAAACGTGCAGGGTCGAAATAAACGATTAATCCCGTCGTTTCGGAAAACGTCATCAAGTCCGGAGATGCGGGCGAATCCCGAGGCATATATCTGAAAGGCGGTTACACTGTCGGCGCGCAGGGAACCTTCGCTCACAACATGATTAAAAACGCCGGGAAAGGTATCGATATCGAAGCCGGCACCTCATGCACCAGCATCATATCGAACAACCTGATCGATAACGCTGCCGAACAATGCATCAGGCTGCAGAACGACGGCGAATTTTCTATGGCTCCCATCATTACCAACAACACACTGACTCATTCTTCGGACGGAATTTACATAACGGGCTATGATCCATCTCCCGTCATTACCGATAATATAGTAGTCTCCAACGACTATACCGGGATATTCATCAACGGAGGTTACTTCACAGCCGGTTCATCGAAAGATGCCGCGATAAATTACAATTGCGTCTGGAATAATTCTCAGAATTATGTCGGATGCACTGCGGGCGACGATGATATCTCTGAAGACCCGCTGTTTGCGACCGGGCCGGGAGGCGAATATTATCTCGGCCAGACAGCCGCAGGACAATCCGTGGACAGTCCGTGCGTCGACGCGGGCAGCGACCTGGCTTCAAACCTGGAAGTTCTGGGCTTCAGCATGAACGATTTAAACACCAGAACCGACCTTGCAGACGACAGCGGAACCGTCGATATGGGTTTTCATTACAACGATCAACCGCTTACTCCTGTTCCTACGCCGATTCCGACCGATATCCCCACACAAGTCGCCACCGGAATTCCTACCCAGGCTCCATCAGAGATACCTTCAGAAATTCCGACCGAAACAGCCACGCAGGTCCCGACGGAAATCCCAACAGGTATTCCCACACAACCTGCAACACATACCCCGCAATTCACCGCAACCCCGACAGCTCAACCGTCCCCGGCACCCATCCCGGCGCTTGACACAGCAGGTTTGCTGAGCCTTTTAATCATCCTCACGTTCGGATTGACTTGCGTGACCAGAAAAAAATCGAGTTTAATTTAATTCGGTCCATCAGAAGAAGGAGAATTCTTCCATATCGTAATTCCCCAGGATGAGGGCGGCATCGGGATCGACCATGGCGGCCCAGAATTTAATATTTTGGGCGCTTCCTGCGTTTTCCGGCCATACGAAGGTTAGTATTTCTTCGTTGTCGTAATCCGTCCAGGCTTCCAGGCATCGTTCTCTGAAACCGGGTTCCGGCGTCCATTCAGGCCAGTACCAGAAATCTCCGTACACGTCCAGAATGATGTACTGGCAACCGCAACTTTCGTCCTGCCTGTTCAAAATAGTGATCAGGAGCATGAACATATCACCTGCGTAGAACTCGTGATCGTTGAGGACAAGATCGACGAACAGGCCGGATTCCGGCGTCGGCGTAACAGTAGCATTGAATGTCGGAGATGCTTCGGGCGTTGATGAGGGCGCTGTCGTGCATGTTGGGGATGGTGTGAGCGTTGGAGAAGCTGTCGGAGGAACATTAGTAGGCGTGGCGGTTTCGGTCGGGGAAGCGGTGAGGGTGGGAGTATTTGAAGGGGATTGAGTAGGCGTATGTGTTTCTGTTGGAGAAGAAGTTGCGGTATGCGTGATAGAAGGAGTGACGGTAGGCGTCAGGGTAGGGGGAAGCGAGGGCGTAGGTGTGAAGTCGCCGTCGACCAGGTATGATACGAGAACGTCGTCGATATTCCATCCGCAATATACCCAGGAGGAGTCTGTTTCGCCCATGGTCCACCGGATATAGACGGTCGATTGTTGATCAGCGGTACCGGAGATGTCGAAGGATTGATGAGTCCATTCCGTATCAGCGACTTCTTCATCGTTTTCCCAGACGGTATTCCAGGATACGCCGTTGTTGGATACGGACAATTTTGCATGATCGTACGAGGGTTGTTCGACGCCCAGCCACCGGTAAAATTCCAGTTGAACGCCCGTTCCCTGGGAGCAATCCAGGGCCCCTGTCGTCAGATGATATTCCGGCATATAGTTTGTATAGTCTCCGTTAAGGTTGTAACCATATACGTTTTCACCGGTATAACCGGATACGGGGTCCGGACCGCCGTGGTCCCCGCCCTGACCGGTGGGCTGCCCGAATTCCCAGGAACCTCCCGATACGGACCAGCCGGGGTCCGTGTCCATAGCTTCCTGAAGGATTATCATTCTTATTTTTGTAGTAAACAGGTAATAGAGGCCGCCGTTATCGTCAATCGTTTCGTTGCCGGCTTCATCGACTGAGACGACTTCAAAATAATAATCAGTTCCTTCATCCAGTTCATTGAGCATAATCGAATGCTGAAGCCTCCTGCCCGGCAGGAAGGATTCCGTATCAGGCGGTATGACGGCGCCGTACCGGACAAGCGAGTTTGCCTCTTCGTCGGTCGTCCATTCGATGACTGCGTAATTTTCCGCGATTTCTCCGACTTCGACCGCTGATATTTCAGGACCTGAACAGTCTGCCGTCGCTTGAGTGATCACGGTTTGCGGTTCGCCTTCGCAGTCGGCATCCTCGTAAACGGCTTGAAGGAGATCATCGTGTTGAATTTCAATCATACCCGGGATGCCTGTCCCCGAAGTAGTCTGGATACTCCCCTGAAATTCAGCCGTGTCGACTCCCGTTTCGGTCAGGGTGACTGTTTCCCCTGCAGGTTCGGTGTCAGAAAGGATCAGCACGTCATGCGTTTCCGCCTGTTCAGGATTCGTATCCAGGTCTGCATCCGCCAGGGCAATATCTATCTCATCGTCGCAGCCGTAGCGGTTTTTGTCGAGTTCGAGAGCGCCGCATCCGGGTATGGGACGTTCCACAACGACGGCATCAATATCCACGCCCGGATCGGCGGCGCCCGGAGAGCCGTCGCCGTCGTCTGTGATCAGAATATAGCGCACTGATTCATATCCTGACCCGTTCAGATCGAAACCAGTCGTCCCTTCGCCGTCTCCGATAGGAGTCCAGGGGCCTTGCCAGTCATTCGATGCCTTAACATTATATCCCTCCGCAGCGCCTTCCGCTTCAACAACAGTAAAATCTGTTCCCTCCATATCTTCTATTTCCGTTCCCATGCCCATATCCAGAGCAATATAAGCCCCTACGCCTATAGAACAATAAAGCCCGTCCGGGGGACCGAGAAGATTCGCAGGATGCGTGTGATTGTTGTCGTCCGTTTGAGTATCATTACAATAGACTATCTTGTAAGCGTATGATTCAGCGCTGCGATGCAGAGTGAAATCGACAATAACAGCCTGGTCCTCGTAAACGGCTATGCCGGGAATGACCTGCATCTCATAACCGCAGGCCCAGGCTTCCAGTGTATATGTGCCCGGCCTCAGATACCGGTGATAGTCGCCTAGCTCCGGGTCGGCATACGCTCCCCAACCTCGACCCTGTATTCTGACGAAAGCCGCAACCGGCTCACCCGTCGACATGTCCGTCACTGTCCCTGATACGCCGTAACCGCATTGCTCAATCAACAAGAGACTCGCTTCCCAGTTCCGCGTACAGAAACTCTCAATCTCAGAAGCAGGAGGCGTCTTAATATTTGAAAGCTCAATCGTCCATCCCAATGTGGACATGCAGCCATGGTCCGTGTCTTTTGAACTGCCGTTGATGTAATACATTCCGTGACTGCCTTGTCCGCCCGCGTAAGAAGCCAGCTCGCCGTATTCAGCTTGTATGAACTCATATTCGGCATTATCGGGCGTCGCTTCATACTGATAACTCCAGGGAAATGAAAAATATTGAGTCCCTGAATGATATGAAGAACCGAATACGAACTGATTCTGCTCCATCAAAAGACGGTTGGCCTGAATCTCCGGTTGCGAAAAAGGCGAAGCGCTGCCTCCCCAGGCATCCCACTTAAAACCGTAATCCCGGTTGCAGTCGACTCCATTCGCATTGTAGCGACTCCCTGAAACCATGCCGTCTGGATTAACGCAGGGAAATATGAATATCTCCCGGGTATCCACCAGGTCCGTAATATAGGGATCGGAACCATACTGCTCACATAACTGCTGCGCCAGAAAAAAAGCGACCTCCTGCGTTATCTTCTCATCGCCGTGAACGTTCGCATCCCACCTGATCTCGGGCTCTGCTTCATCATCCGCCGCATTATCCGATATCTTGACATATATCAGATCGCGCCCCAACACCGACTGTCCCAGAACATCGTAAATACAAATATCCGAATATGTCGCAGCCAGTTCGAGCAGATCGGCCTGCAAACTCTCAAATGTATGATACTCACCCTTCGAACCCGCTTTTCTTATACGCTCACGTTCCTTTTCCAAATCCGCTATAACCACCTCAAATGAGAGCCCCATTTCTTCCAATTGATCTGTTTCCGAACGATACCAGTCCGCGTCGATATAGTTTTTACCGCGAGCGACAGGATTTATTTTCATTTTTTTCAGGTCATGGAAATCTTTGAACGCATTATTCTTATAAATCCTCACCCGCATATCGGGTAAAGGTCTTGAGTGAGCGCAGACTACGAGACAAAGACCCGCAAGGAACAAAGCCGCAATCCTCATATTTTTTCTCATGATTTTCTCCCGGCGGTTGAGTTAAACCGGTCAAATTATATATTTCAGCACGAATGAAAGCAAATCTGCTTTTAAAACGGATCGGAGTGTTTTGCGGAAAGGCTCTGATCAGAATTTGACTTTTCTCAACAGCAAGGCGCTGACAATAAAAGTCAGCAGGATAGTCCCTAAAGAGCCGGCGGTCGGAATCACTGGAGGAACTGGCGTTCGGGATTGCGTAGGGGTAGGTTGTGATGTGGGAGTATCTGTGGGCGTTTTCGTCGGTCTGAGTGTAGGCGTATGCGTCGGTTCGGGCGAATTTGTGGGAGTGGGGCTGGGTTCTTCCCCGACGAAGACTGTGCAAGAGTCTTGACTCATGCATCCGTGTGCATCCGTAACCTCCACGGTATAGATCGTGGTTACGCCGGGTTGGGCGACCGGATTAGGCGAACCGGGATCGTCCAGGCCTGCAGGCGGCGACCAGGAACAAGTTAATGGCGGGGTTCCTCCCGAAGCCGTAGGATCGCCTCCTAGCTGGACCGCCTGACCTGGCAGTATCGAGTGATTCGGGCCGGCATTTGCCGATACTTCCGGGAAAACCGTCAGGGAATGCATGTCGCTTGTACTGTTGCATCCGTAATTATCCGTGACGGTTACCCAGTAATCGCCGGTCGAACATGCCGCAATGTCCTGAGTCGTTTCTCCCGTATTCCAGAGATACAATTCAAAACCGGGAGAAGCGCTTAAAACCGCGGGGCAGTCATTCGGACATATTTCCGCAGGCCCCTCGACAGTGACGGAAGGGAGTTCATACACAGTCGCCTGTATGCCTTCATCGCATACGGCGCTGCATCCCCAGGCATCGAAAACTCTACAAAAATAGGGACCGTAATCGCCGGGAGGAGCGGGACCGAATATCGGGTCAGGGGATGAAGGATCATCCAGGTAGTCCGCAGGCTGCCACGCATAGAAGAAGGGGCCGTTGGAACCTGTCGTGGTGCAGTGAAGCTGGGCCGTTTCTCCTTCGCAAATGTCGCTCTCCTCTATAAAGCACTGACTGGTGACGTCGGAACCGGTGAAGTTGAAGTTGAAAAAGAGGATGCCTCCGTCGTCGTTTATCGCGGAAACCATGATGTAATAGTTCGTCCCCGCGGAAACAGGCAGCAAATCGACGGCAGAACGCGTGTTTTCCATGCCGCAGATGTAGTCGTTATAATCATTGCACGCGATTTCAGTCATATCTTCGCATGAGCCGGTCCATACGGAAAGGATCGTCGGATACGCTGAATCGCAAACGTCAGCGGATATTACGCCGCAGGTTTCCGGAGTATATTTCCACCATACGCTTTTGGCGTTGGAATTGCCGCCGCATGATGGAACGGGATCGGAAGGCATCGTGGTCGCCAGGACGGTATTGATGCTTGCGGAATAGTCATTTTCCGTTATTACGAAAGCGTCCTCGCAGTCGTCGTTGGCCGGCGGTTCCATCACATAGCTGACGTCGGCCCGGATCATCATATCGCCGTAACCTTCCTGGTCCCAGAATAAAGGATTATTGATCCAGGTTTCCCCGCTTTTCACCCAATTGCCGGCATAATCACGCTCCGCATCCGTTGCAATCATGTCAACACCCGGGCCAGCACAATTATCCAGATCGGTTGTTCCTACCCAGAATTTTCCGGATGATATCGTCAGTTTACCCGCATCGCAAGGCGGAACGGCATAAGACCAGCCCTGAGCATCAATCGGGTCCCTGTTCCACATGCACCGATCCGAAAAAATAGGCGTATCGTCAGGATATCCCGGATTATCAGGGTCTTCCGGCCATATTCTTATCCAGAAGGGATTAAAGGTTTCTGAATCCGGATCGTTCCTCATGTAAACGCGCACATAATCGATGTAGCAGGGATACTCGTCGGGTGTAAATTCATTCGCCAGAGCATACGTTTCATCATTGAGGTAACCCACGAAGTTTGCCGGAGTCCCGTCGTCGCAGTAAAGTTCATCCAGAGGAGTTTCAGGAACTTCCATATATTTTGGTCCGGTAAAATTATTGGATGGATTTTCGTCGTAGTCGATCATGGCGTTCGCCGTGAACTGATAACCGCCGCAGCATGACGGCGCGTTCCACACGTCATCCGGCAGAACGGGAACGCAGTCGCCCGGAAGCAGTATATGAGGAATAGAATTGGTCGTTGAGTATCCGCTTGCCGTATCAGTCACGTTAACCGTCACGTATTCCAGGCAATTGCCCAGGTTTTGCACCCAGACGCGGGGAAGATATACGTCGCCCTGCTCTCTCGGCCTTTCCCCGGAAAACATCCTGTCGCTCGGGTCCGTCTCGATGCAGACTGCTGCCACGTCGTGATATGGTATCGTCGGCGTACTCGTGGGAGAAAAAGTGGGCGTAGGCGACAAAGTAGGCGTTGACGTAGGAGATGAAGTCGGCGATAAGGTGACTGTCGGCGTCCTGGTCGGCGTCGACGTTACGGTGGGCGAACTGGTCGGAGTCGGCGTCAGAGTCGCTGTCGGAGTTACTGTCGGCGTCAATGTCGGCGTCCAGGTTTCTATGCCGCTTGTCGTTACCGTGTGACTCGTTTCACCCCCGATACGGTCCGTGTAGTTTGGATAGGACCAGGAGTCTCCCGTCACCACTCCCTGAAATGTTACGACTATTTCATCCGGGCCTGAATTGTATGCGGGAGCCTGAACAATCCACTGCACCGTATCTGTGTCCGAAGTCTCCTGGATGTCAGGTAAAAATTGCGTCTGATTTCCCGAATAGAGGCTGTATCCCGCCGGCAACTCTATCGTCGCCTGCGACGAGGTTACTGCATCCATGTTTTCCAGGTCATGCGGTCCCGGATATGTCACTTCAACCTCAACCGTAAACAATCCCCCCAACGGTAAATTTTCCGGCGCCGATATCTCGCCTTCCCACGGTATTATCAGAAGTCCCCAACGGGAATATCGCGTCCACAGGTTATCGACGAAAAACGTCTGATTGAAATTGACGTCAGGCCCCGAATAAGGCGAAGTATACCAGGGATCATGAACAAGAAATACATCGCTTATGTCCGAATATCCCTTCACCACGCGAAAATGTCCGGAATTATGACCCGAATCATAATGCGTCAATACGAAAAAAGGATAGCCCGTGAAAATATAGGTCTTTATGTCCGAATAACGATAATCATAAATCGCCGGATTATTCCACTGCGCATGCGGCGCCGCATATCCCACGGCTCTTTCGTCGTATCCCTGCAGGTTAGGGTCCTGGATGGCCGTGCTCATGTCGCTGAAATGAGCCGCCCTCTTGCAATCGGAAGCATATGTTCCGTAAGAGTAATGTTCATTCGCCACATCGCCGATGTCATGCTGCCCGATGTCCGGACCGTAATAATCGAAAACCATCTCAAGGCTCGCCTCCCCGCAATACCACGACGTGATCTGATAATAAAACGGAACCATCAGATTATATTCGTCCGGATACAAAAAATCATCAGTTTTCCGGTCGTTTCCTGCTCGCCCGCTGGCTTCATACTCAACCGCCTCCTCGCCGAAATCCAGCGACATCATTAATCCCTTTGCTTCTTTTGTTGCATGGGTCGCCGTGCCGTCAGCATCGTCAACGTTGATGAAAATCTCATATTCCATCTCACCGCTCGATGCCTCTTTTCCAACATACCAGTATAGATGCCTGTCCGGCATCGTCACGACTCTCATTGCATCAAACGGCTCATCAATATCCATCTCCTCAAGTATGCTTCTCGCCATGAGCCCGGCTTCCCTTCGACTCACCGCTGGATACTTTTTTCCTCTGTACTTCGAATTATACCATTGCCAATCCAGGGTTTCAGCATCTACTCCCATTAAACCGGTTATCTCGCCGCCCACCTCCACGCAATACACATGATATAACGGCCCTGCAGGCGGATACCCGTAAACCGTTATGCCGGGCCTTAACTCCCCGTCTGCCCAGGAACTCGCTCCGCCCGTCATATCCTCATTCTCCGCAGAAGCCTGCTGCAACCATTTGAAAAACTCTGCGTAATTCTCCGGTGCAGCCGATGTTATTCCCCTTGATGCTATAAAAAATATTATCAAAAATGCTGAGCATTGCTTTAAAAATTTTCTCATCAGCAAATCTCCTCTTTGAAACCCCTTCATCCCGTCTAACATTAAATGAAAATCCAATTTTCAAATCAACAATGGTGTTGACGTTCGGTCGTATCCGCCGTCGTTCATCGGGTGACGCTCTCTACATTCAAAGGCGCAGCCGTCGCCGGCCGCCCGAACGCTGCGACCCTTCGCTCCCTTCATACGGCAGAATTACGCAAACCCCGCAACTTCGCCGTTAATTCGCTTTACCTCTCAAATTAATCGAAAAGAAATCGCCGTCGAACGTCCTTTCCCCTTTACACCACTAATGATATTTCTCATCCAAGTCAAATTTAAGTCACATAAAAACACAGCCGCAACATCCGGCACGAATTTGAAGCCGCTGTTCGATCATTGCCGAACACCGCTCAGGTAACTCTCTCGCTTTACTTTTTCAATCCATATGCGCTAGCATCTGCAAAGGGATGAAATCCCGCTGTTCCTTATGGAAACCGCAGTTCTAACCTGCAAACATTTCTGAAAAATGCCGCTGAACTCAAAAAACACCATATTAAAACCGAAAGACGAAAACTATAGAATTACTTTAAGAACAGTGTGTCAGGAAGACAGCGAAATTCTCAGACGATGGAAAAACGCTCACAGGCAATATTTTTTTCACCGTAAAATCATCAAAAAGCAGGAACAGAAGGAGTGGATGAAAAGCTATTTTCTGGACAGGGATAATTTAATGTTTATAATTGAATATGAAGGGCTGCCGATAGGTTGCATGGGATATCGCAGGAAAGCCGGCGGGTTTGATGTCTACAATGTGATTCTGGGAAGGAAAGAGTATTCCGGTAGCGGACTGATGGGCAAAGCTTTGAAGATGATGTGCAGTCATATGAGGAAGGCGGGCGACGATAGGATTTACTTAAAAGTGTTGAAGACGAATATGAAAGCCAGGCGCTGGTATGAAAAGAACGGTTTCGTAACCGCAGGCATCATGAAGGATGCTTACCTCATGGAATTTGCCGGAACGGATGTGAATTCAGAGTTAATAGAAGTGACCGAAAAAGAGACGGAAACATGATCCCTTTATTCGGATCGACCGTAGGACAGGAAGAACTGGATGAAATAAGGAGCAGTTTTGATGCTCAATGGTTGGGCATTGGCCCGAAATGCCGGTTATTTGAAGAGCGTTTTGCAGCGAGAATTGGATGCAGCGATTTCGTCATGGTCAACAGCGGCTCGAACGCTCTGCTCCTGGCGGTAAAACTCCTCTATTTCCACGCCGGCAGCGAACTCATCTTGCCCTCTTTTACCTGGGTTTCCTGCGCTCACGCAGTCATGCTGAATAACCTGAAACCGGTATTCTGCGATGTGGACCTGGAAAGCTGCAATGTTCGGGCGCAAGATGTCGAGCCGTTCATTACGAAAAAAACCGGCGCGGTTATGGTCGTACATTACGCCGGCAAACCTGTCGATATGGAACCCATTTTAAATCTCGGTTTTCCCGTCATTGAAGACGCTGCGCACGCTGTGGATTCAAAAATTGAGGAAAAATATTGCGGTACGATTGGACATATCGGCATCTTCAGTTTCGATGCTGTTAAAAATCTTACGACCGCTGAGGGCGGAGGCATAGCTTCAAGGAATCCAGGCGTCTTAAAACAAGCCCGGAACAGCCGGTATTGCGGCATAGCTAAATCAGGCTTCGATACCTCCAAAGAAAAAGAACGCTGGTGGGAACACAGAATCGATCTTTTTTTTCCAAAGATTATTCCTAATGATATCTGCGCCTCAATTGGACTGGCGCAACTGAAAAAGCTGGACCGCTTTCAAAGCTCCAGAAAAAAGATGTGGGAAACTTACGACCGGGAATTATCCTCAGAAGTCTGGCTCAAAACCCCTCCCGGCCCCGCAGATAATGAACGGCACTCCTACTTCACTTATTTCATACGCTTAAATAACGACAAAAGAGACGACCTGGCCAAATATCTTCTGAATGAAGGCATCTACACCAGTCTGAGATATCATCCCCTGCATCTGAACAAGATTTACGAATCAGAAGCGAAATTGAAAAATTGCGAAGAGCTGAACAAAGGCGCGCTTAACATCCCGCTTCACCCTAATCTATCGGAATCGGACGTCGGTAAAGTCATCACTCGTATAAAAAAATTCGGCCGGCTGTATTGCTGAAGCCGGCAAACAACCGAAAAAAGTATGAATATTCACACATCCTGACATTGGCTGATAAAAAATTGTGAAATGTTTGACGAAAAAACTACAATCGATCAAAAAAAATCAAGTAAAACAAAGTCCCCCCGCTCGCGGGTCCGTTGATTTAATCGAAAATGTAAGTTGTTCTACATCATTAAATAATCTCTGATATTCTTTTCTGATTGAATGGCTCGCAATGAATTTCGATGAAATCAACGCTCTTCTGCCGGATATAGGGGGGGCTAAAAACTGAACAAATAGTATGCCAAGACTCAGTGTAAAAAAGTCATTTCAATTCAATATGTTAGGTTGTCCTTATCAGGAGTTCTGAAATTACTTCCGGTTACGGCTTAACCGCGCTTGTAATGCCACAGGGAAGGAGCGGTCCGGGTGAAGCGAAATAGCGCCCAAAAAACGGTTGTTTTGGGAGCCGGTTGTGCGGGATTGAGCGCTGCCTGGCGTCTGGCGAACAAAGGAATCGACGTCGAAGTCATCGAAAGTTCATCGCGTGTCGGAGGAATGGCTTCCGGAGTTTTCATAAAAGACAACTTATTCGATTACGGACCGCATATTTTTCATTCCGCTGATACGGAAATACTGCATGACGTTAAAAAAATCGCCGGAGATTCACTTCTGCCTTTTCAACGAACGATAAAAATTAAATTCCTGGATGCCTTATACGATTTTCCCCTTTCCGTGTCCGATACTTTTTCCAAGCTGCCGGCTTCCACAGTGATCAAGGCTGCAGCAAGCTGTCTCTACCACAGGATAAAAGGAAGCCTCCGGAAACCGCCCCAGGAAAACAGTGAAACCGTACTGATTCGAAATTATGGAAAAATCCTGTATGAATTGTTCTTTAAGACATACATAAAACACGTCTGGGGTATAGAAGCCAAAGAGTTTTCACCCGATTTCGCTCACCAGAGAATTCCCCGGCTGGACCTGATACAGGCTGCGAGCGCTTTACATTCAATTTTGAGAAGCAAAAGGCCGAAAGGAGTCGATACTGAAAAATACGTTGAGAAGGTGGAAGGCGAATTATACACGACACGCAGAGGTTTTTCGATTATTACTGAACGGATGGCGAAGGAAATACTTCGTTCTGGCGGAAAAATCACTTTGAATGCCGAAGTAAAAAAATTAATCCTAGGCGCTGAAGGAAGGGTCGAGTCGATAGCGTATGAAAAAGAGGGCGTAGAATGCGTCAAACAGGTCGATGCGGTCATATCGACGCTGCCGCTTAACAGGATGGTGCATATGATTCAGCCCGTGCCTGAAGATGACGTTATCCAGGCTGCTGACAGTTTGAAGTTCAGGTCTGTCGTTTTCGTCGGCATCCTGGTCCCCCGAAAACAGGTCCTGCCCTCCTCTTTCATGTATTTCCGCAATTTATCCTTTAACAGGATTACCGATCTGGGATATTTCAAGCATGAAATAAGTCCTGAAAACGCCACTATTCTCATCGCTGAAATATCCTGCGACAGCCAGGATGAATTCTGGAAAAACGATGAACTGGCCCGTGATACAGTCCTGAATGAACTGGAAAGAGAAGGAATGATCAAAAAACAGGAAGCGATTGAATGTCACGTCTACAGACTGGCTGACGCCTATCCCATGTATCTCCTAAATTATAATGAAGCGCTGAAAAAGATTTTCGATTACCTGAAAAAAACAGGAAACATTCAATCCATAGGCAGGCTCGGCGCCTTCAACTACGCCAATTCCCACGTGGTAATGCGCATGGGATACGATGCAGCCGACAGAATCGCAAAGTAGGGCGCTGATCAAAAATGCGTCTTCGGAGGATGTAATTCTACAGAAATCCCATCATACCGTTTCGATAGCGATAGCGATTGCGATTACCGACTCCGACCCCGATTCCGACCCCGACCCCGATCCCGATCCCGAACCCGATTCCGATTCCGACCCCGATCCCGATTACCGATACCAACCTGATCCCGATTACCGATATCGACCCCGATCCCGATACATTACCGATCCATATCCCGATTACCGACCCCGATACCGATACCTATTACCGACCCCGATCCCGATTACCGATACAGACCCGATCCCGATTACCGATATCGACCCCGATCCCGATACATTACCGATCCATATCCCG
>CAZUFC010000113.1:0-9254 GCA_964619725.1 uncultured bacterium | reverse complement strand
TACCGACCCCGATCCCGATACCGATCCCGACCCCGATCCTGATCCCGATTACCGATACCGACCCCGATCCCGATACCGATCCCGACCCCGATCCTGATCCCGATTACCGACCCCGACCCCGATCCCGATCCCGATCCCGAACCCGATTACCGATCCCGATCCCGATCCCGATTACCGACCCCGACCCCGACCCCGATCCCGATTACCGAAACAAACTGTCAAAAGTTTTGAAAGAAGCGTAACCCCGGTTTGATCAGCTCCCAAAAATGTAACCTCGAAACAACAATATATGATCAGCGCCGGAATTTTTGAAACCTACAAAATAAATTCTGTTGTCCTTTCCGTCCCTTAGGTCCCTTAGGTCCCTTAGGTCCCTTTCGTCCCTTTAAATAATTGGTGACTGATCAAATAAGAATTACAAATTGTGATCTCGATATCCAAAAATAACTTTCGTGATCAGCGGAGCGGCGATCGTGCTCGTAATCGTAATCGATCTATTCAAATGATTGACCCTCTTTGCTTTCAAACGGGTGTAGAGCAGACCAATGCTTCGATTACGATTACCGCTTCACTGAGCACGAAGGATTCAAACTGAAAAATTGGAACCCTGCCCTAGCCATTTTTGATCAGTGTCGACAATTGTAACCTCGAAACACGGATATCTGATGAGCGCCCAGAATTTCATTTGCATAAGCCATAGCCGTTCACCGTTTATTAACCTCATAACGATTCAAAAAAAGCACATCGCCCGCTCCCTGCAGAAAGGCTTTCACTGCCTCTTCGGGCGTGCATACCACAGGTTCTTCATGCATGTTGAAACTGGTGTTGATCACGGTGGCGATGCCGCTTAATTTTCTGTATTCGTCAATGATACTGTAAAGCGAGAGATTGGTTTCTTTCCGGAGCAGTTGAGGCCGCGCTGTGCCGTCGACATGAACGGCGGCGGGACATTCCTCTTTCATGCGCTCTGTTACGTCGAAGGTTACAGTCATGTTTTCAGCAGTGCGCCAATCCTTTTCGGGCATCTGGTAATAATCTTTTGAGGCTTCCCAGAGTGTGGCGGGGGCAAACGGCATGAATTCAGTTCGCTTTAGTCTGGCATTGAGCGTCTCGTTAAGGGATGCATCGCCGGCATGGCATAGAATACTGCGATTGCCCAGCGCTCGTGGACCATATTCCATTTTCCCGTCGTACCTGGCTATGATTTTTTTTTCGTAAAGCGCCTGAGCGATAGCGGGAGCGATTTCTTCATGCTTGCGGATATGCAATTGATGAGAGTATTCTTTCAAAACGCTTTCAATTTCATCTTCTTCAGGTTCCATCCCCAAAAAAAGATTCTTCAGGGGCGACGGTTCGTAGGGGTGATTGTTCTTTTTCAAATTTTGCATCCAGGCTGCGTATGCGGCTCCGAGAGCCAGGCCGCCGTCTCCCATGTGAGGAAAAACATATAGGGATTCGACGTTATCTATTTCACTGATTTTCTGATTGAGCCTGACGTTTGCGAAGACGCCGCCGGCCAGGCCTGTTTTATGAGCGCCGAGATTCCGTAAATGCATATCGATATATTCGCATACAGACTCTTCCAGAGTTTTTTGAAAGGCAAAAGCAATATCGGGAGGAGAATAACCTGCCGCCGCCTTTTGATTTTTTTTCGTGTGATAGGTCAGATCGGCTGAAAGCAGATGATCGACGGCCTTCAAAAACAGCGCCTCTTTGCCCCCTCGCAAGAAGGAATAAGCCGCCCGGAAAGCGAAGCGCTTCATGCCGCTTGTTTTGGCTTTCGGCAAGTAATAATCAGGATCGAGTTCCAGGCTTTTACCTGTGAATTTATAAGTGGACACAATCAGGTCATAAAAAGGCGAACGTTTCCCGTATGCCGCCAGGCCGGTCGTTTTGCCTCCGTGGCGCATGGGATTGAATCCCAGTATTCCCGTGCCTGCAGCGTAAAAATTTCCTGCCGATGCTGTAATATTCAGTAAATCAACGGATTTGATCGCACCATTTTCGCATAGAAAACATCCTCCCGAACGGCCGTCGCCATACCCGTCTAACGTAAATACGAGCATGGGGTCCCATCCGCTTGCCCCATAAGCGCCGGCGGCATGTGCCGTGTGATGCTCCACCTGAACTGCAGGTTTATCGCTGAGTCCATGCTTTTTCAGCAAAGAATCAACCCGCTTGAACCAACACGCGCGCATCAGCTTATGATAAAATGCTGAAAAACGGATGCCGCCTCCCTTTATACCAATCCAGTTTTCCACGTCCTTTTGCAATTTTTCGCCGAACTGATCCAAAGGCAATCCCGCCAATGCTACCAGGTCAATGCTCTCAGGCGTTATCCCGGTTCTGCTGAAACAATAATCCAGCGCCCTCGATGCATCGGCATCAAACTTCCGGCGGCTGAAACGCTCCTCGTTCACCGCCGTTAATACCTCTCCGTCATCAATTACTGCGATTCCGTTGTCGTGTAATCCCTCACCTATACCCAGAACTCTCAAACCATTCTCTCCTTATAAGATTCCTCAACCATTAGTTTTCCTGCCTTCTCAATCTTTTTGCATCTTTCACTTTCATCCATCAGAGCGACTGATTTATTACCTCCACTCTCAATCTCCATAAAGTCTTTCATTTATCAGGCTCAAGACCCAAAAAAACGGAAGCGACGGTCGGAAATTCGCTGAGTATCAGAATCAGAAGCGTAAAAACTCCCGTTATCCTGATCCAGGGATAATCAATGGCAGTATTTTTCTCCAAAGTACCGAACAAAGGATTGACGGTAAATAAAAATAATGAGAGGGCGATGATTGCGTATTTTATTAGGGTTGCCCGCCGGCCGGAATTCAAGACGTTCAGCCGGATTAATGCCGCTATGCTCGGAAAGAGCAGGACAAAGTAGTGCGCCCAGGCCAGAGGGCTGATGATCACGTATATAATGACCCCCAGACCCAGCACGATCAACTGGGCCGCAGCATGAGAATCCGATTTTCGTGAAACAGGCTGCTCCATTCGTTTTTCCTTTAGCCATTTGAAAAGAATGATGAGGCCGACCGTAATTACGATGGCGAGGCAAAGTCCGGTAATGACCGGCAGAGATGCGACGTTGAACTTTTCTTCAATGAACAATTTTAAACCGTAATTCCCCCTGATCATACCGATATTATCAAATTCCACCTGCCGCAGGTAATCGAACCATTCCAACCAGCAAGCGGGTGAACCGAAAAAGAAGGTTGAAACGGCATCCGCATCCGCCGCCGCCGTCAACACTCCCACTATTTCATACAGACATTCCTTTAAGCGCCCGTTTAACGTTTTAATCAGAAAGAAAGCCCCAAGCATGGGCAGAAGGATCGGTTTGAACATCAGTGAAAATCCCATAACAACGCCTGCCGAAAAATCAAAAAAGGCCGCCGGACGATATCGTTTCAATCCCAGATAAGCGACCGGCATGAGAAGAAGAAGTCGATTGACGCCCGCTATCCGCATATCGGAGCGCACCGGTTCGAACCATTGAAAAAAAAGAACCATCAAAAACAAGGCGCCTGGAATGCTGAAACCCAGCATCCGGCATATCAGAAAAATCGATGCCGCGCTGCAGATCAGTGAAATGAACTGGTAACGCCTGAAATCCTTCTCAAAATCCCCCAAGGAAAACAGCCGAAATACCGTGTAGGAAAACGGCGTGTTCGCCGGACGGAAATGCGCACGGGAACTGTGATTCCAGAATTCAGCCATACGGTAATACTTTGAATCCTCAGCCTGCTCTTCAGCACGATCTGCAAATGTCTTACGCAACTTCTCATAACCCTCTTCCGAATAAATGTCCTCGGCTATGCCTTCCGAAAGAGCCCGCGGGACCGCCCAGAAATAATAAAAATCATATCCATTGGCCGATGACCCGTAATGCCAGGCCTCTATCAGACATAAAACCGCAAGAAAAATCGCAATGAAATATATGAAATTGTTACTGTCCCCTACAGGCGCTTTATGGTCTGAACGATTCATTGTTTTGCGAAACCTATGCTGAATTACAAATTTTATAAAAGTTTAACCAGGGGTGCAGGGAGAAACATCTCATTATCAAAAACATATGTGATGGTTTGAACTCCCCGTCAGCATACCGGCCGTCGTGTTGTTTCCGTTTATAATCTGACCTGATTGTCTTCATCTTTTCATCGATCAGGGCAAAGATGCTCCAGGTTACTTTTGCAACCGCTAAAGGCGCATATTGGATCGCATTCATATCTTCAGATCTCCGGGGGTTACGTATGACCCTGCACCGGCGTTAAGTATAAAAGCGAACGCTTACGATAACAACCCGCAAGGATTCATAAAGATCGTGAATGATCAGGCACCTTTAATAGATTATACCTGCAGGAAAAGGAGTTCTTTTAAGAAAATAAATCCTTTTTGTGTTATTATTTTCCGGGAGGACCGTGATGGGCCTCGGCAGGATTCATTATGAAAACGGAAAAAAGGACAGAACATAGTTTTAAAATTAAAGACCTCACAATAGAAGGAAAAAGCTGCATAGCGCCGATCGACGGCATTACGGATACGGTCTACAGACAGATAGTCAAATCCTACGGATGCAGTCTTATGTACACTGAAATGATAAGCTCGGACGCTCTGGACCGCAGAAACAAAAGTACACTCTCCATGTGTTCCTATGAAGAATTCGAGAGACCGGTCGGGCTTCAGATCATGGGGAACAAGCCTGATGTTATGATCCGTGCGGGAAGGATCGGCGAAGACCTGGGATTCGATCTGATCGACGTCAATATGGGTTGCCCTTCCCGAAAAATCGTAAAAAAGGGTGCGGGGGCCTGGCTCATGCGTTATCCGGAATTAGCGGGAGAAATAGTGTCAGGACTTGCTGCCGCAGTAAAAATTCCCGTTACTGTAAAAATACGTTCCGGGTGGGACCCTGATTCCGGCAATGCGCTGGAAATAGCAGAAATATCGAGTAAAGCAGGGGCCGCGGCATTGACGATACATGGCCGATTTGCCGTGGATTCCTACGCTGTTGAGGCTGACTGGGACATTATCAGACAAACCGTTGAAACTCTGGATATTCCCGTCATCGGTAACGGAGACGTTGATGGTCCGTCAAAAGCCCTCTCCCTTCTTCAGCAAACGGGATGCGCCGCAGTTATGGTCGGCAGAGCAGCTATCGGCAAACCCTGGATTCTCAGGGACATAGAAAACCATCTTACCTCCAGGCCTCATCAACCCCAACCGCATCATGCTGAATTACTCGACATCATGATAAAACACCTGGACGGCCTGGTCGAATTCAGGGGAGAACAGCGTGGAGTATCCCGGTTCAAGGCTTTCATCGCCTATTACATGAAGGGATTGCCGTATTGTTCTCAGGTTAAAAGCCGTTTGTATTTAATTAAAACAAAGGATGAATTCATCGAATGTCTCGAAAACTATTTCAAGAGTCTGGAATAAAAGGCGCGGGAAAGGCAGACACGCCCGCACGTCCTGAGACTGACGATAAACAAAATGACGCCATACGCCGGGGGAAAATTTTGCGCATTAAACACGGTTACAATCCCAACTCAAGTTCCATCGGCTCCATCATATTCGCTTTGCCGTCCGTTTTACTGGGCGTTACGGCAGGTTTCGGACTGGCATCAGCCCTCATTATGGCGAAATTCCTGGATAGAAACCCGGAAAATAAAAAAGGAACAGCCGAATCTCAAAATGACCGGACAGGTATAAAACAGGATGAAACCGAAGATTAAAAAGTCCGTCGTTCCATTCCTTCTTTTTTTTGTTATCCTTATTCCTTCCAGGCGACTGATACGGTCTTCCGACAACGAAGTTCTCCAGAAAGCGCAAAAACTAATAGAAACAGGACGTTATGACGAAGGGGTTTACTTGCTCAGGAAAACGGCCCATGACCAGGCTTCCGGTGATGCTGCAAGAGTCCGGGCATTGATGAAACTCGCTGATTTTTATGCTCAACGGGCAGGAAATTTCGATGAAGCGAAAAGGTATTACCGGCGTATAATCGAATTACAAATTGATGTAAAACGCCCCTTTATGGATCAAGCAGCACGAGCGATAGAAAGAATTGAAATGAACGAGCAGCAATACTCCAACCAGGATATCGTTCTGGCGAATTTAAGAAGACAATCTGCGATGCCGAAATCCCGGAAGGCGAAAAAGAGAGTTCTTCGTGAGTTGAGTTCATTCATAGAAGATAATCCGGATTATTACAGGCTTCATGAGGCTCTTTATTTCCAGGCGCTGAATCACGCAGATTTGATGCGGTACGGTAAGGCAGCGGATTTGCTGGATTCCTGCCTTAAAATAAAACCCGCCATGGATTTTTACCTTCCTGTGAGTAAAAAAATTGCTGAGTTTAAAAAGGAAGGGATGCGTCGCCTTATTAAAAATTTATCCCGGTTGATTGCAGGGGCTTTCCTGTTTACTGCCGCTCTCCTGTTCTTTAAATCCGCTCCCTGGAAAAACGCAACGTTCAGGGATTTATTGCTCTTGTTCGCAGTCGTCGCTCTCTGGGCATTCATCTTCGGTTTCTCCATTCTTATTATCTCTCATCGATTCCATCCGGGTGACGATTTTCTGATGCAGATTCACAAAGGAAAAAACATATTTATCAGCGCTGAGCCCGGAAGTCCCGGATGGAGCGCTGCTCTGCATCTTTTCCTCTACGGAGTGTGGGGAATTTTCGTTTTATTCGCCTTTGTTTTCGGATTTAAAATGATGCGCCTCAAAAAGTTGAAAACATTCATGTGCGCTGTTTTCGGTTTTCTCCTGTTCGGCGCTTTGACGGCAGGCTTTTACTTGGAACATCTGGACGGCAGAAGCATATTCATATCAGAAAAAAAAGGGATTTCCCGATATATTGACGGTTATTTCTGTATTCCTGTGGATGAACCTGAAGCGTATATTCTGACGAATCCCCGGAAATTCCCGAATCTTGATATGACCCATATCGAAGAAGGCGTATTCAAGGATTGGATCATCAGTCATAACGGTTCTGAAACATCGCCGGTCCGGGAAGGTGAACAGTGAGATACAGGTATGAAAATTTCGGAGGCATTATTTCGCTGGACGACCCCCCTTTGCTTGCCTTTGTAGACCGGGAATACATGCGTGAACTGGGTCTGCCGGAATCAGGTCTTTGGAATACGGATGATGAGTCTGTCGGAATCCTGTCGGCTCCTGCCGAAGTTCATTTCGCCCTTACGAATAAATGCTCCGGGAATTGCCCTCATTGCTATATGAATTCAGGGTCCAGGGACAAAAATGAGCTTGATGAAAATTCCGTTAAAAAGGCGCTGGATATCCTGGCTGAAATGAAAATATTCCATGTCGCCATGGGAGGAGGTGATGCGCTGGAACGTGAGGATTTATTCGAAACAGCGGAATATGCCCGTAAAATTGGGATAGTTCCTAATCTCACCATTTCCGGAAATGGAATAAATCGTGAGACAGCCTCGAAGATGAAGCTCTTCGGTCAGGTGAACGTATCCATGGACGGCGTAGGCCGTTACTATTACACATTCAGAAACAAGGGCGCTTTTGAGACGGCCGATGCTGCGGTAGACCTGCTGATCGATGCAGGCGTTCCCTGTGGTCTCAATTGCGTCGTCGGCCGGAGGAATTTCAGCGGCATTGAGTCTTTGTTTCAATACGCGAAACAGAAAGGAATCAACGAGATAGAATTCCTGAGATTAAAACCTTCGGGCAGAGGACGTAAATTATTCCTGGAAGAAAAAACCGCGTATGATCAGAATATCGCTTTGATTCCGCTGCTGGAAAAGGCTTCCGCCGCAACAGGCATAACGGCAAAAATCGACTGTTCCTTTATTCCCATGCTCTGCCGCCATTATCCCTCTCTGGAATGCCTGTATGCCCTGGCTTCATTCGGTTGCGAAGCCGCTAACGTCCTTATCGGAGTAAACTCACGCGGAATGGTCAGCGGCTGTTCTTTTCTTTCCGGCCCCGGCATTTCGATTTTCGATCTTCCTGCCGCGGTGAACGAACATGACTATTTTGACGCTCTAAGAACATCCAAATACCGCAAAAAAGAACCCTGCGCAAGCTGCCGGTACCTGGATATCTGCAAGGGCGGGTGTCGCGCCGTTTCGGAATACATCTTCGGAGACGGCGATATGCCCGATCCCGATTGTCCCTTCGTCGTCGAATTCAACGGAAAATTGTGATCATGTGTTCTGCACCCCTGAAACAAAGAAAAATCAACCCGGCCGGCGCATTCCTTACGATGCTCTTCACAGCGGTTTTCATCCTCGGCGCAGCCGAAATTTTTCAGTTTTCTCAGCCGAAAGAAAACTCGAAAATTGAAGATATAAATAAAAATCATGCTGCAGCCTTTCATAATTTGAAAAAAATCTGCAGGGCGCAGAAACTCAGACTTCGTTAAGGCAAAATTTAAAGTCATTTAAATTCTATTAGTTGAGCAGCATCTCTAAAATTGGACAATCGAGTAAAAACAAACATTTCAAAGCTATTTAAATTCAATATGATAGTCAATACCGGCGAATCGCCTGATCATCTCTATTTGGTCTAACTATATGATTTTAATAGCTTTCGCAAAATGACCCGTTGTCCAAAAAATCCACTACTTTTTCACCCCTTTTTAACGATCTCTGAAACTATATAAAAAACATGATTACGACAGAGACGGATACAAAAATTATGCTCGTTTCTTCATACACCTGCATAGTTCCGTAGATATTATGGGAAACCCTGTAAAAACAGGATTGTTGGACAGGAATCAGGCAATGGCGATGGCTCCGTCAAACGCGATTCAAGGATATTACTTTAAAGATATACACCATCGTCAAGCCCCGGCAGTAGCAGAACATTCCCGAAGGCTTGATTATAAAGAAGAATGGGCGGTAGCGGGAATCCCGGTTTCTTATGGAAAAACAGGCATCTACACGTTTTTAATCGATGAGACCCAGGTTATAAGAATCAAAGATACGGCAGAACGGCTGAAAATCCTTCCCCATAATCCAGAAGCTGAAGGATGGACCAGTGCAGAAACGGTTGAAGATGTAAAAAGAGCCTTTCAAAAAAAGCAGCGTTGAGAAACTTCAAACCGTTCTGTACCGGCAGCTTGCGTCGATACCGACCCCCGATTACCGAAACAAACTGTCATTCTTTTTGAAGAAATTGTAACCCCGGTTTGATCAGTCCCGAAATAACGAACTTTTTTTCTTTTCCGATTCTTGCCGCACCGCCAAAGTTTGTTT
>CAZUFC010000112.1:0-25671 GCA_964619725.1 uncultured bacterium | reverse complement strand
TTTTCGTCAAACATTTCACAATTTTTTATTAGCGAATGTCAGGAGATGTGAATTTGAACATTTCCAAATCCTTCAACTTCCTTTATTCATTTATTCTTATATCTTCCGTTACAGCTACGATTGTCTGTTAACATTGATTATACCAGCTTTAAAGCCAAATGGACGTAACTTTTTTAATCCGTCTTCTTCAAGAAGAAATTTCTGATTTTTAGACATTTCGCATTCTCCAATCGTATCGCATTCAAATAAAATCAGAAATATTAATTAATGTCAAGCGATTGTAACTAATTAGACAGTTCCCATTATGTCAAAAAAATCAGCGGCCGTTTTCTTCCGGGCATGTTTCCAGGTATAGGGGAAGGATGTAATCTTCATAAATTATCTTGAGGTATTCGATTAGTGATCCGTCTTTTATTCGTTCGTTTTCTTTGAAGCGGTCTTTGGCCCGTTTAATCCAGGTCGCTACTGTGCCTTTGGGGACCCCGGTTTCCTTCTGGATTTCCTTGTATTTTTTGCCTTCCACGAACCTTTTCAGCAATACCTCTATTTTTTCCTGTTCCTTCCTGTTTCTTGCCTTTGAATCTTCGGTTCTTTCTTTGACTCTGCGGAAAATCTCCTGTAGCTCGGTCATTCGATCTGCGGACAGGCTTGACGTGTCTTCGATTTCATTAATTATCATTTTTTCGGTCTCTTCATGCGGATTCGGTTTGGTTCGCGTCAGTATTTTGGGCTTCGTTTTTTTGCCGCGCAGCAAACCCCTCACGTAATTCGATGCTATGGAGTATATCCATGAATCCAGGTTGCTGCGATATTTAAACGTGTGTATTTTTTCAAATAATCTCTCCCATAACGTGTTGATGAAATCTGTCTCCTCCATTCCCTCTTTTTTCAGAATGTCTGTCCAACCCCTTGACCTGCACCAGTTCCTGATGTTTTTCTCTATCCGCAGCCGGTCTTTGCAGCTCAAACTCCTGTTCGCTATGGAATCCACCAGCTCCTGACATTTCCTGCAGTTTTTCAACTGCTTTATGCAATCTTTGACGACAGCCTCCGCCCAGTATCTGAAATCGATCTCATATCGATATTCATTGATCCTTCCGCATATCCAGCCGACTGCCGTTCTTATGAAGTCAGCCTTCGTCATTCCCCCTTCATCCCAGTCCTTCTGCCATTTTTTTTCGTTCTTACTGACGAACGGCGCTATGATCGATTTGATGAACTGCGACGGCGGATCACGCCGGCGGATGAGCTCAACCTGCTCGCCCCATCTTACGTATGAATCGATTATACGTTCCGGCCGGGAATAAAAGTCCTCCAGTTCCGTCGTGTCTACAATGGTCTTATTAAGCCTCGCCAGGTCATTCAGCAACATTTTCACATAATCTGCGCCATGACTCTCGTTCCAGCACGCACATACGATCGCTTTCGTCTGCTCATTCAGCAGAAAGTTATTCTTGCCTTTCCCGGTTATCACGCTGGTCTCCTTGAAAGCTGAATTCACATAAGGCAATAACCTTTTCAACGACTCTTCCACAATATCCGGCGCTGATCTTCCCCATCTTTCTCTCATCTTTTCCTCTATTATTTTCCCTGCCTTGTCCTCGCAAATCCCCTCGCTCCCGTCCCCGCACCTTTCGATAAACTCCGATGCCGATCCGGGCCTCCCGGCCGGCTTCACGGTATTTAACAAAATATTCTCCGGCGGTTTGGCCGACTTGCAAAGCAAATTCTCAGGCCTGGACGGCACGGCAATATCTGCGTAACGGCCTGTTTCCCGCTCCTCAAAACCGGCGCATTTCCAACTTCTCGATATTTCAACGCAGCTCATATTTTGTCTCTCCTTACAATAACAATGATTTTAATTTTGAAATCCTCTTCGCTTCTACTCTCCTGCGCATCCTGCGGAAACCTCCCTCCGCAAGCATCAGCACAGGCGGTCCCCGTTGCGCCCGGATGAAATTTCGAGATTTCCAATGGATTATCTGCTCTCGCCGCGGCACGCTCATCCGGCTTCAGCGCCGTATCCGCTGCGGTTCCATGGCTGTCCGCGTATCGAATTTCAAGGCTTTCCCGGTTATTGTTTTTTTTCATCGGTTTTCCTTTCATTTGCGATAACGGGCATCTCTTTTCACTCGGGACGTCCCCAAAAGGTTTGAACGTCTATACGTTTATTATTATAACCGGGGTTTTCGCGAATTGCAACAGTAAAAGCGAATTTTTTTGAATTTTTTTTCATGAAACGTGCGGGGTAAGCGGGAGGGAAGCAATCGGCAGAGAATTGAACCGTGTATCGGTTTGACCAGGAGAGCCCTGTCCAGCGGCGCGTGCATGCGTCGCAAGATGACGGCAGAAGGGTTGCGCCGGTATAATAATCTTCGATGATCGCCGTCGTAGTTTTCATAAGAATCCGTTCAGGCTGTGATTATCTTCGGTTTAGTCTGAGTCGGGCGGCCAGGTTTTGGATGGCGAGGAGGTTTGATTCGTCGCAACTGTTTTGTTTGATCGTGCCCCATCTTCTGGTGAATTCGTATGGATCGGAGAGGTCCATCATTCGGTTCCGGTTATAATCGAATATTCTGTCCCAATGGCATCGAAATCCGTCGTTTTGTTTTGCGAATTCTTTGATGCAATTGCCTCGTATTCTTGCTCTGCCCTGCAGCGGAGGATTTTTAACGGCGCGTTCGATGTTGTCGATACCCGTCACATGGTGTTTCAGGGAGCCTGAGCGATCCAGTGCGGCGAAGATGCTGTTTTCGCCGATTTGACTGAACCGCCAGTCTATTTCGAAGAGTTCTGCTCTGAATGCGAGGAATTCATTCAATTTATTTATGGAGATATTTTTGGCGCCGGCAATGAGAAGGTCTTTCAGGAAATTCAATTTTTGCCTTTGGGGATTATTTTTCTGTTTTTGTTTTTTTGCGGTTTCGTTATTGCCGTATCTTTTCACGATTTCATTAAGTCGGCTGACCTTGTACCAGTTCAAGCCTTTCTTTTTCATGTATTTTCGGAAAAGTTGCCGTTTCATGGGCCAGTCCAGCATCAAAGCGAGTGAATCGAAATCCCTGTTTTCAATTTTGTCGAGGACTTCTCTCCATTTCCGGCACAGATGTTCGGCCCAGACCGGCATGAAAGGTTTATGGATATTTTTTTCCGCTGCCTGAAGGTATAGCCGTTGAATCTGGACTGCGGTGAGATAATTGCCGGAGAGTGTGGGGACGGGCTTGTCGCAATCGGTATCCCGGTTGAAAAGATTGAGGGAGGCCAGGGGATTGCTGAGGCCTGCAGCATCGCCGGGATAGAATCCTGCCTCTATCAGGGTTATGATCAGCATGGTGGTCCCGATTTTCAGAAAGGACGCGGTTTCCGAGCATAAACTTTCTCCGCAAATCAGATGAAGGCGTTTATAACCTTTTTTGGCCCAGGGCTCGTTTTTCAGATGAATAATGCCGCGGTTGGATGTGCTGTTGCTGGACTGAACGTAGTCCAGGTGAGCCGCCCGCGGCGAAATCAGGAATTCAGCCCCCATCGAAAAAGGATGCCATCCGCCGGCGCCCGTATAAATTATCCGGCTGACAAGATGAGGGAGCAACTGAGCGCTCAGGGTCGTGAAATCGGTCCGGTACATGTAAGATTCGTGGCATCCCCAGGTGGACGCAGACTCCTCGTTGTAATCCACATTGCATTTGAAAAACAGCGCCTCCTTTATATCAGGATATGCCCTAATCAGTTCGGCGGCCGTTTGTTCGATTATCCTTTCGCCCGCCAGCTTATACTTTACGACGTCATAAGGATTCAGACACTCAGGCGTGGACAGCTCCACGTGCAATCCCGCATCCAGATAAAGATAAGATGCGTTTCCCAGAAATATCCCCTTCCCTTCCATATCCGGTAAATATTTCCATTTGCGCCGCGCTGCCTCAAAAAATGAACTCAATGCCTTCTCTCTAGAATGCCCCTTCCCGGCATGTCCTTCAGACGCAAACGCATATTCCGACTCTATGCCGGCCATTACTTTAAACATTATTTCCGCACTCCTTTCTTTCATTATTTCCATATTTCCATTTTTTTGTATTTCCAAACGGCATAAATTGGTAAATCACTTTTTCTCCCAATGTTACGCACCTTTTAAGCCTTTATCGAAAAATCCCGCTGTCCAATGCCGGAATTTCTCCTCAATACTTCAGATGCAGCGAATCGTAAAAATTTCATTACGGCGGCAATTCCAAAACTGAATCCTATCCCGCATGGAAGCGGACCGGTTCGACGATTCGACGTTGCGGCGGAAAAAAGATTTTCTGCTTGACATTCACTCAAAAAGAGATATAATTATAGACGTCTATATGTTTAACGCTTTAAGGGAGGCGTCGGGCGAAGAAAAGGAAGGACGTTGAAAAGAGTAAAAACGAAAACATCGTAAAGGAGATTAACGTGAAAATCATTTTAAATGATTGAGCAAATTGATGTAAGAATTCGATAGGGCTTCGCCGGTCAAAAAAATGTTGACAGATCGAAGTCAAAGGACTTAAGTTAAATTTGAAAAACTGGAAAGGAGAAAATTTAATGGTAACACAAAATAATTCCAATGAACAAGTTGACCGTTATGAGATAAAAATGTGGCTGGAAAGGTTGAGAAGGAGCAAGACGGATGAGAAGGCTGCAAGCGCTGCATCGCGATTAGGTTATCACGGCATAAGGACAAGAGGTTCGATAAGGACGAGGGGAACGATCAATCAGCCTGCGGGGAGCCGTTTTCCTTCGGACATGGAGGAAGAGGCGATGGAAACGGTATTGGAAGCTTTGGATAAGAGGGGTCCGGAGGTAAAGAAGGAAGTGATTTCAGCTCTGGGAGAGTGGGGCGATGAGAAGTCTGTATCGATTATAGGAACGGCATTAGAGGATATAAAAAGTAGAATGGGCGCAGGACAGCTAGAGACCTATGATGAAGATGTAATATCAGCGGCAATAGATTCTTTAAGAAGGATAGGCGGACCGAAGGCAGTCGGAATTTTACAGGATTACGCAAAGAACGGCCCCACTGAGGGAATAAGATATTCAGCGATAGAGGCGTTGGGTGATTTGGCCGATATGTCGGCAAGGTCGACAATTCCGACGGGCGGAGTTATCCGGACGCGCGGTTCGGTACGAACCAGAGGCGGTCGTAAGTCGCGATTAAGTGCGGATGCGAAGAAGATACTGAATACGTTGAAGAGCATCATTAAAGATGAGGAGGCCTCGGAAAATTTAAGGATTTCGGCCAGGAGAGCTGTTCAGCCTTTTGAGACGGAGGAGTAGTTTTTTTTAAAAACCGTCTATTGATGCTTTATTGAGTTATAACCGGCACAGGGAGGAAGGGATGGTCAATAAATATAGAGAAGAAAAGGGATGTGAAGCGAATGAGCATATGAATGAGAAATTTAAGAAGAAAGTTAATGAGCGCGGATTGCTGAATAAGCGTTACGAGTTGGTTAAGAATTTCCTTTTATTCCACGAAATCGACCAATCGAATATAAACGAAGAAATTCACGAATGCCTGAAGCGCGCGCTGAATCCTGACGATCTTCCTGATTTATTTATTGATTATTTAGAAACTCTTTTGAGATCGTCATTCTGGTGGATAGAGGAACTGAAGCAAGTAATTCCCGAAAAACTGGAGGACGCCAAAAAACTAATAGATTGGCACAGATACCTGTATGCAGCGATAAATTACAAACTCGACGATAAGTACCGATTTTGCGGATTTTCAGCGGTTGAAGATTTGAGCATAAGATTGACTCAAGATGTGATGAATTTTTTAGTTGAGATTATTCCAGCGTGGGAAGGACTAAAGCCGGAGGATGTTTACCGGGAAGCTGAAAAAAGGGCGGCAGCATCTTTGAACAGTGACGAGGAGCCTCTGGACAAAAGCGTTCTTGATGGAATAGACCTGCTTGCCTGTATAATCTGCTTGATGAGGCGTGAAGGATTAAACCCGCATATAGGTGATAAGAAACTGCAGGATTTGCTTCACATCATATTTGAGAATCAAATTTCCGAAACTTCTTTTTCAGAAGATAAATTCGGAAATAAAAGTGAGCAAATGGAAACCGTCTTGAAAAGATATGTCGGTGAATTTATAAAGGTATTCAAGACATTGGGAGGCGCTGCGGGAAATCAGGCATACCTTTACAGGCAAATGGGATTTAAAACGCTGGTGCACATTCCCTATCACAGCAGTAAACAGGCTGCAATATTCCCTGATTGCGCCGAAAGACTCATATTCAACCAGGAAGGAGGTCACATAGAGTCTGCAAAGGCATCCGGCAAAAGCGGCGATCCTCGAAGAGCGAGTTTTGTGATGAATTTGATGTCTGAAAACGGGTTATGGCCTCGTTTGAATTTGCATAAAGTAATCGAGCAGGACCGTCTTTCTGCGGACCGGGTTATTTTTGTAAAGCCGGAGCCTTTTGTCGATCCTGCGAAGCCCTGGAAAAAGATCAGAGTCTGTTGGAAGGCGGATAAAAACTACAGATGGTCCGATAAGCAGAATTCGCCTGATTGGGATAATGATGCATCATGCTGGTATGTTGAAACGGATAAAAGCAGTATATCCGATCCTTTATGGTCGAACAGCGAATTCTGGCCGATATTTTACCTTTTTCAGCATGAATACGAATACGATGCAGCGGAAGAAATCATATCGATCGAATTGGTGAATTACGATGAACTGAAACCGTTTGCGGAGCAGATGAGATCGGCCATGTTGGGAGGAATAGATCAAATGGGAAAAATTGTATTCAACGAAAAGCTGACGTCATTGTTGCGGGAGGCGTTGACTAATCAACTAAAAGCGTTGGCTGATGCGGGCGCCAACACGCGTTTTGAGATTTCAAAGTTCCTGGACGGAAAAACGCTGGATAATTTACAACCCATTTTTCAGAAAGGAAAACTTAAGGGAATCGGCATCAACAGACAGGACCTTTACCAGATAACAAGCGAATACGGATCACCCTATAGCATTTGGATATCGCCTAAACCGGGAGAACGCAATATAGGTGTTTATCTGAGAGCAAAACACCTGGCCAAGAAGCTGGATGTTCCATCTGTATTTGTTCATGATCCGGGTTTAGATATTCTGATTACAAAAAACAGAACAGACAAACCTGGCGAAAAAGAAACGGATAAGGAAGAAATAAAGCTTCAGCGCCACCGTCAAGCCATGCTTCTATCAAGTTCAGCGGTACCTGAAGCCCTATACAGGAGGGCTAATCGAACAAGCGACTGGTCTCTTGTATTGTCAAAGCAATCTATGTACCAGCTGCTCCTTTTCGCCAAGGAATATGCGAAACTTAAAGTTTCTGAGATGAAATTAAGGACTGTCTCGACTATGGAAGAGGAAAAAAATATACGTCATGAATTGAGAAAAGCCATCGAGAAATCGATCCGTGAAAAGGGTTACTGGCGAACTGAGAAAGTTAGAGATTTTTCTGTTGTGGTTGCGCCAACCATACTTTTGAGATTGCCTTCTGAAGTCACCCTGGCCGGAGCAGGCGACATGAAAACGGCCGCGCAGAAAGCCCTGGCGTCTGAAATACCCGTATAACGAGGATACTGCGGGCACCCTTCTTGATCATTCTGGTCATGACAATAAAGACCTGAAAGTCGAAGCCTCTTAGCCGAAGATGACTCAAGGAAACTTCCTTTTAACAGGGTATAATACTTTCGGAAATTTTAAGGACGCACCGGCGCTGAATTAACGGAAACGCAGTCATCCGTCTACTGCAATGTAAGCTGCAACTCGCCGTTGTCCTTTTTGCTGAACTGAATGCTCATCCCGCCAGATTCCGCTGCCTTTCTGAAATATTTAGAGAATCCCGCTTCTAATAATGTAGAAGAGAGGATGGCACTTTTCGGGAGGAACTCATGAACCAGACGACGAAAAGCGGTAAACTCATTATGAATCAAGCCGTAAATTGGAATCGAAAAAAGGGAGCATGCGCTTCTTGCGCTTTGCATGATATGGATAATGAGGGGTTTGAGCGTCCAACGCTCGATTTAGTTGATGAAAGGAATGATGAAGAAGCGAAAGGATGCGGATCATTATTACAGTCGGATTCTGGCTTAACCGGTAGTGATACGCATATGGCCGATTTTCGTCATTTCAGAAAATCTTCGGGAAGCAGAGTCGAAATGCGGACCGGATTAATCGGCAGCGGCACCGAAAAGTTTTATGAGAAGGATTTCCCTTTTGACATAGCGAAAATTGGGCGCGAACTTCTTCAATGCATGAGTCGTTACGCAGAGAGGATTGAGCCTGATATGGCTGACGATCTGAGCGGCATTTTGAGTGATTTTACCGATATGCTTCTCAGCGGTTCGGAGAAGGAATATCTTTTCGGAAGAAACAGCGATGATATGCTTTACCGCATAAATGATCCTTTTGTACCCTTTGAACTTCTTTTCCATGAGGGGCGTTTTTTGCCCGAAATTTCATCAGCAGCAAGGCAGCCCTGCAGCCGGGCATCCGATCATAATCGGATAAGCGTGGAGAGAGTAGTGATCGTTCAGCCGAAAATGACTAATTTCAGTGTAATTGATGATGAGGTGGGTGAAATCACGGAAGCGGAGATGATTACAGAAATATTCCGTAAGAAATCAAAGCTTTCGGAAAAACCTCTTGAAATAATAAGAGTGAAAGACAAGGATCATTTTCACAGGATAATTGATGAATGGGATTTCGACGTATTGCATATTGCGGCCCATAATGTCGCCACGGACGTCCTGGATGATTTGACGCCGCTGGTTTTTGATGAGGCAGTGATGAGTTGCGTCAAACCTCTTTCATTGAAGATGAAGCTATGTAAAAAGTTCTGCAAGGATTCGTCGCTTAAAGGACCCATGATATTCATGAATTGTCCGCATTCGTCGCGGCATGGGTATGGATTAAGCGGGATAACCGGGTGGGCGCCTTTGTTTATGAAGGCAGGCGCTGAGATATTTATCGGTCATGCATGGACGCCGAGGGACCATTCGGCTTTTTACTTCGCTAAAAAGTTGTATGAGTCCCTCGTCCTGCATGATCAACCCGTGGGAAGAGCGATGCGCCAAGCACGGCAGGAAATCAAAAACAGGTTTTTCCATGATGAAAATGATCCGACCTGGCTGGCTTATCAGCTTTTCGGTCATCCTGGAACCGGCCTGTTCTTTTCTCCCTGACAGGCGATACTTGTTAAGTTGTCTTACAAATCTTCAAAGGGGATGGGCGAATCAGTTTTTATACCCCAGTAAGGATTATACTCTTGTTCGGCCAGGAGAAACCATGCTGTGGCGCCTATATGCAGCCGGTCGAAATATATCCAATCGAAACCAGTGGTAAGGTCTTCCTTGCAGGCGGCAATAATTCCTTTCCCATTGCCGTATTTTGCCTCTTTCTGGACTTTTCTCAGTTGGTCGAGGTAATTATCCGCGATTTGATCGTCATTCATTATCTGGTAGGCTATGCATGCCTGGGCTGTACCTTCAAACCAGATTCCGTCTTTATCGTCGTTGAAATCGAATCCCTTGTAACCCTGACAGGATTCTTCAGAAGAATCGGTCACCTTGCATTTTTTTTCGATAAATTCAATTCCCCTGCCGTATTTACTGACGTTTCCAAGCGCCATAACAGCCCAGGTATTAACGTCTAACGGAATAGGCCCCTTATTAACGTATTCGGTTGTTTCAGCGCATTTTTTCTGAGTCCCCGTCCAAAAATGGCCGTCTTCATGGTTCCACATCGACTCCACGAATTTTTTTGCATGCAGGGCCCATTCTTTCCATTTGGAATCGCCGGTCTGTTGAAACAAACGCATAAAAGCGACATAGACGTCAATGTTGTGTTCTGTAGATTTCCACAGCAATTTTTCCTGGCCTTCCGGATTATTTTCGTCCGGTTCCCAACCTTCATAACCGCCCGTATATCCGGCGAATCCGTAATCATCGAAACAATTCTGATGAATCCACTTTCCCATTTGTTCTGCAGCCGCAAGGTATTTTTCATTTCTGCTCGCATCATAATAATCCAGCAATGCGATCATCATCCAGGCGACGTTTCCCGTATGCGTAGAAACGTTAAATTTATCCTCGTACCATTTCTCATCCGCCCTATCCATCCAACCCGGCAGCAGAGCTTCTTTACTGAAGGGATCGACTAGCGGACCCGCCCTGTAGGCATTCCTCAATCTTCCGTCGTATTTTTCTTCGCAGAAAAAACGGTCGTTTCTTTGAGCGTACACGGCTGCATCGGCCAATAAGGCGGCCCTGCGAATATCTTCTTTCGTTCCACGCGCTAAGAACGCCAGAATGACCAGTGCATTATCGTATACAAACGCCACGTTTTTGAGGGCTTTGTATTCGGGTATCGACGGCAGTTCATAACTGACCAGAAACCTTAATTCATCCAGGTTCGACTTATTGTAGTAAACGTCATCAAGATAAAACGTGCAGCCCTTCGGATTTTCTCTTTTGTTCGTAACCCAGCAGAACCCTCCTATGACTGAATTAAGGTTTTCTTTAGAAAGGTCTATTTCGTATCGAGTCCATTTTTTTCTTAACGTTGTTATGCCTGTGCTGACCGGTCCGAAGGAATCACTGTATGGTTTCTCGTCATTATTATATGGAGGTCGGTTGATGCCTCCGGCTTTAAACTCTATTCGCTCGCCTCCGTGAGCGCCTCTGGCCCAGAATATCACTTTATCTGCATCTTGCAGGGGATATCCCGGCTGTTCGCCCCAGTTATCATTTTGCGATTGCCAGTATATGCCGGCCCAATACTCTTTCTGATAACCCTCCGCCAGGTAGGTGATCATCGTGCAGGAGCTTCCGGAATGAGGATTTTTGGTCCAGGCTTCATCGAAAATAATATCTCCGTAGTCGCCCATCCAACCCGAAGGGATGAACCGGTTTCCGGCCTCGTATCCGTCCAGGTATACGTAGAACTTTTCCTGATGCTTATCCATGACCTCGTTTAGATGGGCATATCCTTTTTCTTCCGGGGATTTCTCCATTACAGCTTTTGAATTTTCTGCGTCGGAGTTTCTTCCATTTGTTTTTTTAATTGCTGGCTCGGTTTTTGCCGCACAACCCAAAAAGGCGGTCAACAGGAGCGGGACAAAACACATTTTTTTAACTCTTATAGAATTGAACATTTCTGCACCTCTCTATTCGCTTAAAAATTGTTGGGACTCGTCGTGAGTCATATGTCTATTTATTTGCCTTAAACAAATTCGTCATATCCAAAGAAAATTTTTATTGCTGTTGCAGTAAAAGTTGATATGTCCCCATACGGGCAATTCATCAATCTGGTCTGCATACAGGTATTGCCTTCCTGAAGATATGCATTCATCCAGGTAAAGATGATCTGAAAACGCTTCGTAAAACGCTTTGGTGAAGATGAGCCCGCAGTTTTCCGGCAACTCGAACCGGCTGCCGATGATTAACGGTATTTCATTAGTATCCGTGGAAAGGAGTTCAGAACCTCCTATATAACATGCAGAAAAGACAAGCATCTTTACATGAGCTTCTCTGACTCTATTCAGAAACGTCTCCAAAGAAAAATACTCATACTGAAGAGCAGTTTGACTTTCCATCACCAAAGAATCTTCTTGAACATCAGGGTCATTCCTGGGGCATCCGTGCATGATCAAGTGAATGATATCTGGTTTATATGATTGTATTGTTTGGAGGAGATTTTGTGCAGTTACGAGCTGATTCCCACATTTTTTAAGGGTCTCTATGGACACCTTCCTTTTTTTACTGAAAGCTGTTCTAATAATATCCTCTTCTTTTTCAGCGTTAGCGAGATCGACCCATCTTCCTGCAGCAGGATTGGAAATTACGATCAGTATTTTTAATTTTCTGGTAAACCCTTTAACTTTTTTTGTACCAAACTCGGGGAATCTCACTATGGAAACATCGGGATTCAGGCCCAGGAACACTTTCCGCATCCATTCCGACTTGCGCAATTTTCCTGGTTTCAATTCATCCGGATTGAAATATAAATATTCCCAGGGAAGCTCACGCAGTTCGTCGCACTCAATATTGAGACGCAGGCGCAATTTTTTGCGCTTTTTCTGAATTTGTCTTATTTTTTCGTTAAATTCGTAGAATATTTTACCCGGCAAAGCGATCTCGGCAAGAAGGTTACCGAATTTTTTCAGTTCGCTTGTCTGGATGTTACTTAAATTTGCCCTATCAGCAGCATATTGCCGAAGAAGTGTGAATGTCTGTGAATTCAAATTCACTGTTTCTTTTACGGTATTATTCGCCCATCCCCTAGATCGTTTGATAAAAGCCGTCTTATAGATTTTTTTCTCTTTTTCGAAGGGACAATCGATTGTAACCGTAAAATTTTTATACTTGGGGTTGATCTTTGATATTATTTTTTTCAGCCGTCGTTTAGATCCGTAATACCACCACCTCACCGTGATTGCCAGAATGACAAAAATCAAAATCGCCAAAAAGGGAATAAGAGGCGTAAAATATATTTTTCGACCAAGGTATCCGAAATATCCTTGCACCGCTTCGATATCCTGTTTGCTGAGTTCTTTCTGTCCTTCAGAAATGTGTTTAAA
The DNA here is from genome assembly GCA_964619725.1 of uncultured bacterium. GTDB lineage: Bacteria > CSSED10-310 > CAZUFC01 > CAZUFC01 > CAZUFC01 > CAZUFC01. Next base: position 13,084 of record CAZUFC010000112.1, on the reverse strand, counting down.
AAGACAAAATAGTTGATTACGGGTTAATTCCGATTCAATTGATGCCCACTCTTCGAAACGCGGATAATATTTTGAGTTTTTAACTCCCTGCTTCAATATTCGGTTTACAGGCGTGTCGGGAATGTCATCGAATGCTTTTTTATCGCCCGGAATAATGAATATGTCTTGAGAATGACGTTGAACAGATTCCGTCGTGAGAAACTTTATGAACTCTACAGCATATTCGTTATTTTCTGCACGCGGCGAAAGAGCGAGATGCAAACCGCCTATAAACGTTTTCTTAGGACCATTGACATTAAAAGGGGGCAATTCGATTCCGACCTGTTCGTTCCAATTTTCTCCAAGCTGATGTTTCAATTTGGCCAGCATCCACAGACCGGTTATCATACTGCCGAATTCCTTTTTGAGGAAACGATTTTCAATAGTGGATCGTTTTTCACGTAAATAACAGGCTTTTTGAAGGTCATTATTCCCATGAAGCCTGTTTAAAGAATCAACTGCATCATCGGATGGTTCCTCTTGTAAAAAAGCCGGGAATTCGTTCCAATCTCCGCCTGCCCCCCAGAGCACGAGACTGAAGAAGTGCAACAAATCCCAGTCCATTTCCGTAGAAATGCATAGCGGCGGAATAACTTTTTCTTCATTACGCTGTTTTTTCACGACGCTATTCAATATTTCTTCAAATATTCCTCTGTTATCAAACTTTCTGTCGGGAAAAAGAGATTTCCAATAGTAGAAAAAGCGCACGTCGACGTAGAATGGAAGGGCGTATACCGTACTCTTGCCGTAATCCGCTCCGAATATTCTGAAGATTCTTTTCGCAAAGTAATTGCAATCATTGCATTTCAAAAAAAAACGTTTGACCATGCATGTTTCCAATGATTGTTCGACATAATTTTCTCTGTCGGCTTCGATGGGTATGAGAACTCCTTTTGAAGCCAGATGAGCTATCCAGGTGGATGGAGCGGCAATAAGGTGAGGCAGTTCATTATCTTCGCCCAAAGCCATGTTTTCCAGAATTTCAAGCAGTTCTTCCCAATCGAAGAATCTGATCTCAATAATCCTTTTGTAATCGTAATCCTGAATGAATTTGTTAATTTCTTGAAAAATCATTTTCTGCCCTAAAACCTGACGGGCAAAATGCTCATCTTGCAATGCTTTTTTACAGACATCACTCAATCTTATCTGAATAGACAAATCTATATCATGCTTTTCTTTGAAAAATTTATGGACATCTCTGAAAAATGATTCTATTTCTCCGGGTTCAGGAAAAATTTCATCTCGTCCCGCCGCGCCTTTGAAATACTCTATCTCATTAGGCGGTATCCAGATAATCAGCCCGTTATCTTCACCCGCATTTGCGACATTTAGGCAACTTAAAATCAATAGCGTTATGGCCGATAACTTTTGAAAGGTTCTGACACCGCTCATTTATTTTTCTCCTCCAATTATTCTCTGTGAAAATTATAATGAATCAACGCAAATCCCTCTTTTGCAAATTACTTTAACGAAAAATTTTCTTCTTCATAGCCCTTGCTTTTCACAGATTAACGGGTACTATTATTCTCAATATACGATTATTCATGCAATGGGACTTTTGTCAAATGATATTTTCCCTATTCGGGTGAAATTAATTTCGCTTACGGCATCTCATATTTTGCGCGAGTCAGGTTCGCTTTGTTGATTGAATGAATTTCCGATCATATGCCTGAAGAAGCTGGATGAATTGAAAATCACCACCATGAATGAAGCGCTAAGACAAAAATTCAAATTGTTGACAAACAAAAATTTAATGTTTATTTTAGAAGAGGAAAAATTTTGTAATCTGTTCGAGCATGTGTATTTTGGTGAACGGTTATCAACACCAAAAAAGTAGGAATTTTTTTTCTAAGGAGATTAAATTTTTTGATTCTGAGAATCACAGAGCCGGCATAGAGATCATTTTTATAATTTTTTCTCTCGGTGGACTCAGATATGAAAATTTCGAAAAACGTGATTGATTTCAAAGTCTTCAATAAATTAAGTAAATTTCGGTCAGTCATGATCGGTCAATTAAGGAGGAATCGCATGTTGATGAATCATTTAAGAACAAAACTTGTCTTAATTATATTCATTTGCCTTCATCCCCTGATAATTTCGACGCTGCAAGCAGAGGAAACAATGTCCGGACTGAAAATACACGAACAATGGTGGTGGGAAATAGAGACCGACTTAGGTTGGAGCCGGAACGATTTTTACGTGGAGGATTATGAGGATTATTTTCTGGGAAAGATAGAAATGCAGGCGGGCATGAAGTTGACGACATTTCCGAAAGGAAAAAGCTCCATTAATGCCTCGTTCAATCCATACGTAAAATTCAAAGTAATAAAGGATTTCGGGACGAACGAACCGTGGAACGACAATGATTGGAACAACAATATTGTTTATGGGGGAGGAGTACGGTTGCAGATTGCGTCAAAACCTGTCAGGAGACTGGAAACATTCACGACAAATGTTTTTGCCGAATATCTGAAGATCGATTATTTACCGAATGTTGAGAGCTATACGGGTCACCGGCCGGATTATGATGTAAAGTACGGATTTGAATCCTGGATATTTTTAAAAGGGAGGCATGAAAAACAAAAATTATCCTGGAGAAACTGGTGGTTGGAAATTTCGATCGGATTCTCCTATTCGAGAACTAATTTTTTCGTAAAGGAGAAGGAAAATTTCAGCATTCTGGGATTCTCGCCGTCAGCGGGCATGCAATATAAAAGTTTCTCCTTGTATTACAGAACGGAACTGAAATGGGATGCTTACCAGGAATGCGCTTGGAACGACGTTGATTTCAATAATTTCATTAAGTACGGACCGGGTTTGAGATTCAACCTATACGAAGGTCGGACTCCTGTAAATTTAAAATCCACAAAAATTTTTGCTTATATTGAGTATTTAAACGTCTGGTATTTGCCGAACGTGGATTACGTGCCTTCGTACAGACCGGAAGGCGATGTTCTTGTTGGCATAAGAAGTTCGACTTTCCTGGGAGGTAAAGGAATATGAAATACAAAAAAGCGATGAAAAAACCTAAATTTTTCTTAATGATTCCCGCGATTTTTTTCTGTTCGTTGATAGGATGTGACGACGAATGCGCGACAGAACCTGATCCGGCTCCCACTCAAACACAGACCGAGGAACATTGTTTCGGACTCTATTCAGACAGTCAGAACGAACCGTGTTGTCATCTGAATGAGGATTGTAAAATTGGAGTATACCGTGGAGGAGAAGCCGCTATAGAAATAGAAGAAACTTCCGGGACATATTGCGAGCCGAATCACAGCATGAAAACTGTCTTAAATGTTCCCTTTCCCAACGGATGGGCGGGTTGGTTTATTCAATGTGGTTTATTCGATACGCCGGACACTATAGACATGAACGAATACAGGAACGGATATCTATGTTTTTGCTTCCGATCAACGATTGAATTTGGGATCGGAATACGCTCCCATAATATTTACGAGGGAAATGAAAAATCCTGGATTTTGATTTCGGACTATCTGGAGCCTAAGGATGAATGGCAGGAACTGTGCATTCCGATAATCGATTTCCTGGAAAAAGATGATGAACTTAGATTATCTGAGATGAAAGTTTTGTTTAACGTTTTTTCCAACAGTGAAACGGGAGGAACGGTCGGCGAGACGGAATTCTGGATAGATTATGTAAGGTGGTGTAAAGAGCTGCCTGCTTTTACAGACATGCCGTCTCGGCCTATTTTGCAACAAAGAAAAATCAAAAAATTGGACTCGGATGATCGTCTGTTCAAAGGAAATAAAAGTGTTCCATCCCGTGTAATAACGAAGGAAGGTAAATAATGAAAAAGTTTTTTTTAATTTTGTTTACTTTACAGGTCTGCCTGGGCTGCACATTGAATCAAACTGTCGGACCGGATGAAGAGGATGAATTCAGGATTTATTCAGGAATGCTATATCCGGGATTTGATATAGGCGTAGCTCATTCTTCCGGCAATACAAACTGGCTTGAGGAAAAAGAAGGTTTTCTGAAAATGTCATATCCTTCCGGCGAGTGGGGCTCTGTATTTTTCGTAACCGGTACGGTTAGTGATCCGCCTCGACCTTCGGAGGATTTTTCTGATTTCAAAAAATTAGCTGTTGAGTTGCGGGGAGAATCGGGAGGCGAGTGCGTCGAGATCGGCATTAAAGATGTCGCCGATCCTGACAATGGTGAAGAAACAAAAATACCTATCACTCTGACTGATGCCTGGACGAGTTACGTTTTTCCTTTAAGTGATTTTTTCACAGCTGATCTTGAAAATTTATATGTAGTCGCCGAGGTGGTTTTCACGGAGCAAGAGGCTCGAACCGTCTATTTACAGAGAATTGTATATGTTCCATAATCTCAGTGATGGAACATCTTATCGGTCAGAGGGGTGTCGCCAATTCTGAAAAGAAAAAATTCTACTTCTAAGCATCGAAAAAACTTCAGCGTCGTTTGAGTGTTAACAATTGCCGATTGTTTTTTAATCTTCATTTTAGAAAAAAGAAGAAAGGAGAATGTCAGAATGAGAGCAAAAATGATGATATTTACATCGTGTCTTTTTTTTATGGTTTGCGGCAGTTTTTTGAAAGCTTCAAATGAAAAAAACGAACCGGGATACCGAGCCTGTAATACATCTGTGGTCTACAAGAGACTTTTTTTATACGACGATATTCATGCTTTTCCGTGGAGCGGTTTTATGGGATCGCCGTCGGCAGGGGGCGGTAAAACGATCAATTTTGATTGTGTTGAGAATCCAAGAGGAGGAGTTTATTGCGTAAAGGTTGTTATAACTGGTGAAAACGACTGGGACGGTATATGGATGCAGAATTCTGCATCAAATTGGGATGGTCCGGGGGTTGATTTTTCCGGATGCGTTCGATGCGAATTTTCTGTTCGAGGCACTGCGAACGAAAATATCCAAATAGTAATGTTCGACGATCAGGTTTCCAGGACCGTTACGCTTAATGAAAGCTGGCATGATATGACTATAGAAGGGTTATCGGAATATGATTTGAGTTCAGTCAACAACATATTCGGATTTACGATTGATGCATCCCGGGAAGTTCAAATATACTTTGATGAGATCAAGTTGGTTTTTCCCCGGTCAGGTGATATTCCATCTGCCGTATCCATTCAGGGAAATCTCGCTAATCGGAATTTTCAACTGCTTGTTGATGATGAAGAATGGTTTGTCCGGGGATTCGGGTATAACTCAGTAGACGAAAGCTGTTATGAGCGAGACTTCCAACTTGTGAAAAACGCATGCGGCAATACTATTCGAACCTGGGGACAGGGCGACATCAGTTTTTCTGCGCTGGATGAAATGCACGGAGCCGGATTAAAGGTTCTGGCCGGGTATTGGATTCTGACGGGGAGCGAATGGCCGGATTCGCCTCCGAGGGATTATACAGATTCAGTATACCGGCAGGCTGTGGAATACTCCTTGACTAATTTCATCGAATGTTACAAGGATCATCCGGCCATATTGGGTTGGATCGCAGGAAACGAAGTATTCGAATTCCTGCAACCGGATACTCAAGAAAATAAAACCGCTTTCGCAGAATTTTTGAATGAGCAATGCATGAACATACACGCGGTTGATCCTAACCATCCGGCAGGTTATGCGGCTGCAGGACTTAATCCGGTCGAATCAATAATTCAACATGCCCCTTCCCTGGATATTTATTGCTGCAATTCATATGAAGGAGCGGAACAGGTTATTGCCGATTATCCTGGATGGGATTACGACAGACCTTTGTTGTTCACTGAATACGGTTGCGACGGATGGTGGGCGACTGAATGGTCGCAATATGACGATTGCGAACGGGCTCAGGATTACGCTATCCGGTGGACGGAAGGCATCAGCGCGGCAAAAGGTTTAACTATAGGCGGATGCGCCTTCGCCTGGTTGAACAAAATGGACCCCGGCGCTCCTGAAGAAGGATGGGGAATAATGAGTAAAGATCGTAATAAAAAACTGCAATATTACGCCGTCGAACAGGCTTATTGCAATATGAGACCGGGAACTGATATTTATCTTACCGGATTAGAAATGCCGATGAGTCCCTTTACGCCGGGAAGCGAGTGTTATTTGAGCGCATTGTTCTGCAATGGTTGCGAAAGTTTAAACGACGTTTATTTATACGTGATTTTGGAAGTTTACGGCGAATTCTTTTTCTGGCCCGGATGGGAAACAGCTATTGATTTTGAAGAAATCGCAGTCATCGAAAACGGTTACGGAATAGTGCAGATAATAAATCCATTCCAATGGCCCGAAACTGAAGAATCACTGTATAATCTGTTTTTTTATTCTGCTGTTCTGGACCAAAACGACCGTTTGATCGGAAATATTGCTGATTGGATATTCAGTTATCATTCTAACTGACATCATATTCAAAGAGAGAATTCAATAAAGCATCTATTCAGTTTCGATCATCACGACCGCTGATTTTTTTCCTCCCCGGCCTCATTCAAATCGGAATGTATCGCATGCGACATTGCTCGCTTGTTCAAAAGCTCCTGAATAGAACATGCAAGCGCAGATAGTCAAATTTCCCGTTGCATCGCCGGGCCAGGCAATCCTTATTATTTCCTCTGACAGCGTTCCACAAGCTTCAATAAAGCGGTTTTCACAATGAATTTCCTCATTCCATTCAGGCCAAAAGAGCAGGATGTCCCCGATCTCGATCCAGAGATACAAATCAACTTCCAAATCGTCATTAGCATTATGCGCCATAATTTCAAAGAGGAATTCTTCATTTTCCCAGAAGAGATGTTGGTTGAGGCATATTTCTAAAGTAATGGGAGATTCGTATTCCGATTGCATTGAATTTTCTGAATATTGATCCTGATTGAAATGTTCCAGGCGAGACAGCATTTTTTCGCTCTTTTGATTCGTTTTCCGAGTAATCATGTTCAGCGGCGAGTCGTCCTGAGGAGCATTCGCCATTCTTTCAGAAATTAAGGAGTTTGAATTTCTGTGGGGGCAATACCTGTCGGACACTGAATCAAAGCCGCAAGGGATTTGACGCCATTCAACTTCGTCAATGTAGAAGACTTCCGGACGGCTTGTACCGCCGGTATCATAGTTGGAGAAAACATTAAAAAGCGCTTCCATTTGATTCAGTTCAATGTCTTCTTCCAATTCCGTGAATAAAGGAATAGGGACGCATACGCTATGCCATTGCCCATCAATGAGCATGTAATCAGAAAGAAGCGTCTTGGATTCTTCGTCCCCCGGTTCTATGTTCGCTGAACGGATACCGATGCCTAATTCGACATCAGTCCTGGCTGTAAATCGAAGGCTTCCATCTGCATAAGCGCTCATATCGAGCGTATCAGGTTCCTCGAAAGTTCCGCAACGGACGAACCACCCGGCATAACCGTCCGGCATGGGCACATTTATGGCAGCTTGCATGTATGGATACGCTCCTCCGACTTCTTCAAGTTCTATGCTGCTTCCTGGTCCCTGATAACAACCAATATCGCAGGTTGTCTCGAAAATGCATCCCGGTACGGATTCGGAATATACGCCGTAACATTCTTGTAATACGGGAGTGTGCGTTGAAGAAGGTAAAGGAGATATTGAGGGGTACGGCGTAATCGTTGTAATAGGGGTCGGCGTTACAGTAGGGCAGGGACTGCTGCACCATCGAATATTGTCGATCCAGAAATTTTCTTCACTTTCAGTTCCGCCCGTATCATAATTAGAAAACACATTAAACAAGACTTCCATCAGGCTTAAGTCAAGTTCGTTCTCCAAGTCGGTGAATGTAGGAACAGGAATACAGAATTCATGCCATTCATCGTCAAGGGGAATATAATCAGACAGCAATACCCATGATTCCTCATCGCTCGCAGCAATATCGGCAGATCTTATGCCTATGCCTAATTCAAAGGAGGACCTGGCGCATAGCCAAAGACTGCCGTCAGCATAATCGCTCATGTCGATAGTATCGGGCTCTTCAAATGTCCCCGCCCTGACGAACCAGCCGGCAAAGCTGTCCGGCATCGGAACATTGATCGTCGCTTTCATGCTGTAATCCGGTTCGCAGTAAGTATCGTCAACCTCTTCTAGCTCAATGTAGCCGTCATTTTTGTGTGTACCTTCCGGTGTAGGATAGATTCCGATCACACAGGTGGAATCCAAATTGCACCCTGATATCGTTTCGGAATAAACGCCGTAACAAGTTGCGGTAATCATTGGTGTCGGAGTTGTAGTAATTGTTGGAGTATAAGTCTCCGTGTTTGTTTCAGTGCGGGTGGGAGTGGGAGTATAAGGGCATGGTTCGATACACCACCGTACGTTATCGATCCAGAAAATTTCTTCTCCTTCCGTTCCGCCTGTATCTGAATTCGAAAACACGTTAAACAGCACTTCCATCTGACTCAAATCAAGTTCATCTTCCAGATTTGTGAAGGTTGGAATAGGTACACAGAATTCATGCCATTCATCGTCAAGGGGAATATAATCAGACAGCAATACCCATGATTCCTCATCGCTCGCAGCAATATCGGCAGATCTTATGCCTATGCCTAATTCAAAGGAGGACCTGGCGCATAGCCAAAGACTGCCGTCAGCATAATCGCTCATGTCGATAGTATCGGGCTCTTCAAATGTCCCCGCCCTGACGAACCAGCCGGCAAAGCTGTCCGGCATCGGAACATTGATCGTCGCTTTCATGCTGTAATCCGGTTCGCAGTAAGTATCGTCAACTTCTTCAAGTTCAATGTAACCGTCGTTATTTTGGATTTGTTCTGGTGTGGGATAGATGCCGATCATGCAGGTGTCATCCAGGATGCATCCTGTTATCGTTTCTGAATAAACGCCGTAACAATTCGGCGTGAAGGACGGCGTCGGAGTCGGCGTCGGCGTAGGTATTTCACATTTTCCGCAGCTCCAAACCGCCGAATCGAAGTCAATTACCGAGTATGTTCCTAAAAACGTTAACCCTCCTGCAAATTGTAATCCCTCTAAAATCATATCCGAGTCCCACTCAAAATTAAGTAAATTCTCTTTGTAAGTTTGCCCCCCATAATAAAATCTTCTCATTGGAGTCGGAATCTCAGTAAAATCCGGTAAAAACAGAATTTCACCGGATGGTAAAATCAGCGCAGCGTGCATATCGGCTTGAATATCCTGTCCTGCATTATGAATTATTACATTGAGAGAGAAATGATCGTCACGCCAATACAGCTTAGGATTTAAATTAAGCTCAAAATCCAGCTCAGACTCGGTTGGAACGGGACATTCTCTACACCATTGAATACTATCAACGTAAAAAATGACATTTTGTCCTCCTGTCCCTCCGGTGGTCTGATCAGAATAAATATTGAACAGTACTTCGATTTGCGAAAAATCCAACCGATCATCCCGGGATTTGAATTCATCTAATGGAATGATTATTTCCCGACATCTGTCGTCCGGCAATATCCCCAGTTCGGACAGTTTTATTTTGGATTCTTCTTCCCCTTCCGGTATATCAGAAGATCGAATTCCTACGCCCAGGTCAACGGGACTTTTCAAGCAAAAGATCAAACAACCGTTTTCAAAGCCAGACATATCCCGGGTTTGATGATTCTCAAGAGTACCGGCTCGAACAAACCAGCCGGCATGCTCTTCCTGATGCAAATTAATCTTCGCTTGCATGCACAAGTTACCTTCACATACGCATCCCAGGTCAGTTTCATCTAAACCCCCTTCTTCCAATTCCCCATAAGCTCCTATATCGCAATTGACTTCAAAATGGCATTTCGGTTCGGAACCTGTTTCTGAATAGACGTGAAAACAGTCGCCATCCGTTGTTTCAGCGCGGTTAGATTGAAAAACTATCTTTTCGTTAATATCGTTGGATCGTGAGTGAACCGAATAATTGAAACCTAAAGAACTCAGGAAGATCGTCAGAAAAGACAATACGAAAAATTTTTTCATGATGTTCTCCTTTCAAAAGAAAAAATCATATTACCGAAATTCTGCAGATTTTTAATTCTATTCTCTCAAAGATAAATATAAAAAGAATTTGACGGCACGTCAAATAAAATTTCGCTGTTATCATTCGTGCAGAATCAGAATGGGCGCCGATGCAGTCTGAGCGGCATTCAGAATTTTTTAAGGAAATTGCGTTCATCGTTGTTTTCCATTCCTGAATTTCAGGATCAACGATAACGTCATTATAATCGAAACAGCAAAAATTGAATTGTCCGCCGGTATTGTTATTGTCGGAGTGGGGGAAGGCATGGGCTCTGTTCCGTCGCCGACGACCAGTTCTTTTGAAGGGACAAAAAGACGTGCACCGTCCGAAAAGTTAATTATTAGATCATCAGGTCCTGGATTAAAAGCGGCATAAGCGAGTTCTCCTTCTTTTTCGTAAACAGCATATGCGGGGCTATCGCAAGCGATGCCCGTTTTTAGCCGACCCAGATCATTCAAATTGTTGAGCCAGTGATAGGTATGGGCCTTGCTTTCTCCTGTTTCAGGCAAATAATCAGAATTTTCTTCAAATTTAATCAACGCTTCGCCGGCATCATTCAGCGCCAGAAAACTCCAAATAATGTCCACCCATTCTGTTTCAGGACCGCCGTTATGATCGATCATTTCCTGATAATTCGTTAGAATATAATCTGGATTTTTGCCGAGGTACAGGGAGCCTCCGGTAACAGGCAAAAAATTGATGCCGTGTATTTCTTCCGGATTACTCGTCCACCATGTGGCATAAGCACCGCCATCGGCCCATAGTATTCCGATAGTCGTGAAATCAAAATTTTCCGGAAAAACATTTCCATCAATGTTGAAATAATATTGTTCGACTGCGCTGACTTCAGTGGCATAAAGAAAAATACCCAAGTCTCGCACTGTTACATTTTCTGTGAGAGCCCCCCATAAAAATATCGCAGCAGCGTGATTAAGACTTTCAGAGGAGGATTCCTGGTTATTGCCGGCGGAAAAGCATGCCGGTCCGTTAGCCCAACTATGTCCAGCATAGGGATCGAAATAACGAAGGAATGGAAATTGAGTATCAGTTTTTTCCCAGTTCGCCGTATCCTTGATCAACAGATTCACCATACCTCCCCAATTCTCCTGCTGGGCCCACTCCGGATCATATCTGGCGATTGTTGCCGCCGCACGCAGGAAATAACCGTAGTGAAAATGATGATCATTAAGCTCTTTTCCTGAGTTAAAGCTTGCCGGACAACCGATCAGGGTGCCCCAGGTTTCATCATAGTAAAAACCGCTGTCCCCGCCTGCCGTAAACCACTCTTCCAATTTAACCTTTAATTGATCCAAAAAGGAGTCTCTTGCAGCAATGTGATCGACATGTTCTGAGATCGGAACCAACATGGCGAGACGATTCATCGCCTTACCGACCCAATAGGTATCCGGGAAATCCAAATTTCCTGAAGCGGTATAAACTTCGTTAACGTAGTCGTACAATATATCTGGATCATATCCTCCCATATCGGGTAAGTTCGGTAAGATGCCGTTGAAAACCAAATTCGTGCTGAACGAATTACCCTCGAAGACCTTCATAACCCCGCGTGACGATACATATTCATAGTCCGTCAAAATTTCGTTCGAATGAAGCCATTGATGGGGATAGAGTGCGATTAAAGCGTGGTTTACGTTTCCGTGCCCTGTTTCTTTAAGTTCGGTTGAAATATTAAAAAAAGTAGTCAGAACGGCGCTTTGTTCATCATATGTCCATGATACTTCAGTTTCGCGAATGAATGCGTAGGCGTTCTTCCGATAATAAAGCAAAGTGTTCAAATCGTCGTCGGGCAGGATAGCAATTGAAAAGAAATCTTGATCGTTCAAAGAAGATTGCAGAGTATTCGATACAGCCCAGACTGATCCATAAGGGGCAAATATCCCATAATGATGTCCATTAACTGTCATGCCGATCGTGCCTTCATCATTATGCCAAATTTCAAATGGAGAGGACGACGCGATCAGAGCATCGCCTCCCGATATTTCTGCATAAACGAATGGGATTCCATGCCCCATGGTAACTTTCAGGCTTCTTGTGCCGTCATCCCACTGCGCCGTTATTACCCAATCCGAATAATCATCAAGTCTTGTATCCGGTGAATTCAATCCGCTTACGCCGAGCCTTAAATCTTCGTCGTAACAATAGTGGTATTCACCGATGTGGGGAGGCGGAGGTGGAATGAATAATGCCGGTTCTGCGGGATAACTCAGACCAACTCCAGAAGAAAAAGCTTTTAACGCCAGAGGATGCGAATACATATTCAGAGAATGAGCGTATCCGGGGTAGTATTCCCAAACCAAAGAGGAATGCCAATCATTTGTCGGAACCGCACCTGTAATGTTTTCTGTAATTAATGGACCCACCGGATCGCCTGCATAATCAGAGGGAATTTCACACCCTGAAGGCAACTCGGTCGTATAACTTCCCTGTCCGACGTACACTTCGTCCCGGATCGCAGTTTCACTATGAGCTGCTTTTTCATTCAATATCAAGAATAAAGAGAATCCGAAAACTAAAAAGAATAATAGACGAAGAAAGCGCGTTATCGGCATTAAAACCATTTCTGGATTAAATCCATTCAGACTGGAAGTTACGCTGTCTCCTCTACCGACTTGTCTACATGTCCCTTGTTTTCCAGGAATCAAAGTGAGCAGAATCGAATCTTTATCACTATTCGAGTTTTCTGCATTCCTTACGAAATATCTTTTCATATTAAGCCCTTTCCTTATTTACTTGAAATCGAAAATCAGACTTATTTCTTCCCTCTTTTTTCTTTATATCAAAAACTCCTCTCGTAGTTAAATTTCATTCCCTTTATTTTTTTTTTTCGTGTCGTCGTGTCACCGCTGTGTTAAGTATGACCTGCTCCAATGTATTTTGACGTTCTTTTCCGATTTTATTTCAGACAAAATTCATAAATTCTGAACTCCTGACAAGAATGTCACAACCTATTGAAAAAGTGTGATTTTCTTGAAGTTCAACTCGGCATAATAATTGTGAAGTTTTTGCCCCCCCTATATCCGGTAGAAGAGCGTTGATTAATCGAAATTCAAACATGAGCT
>CAZUFC010000111.1:0-25933 GCA_964619725.1 uncultured bacterium | reverse complement strand
GCAGTATTGGGAAAAATTCGCCGTTTATGGACAAAAACTAATTACTTTGACGATATCGTGATTAAAACGGTATAAGGATGATTTTTTTATGATATTGCTGTATAACGGATGCCCGTTGGTCGGTATGATTGAGAATGTGCGGCCTGAATGATGAGAAAAAAAGTTAAAATTTGTTGGGGATAGATGACTGCAGGAAATGAAAATAATTTGAATTCGGTTAAGAATAATTCGGGGACTCATTGGAAAAGGACCATCGTTTTTCTGTTTCTTGCTGAGTTGGTCACTGCCGTTGGTTTTTCCAGCATATATCCTTTTCTGCCCTTGTATGTGAATTCACTCGGCAGCAAGTGGGGCATAAATCTGGAAATAATGGCCGGATTGGTTTTTTCAGCGCAGGCCATGACCATGATGGTCGCTTCACCGGTATGGGGCGCTCTGGCTGACCGCTACGGACGGAAAATCATGGTTGAACGGGCCATGTTCGGAGGGGGCGTGATACTTTTTTTAATGGCTTTCGTGAGGTCATCAGAAGAACTGGTTCTCCTGCGCGCGGCGCAGGGATTGATCACAGGGACGATTTCCGCTGCCGGGGCTCTTGCGGCATCGGTTACGCCGAGGGACAGGACAGGATTCGCCATGGGGGTTCTGCAGGTGGGGTTAGGCAGCGGATTGGCTTTGGGACCTCTTATCGGCGGGCCGATAGCTGACGCTTATGGATACAGCGCTGCTTTTTATGTTACGGGGGTTATGCTGGTTATCGCAGGTTTGCTGGTTTTGTTCGGAGTGAAAGAACAATTCGATTCGAACCGTAACGGGAAAGAAATGAAGAATATCCGTTTTATAGACGAATGGAAGAATATAATAAATGAGAAAGGAGTCAAGACGGCTTATGCCATGCGATTTTCCAGCCAGTTGGGTCGTATGATGATCATGCCGATTGCCCCGCTGTTCATCGTTTCCCTGCTGGAGGATTCGAGTCACGCCGGCTCATATACAGGCATCATGTTCGGCATAATGTCCGGGTTCACCACTTTGAGCGCATTTTTTCTCGGCAGATTGGGCGATCGAATCGGGCATAGAAAAATAGTCGTCTTTTGCGTTTTAACCGCAGCCGTTCTTTATGTTCCCCAATATTTCATTCAATATCCCTATCAGTTGATCGTTCTCCAGGCTATGGCAGGAATCTGCATGGGGGGAATATTGCCGGCCGTGAGCGCTCTCCTCGCCGGATACACGCAAATCGGCGAAGAAGGCGCTGTTTTCGGCATAGATAATTCAGTCAATGCTGCGGCGCGAGCTTTAGCTCCGTTGATCGGCTCGGCAGTTTCTTATGCGTTCGGGATGCGATACGTTTTCATTGCCTGCGCTTTAACGTACCTGGCGGCAGGCGGGCTGGCCGTCTGGTTGTTGCCGGAGAGGAGGATTAGGAAAAATACGACGTAAATGATTGAATTATCGCCCCCAAATACGCTTCTGTTGTAATGTGCTCCGGACTTCAATAACATTCAAGGAAAACAGAAGTTTCAGGTTCAGAAAAGGCTGATTCTTCATAGTTTTCACATATTCATCAGCCCGGAATGCGGCTTTTCCGTTCTTAATAAAAGCATATCATCGATTCCATTCATCTTGTTCTTGATCTTTCTTTAAAAATCAGTATTTTTTGTTTAACGGGCATTGCAGGAACGACGGAACCTGCTCGCTCCGATTTCATCCGAAGTGAAGTAAGGAATAATCCATGAAATTCAAAATCTTAAAGATGGCCGTTCGGTTTTTGTTGGGCTTGATTTTTCTGAGTTTTGCGGCAGCGGCTTTTGCCGATCATTTTTTTAATTACAGGATTTCGCAGCTTCATCAGGTACTGGTAACTTTTCATCGGTATCTGGGCACGACGGCATTCTGGCTTTTGATCGCTGATTTTTTCTGTTCTGCGCTGGTAATTTTCACGAGCAAACGACCTGTGCGCTCATTTTTTAGTCTGCAGTTTCTTGCAGCGAGTTTGATCGGTCAATTTATCCTGAGGAAGCATAGGGCGCCTGGTTTAGCGTTGTTGCTCGGCGGTCCGGCGCTCTATTTAATCCTGGTTCGTCCCAAAGATGATACGCCTGTGCGCAGACGGGTTTCACTTTTGGATAAGAAGAAAGTATTTACATTATTCATACTGATAAGCGTATTGACGTCCCTACTTCGGTTTTATCGGATCGACGATTTCGAGCAACGGTATTGTTTCAGTCGTGACAGCACGATTGATGAGGCATTCAAGGGTCAATGGGCGATGGATTTTCTGACCGGTATAACGCCTTACAAGCCTTTTATCCGTCACTGGGGCGAGCGAGAAACCCTGTATATATATTGTGAAGTTTTGACCATTCTGCTGTTCGGCCAGAATCCGATGGCGTTGAAGTTCGTATCCATAATGAGCGGGATACTAGCGATTTTTTTCCTGTTTTTTCTGATGCAGAGATTGTTCAATTCACGAAAGGCGCTGGCGGGGATGTTTCTGTTTGGAATAAGTCCGTGGCTGCTGGCCATGAACAGGATATCGGAGCGATTCAATTTCGTGCCGCTTTTTACGGTTCTGGCAGTCTGGCTGTTCGTTCGGGCCGTTCAGAAGGAGACGGCGGGAAGCTGGATACTGGCGGGTTTTTTCGGCGGTCTGGGCATGTATACTTTTCCGTCTTACAGGGTTGTTCCCGTCATTATGTTAGGCGGGATGTTCCTATGGAGCGTCGGTCAGAAAAAATTCCTGCGTTTCAACTGGTATAAGATGATCCTTTACTGGATCGTATTCACAATCGTGGTTATGACTCCTCTGATGTGGGACATCAATGCTTTTATTTATCATTTCGTGTCGGCCCAGGAACACAGTTTCAAGATGTATCGTCACAAGAGCGATCTGGGCGAGTATTTAAGTCAACTAGTGGGTTTTTTCAATTATCGATTCAGGGGCGATATGGCTTACTGGGACGACGGGCCGCTGTTGCTGCCTTTCACGGCTGTTCTATATCTGTTCGGACTCGGCATGAGCATCTTCAATTCCTTTTTCTCAAAAAGAAAAAAAGTGCACCTGTTCCTGCTCTTGTGGTTCCTCATATCGTTTCTGCCGGTCATTATATCGGACCCGGTTCCAAGGCGCCTGGGAGTCACTCAACCGTTGCTCTACATTTTCGCCGGCAACGCGCTGATGAGTTTGGCGACTATGATTTTTTACCGTCCCGTCAAAACCGGAAAAGCGATGCAAGCGCTGTTCGTAACTATTGCGCTTTTAACCGTATCCGGATTCGGCATTCACAGGTTTTTTACTCGCACCTACAACGTTTTCGAACATCCTGACTGCCCGGAATACCAGAGGCAAGAATTCGTGAGGGCCAACGGTCGTTATTTCACGGTTTTTATGACGCATCTGGGAGAATACCAGGAATTGCTCTACTACTATAAGCACTCCAATAAAATCGACGACAATCAATACAAACTCCAGACGATCAATCCTCAGGACAACATTCCCATTCATTATGAAACGGAAAAGAACGTTTTATATTCCATAAGAGAGAAACCTGAATTTGAACGATATCTACCGCTTTTTTCCGAGTATCATCCTTCAAGCCGTTTGATTACCCATTATAATAAGGAAGATCAGCCTATGTTTTATACGGTTTTTATTCCCCATGACGACATAGAAGCTGCCCAGGGTTTGAAGGAAACGATATTCAGGGGAGAACCTGCGTTTAATCGGCCGCTATTGGAATCCAAGCGGATCAAGCCGACGGCTCAATGGTCCGAAATACAGTTGACCAAACCTTACACTGTGTTATGGACAGGCAGTTGGTTTGCTCCCGAATCGAACGTATACCGGTTTACGACAAAAGGAGATACCCCGTGCGCTTTATATATTGACGATAATGAGATTTTGAATAAGTCCGATCCCCGGATGCAGGAGAGCCGTGCGAGGTTTTTGATGAAAGGATTCCATTCGATTCAGGTTCGTGCAGAAGTAATAAAGAATTGCAATACGTTACAAATTGAATTCCCTTTCGTAGGCGTCAGGATGAAAATGCCTGCCGTGTTTTTCACTCCTTTTGCTCCGAGAGACGACCCATTTAAAGCCGTACCCATTGAATTGACGGACCTGTCTTTTCGACTGGAGGAGACGCCTGAATTGCCGTCGCCGTTTACTGACGAGCCGATAAAGCCGACATTTCTGGAGATCGGTCCGGACGGTTCGATTTATGTTTCCGACAGCGAACGAGTTACAATCGCGAAATACGACGCTGATTTTAAATTCGAGAGAGCCTGGCATCCGTTAAAACCGGAAATTGGTTCCTGGACGACGCCACAGCCGATAACGTGGGAGCGTAACTATCCGTTTTTGTTCAAAGTGACGAGGCAGGGAGAGGTTTTTACCGTGCCGGCGCATGAACAGGTTTTGAGGATATACGATGAGTCGGGAAAACTAAAAAAGACGGTAAGGCAGCTTCCCGGCCATCTGCATTATTTTTATTCGACTTTCGAGGGTGAACTTTACGCGTTATTAAGTTACGCTCCGTTTAAATGGACCGACGAGGGATTCAGGCCGCTGTTTCCTAATGTTCATGAAAAGATGAAAGGGATGGACCCGATGGCTATGGCTGTTGATCCGGCTCGAAACAGGGTTTATTTTCATGACGGGTCCTGGGAAAGAATACATATATTCGACATGAACGGTAATGTTGTCGGCGGCATGGAAAATATTGAACGGGAAGATAATCCCATGTTGCGTATCGACAAGCAGGGACGTTTGTACTTCAGCGCCCTCAGAACGCATTGGATAAGGACTTTCTCGCTGGATAACAAGCTTCTGCTGGAAAAAGGAAAAACTGACCGCAAGGGATTGTTCGAACCGCCCGACCTTCCGCTGGGGCGCGACCTGGAGATCGATGCATCAGGACAAGTGTTCTTCCTGAGTTTTGAAGGCAAAATAATCAAGTATGTCCCTGAGGGATAAGGTCGGCTAAGCCGGTTGATGATAACTCCTCATCGCCTGTCCGCAAATCATTTTCAATGGAATATCCGCCGGCGGACAGACGATGACGAGCGTCAGGCTTTTTGAAAAATCGTCAATGTTCTGATACGCTTAAATTGATACACTTGGTGAGATTTCCTCATCAGCTCATTAAAAGCGAGGATGACTCGAAATTGAAGAAATCGAAGATGGAAAAAGTAAAACAGAAAGAAGGAGAGATGAAAAGACTTTTATTAGTTTCCAACCGTTTGCCGGTCACCGTATCGAAACGGAAGTCGAAACTCAATTATAAATTCAGTGAAGGCGGATTGGCGACAGGGTTAAAATCGTTTCACGACAAGTTTACCAGTGTCTGGATAGGCTGGTGCGGGATGCCGACGGACAATTTAAAGAAGGATGAAAGATGCGTCGTGAGCGATACGTTGGAAAAGGATTACAACTGTCATTCAGTATTTCTGTCCCGTCGGCAAATACAGCAATATTATTACGGTTTCAGCAATAAGACTCTCTGGCCCTTATTTCATTATTTTTCAGACTATGCTCAATATGACGACAGTCAATGGGGTCATTACAAATCGGTGAACAAAGTATTCAGTGATATTTTATCAGAGAGAGCCGGCGATGAGGATACGATCTGGATTCATGATTACCACTTGTTCCTTCTGCCCGAATTAGTCAGAAAGAATTTTCCCAACGCGCCCCTGGGTTTTTTTCTTCATATACCTTTTCCTTCTTACGAGATATTTCGATTGCTGCCGTGGCGGAAGGAGTTGTTGCAGGGGATGCTGGGCGCTGATCTTATCGGATTCCACACTTACGATTATGTGCAGCATTTTCTGGAGAGCGTGAGGAACATATGCGGATATGAACATTCATTAGGTTATATTTCAGTGGAGGATCGGATCGTAAAGGCGGATGCATATCCCATGGGCATAGATTTCGCCAAATTTTCCAATGCGCCTCAATCGCCTGAGGTTAAAAGAGAGATAAAAAGGCTTTTGCGTGATATGCCGGACCAGAAGATCATTTTATCGGTTGATCGCTTGGATTACACTAAGGGAATATTGCATCGATTACATGCGTTTGATTATTTCCTGGACAATAATCCTCAGTTCAGGGGCAAGGTGAGTTTATTAGCGATTGCGGTGCCTTCCAGGACAAATGTGGGGGCTTACAGGGAGTTAAAGAGGCAATTGGATGAGCTGATAGGATACATTAACGGGAAACATGGGATGGTCAACTGGATTCCCGTGCGTTATTTCTACAGGTCATTTCCCTTCCACATTTTGTCGGCATTCTACAACATCAGCGATGTTGCGCTCGTCACTCCGATTCGCGACGGTATGAATCTGATTGCGAAAGAGTATGTCGCTGCAAAAACCGACGGCAGCGGAAGTCTGATATTGAGCGAAATGACCGGAGCCGCCAAAGAACTCGGTGAAGCGTATATCGTGAATCCGAATAATTTGAATGAAACTGCGAACGCGATCAAGAGGGCCTTAGAAAGTAGTATTAAAGTCCAGAAAAAACAGATGGGGGCTATGCGGGAGCGACTGGAGCGATATGACGTGGGGCGTTGGGCTAATGAGTTTATGCTGGGGCTATCTAACGTCAAGGAGAGACAACAGCAACGTTATCGGAAAAAATTGTCCCGTGAAGTGAAAGAGGAATTTGTGACGCATTATACTGAATCGAAGAGACGTTTGCTGATGCTTGATTACGAAGGTACCCTGATACCCTCGAACAGGACTCTGAAACAAGCGCGACCGGACAAAGAATTGACTGATATTCTACAGATGCTTACGCAAGATGAGAAAAACGAAATTATTTTAATCAGCGGAAGACAAAGGTCCACGCTGGAAGACTGGTTTTCCGGTTTTGACCTCTCGTTTATCGCTGAAAACGGCGCCTGGATAAAAAAGAAAGGTAATGATTGGAAAATTCTAAAAAACCTGGATAAAAACTGGAAAAGAGAATTGAGGAATATAGTGCAATTGCACGCTGACCGCACTCCCGGTTCCACCGTTGAGGAAAAGGAATTCTCGCTGGTTTTTCAATATCAGAAGGCTGATCCGAAACTCGCCTCAGTTAGAACGGCCGAACTGAAAGAAGCGCTCCTGGCGCTTACAGCACATCAGGATTTAGGAATATTGGAAGGCAGCAAGCGACTGGAAATTAAGAATCCGAGCATCAACAAGGGAGCGGCTGCAGCTTCCTGGCTCGTCAGCGAAAATTGGGATTTTATTCTGGCAGCAGGAGACGAGTGGACAGATGAAGAACTTTTCAACTCGCTGCCGGAATTCGCTTATTCGCTGAAGGTAGGATGGAAACCCACCTCCGCGAATTATAATATTGACTCCTATTTAAGCATGAGAAGCATCCTTAAACGTTTCTGCAAGACAAGCGGCGCTTCATAATCGATTTAACGTTTTTTGCTTTAAAAACAATGATCTGTTGCTGTTATCCTAATGCCGAAAATCATCAGTGGGCACAGAAACCGCAGCGTCTGTCTGCCAGTCAATGGATATGCCGTTCAAGAGGATTTTGCGGGCAGGCGTTACTCCTGAAAGCCGCAGGCGTTCCGAACCCTTCCGACTTCGGCGGAATTAGGCGCTTCCTGTTTTAACCGGTCATAGAATTCTTTCGCTTTTTCCTGCTTCTGTAGTCCGCAATAAAGTTCAGCCAGATTCATCAAAGCCAGTCTTTTAATATAAGGGTCAGGCTGAAGTTTCAACAGCTTTTCAAATTCCTGTGCTGCTTCTTCATTGCGGTTCATACCTTTAAGAGCCAGTGCTCGGCCGCGGTAAGAAGTCAGGCGCGCTTTCCTGTTGCCGGGCCATTGCTCTTCGATTTCAGTGAAAACTTCAAGCGCTTTTTCAAAATTGCCCTGACCCTGATAGGTGTTCGCCAGCGCTTCATAGACCATCGTGCCTTCATCGGGTCTTTGGGTCGTTTCCTTGAGTTTTTGATATTCTTTTACGGCTTCCTGGTTTTTCCCCATCATTCGGAGCATATAAATGCGATCCAATTGAATTCTGGTGTGAATTGAGGATAGATCGGAGAATTCTTCGATGATTTGAGAATACACTTTTTCAGCGTCCTCAAATTTACCGCGTTCCTTAAAGAGAACGGCTTTCAATTCCAAAGCCCAGGCTTTTCTGTAGCGATCCGTCGCTTCTTCGTATATAGCGTCGAACAGCTCCAAAGCCTTATCATACTGTTTTTCCGCCTTGTAGATATTGGCCAGTCCGGAACGGGCGCTGTTTTTCACGTCTATTTTATCGCCGGAAGACCGAATGATTTTTTCAAGTATGGATTTAGCCTTGCCGGTCTCGCCTTTCTGTCGATATATTTCCGACATTATGGTTTGCGCCCAGACGATCCGCCGGGATTCGGACGTTTCGTCGATCAGCTTTTCAAGAATTTCCAGAGCCTGGTCAAGCTGATTCATAATACGATGGGTTACGGCCCGCTGACCCATCGCTTCCTCTGAAAACTGAGGAAAATCGCTGAATTTATCCTCAGCTTTTTTGAAGTATTCCAAAGCCGTAGAAAAATCATTTCTCTCGCGAGCTTGATTTGCATACTCCAGGTAAGCTCTGGCGATGAAATGCCGGGAAACGTTTTCTTCGTCTATCATATGACGATACATGTCGACGGCTTCCTCGCGCAAACCGGCAGCCTTGAATATGTCAGCAGCCCGGATATAATAATTTCCACGCTCCTCAGGATTCAAATCCTTCAGGTTTTTGAGTTTATCCGCGGCTTCGCGGGTGGCATTGAAATTATCCTTCTCCACCAGCGATTGCAAAAGATTAAGGATAACTTCAGCCTTTTCCGAATGTGCCGGCGCTTCTGCAGTATCTTCGTCGAAATCATCAGGCAACCGCTCAGTCTGACCTGATAAAACCTCCAGGTCCATTTCGATTCTTCTGACTTCCTTCAACTTCGCAGGATCGTTTTCAAAATATTCCTTGCCCTTTGAAATAAAATATTCCATGTGCTCAAAACGTCGTGTTTCCCTGATGAGATTCGATGCGGTGTGAAATACCCACAGCTTGTTATTATTATCTTTGATTTCTTCAAAGTATGTTTTCAATCTCTCGAATGCATCCTCATACTCTCTTTTGAGTCGCAATACTTCAACAATTCCCTGCTGAAGTGGAATTTTGATATGGTCCAACACGTCCTCTACCGCCAATCCTTTTTCATATTGCTCCAGGGCCTTTTCCAGCTCACCGTCCAATCTGTAAGCTCTACCGTCCAGAAAATAGAGTCGCGCCATGTATTCGTTGCGCCCCGGAAATCTTTCAAAGCCTGTTTCAACAATATCGTGCACTTTTGCGGTTTTCTTTTTGCCCAACAAGTCTTCGGTATTTTTGAAAAAAACATCTTTCGGCCAGTTGCTCGGGTCCCGTTTGGCCAGCTCAAGATAAAAAGCGAATCCCAAGGAAAGAACGGCGCAAAACGCTATGATCATTGCGATCCTGAATTTTCTGCTTTTTTTGTTGTCTTTTTTTCCTGCTTCCATTTTTTTGTTTTCTTTGGTTTCATCACTCATAGTAATCATAATTTTCATTTTTCCCGAAGAATTGTCAACCATAAAAATCGTGATGAGCTGACGGCGATGGTTTCTCAATACTGAAAGACGAATGCAAGAAATGAGACAATGTGTGATGAGCCAGGCGAATTATTTTTGACACCATGAGCTTGGATGGGATATTAAAAATGCTGACTGGGAGAATATTCTCCTCATCTCACATGTGAAGAGGGAAACGAATGAAAAAGAGATTGAAGCAATTAAAAAGGTCGCTTTTTAAAGCCGTCGTGCTGGGATTATCGGCCATACCCGCTTTAAGAATAACTGCTGCGGAGTTGGAAGAGGGGTGGAAGTTTTTCCAGCAGAGAGAATATTCCAAAGCCGTAGTCGAATTCAAGAAGGCTGCACAGAAGAATCCTTTCATAGCGGAACCTCTCACTGGATTGGGTTGGAGTTACTACTGGCTTGGGGAATACATCGATGCACAGCATGCTTTTGAAAAGGCGCTTAAATTGAATCCGCAGGATCAAAGCGCCATGGAGGGGATAACCGCTGTGAAAAAATGGAGATACCTTCCCTTTAACTCAGCCTGGAATCATTTTTACAACGGAGAATATCATAAGGCGTACAAGGCGTTTAAGGAGATATTGGAGGACGATTCGGGCCGATTGCCTCCTGACGATTCATGGCAGGTACACAGCGGATTGGGTTGGTCTTATTATTATCTGCAGAATTATCAGAAAGCCATCGAATCATTTGAGAAGATTCTGGCTGTTTCGCCGAACAACGCATATGCTTTGAAAGGCAAGGGCTTGTCTTTGTTTTTTCATCAAAAATATGATGAGTCTCTGAAAATATTGAACAGAACGGCTGAAAAGGAACCCGAATGGGCGGATGTACGATCTTTTATCGGATGGAATTATTATTATAAAAATGAATATGAACAGGCTGAAAAAGAATTTATGAAAGCAGCAGAATTGAATCCCTACCTGGCGGACGCTCATTACGGCATCGGTTGGAGCAGTTACCGGCAGTCGGAATTTACGGAAGCGAAAAAGGAATTCAGGAAAGCCATTGAACTGAATCCTCAGCATCAGTCAGTTTCTTTCTTATTTCAGGTTATAAACGGACGTGAGGATTGGTGGGATTTGTACAGCGATTTTGCCTGGAGTTATTACCGGTATGAAAATTACAAGTCCGCATTGGACACTTTCATGTATGGTCTGCAGAAGATGCCGGAAGATTCAGGATTATTTCTAGGACTGGGATATGCATATTTCCAGCTCGAACAGTACGACAAAGCGATCGATACTCTGAAATATTATTTATCGGTCATTTCCGATCCGATAGAAGTCGAGCAGAACGTAACGCTATCCGGATCGGTAAGTTCATTCACCATAAAAACGAATGCCCGTTCAACCCTGGCCTGGTCTTACTACTACCAGGAAAAATATGAGGAAGCCGAGGAGCAGTTCGAGAAAGGTCTTGAAGCGCATCCGAAATGGATAGACCTGCTTTCGGGACTGGGATGGTGCAAACTGAAAAAAGAGGAGTATGAAGCCTCTTTGGAGAGCTTTACGAAAGCGTTAAGCATAAATCCTAATTATCAGGACGCAATTAATGGGAAGAATGCGGTATTGCAGCATTACAAGCAGAATTACAGCAGCGGGTGGAGCAGTTTTTACGAAGAACGTTACGAGGAAGCGATCGGTCAGTTTAAAAAGAGCATAGAAAATGACTGGAAACATCTGGACGAAGAAGAACAGTGGAAGGTCTACAGCGGCCTGGGGTGGTCTTATTTGAGGGTCAAGGAACTTGATCGAGCGGAAGAAGCTTTTAAAAAGGTTATTGAGTTATCCCCGGAGAATCCGTTTGCCCGCGACGGGTTGGCACAGACAATATTGAAACGGAATAAATACAGTCAGGCGGCCAAGCTTTACCAGTCCCTCATGAAAGATTTTCCCGATGAACCTGATTATCGCATCCAATATGCGGATATTCTCTACGAACAGGGTAATTATCTGGAAGCTCATAAAATATTTGAAGAAATTACTCAGGCGAAGGCCGACCTTTACGAGGCGTGGAACGGACTGGGCTGGGCCGCTTTAAAGCTTTCATATCTCGAACAGGCGAGAAGGGCCTTCGAACAGGCGCTAAGTCTGGCGCCCGAATATCAGGAGGCGAAGGAGGGGCTTGGCGAACTTGATAAGAAACTCTCCCGGGATAAAAATTCGAAAAGTCAGTGACTGTTTTCAGAAAAGAGGAAAAACTTCTGCTCAACATATAAGATCAAAAAGAGGTTGCCGCATGGAAAAAATCAGGTTGTCGCCGGATGTTCGTTGCAGTTTAGATCAAAATGTGGGGGTACTTTTTGACGGAAGGAGAGGGAGGGCCTACCGGATCAACGAAGTAGGCGTTTTTTTACTGAAGGCGATTGAGCGGAATCCGGCAATGAACGCAGCGGTTTTAAAACTTCATGAAACGTACGAAACTGAAGGGTGCGACGTTCGTGAAGAAGTCAAAAATTTTTTTCTGGAGCTTGAAAGAAAGGGACTGGTTGAGACGGAATGAGAAGGATAACTGTAGGAATAACAGGAATGGATTCTCTGGAGAATCCTTATCCCGGTCTGGCGGTAGCCTCCTGTTTAAAGGCGGTAAAGGGGGCGGATATCCATGTAAGAGCGTTGACGTATGAACCTACGACGACCGGCATATACTGCCGGGAAGCGATTGATTCCGTCGTTCTGATTCCCTATCCTAGCGATTCGGAGACAGTCATGCTTAGCGGTTATATGAAGTTGCAGAAGGAGAATCCTATTGACGTTCTTATTCCGGCGCTGGATTCAGAGATAGCGCTTTACGCGAGAATCCGGAACGAATTGGATGAGTTGGGCATACGTACTTTAATTCCTTCGGAGCGTGCAGTGAAAAGCAGGGCTAAGACGAGTCTGCTTCACACTTGCAGGAGAGAAAACATCCCGACGCCGTTGACGGAGATATTAAATTACGAGGAACAACTGGACAGCATTGAACAGAGATTCAGTTTTCCTTTGTATATAAAAGGTTCGATAATTGATGCGGAAAAGGCTGAAAATCTTGCTGAAGCAAAATATTTTTACCGGCGTATATTGAATGACTGGGGTTATCCCGTAATAGTTCAGCGGCGCATCGTCGGAGACGAATATGACATAATGGCGATAGCGGACAGGGATCATAAACCGCTTGCTGTTTTACCCATGAGGAAATTCGGCATAACCGGACGGGGAAAAGCTTTTTCAGGGTTAGCGCTTGATTCCGGAGAACTAAGGGAATATGCCGAACGAACATTGAGAAAACTGCAATGGGTGGGACCATGTGAACTTGAGTTAATGCGTGAAGCCTCAACGGGAACTTATTACCTGCTGGAGATGAACGCAAGATTTCCGGCCTGGGTCGCCCTATGTGTGAAAGCAGGAATTAATTTCCCCTATATGACCGTTTGTCGCGCTCTGGGGATGGATTTGCCGGAAAGTGAGTATCGCCCTGGAGCCCTGTTCTTCAGAAACATCAATATCGCCGCCGCTGAATTTTCAGAATTCGCCGGACTTGCTTCCAGCGGGACAATATCGTGGAAAAAATGAAAAAATTTCATATCGCTCTTTCAGGTTTGATGAATTCCGATACGCCTTCTGCAGCAGTCGGACTCGCTTTAAGCCTTAAAAGCAATAGTCGATTTACCGTAAGACTGACGGGCGTGGTCGAAGATCATAAGGAATCCGGCGCATTTTATCCCGGATTATGGGATGCTTTGATAAATGCGCCGAACCCTGATGATGATGCCGGCAGTTGGGCAGAAGCTATTTTGCAAGCTCATGAGAAAGATCGTTTTCAACTTTTTCTTCCGGGAAGGAAAAATGAAATTACCGCCGCCGTTTCAGCAAAGGCCGATTTCCGTTCAAGAGGTTTGAGGGTTCGCTTGCCCTCAAAGGATCAGCTTCCTTTATTTTTCCAGGAATTTTTCCGGAACCTGGCGATGGAAGAAAGATTGCCTCTTGTGCCCGGGCAATTGCTCAAACCCCTGGATACTTTAGACCTGAAGATTTTTTCTTCTGCAAAAGCGATTTATCTCGAGACCGCGGAAGGACGAAGATACAAAGTATCTATGCGGCAGGACGTCGAAGCTTTAAGAGCAAAATTCGCCTCTCAAGATTTTCTGTTTTTTTACCAGGAACCGGAAGGATTTAAAGGTTCTGCTCTGATTCTGCCTGATGAGAAGGGCGCATTTCTTAAGTCATTTTCGGTCAGGCACATAATTGAGAATGATTACGGAATACCCTGGATGGGGATAACGTTCCGCGATCCTTCGCTGGAGGCGATATTGCAGAAATTGTGTGAGGCGTTGAGCTGCCCGGCGCCTTTTACAGTGAATTTTTTTTCGACCCAGAGTGATGGATATCTTCTGAAAAATATCGAGCCCGGTTTTCCGAGCTGGAGCGGAATATGGTCGCAAATGGGGTATAATCCGGCGGCTGAGTGGATACTGTCAGCAGTACAAGGTAAAAGTGCGAATCACGAATCACGGGGGGATTATCCTTTAGGAATCGTTTTTTCGCATTATGCCGTTGACGATCTTTTGGACCATAAAAATTTCAAAGATATATCCGGCTGATCTTTTTTTGGGGATCGGCGCCTGTCTGTTTGGGCATGCGGAGTTAAGGAGAGTTTCCGGACAGGCTTAAATTAAAAAATAAGTTGCGAAGAATTTGCTTTTAATAATTTTTTGCTTTAATAAATGATGAAGGTCCAATTGCGGGGTTAATCAAGGGCAACAATCGCAGGGTGAAGAGTTTCAGAGATTCGAGTTTGGCGTAGGGATGTATTTGATTTTGATGTATTTTTTTCAAGAACATTGACAATTTTCAGAAGGAGGACTCAATGACTGGTCGCTATTGTATTTTGGGGCTGATCCTCACCAGTCTGCTGGTCTGGCCAGCGCAGGGCGCAGACTGGTATGTAATGACGGATTTTTCAACGATTCAGGAGGCGCTGGATGATCCGTCGGTCATGGACGGGGACACGATATACGTTGAGGACGGGACGTATAACGAAAACATTAATTTCAACGGTAAGAATGTCGTCCTGACGAGCGAGAACGGGTACTCTTCCTGCACAATAGAGGGTGACATGACGGACAGTGCAGTGGTTTTCAGCAGCGGAGAGACATCCGCTGCGGTGATCAACGGTTTCACAATAACGAGCGGCGCGGCGATGAGTGAAGGCGGCGGGATATTATGCGACGGATCGTCCCCGACGATAACGAATAATTATATCGTCAATAATTCAGCGATGAACGGCGGGGGAATAGGTTGCATGAACGGGGCCGATGCGGACATCCGGGAGAATTACCTGGAGAGCAACACGGCGGACAATCTGGGCGGCGGCATATATTGTTCTGGTTCATCCCCGAACATCCAGAACAATGATTTTGATTATAATGAGGCATATGCAGGCGGCGGGATAGGTTGTGAAAGCGATTCGGGCCCGCAAATAAGCGACAACACTATCAGCGACAGTTATTCGGAATACGGCGGCGGGATACTCTGTTCATCATCAACGCCGACGATAACAGGCAACGAGATTGATCAGAACGACGGAATGAGTGGGGCCGGCATCTATCTGGACGCTTCTTCGCCTGAAATCAGCAACAATCAGATAGTACGCAACAATCAGACGGCCCTTTGGGGGAATTACGGAGGAGGGATATATTGCGAGAACGGTTCGAGTCCCAATATTGAGGGGAACACCATAGAGGAGAACATTGCCGAGACGGGCGGCGGGATTTATTGCGACAGTTCATCCCCGACGGTTTACAACAACCAGATCAACAGAAACAATGAATACATGATGGGAATGTACGGTGGAGGCATAGCGTGCGAGAACGGGTCAATGCCCACGATCACTTACTGCATGATAAGCAATAATTCCAGCGATATGGGCGGCGGCATCTATTGCAACTCCTCCGATGCGACGATCCAGTATAACAATATCGATTACAATGACGCCATGACGTCCGGCGGGGGGATTTACCTGGACGGTTCAAGTCCTCAAATTTCCGACAATACGATCTCCTGGAACAACACCATGGGTATGATGTGCATGTACGGAGGCGGCATTTCCTGTGAGAACGGTTCGGCTCCAGTGATCGACAATAACAACATAGAGGACAATTACGGCGATACGGGCGGCGGCATCTATTGCAATTCTGCTGCGCCGGGGATCACGAACAATCAGATCACCCGGAATAATCAGTCGATGATGACGGGAATGTACGGAGGGGGCATAGCATGCGAAAATGCGACCGGTTTCAACATTTCCGGCAATACGATCTATGAGAACTACAGCGATTCGGGAGGCGGCATATACCTTCTGTCTTCTGATCCGCCTATAACCGACAATGATATTCAGTATAACGAAGGCATGACGTCCGGCGGCGGAATCTGCCTGGACGGTTCATCGCCTCAGATAACGGGCAATACCATTTCCGAAAACAACTCGATGTCGATGATGGGAATGTACGGCGGCGGCATAGCCTGCGACAAAAGCTCCAGTCCTCTTATTCAAATGAATACTATTGAAAATAATGTTGGGGATACCGGCGGCGGGATTTACTGCGGCAACAGTTCAATGCCTGTGATCGACCAGAATCAGATCAATTACAACAACCAGATGGCCATGATGGGCATGTACGGCGGCGGAATAGCCTGCGAATCAATGTCCAATGCTACGATAACGAATAACACCGTCGACGGGAACTATTCCGACAGCGGCGGCGGCATTTATTGTTCGAGTTCCGACGTTCAGATAGAGGGCAACACTATTACGACAAACGACGGACAGAGTTACGGCGGCGGCATTTACGTCGAATCCTGCAATCCGAACATTATCGACAACAATATTGATTATAACAACGGCATGATGAACGGGATGTACGGCGGCGGTATCGCCTGTCTGTCAGGAGCTGAACCGACCATTCAGGGAAATACGATATCGGACAATAACGGAGACACTGGCGGCGGCATATACTGCAGCGGCTCCTCGCCCCTGATCGATACGAACACTATTACGATGAATAATCAAATGATGATGATGGGTATGTTCGGCGGCGGCATAGCCTTGGAGGATTCGTCCAATGCGATGATAACGAACAATAATGTGGACGGAAATTATTCAGATGCGGGCGGCGGCATTGCATGCCGGAATTCCGAACCCGCCATCACCAACAATGAGATCATGAATAATGACGGGACGTCGATGGGCGGCGGCATTTATTTGGAGGATTGTTCTCCGGATATCGTCGATAATCATATATGGCAGAATAATGCCATGATGATGATGGGGATGTACGGCGGCGGTATTGCCTGTGCAGGTTCAGTGAATTCAACGATTCAGGGGAATACGATTGAAGATAACCAGGCGGAATCCGGCGGCGGCATATACTGTGACGGATCATCGCCGACGATAACCAACAATGAGATATCCATGAACAATCTCATGATGATGATGGGAATGTACGGCGGCGGTATATATTGCGCCAATGGAGCCGTTCCCGTGATACAGGGGAACACGATAGAATACAATTATTCCGATTACGGCGGCGGAATAGCCTGCACAAGTTCTGATCCTCCGATCGACGACAATCAGATCAACGGCAATGAGGCCATGTCGGGCGGGGGCGGAATTTATCTTGAATATTCATCACCTCAAATCGGTGCAATGACGCCGAATACGATTAATGAAAACATGTCGATGCAGGGCGGCGGCATCAATTGTGAAACGGACTCGAACGCTGCTATCATGAACAATACGATATCGATGAATTCAGGCTCGGAAGGAGGCGGCATTTACTGTTCGGAGAGTCAACCTCAGATTCACGGCAACACGATTGATTCGAACGAAGCGGACAGTACGGGCGGCGGAATTTCATGCGACGGCGCTTCGCCTACGGTAACGAACAACACGATTTCCAACAACGGTATGATGATGATGGTGATGTCGGGCGGCGGCATATTCTGCGACAATTCTGCTGAACCGTTGATTTCCGGGAATACGATTCAGGCTAATACAGCTTATAGCGGCGGCGGCATATTTTGCACGAACGTATCAATTCCGCACATTACCGGCAATACGATTCATTCGAATGAAGGAGATGCGGGGGCCGGGATATATTGCGAAATGGCTTCCGATTGCGAAATAAACGGAAACGAATTCCGGTGGAACGGGACCTGGAGCATAGGCGGCGGTGCATTATATTGCGATCAGTCAAGTCCGACTGTTTACGATAATTTAATGACGGACAACACGACCAATATAGTCGGTCATGGAGGCGCCGTGTATCTTACGGCGTCGAATCCCCTGATAACAGACAACAACATCTCGGAGAACGAAGGATTGTCGGGCGGCGGGATTTACTGTACGAGCGAATCATCCCCGACGATCACCAACAATTTTATTGCCAAGAATACGGGGGATCAGGGCGGAGCCGTATACATGGAGAGTCTCTGCAATCCCGAAATCGTGAACAATTTGTTCATTGATAACTACTGCACTTCGACGGGAGGCGGCGTACTGGACATCAGGAGTTCAGCTTCACCGACAGTGACGAACAACACTATGACGAACAACAGCAGCGATTACGTCGGGGCCGTATACGGTTACGATTCGGCGGAAGGCGCGTTTACGAACAATATTATCTGGGGGAACACTTCCGTTTACGGTTATTACGATGAGATGGCTCTTGAGGAAAGCAGCTCT
Source organism: uncultured bacterium (assembly GCA_964619725.1). GTDB lineage: Bacteria > CSSED10-310 > CAZUFC01 > CAZUFC01 > CAZUFC01 > CAZUFC01. The sequence goes on along the minus strand of CAZUFC010000111.1, from coordinate 7,607 downwards.
TTTACAGTTTCGCATTGCGACGTTGCGGGCGGGCAGGCCGGCGTTTATGTAGACGGCACGTCCGTTTTGACCTGGGGCGCCGGGAATATCGAAGCCGATCCTGAATTCGCGGGCAGTTACTATGATTTAAGTCACATAGCTGCGGGACAAATGACGACGAGTCCCTGCGTCGATGCCGGCAGCGACCTGTCTGCAAATATCTGTTATACGAATGAGGCAGGTTCGATATGCCTGTCTGAGCTGACGACGAGGACCGATGCGGTTGCTGATCTGGGGACTGTGGATATGGGTTTCCATGATGATGAGGGAGTAGTGTATTACACGCCGACAGTTGCGCCGTCTGAAACGCCTGTGCCGACCGAAACGCCTGTGCCGACGGAGACGCCGGTACCGAGTGACACTCCTGAGCCCACAGAGACGCCGGTACCGAGCGACACTCCTGAGCCGACGGAGACGCCGGTACCGACCGATACTCCGACAGATGTCCCTACAGATACTCCGACCGACACTCCGACAGAAACTCCCACAGATACGCCTACCGACACTCCGACGGAAACTCCGAGCGAAACGCCGTCGGAGACGCCGACCGAATCGCCGACAGCGACTGCAACGGAAACGCCGACTATCACGCAAACTCCCACGATAACCTCAACGCCGACCAATTCGCCGACCCGGACGCCTTCGCCATTACCCACTGATACTTTTTCTCCGACTCCCATGCCGACTTTCACGCCTACGCCTTTACCCACCGATACGCCGACCCCGGCCGCGGACCTGGAGATTACCAGTCAGAGCATCAGTTTTGATCCTGTTGCACCTTTGGAAGGAGAACTCACCATCATCACGGTTGAAGTGCACAACATCGGGAATTTACCGTGCGATCCTTTCACTGTGAGGTTTTATGAGGATGACGGCACAGGACCTGTTCAAATCGGGAGCGATCAGCTCATGTGGGGACTTGAGGTAAACGATACAGCGACTGCAGCGGAATTCTGGACTGCAGCATGCGACGTTCGGATAATCGTGGAAGTTGATGTTTTGGAAGAAATAGATGAATTGAATGAGAACAACAATGAAGCGGAAAAAGGCGATCCCATCCAATACTGCATCGGCGGCGTTGCCGTGGGTATTGATCCGGAAGAAGATACGGCGACGGTCGGAGGAGTTGCTGAATTCACCGTAACGGTGGATAATTCGAATATGGGCATTGATATATTCGATCTCGCCGTATCAGGAGATTTGCCGGCTTCGTGGCATACCCTTGAACCGGCACAGTTGACTTTGAACGCCGGTGAATCGGGCGTCGCCGTTTTGACTGTCGAGATTCCAGATTCATGTTCGTCGGTCGATACCTACCCGTTTGAAGTGACCGCCGCTTCATCCGTATTGGGCGAGGATTATTCATGTGAAGCCGTCCTGGACGTCGGCGGGAATGTCGAGATATCGCAGCGTTATCCCCAGGACGGAATAACTTCCGGCAGCAATGAGGTTACGTTCAGTTGGCATACGTCCGATATTGCGAATACCTGGCTCCATTACAGGATCGTGGGCGAACCGGTCTGGCTGATCGTACCTGTGGGGCAGGATGAAACGCAGCATGAGCTCGAAGTGGAGAGCCTGGCTCGCAATGAGACTTATGAATGGTTTATTCATAGTGTTTCCCTTTGCGGTGAGTTTGATTCGGAAATTTGGACCTTCGAAGTCGGAAACGGAGTGGTTTTTACCGAGGATAATTACGTGTTTACTGTGGAAAGGGATTACGATCAGCATGTTTTTGTGGGTGTTGAGAACCAGGATGTGGTCAGCCATACGGTTGAACTTCACATCGATAATCCGCACGAAGAGTTGATCGTCAATTTCGTCGGACCGGGAAGCGAGGATGAGACCGTAACCTTGCTGCCGGGCGAAGTGATGGATATTGAACTGGTCATTCATGCCCAGGATGTCCAGGCCGGCAATGATAAGCCTCTGGAGGTATGTTTCGCAACGACGCTAACGCTGGTGGCGGATGAGGACGGAGACCCCATTACGGACAGCGCTCCCACTGATATTTGCGTACAGTGGCCTGACGTCTATTTTCTGGTCACTGAAGAAAATTCTGATCCTGTTTCGGAGATCAAAGAATGCAGGGTGGCCAATATGAGTGATCCGGTCACAGATATGACTGTCGTTGCTCAGAACGGACTCATCGGAAACGTGTTGTTCGTACCGCGAATCGAACATTATCGAATGGGCGCAGGATCGAACCTGGACTTTTATGTGGAACCTTTGTTCGAGTTAGGCGAGACCTTGATCCAGGGCGACCTTCATGCGGAGGCAGGCGGCGTCGAACAAACCTTGCCGTTAACGTTTGAATGCGAAGCTCCTCGCCAGGTTTTTGAGGCCGTGGTTGCAGAGCCCAAGCTATGCTACACGATGGCTAACTGGTTCTGCACCAACCGTCCGAACATCAATATGCATTTCGACGTCAGTCTCGGTTCTGAAGCTGTCGTGGGAGCTGCAATGTTCACTACGTTCAATCCCAGACCCGACGTAAGGAGACATTACATCAAACTATACATCAACAACCACTTGATCGGCGAATTAAATGACCTTATTCCGCGGGGTACATACGGCTTCGCTTTTGACCCGGGATACCTCAACATCAATCCCGACGGTTCCGCGTCAAACACTTTTTCCATCAGAACTCAACATTTCAACGGAGGTCATTACGTGGTATCGACCAATTCCATGTGCGTTTTGAGACTGGATTCAATAATGGTCAATATCTGCGCAGGCAGCCAACAGGAAGCCGACGATATCGCTCAGGAGCTGCCGCAGTTCTGCGAAGGATATTCTATCGATCTTCCGCCGCGGATACTGGAAGTGAAAATCACGAATCCGGAGGGTGATACGATGAATGTATTCTATCCGGGTGAAACGGCGAGAATACAGGTCCGGGCGGAGAATCCTCATCCCTTTAACGCCTATGATCTGGCTTGCACGATGAAAGTCGATACGGACGGCAATTTGAGCGAACCCGAATATGACAGTCACGAAGAAGATGAAGACGGAATGATGAGTCTGAATCCCAATGAAAATGAATGGTATTCTTTCTATTGGCCGGTGACCGACGAATCTGCCGATATAATGGTCGCTTTGGAATTGCATGATGCCGACGATTACGAAGTCTGCTATGACTGTCCCGGATATGACTGGAGCTTTCATGTAGGCGGCGGGATAACCGGATACGTCCGCGAATACGGTTCTCTGTCGCCGATAGAAGGCGCCACGGTTACGGCTTCAGGAGGAAAATCGGACGCTGACGGCAGCAACCCCGCAGGATACTATGACATACTCAGGCTGCAGAACGGCACATACAACGTGACGGCAGGCGCTGACGGCTATGTCCCGCAAACTCTTTCAGGGCTGGAAGTCGATATGAACATTCTGGTTAACCAGGACTTTGAGCTTGTTAAAGCGACCGAAACTCCTACGCCAACCATAACGATGACTCCGACTTTCACGCTCACGCCGACCGTAACGCAAACACCCACGGTTACTCTCACTCCAACCGTCACTCAGACGCCGACAATCACTATACCCCCGACCGTCACCAGCACTCCAACAATCACGCAGACGCCGACGATTACAAACACACCCACCATAAGTCCTACCCGCACAGCTACGGCCACTCGTACCGGCACTCCTACACAGTCTCCCACGCTGACTCCCTCGGAAACCCCGACGCCGAGTTATTCGCCGACTTCATCCTGGACGCCTACTATTACTCAAACACCAACTCCCGCACCCATTCCCGCTTTCAGCGGATTGGGAATTTTCGCCCTGCTGGTTCTCTTTGCCTGTGCAATACTGGGCAATAGAAAACTGTTGAAGGAAAGGAAGTAGTCAACCGGTAAACCAATAGAGCCCGGCCGTTAGATTTCAGTCTTCTGCCGGGCTTTTCCTTATCTTTCGGACAATAAAAGGTGCGAGTAAATCCCGGCAGGCAAATCGAAACGCATTAAATACTGCTTGTTGTTCTCACACCGGAATTCCATAGTCTTGACAGGAATGGCTTTGGCGATGACCGGACGATATTCTTCCGGAACATCGATGCGGGAATCGACATACAGCCGCAGTCCCCGGCTGAGGTCCAATTCAGAAGGTATGTTAACCCTGAATACATACAATGGCGTTCCGGGAATAAAATACTTGGAGCGATCCTTTAAATTTTTAAGCATATAAGCTTCGCTCAGTACGAGAACAGGGCAGGTCGTCGGTAAATTGCTGCATAACGGGCTTGGGGGGCGTTCGAGTTCAGGTTGAAAGGCTTTTAATACGGGCGGCAAGGTTCTCAAAAAAAGCGACTGATCGTTTAAAAATAATTGGATGGAACTGTAACCGAAGATCGCCAGCAGGAGAAATGAAAGCGAGACCTGTGCGCGTCGTTTGCCGGTCTTCCTGCGGTTATACAAAAAATCAGCAATATTTCTCGTTATGTCGAAAAGTAATATGGGAACCGCCGGCAACGTCCGATGCAACTGAATATGGGCCGGCGCCGAAGATGTGCCCGCCATAAGGGTTGAAGCCATGAATACGGCTATCGTCCACAGAGATATCATGGCGGAAATTATACCCAGGCGGCCCATAAGTCCCAGAAAAAGGTAACCGATAAACAGGAGAAGCACGGGCGCGATGAAAAAGTAACTGTATTCAGGTTCTCCGCTTGCTGGAAAATCGAAACGGAAGTAGGTCGCAGCCGCTTGCACCAGAGACGGCCAAACGGATACTTTTTTGACATATCCGCTGTAACCCAGAAGATTAGCGTCGTTTCTAAGTAAAAAAATGAATGCCCCCGTGAACAGGATGGGAAAGAATACGGCGCACCATCCCCAGACGCGCCCCCAGTCGGAACTGCGGATATTGTGTATGGCCATCAAGGTTGCGAAGGCAAGCAATAAAGACCAGGCGCTGAGCGAAGGGGTGTAACTGGCGCCCAGCATGGCGCCGCTCCAGATTACTCCTGTGAGCCGGATGAAATTAGGCCGCAATAAAAAAAGCAGAACCCAGCCTAATGCTGCCGCGACAAATGCTGAAGGTATGCTGCCCTGCTCAAACCGTCTTAAAAATTTTATCATGTAGGGAAATGTGAAAATGGCCAGAACCAGGCAAGCGGAAATTTCGGGAACTACTCCTCTGCGCTGGAAGAATTTCCTCATTCCCGCATAGAGCAGTAAGCATCCGAAAAGGAAAGGAAGCGCCCAGCCCAGATGGAGCGCCAGGGCGCCGGGTCCTATGATTATCGAAGGGAGAGAGGCGACTAAATACTGACGCATGGGATAGCCCAGAAAGATATGACAGGCGCCGCTGTATCCGAAATCGGGCATTGTCCATCCATGCATGCCCCCGGCGAGCTGTTGAGTAGCTTCAGAGTTGATGCGAGCCAGGGAAGAATCGCCTGCACCATAGAGCGTGATGAATGCTGCAAGTCCGAGCGCCGCCAGGCTGATGATGCGCATGCGTTTGAAGTCGTCAAACAGGGCTTTGAAAATAAAATATGCCCCCGCAAGATAATGGGCTATACCCATGATCAGCCATACGCGTGCGCCCCACCCCGACGGATGAGAATACCACGGCGATTTCGGTTCGTACCTGTAAATGTAAGCCAGCGCTTCCAACAGGCATAAAATTATCGCCAGAGCCGCCAAGGCCGCCTTATGGCTTAATCTCGGAAAAGCCCTGTATCGAGGGGAAAAAACTCCTGATCTTAAGTTTTGATTCCTTGTTTGTCCCTTTCTCATTATACCGGTTTGCATAAATTATTGTTCACTTTGATGTAACATTATCAGTCAACCTCACCAGTCTCTTCTTCCGTGCTGATGGCTGACTATCAGATTAAGAAAAGCCGCTCTTGTATGTCAATTTAACTTTGACAAGATTGGACAAATAACCGCTGAGTAAGCTGTGAAATCTCGAAGCGCCTGTCCTTCCGACCAGGTTGGGTTAAAAATGAATTATGGACAGGCGCCTTCTATTAGATTAAAAGTAAGAGCTCCAGGATATCGTTTTACGTCATTTTGAATTTACCGGCCGGCATATCGCAGTCCGGCATTTCGCTCTGAAATATGATTATTCAGGCTGAGTCCTGGAAACGTTTTGAAAGTATCCGTTACTGAATAATCGCCAGAATCAAAATGTTCAATATGACATCAATATTTCTCCGCTTCCGATGCCGCCGCCGACGCAGCGTGACGTAAGGCCCAATTTTTTGTTTCGACGTTTCAACTGATGCACCATATCCACAATTTGTCTGGCTCCCGTGCAACCGACAGGATGACCCAGGGAAATACCGCTGCCCCATTGGTTGACTTTATCGGGCGTGAGTTCTTTAAGTGAGTTGAAAGCGCCGCCCAGAACAGCCGCAAAAGCTTCGTTGATCTCAAGTAAATCCAGATCGCTTATGTTCAGATCGTGTTTCTTCACCAGAGGCGGAATGACCTGGAATGCTCCTTCACCCATGTATTCTCTCTGTACGCCGATATTATGATATCCTACGACGGCAGCCAGGGGCGTCTGATTCAACTCCCGGGCTTTCTTTTCAGTCATAATCAAAACCATGGCGGCGCCGTCGTTGATGGTTGAGGAATTCGCAGCAGTTATCGTCCCGTCTCCGGGTTTAAAATAAGGTCGTTGACTCTGCAAAGCTTCCATGGTTATAGCCTTCGGACCTTCATCCCTGTTTACAATGATGGGCTCCTTTTTTCTCTGAGGAATCTCCACCGGGAAAACATAATCGTCAAAATATCCCTCCGACCAGCTTTTCAACGCATTGGCATGACTTCGAAAAGCTATTTCATCCTGCTGCTCCCGGCTTACCTCATACTTTTCCGCCAGTCGTTCCGTCATATAACCCATCAATTCGCCCTTCTCACCGACAAAAACATCCGTCAGCGCCCCCATAACTCCGTCCACAAGCTTGAAATCGCCATACAGACGACCCTTCATCCTCGCTTCATAAAGATACCGGGGGACATTGCTCATGCTCTCCGTTCCGCCTGCTATCCCTATCTCAATATCGCCCACCATTATGCGCCGGACTATGTCGTGCAAGGACGCCCCGCCAGATGCGCAATTTTCATGAATGGTCGTGCCCGGAACTGTGGGCGGAATACCTGCCATTTCCGAAACTACCTTTGCCAGGTTCGGCGTCCGCGGGTCCTGCATAACCCATCCGATGCTCGTGTAATCGATTAACTCAGGATCAATCTCTGTTACTTTTAATAATTCCTTGACGGCTAAAGTCGCCAGCTCATACGCCTGCAATTTCTGCAGGCCGCCTCCGATAGCCCCGACAGGCGTTCTTACCGCTCCCGTTATCACAAGCTTGTTTTCCGGTGATATCATTTTCATTTCTTACACCCTCCTTCACCTGGTTCATCATTATTCCACAATGATTCACGGACCTTGACCGACGCATCAGAATTAAATCAAAAATCATCGCTGAAGACCCGCATTCAATTATAGCCGAAATAATCTAACACAATTTTCGATGAGGATCAATTGCATCTCATTCTGAGCTTTTTCCGCTGTGCAGGATTTTGGAGAAAAATTTTTCCAAGTATTCC
>CAZUFC010000110.1:0-26111 GCA_964619725.1 uncultured bacterium | reverse complement strand
CAGATGCAGACCGGCGACAGCGGAAATTTGAATTTTCAGGCATTGATCAAAAAAGCCTCTTTTGAGGTTACAATGCGACAGAATCGTCTTTCATTTTGTTTCGATTTCGATCACGATTGCGATACCGATGCCTATACCGATACCGATTTCGATACCGAATCCGACCCCGACCCCGATACCGATACCGATTGCGACTCCGACCCCGACTCCGATACCGATACCGATTGCAACCCCGACCCCGATATCGATTGCGATGTCGACACAAATTGTCAAAAGTTTTGAAAGATTTTTAACCCCGGCTTGATCAGTCCCAAAAAATGCTAATTACTTTTACGATACCGTGATCAGTTGAAAGCGTCGCTTGAATGATTTTTTTACGGATGATAGCATAACGAAATGGTGAAACAGGAGATGCCGCAATGAAAACAAAAAAAGGTATGAAAAGGTTTCAGGCTTTCGGAGCCTTTCTTGTGGTTGTTTGCTTGAATTCTCCGGCATTCGGCGGCGACTGGAGCGGACAAAGATCATATTTAAATAAAGAGAGTTACAGGAGCATTCATTTCGAGCAGTGGAGGGAACACGAGTTCATGGGCAGCAGTGCCGGCTTCCACAGTCGAAAAAGCGCTCCCGGATCGGCCTCCCGAACCTCAAGAACCGTTTACGGCTGGTATCCTTATTGGCAGCAGGAGAGTTACGTGGGATTCCGCTGGGAATGTCTTTCGCATATTTCGTTTTTCAGCCTGGAAACGAACGCTTCAGGCGATTTGACCGATGTGAACGGATGGCCCGGCTCCTGGCAGGGTCTGATTCAAAGCGCACAGGATCACGATGTGGCGGTCACGGTAACCTGCACCCTATTCGATTCCAGCGCCATCAATACTTTGATCGGCAATCAAGGCCGCCGACAGAACCTCATCAATAACCTTCTGGATATGATGTTTGCCGGAAATGCCTCCGGGATAAATATTGATTTCGAAGGATCGAACCTTCATAAGGAGAATTTGATTTTATTCATGCAGGAACTGCGGGCCGCCATGGATGCTGCTGAGCCCGGGCTGCACCTGTCCATGGCCACTCCGTCCGTGGACTGGACGGGTTGCTTCGATTACGATGAACTGGGCGTTGTATGCGATATTCTGCTGCCGATGTGTTACGGGTACCACTGGTCGGGAGGCGCTCCCGGGCCCGTATCGCCGCTTACCGTAGGCGATATCTGGGGAAATATCTGCATCACGGCCACGGTGGATGATTATCTGGACCCCGGTTACGGGACTACGCCGGACCGACTGGCCATAGCGCTGCCATATTACGGAAGAGACTGGGACGTCATAGGCGATCCTTCGATCATACCGGCTCAGGACGGTCCCGGAACAGCCGTAGCACGCACTTATTCCTACATAAGAACCAATCATGAGGCTTATACGAAATATTGGGACCCCCATTCGCAATGCCCGTGGTATCACTACTCCGGAGACCGACAGGTATGGTACGACGATACTGTGAGCCTCGGATTAAAATATGATTTTGTGCTCGATCGTGACCTGGCCGGCATAGGCATCTGGGCCCTGGGTTACGACGGCGATTACCCTGACCTATGGGACCTCCTGGAAACCTATTTCACACAACCTCCCCCGACGACAACTCCTTACCCCACGGCAACTCGCACGCCCTCACCCACGTCAACGCCGCCGAATGAGCCTTATTACGATCTCAACTTGAATAAATCTCAATACACTGCAGGCGACCGCTTTCTCCTGATGCGAACCGCCTATTCTTCCCGCTCCGTTTTCCTGAACGAGTGGATCATTCTTGAAGCCTTCGGCCAATATTATTTCTATCCGGATTGGAAAACGGATGCCGATTATCTGAATGTTTTTCTTAATGACGGCCTCAACACGAAAAATATCCTCTCATTCGTATGGCCCGCAGGAAATTACGAACCAGCCGTCAATTTGCGGTTCTATGGAGCATTGACTTTTCCCGGCACGTACGCGCTTTTTGCTGATTATGATGATGAAGGGTTCGGTTTCTATTAGCCGACAGCCGCTTTTTGAAAATTACTGAAGTTATCATGCGTTTTTGAGGTCTTTTATATGAACGTCATTTCCGTCAGCCGGAGAACCGATATTCCAGCGTTTTACGGCAAATGGTTTATGAAAAGAATAGAGCAGGGTGAGGTGGAATATACCAATCCCTTTGGAGGACAGGTTTATCGCATATCACTCAAACAGGAGGATGTGATATGCTTCCTTTTCTGGTCGAAAAATTTTCAGCCCTTTCTGCCCTTTATGAAAAAACTTAAAGCTTTAAATTATCGGTTCTACTGCCATTTCACCATTACAGACCATCCGGATATCCTGGAAAAAAGGATGCCCTCATTGAAATCACGCATCGCAGCCTTCCGGAGTATCGCCGAAAGTTACGGCCCTGAATTTACCTGTTGGAGATTCGATCCCATCAATTTTTGGGATGAGTACAGAGAATCTTATTATCTTGAAAAATTTGACGAACTGTCGGAAATGCTTGAAGGATATACCTTTCGCTGTTATTTCAGCTTCGCTGCCTGGTACGGAAAAGTACAAAGAAATCTGGCGATTGCAGAAAAACAGAACGGTATCACCTTTGAACAACCTGCGCAGGAAAATAAAATATCGCTTCTGCAGAAAATGTCACAGATAGCGACAAATCGCCGTATCACCTTGTATTCCTGCTGCGACGATACCCTGGTTGAAGCCGTCCGCGAAGTTCAAAAAGCGCATTGCCTGGACAGGGATATCGTAAAAAAACTTCGACCCGATCTAAATGCCGGCATCCCTTCCAGGCCTACCAGAAAACAATGCGGATGCTATGCAAGCCGGGATATCGGGGCTTATGATACCTGTCCCGGAGGCTGCATTTACTGTTATGCGAACATGAACCTGGATGCTGCTGAAAAACGGTTTAAAAACCATGATCCCGAACAGATTAATCTGCTTCAACCGCTCCAGAATGAATGAAATTGAAATAGCGCCTGTCCATAAATTCGATTCACAATTCAAACCTTAATGCCGCCAATGCGCTGAAAAAAAATGCTAGGGCCTGTCAGGCATAATAAATCATCCGCTTGAATTTTCAACATCAGCCAGGTCTTGCGTACGCCCTGCGGCCAGTTTACTTTTTTTCAGATTTTCTATATCTATAACGTTTACTTCTATGTCATCAATCCAGATATCAATATCTTTCGTATATCGCGGATACCCATGAAACGCCACGGCGTATCCGCCCACGATAAGATATCGCACATCATTGTCGTTCAATGATTGAATAAACTCTTTGAAGTCCGGGTTGAGCATTATGCTTCCATTGATGGTATTCTTTTCTTATCTGTTCAAGAGCATCCAGTCGCTCCTGAAAGGATTTAGTTTTCCAGAAATTGTAATCACTGGTTTGACTTTTCATATCGATAATTTTAACTGTTTTGACGATCGCCATACGGTAGCCTCCGATAACAGGACGAAAAAAGTCATCAAAGGAATCATAGCTGAAATAAAGCCGAAAATAAATAGCGTCTGTCCATAAACTTTATTCTGATTTCAGCGCCGGCCTTTCGTTTTAAAGGTATCCGATGGCGGCGTAACCGACGAAGTGATGAAAATTATTGGGAGCGGTCGGACCCAGACTTTTCAATCCTGAAAAATCCGGCGATTCTTCGCTGACGCTGGTCCCGTAATCCAGCAGTACGCCGAAAAGGGGTCGCGATTCCATTAACCGGCATAACCTGGAGGCTGTCATAAGCCCGAAAGTCACGGCAAATCTTCCGCACCAGGTTATCCGGTATTTATACATGTCGTCCGGGTCAGTACATTTATACAGGAATGCCTTCAACTTATCGTCGTTCACTTTGCCGCTCAGAAACCGCTCGGCCAGGTCCCGATCCTGCTTCACGGCCATCTGATATCCGGCGACATCCGTGCCGAAGGGAGCATAAAAATTTTTTCCCCATCCCGAATCGCCGTAATGAACCGAATCATTCGAACAGATCAGGCTGATGTCTGAACCGGCTTTCCATTTTTTTTCATTCATGATCTCGGTCAGGATATTCGAAAGTCTCCCGGACAGTCGATTCATTGCAGACCATTCCATATTGGGTATGATCACAGGAATTATTTCGACGTCTCTGTTATAGGCCTGCAGAAAATACGCTATCGCTTCCAGGGAATGCTCGACTTGATGCATGTCGTTGCTGATCATGTATTCTTCATCTTTAAGGTTTTTAATGATTGTTTCGCGCAAGGGAGAAATTTTTATCGAACCGTACGGGCTTCGCCAGGCCTTAAAATCATCAAAAACCAGCCGGTTCTCGCAATCGAAATACCGGCCCTTATGAGCAACCCCCGTCAGAATGACCGTCCGGGATTGTATATGAGGCATTAAAAGCGAGTAATGCCTTCCCGCATAGTAATAATCATCATGAGGACATACGCCGGCGATGCATTGATCTTTTTGATGCCAATTTTTGATGTCGGAGAGATATTCTCGTCTGGGAACCGATAATTTTTCACATTGAGCGACTACTGAGTCCATCTGGTCCGAATCCACGGCATATCCCACCACATCCATCTGGCCTCTGACATCCTTCGTCGGCTTGATGCCGACTCCTTCCAAAAGTCTTTTCCGTTGTATGTCATTCCCTGTCATTTTTGCCCCCTTCATGTTTCGTGATAATCAACTATCAGCCGCTTCTATTCTATCATAATTGTTCCCCGGCTATAAACTCATTTTATCGGACCTTTCAGGAGGAGTTTGAGTATGGCGCAAAGGAGCTTGACTTGATTGACCGGATGAGCAAAAATAAAGCAGGGTGAATCTTGGATTGCGCAATTGGAGGCTGCTAACATGGAACCCAATGGAAAATTAACCTTTTTTTGCCCGCACTGCGGACAGAAACTATCATTTTTGAACGGCACGATCATCAAAATGACCGGTCGTTTGTTCGGACCGAAATTCAGTTGTAAAACCATGCTTTACATTCCGGCTAAACTCGGTCAATACGGCGCTATCGTTGGCGAGGGAGTCAGGATGCAAGAAGGCGCTAAAGTCGAATTCGAATGCATTAACGGCGCTTGTAAAAGGAATTTTACGGCTGACTATGACGACAACTTGGCGGAAATTAAAATGATCGATTCAGAAGGCCATGAATACGCTGTCGTATTCAATAAAGTATTCGGTCGCCGTTCCACCTTTCTCGTCAGCATGACCGAAAAAAAACTGATCGGCTCCTATGGAGAACACGCCAACGAACACTCGCTCGATTTCGAAAAACCGATCAATTTTTTCGGCGCTTAATGCCGGTTTGATATAAAAAAAATCTTATCGACGAATCAGCAGAATCTGAATGTTGTAGACCTCAAATCTTGCTGTTTCCGTGATTTCTGCATTTTTTTCTGTTGCGTTGAATACCTCTTTGCAAAGGGGTTAATCAGTCCCGGAAATAATTTTCAACAAGAAGTCCGGGTCCTCTTCCATCAGTCTCTTCACCATTTCGAGGGCTTCTTTGTTTTTATCGAGAACAATAAGCGTCAGGAGATACTCATACCGGTTTTCAGAAAGATTTTCCTTTACGGTAAGCGCTTTTTCGCAATATTCCAGGGCTTTTTCAGGTTCGCCTTTCATTCTGTAAGCTTCGCATAAATATCGAAATACCCTTTTTTCCTGGGGATTGGACTCGTAGGCCTTATTAAACGATTCTATCGCCTTGGAGTATTCTTTTAATTGAAGATAGGTCAATCCTGAATTGTAATGAGGCATATGATAAGTGGGGACCAGTTCGGCCGCTTTTTGGAAATATTCCAGCGCCTTCTGATATTCTTCTTTATCTTTGTAGAAATTGCCCAGATTATTGTAAATGTGAGCATCTTTGGGGCGCAATTCCGCATACTTCAGCCAGTAATCCAGCGTTTCTTCATCTTTGCCGAGAAAATGATAGGCCATGCCGATATTGGAATAAAGGTACACCAGGTCCGGATTGATTTCCAGGGCTTTTTTCCATTCCTGAACGGCTGTTTCATAATCCCTGGTCTGGTATGCCCTGAATCCTCCATCCACATGCTTTTTGATTTCTTCGAATTTCCTCTGTTTTTCGCTCTTTTCATCTTGTGGTTCGGCCTGAAAGTTATCGCTGGATGCCGCGGCTTCTTCCGGCTTCTTCTCAGCTTTTTCCGTTTCGGCATAAACCGGTAAAGTTCCGCCCGACAAGGCGAAGATGGTTATTAACAACAATAAAAGACGAAACATTTTGTCTCCTCCTGGTTGCTGAAGGTGAAAATCGTTTTTTCTTTTAACAGAAATCGCTGCGTTAATCAATTCTTGTTTTACGATCCGTCAAATATGCAGCATTTTGCAAACGATGGTAAGACTTTCGATGACCGCAGATCAACAAGGATAAGAAAGCGGAGATTTGTGGAAATTGCAATCCCCATTTGATCAGTCCCCTGGTTTTAAAAGCAGGGAATGACGATGTTGCCGCCTTAAAGACCGGCTTTTTTCACTTCCTTATCCATGAATTTTCCCCATCCTTTGTTCGCTTGAGGATTGGCCGGGCTGGGATGCATTACCCGGCTCATTTTGATCTTAAAGCCTGAAAGAGCTTCTTCGGCTCTTTCATAAGCAAATTTTCCAATGCCGATAAGGCATTCGGCGTCCAGGTATTCGATGGTCCGGCGCAATGCCTCATCGCAAACCCGGAATAATGGCTCTCGTTGTTTTTTTCTGAGTTTATCCGGGGTCAGGTTCCTGCCGTCCTGATCGAAAAAAGCCAGAGGACAATAATTGGCGATAAAAAAAAGATGGAAAAATTTTTCCGGGGAACCATATCGCGCTTTGGCCCAGTTCCATAGTCTGAGTCCGCTTTTTTCGCTCCTGTGACATTTTAATCCGGTAACGGGTCTTTTTTCATGTTCTCTTTGAGGTTTTCCGACGGTGTTGACTATTTTCAACCAATTTTTGATGAAGTTTACCTCACCGAAAGGCACCCCTGTCTGCGCCATACCCCAGGGGCCCGGATTCATGCCGAGCATAACGGCTTTTTTGGGAGGATCGCCGTATCGATTGAGATATTCCCTGTAATTATCGCCGGCGTACTTCAACGGATTGTAGACATATTCGACAGGGGAATGAAATGTCAGATTATCCAGTTCTTCGACCATGTTATGAGTGATTGTTTCCAGGTTCATATGGACCCCCCTGCAGCGGATTACCGTTCATCTTTTTTTTTCATCATCAGGATGAATCCCGCAAAAACCAGAATTAAGAACAGGATTCCCGCATTTTTCATGGTCGGTATGGGCGGCGCCGTCGGCGTTGAGGTAACTGTCGGAGTAGGAGAAGCAGGCGTTAGAGTGGGCGAAGGAGAAGATGTTGGAGAAGCTGTGGAAGTATCGGTCGGCGTGAAGGTAGGGAACAGTGTTGGAGAAAGTGTTGCGGTCGGCGTCAGGGTAGGCGTGTCGGTGGGCGAAAGCGTCGGAGGCAGTGTCGGGCTTTCCGTGGGACTTAACGTCGGCGAAAGGGTTACAGTCGGCGAAAACGTTGGAGTCTCCGTGGGAGTTTCAGTGGGAGATGACGTCGGACTCATTGTCGGCGATAAGGTTGGAGTTTCCGTGGGGGCATCTGTGGGTGAAGATGTCGGACTGTATGTGGGAGTCTGCGTGGGCGAGTCGGTCGGCGATGTAGTCGGAGTCATCGTGGGCGAATCTGTGGGTGAGATTGTAGCGCTTGCCGTCGGCGAAAGGGTAAGGGTGGGCGAAAATGTCGGCGTGGGCGTAGGCGTGTCGGTCGGCGATGTAGTCGGAGTCATCGTAGGCGAATCAGTGGGCGAGATTGTAGGGCTATAGGTCGGTGAAAGAGTAACTGTGGGCGAGTGCGTCGGCGTCTGCGTGTGCGTATCGGTCGGCGATTTCGTGGGACTGCATGTCGGAATGTCGGTGGGCGATAATGTTACAGTCGCCGTTAAAGTCGGACTTAACGTCGGTGATGACGTGAACGTCGGCGTTCTTGTGGGAATTTCCGTCGGCGAAAATGTCGGCGTGGGCGTCGGCTGCTCCTGCTGACCGAAATCCAGGTAGGACGCCGGATACGCGCTCGTGTTGTATGATGCCTTTATCCAGCCGGAACTTCGGGGTATCTTCGATATCCTGACTTCATCAATACGGCCGTTGAAAAGTCCTCTCAGTTCATTCGGTCTGTAAGCTGCATTTTCGCCGATAGACCCATACATCGCTTCGTTCACCGGGGTCCCCGTCCACGTTGAATCATCCCTCATTATCCCGTCCACATACAATCTGATCTTGCCGGCGTCATAGTCCATCACTCCCGTTACATTGTACCATTGCCCGGAAACTACTCCTCCCGGAGGATTCCAGTATGCTTTGTCGTTGTCAGGTCTTCCGTCCAGCGGATCAATCAGAAAAGCAAAACCCGCCGCATCATGATTGATGTTTAACCTCATATCTTCACAGCTCGTTGTATCGGCATGGCCGATGATGTTCTGATCGGCTTCTGAACCGTTATCCGGCCTGGCCCACGAAAACCAGGTGAAGCCTGAAACAGGTCCGTAATTATATTGCCCCAGGTCTACATAATCGTTGCTGCCGTCAAAATCATCTGCGCCGTCTATTTTTCCTGGTGCGTTCTGATTCACCCCGTTTCGGGGAATCCCGTTACGGTTGTTGGATGTGGAATCGTAATGCGTTCCTGAAGTCTCGTTCAAATGCAACACCGTGATGTAATCAGAATCCCATACCCCGGCAGCGTTTTCCTGGTTCCCGCTTGAGGGATTGCCGTAATACAAATAAACCGTGGTATCCGCACTCGCAGACAAACTCGGAATTCGTAACCATATCTCCATATCTTCCGATCCCGAAGCCGCATTATAAGTCTCGATCTCATGATCTAAAAGCGTGACTCCATCCACTTCCGTAAACAAAAGGTCATCACCGTCCGGCTGAGCATTGGTAAAAACCGGATTGGAGCCGTCTTCCAGGGCTATCAACAACGGAAAATCGCTGAGCGATGCATCCGTGATCGAAGATGAGATGGTTACTTCCTGTCTGTATGCCCAGGAGGAATCATACCATCCGGCCTGGACAGTGAAACTGATTAATGTCGTAAAAATACTTAATAGAAAAAGCAAGGTTTTTCGCTTATCTCTTCTGTTCATCTAATTACCCCCGAAAAATAAAAAAAATTTAATTATCGACTTAATTTCAAAAAATTGAAAAAGTTATTGCTTTAACAAATAGTCTCGCCATCTTTGAAAAGGCAGGTTATGACGAACCCTGGACATGACCAGCAATTGCAGCAGGTCAACAGGCAAACGGCATAAATAACCGTACCATAACCACCAGAAGACATCCTCATCCGGCGGAACGACCTTCATCACGAAAAGTCCCGCCGCCAGTGATAAAGCGACGGCAGGAATAAGTTTCCAGAACATCTCTGCTGAAGGACCGGAACGAAACATCGCCAGGACTATAACCGACAGAGAAGCTGCAGGCAAAGCCAGGAAAAATCTCACGCCGGGATTCAGATAAGCCGCAATCGCTATGGGAATGAAAATTATGCCCGTCCATAAATAACGACTCCTTCGAGAATACGATGGTCGGGTTTCCATTATTCCTGCGATTGTCGCTGCGATTACAGGTCCGGCAGCATACCCGGACAATTGAACCGCGTTCTCGCCCGCATGAAGAAAAAAAAACGGTATCGTAAAAACTTGACTGACGGCTCCCCACAGAGGCCCGAGTAGGAACCCCGCAAGAACCCCTCCCATCAGTTGAAAAGTCAAATGAATGTTTGCCGTACGGATCGTCATGAAACCCGATAACGCCGTAAATGCAAATGCGCCGAACATCGCTCCGAATAAAATCAATCGGCGTGCGCCGGAGACTTTGGCTCTCTCCGAACCCTCTGTATTGTTATCTGGCTCCATATCTTCCTTTCATTTCAAACATCAAGCCTCATTCAAACAGTATAATGAAATCCGGCCTTCCCCGCAAAACAATCGGATTCACTCTTAAAAAAAACAGAATTCCATGTTATGAAAAAATCCTGCAAAGCATACCCCTCTGTTTGCCGCAACTCGACAGTTTATCATGGACAAGATAAATTGCTGAAATGCCGTGCCTGCTTTAAAAACTCAAGGCTCTTCGGCATCTTCCGTTTCCGTAGGCTGTTTTTCCGATACGCCGGGGGTTTTTTTGTCTTTCCTGGGTAAAAACGATATCAGAAAACCCAGAATTATGCCGATTACGATGAAAATGATGACGTTGACGACCAGGTTCTTTACCGTATCCAGCCCGTAATGCTCGGTTACGACATTGTATAATGTCCACAGAAGTATGTTCAGCGGTCCGAAGGCTCCTATGGCGACGCCCCAGGTTAGATAGAACCGGTAATCTTTTTTGACCGCGCCCAGAACTGCGCCTGTGACGATGGAAATGACGGGGAACAGGATCGCAATCCAGATGAACAGCAGGTTGATGTTTCTTTCATTTAAAATGAATGACAGGATTTTTTCCATACAACATTCTCCTGAATTGCATCCTATGCCGTTATCTCATTAATTTCAAGGTTTTTCGGGAAAGGGTTTCGGAGGTCATGCGCTGGATGCCGGGTGCTGATCGCTTGATGCCGGATGCCGGACGGTCATTCATCGGGGGTTCAACCCTCTCTTTATTTGCAGAAAGATTAATGAAAGGAGGCTGGATGCAGAGTCAGGGAAAATACCGGCTTCAATTTGCTCTTTTTCTTCTATGCGGTTACAATTCCGCAGGCGCGTGCTGAAATTCGCCGCCGACAGCGCGAATTCACAGCCGTCGATTTATTTTTCATTGTTTTTTATGCATGACAGAGGGTAGACCATGGAAACGGAAATGGAAGAAATCGAACGAATCGATACAGAGAAACAGACAGAGGAATCGAAAGGGACGGATAAGAAGTCCAAGGAATACAGCCGGTTGAAGTTTCGTCTTCAATTAGCTGATATAGCGTTAAGCCTGATATTTTTACTGGTGATAATTTTCACAGGATTCACCATGACGGTGAGGAATTTTTCAGAATCCGTCTTTTCAAATGCCTATCTATCATTTTTACTGTTTTCATTTATTATAGGAGGAACGGCGACGATTCTGTCTCTTCCGCTGTCTTTTTATTCCGGGTACCTGGTCGAAAGACGGTACGGGTTATCGAATGAGAATTTGTGGGGCTGGACAAAAGATTCCCTGAAGTCGCTCGGATTGAGTATCCTGCTGTTTTTGCCGGTGGGTTTGACCGCTTTCGCCCTGCTTCGTCACACGGGCGAATGGTGGTGGTTGCCTGTTGCGGCTTTCATTTTTGTTTTTGCGATAATTGTCGGTAAGGTTTTTCCTGTTTTGATACTGCCGATTTTTTACAAATTGAAGCCGCTTGAGGATCAGTCTTTGACCCGAAGGTTGAGTGAAATAGCGGAAGATGCAGGATTGAGCGTGTCGACGGCATACAGCTTCGATATGAGCAAATCGACGAAAAAGGTCAATGCTGGTTTGACGGGGTTCGGGAACACGAGGCGGATCATAATAGCTGACAATATGCTGAACGATTTTACAGAGGAAGAAATCGCATCGGTTTTCGCTCATGAAGTGGGCCATTATGTTCACAAGCATCTTTTAAAAGGTATGGCCGTCGCTTTCGTCAATATATTCCTGGGAATGTTCATAACGGCTCAGCTCTATCATGTCGCTCTAAATTACATGGACTTCAGGGGACCTGCCGACCCGGCGGCTCTACCCTTGCTTCTGCTGTTTCTGTCATGCTTCGGACTTCTGGTCATGCCGCTGCAAAATATGCTTTCACGATCCTTTGAAAGGCAGGCTGACCGATACGCTGTGCTGGCTGCAGGAAACGGAGCCGCATTTATATCGGGGATGAGCAAAATGGAGGAAATTAACCTGGACGATCCCGAACCTGATCCGATCGTTGAATTCCTGTTTTATTCTCATCCCGCAACCGGAAAACGGATTGATAATATCAGGCGCGCCGCTGAAGAAACGGCCGAGGGTCCGGGTTTATCTGCAGAAGACCCGGTTCAGAGCTCCAAAGAAGAACAATGAGATTTGAAAAAGCGAAGATACCTGGATCAAAAACCGCAGCGATTGTCCAGCATTAAATTTTGAATTGAGATTCGAGTTTCCGGATAGGCGCTAATTACAATCAAATTCGGCCAACACCTCACATATTCCGTTGATCTCAAACTTAAGCAATCCCCTGTAAGTGGGTTGACAGCGGTAAGTCCAGCCGAACTGGTAATCAGGCTCCCCTCCATAGGGCAGTTCCACTTCCTGGAAAAACTCTCCCATGCCCGGTTCCCATCGAAGAAACCCGATTATATCCCCTGCATGCATACCCGTTAAATCGACCCTGAGACAAACTAATCTGTCTCCCGTCTCATTCGTGCAGTTTTCAGCCACGTAACAGAACACTGCCTGAGATTCCACATGAGGCGGGTTCCCGAATGTTTCGACAGTGCATGAATCTTCCGCGTAGCCCGGACCGTCCTGACGCTCCGCATAAACCTTTATCTCATAAGTATGATCGCAAATGCAATCATAAACGTGGTCCATGCTGCTTACAGTCCCGGAATCCACGGGCGGTCCATCACCAAAATCCCAAATGAATCGCCCGGCCTCACCGCCCGTTACCGATGCCTCGCAGTGCACCTGTAACGGCGCTCCGCCGAAAGAAGGAGAACATTCCAGCAGAAGATGAAAACTCTGCGTCGGCGATGGCGTCGGCGAAACAGAAGGCACAGGCGTTTCCTGATGTGGTCTCGTCGGCGAGGGAGTAGGCGTGTTTTCCGTTTCTACATGCAAATACGGCCACAGATGACTTTTTTCTCCCCCCACGTCTTGAGCCGCTATTTCAAATAAAAATTGACCGGATTCCATGCCCCCTGTATCTATGCTGTCAATACAGAATGTATATATCCCGTCCTCGGCGCTCCAATCACCCTCCCTTTCGTCATCTCTCAAAAACAGACCCAGAGGTTTTCCCCCGCTGTACAATTCAACGGATTCTGTCTCATTAACGGAATTAACCCAGGCTATTATCGTCAGCGACTCTTCGGCATCGTCAAACCATCTCGTCGTATAATAACCCGCCGCCATAACGAAAATGTCCGTTTCTTCCCGCGCGTGCCTGAATTTTTGCAGACAGGAGATAGTGTTCATGATTTTTTCTTCAGCGCGGAAGGATGGCTGTGAACCCGTTTGAGTTCTGTCTTCAATGGTAAAATAGGGCCAGAGGTCGCTCTCATTGCCGTTGGAATCGAAGGCTTTAAGCCCCAGTAAATACCGTCCCGGAAGGAAGCAGGGTCCGGGGTTCGGGATGTCGAGGGTATAAAGACCGAATGGCGGTTCGATCCCGGGGACCTCCGTCAGAGTGAAATCCAGGTCAATCGGGTCGTCATTTTCCATATAATACACTTTCACGAATTCTACATCTTCGCCCTCGGTTAAAGCCAAAAGCGACAAGTCTCCCCCTTCCTCTTCCGTGACGCTTGTATCCATCCAGCCTGCAGCTAGAATAAAAGGCGCCTCCCTGTCGACGTACGGAGTTGACGTCGGCGTTGAAGTAGGCGGAACAGGCGTACTAGTGGGCGTTCGTGTCGGTGAAAAGGAGGGAGTCGGCGTCGGCGTCATAAGAGTCGGCGTGACGGTAGGTGAAAAAGAGGGGGAGAGAGTCGGCGAGAGGGTAAAAGTTGGAGAGTACGTCGGAGAACATGTCGCCGTCGGCGTTCTGGTGGCCCAACGAATAACTTTCAGGCTGCGCTGGCTTTCGTTTCCGTATAAAATTTTCGGAAAATCGTCATCGTCCATAACCATATCAAAATTTTCGGAAACATCATGCTCTGCATCCAGGATCAAAGGTTCAGCCCATTCGAGACCCTCATATTTCATATAATAAAGACCGGTTCTGTCCGAAGCGGAGTAAATCAGGGCCGGTTTGTCATTCTGGTCAATGTCCACTGAAGGATAATATTCCGCCGGCGCCGCATCGACTACATGTATCGTCCAGTTTCCTGCATCATTCACGGCAAGCTTTAACCCGGATGCGTCATCGCCGTAAGCCAGGTATATATCACCGGCGTCCGAAACCGCCATGCTGCTGTAATCGCCGATTTCGCCTTTCCCCTGGTCAATTACTTCCACCGTCCAGTCTCCCGAATCACATCGCGCAACAGCCATCGCCGGCGGTTCATCCTGCTTGAAACCCAGGTAATACTTTTCAGCCGATTCCACGGCAATAGATACTTTTTTCGTATCTTCTGCAGCGTTCGAAGCAACCAGTTTAACCGACCAGGAGCCGGCATCTTTGAAAAGCCTGAACAGCGTATTCCCTGAAACATATCCCGCGTATTCTTTCCCCTCGAACCTTTCAGCCGTCAGATCATTCGTAAATATTCCTCCGATAATGTCTATGTTCCAGGCGCCGGGCAACCGTACGCCATATTTCAGCTCGCTCGTTTTGTCTTCCCCGGAGTCCGTTTCGATCGAATAAATTATTTCCGGATACTCTCCTGAACCGCTGAAAAGGCATATGGACGTTCCTGTCGGAGTAAAACCGTCTACAGTTTCAATGACCCAGCCGGACTCTTCCAGCAAACCGAAACGTAATGCCGCGTTTTCCTGACGATAGGCAATGTGCGCTTTACCGTCATCGTCCAGATTTATCTTTGCTTTTCCCGTCCATTCTTCATGTTTTTCAATGGCTTCCAGGCTCCACTCGCCGCTTGTCTTTACCCCCGTTTTCAAATAAGCGTCCGTATTGCTCAGAAAAGCTACGGCAGGCGCATCATCAGGCGTAAAGTCCAGACATCCATACGCATAAGAATATGCGTCCGCATCAATTTCATCAATAGTCCAAGCCCCTAGAGTCCTTTCAGCGTATTTTATGCAGGTTTCCCGGTTCCCGTAGACGAGGGCCGGTTCTTCTGAAGAGTCCAACGCCAGCCCCACGGTCGGAACGAATTCTGAATCCGCAGACTCGGAGAAGCTGTCCACCAGTTCAAATTCCCAAACAGTCCCGTTTTTAACGAAATAGCTGATGTTGCTCATTGCTTTGCCCGTCCCGAACGGAACAGCGCTGCAATCTTCGTATAATACGCCGTTGAGAACGTCTTCAGAAGAAAAAATCAGTGAACTGTAAGCCGCTGCATTGTCAGCGATATCGCAGATTTCTTCAATTTCCCAGCTCAATGCGACGAATTTGCAATGCTTGAATTTATTATTGGCATCGTCAAAATAAAGTATATGAGTTTTTCCGGTTTGATCCTGCGCTATCGCCGGAAATTTACCGACTGAGGGCGCCGGCTCTATTTCCTGTATGGTCCAACCGAACTCGGACTTTAATGCCGCATGCAATCCCGCATCTCCTCCATCGGCATAATAGGCTATGACCGCATACCCCTCATCATTGTGCGCGATGCTGACGTGAAAAACATCCGCAGAAGTTTCATCAACCGTCTCGATAATCCATTGATCCTCACTTTTTAAAGCATATTTCAATACCTTCGCCGTTTCATCGCAAAAACCGACATGCAGACGGTCCGGACTCTCGACGCTCATTGAAACGTTTGATACGGCATTGTCGTAAGGAACCTCAAGTTCCCAGTCGCCTTGATTTTTATAATACAGTTTCAGTTGATCGCCGCCCGTGCAAAGTATCCAGACATTCTGCCCGGAAATCCACAGACAGCGGTCAGGTATCCATCCCGAAAACCAGTGCGGACATTCGATGCATTCGCAGACCCAATCTGCATAAACGTTGCTGCATAGATATAATGAACTGCTGATAAAAAAAATGAATAGAAAAAAACGGAATATGACCTTCATGATCCTTTTTGCGATGCGTCTTCAAACGCCGACTGTTATTGTTTTAAATTATTATCGGAAATATTTCAAGGATTATTTTATTTTTCGGAATGCGAAGAATCGACAGGGTGAAGAGCCGCGAACCGTGGAGCGCGCCCGGGTGTAAATTGAACGATGTTGCAGTTTGAAATGGGTTCGTAATTGGCATTCAAAGCTTCCGTGGACAGGACGAAACCCCTGTAAAAGGCATCAGAGCGCCAGTGAAGCGTAAATCCGAAACCGCTTTTAACGCAACGAACAGCCCACAGGGATTTTCCGTCGGAAAGCAGTATATTCAGAGCATTCCATTCGTCCGTAAGATTATGCAGCAGAGAAACGGCCCACATCTTCAGACTGTCGAACTCGTTTTCGCCCGAGGATGTCAACAACCAGCAGAAGTAGAGAAAGAGAAACTCGGAATCTATGGGATTGTTTGGACAATTTTCCGGCTGAAAGGAGGGCGGCACAAGAGATTTGAGTTTCTTCAGATCGTCGTTCCAGACGCCCCCGTTGTGAGCGAAAAGGTAATGTTTGCCTCTCATCTTGCGCATAAAGGGGTGCGGATCAGCGATTATCTCCGAGCCGGAGGAGGCGTTTCTCAGGTGCCCGATGACCGCATCCGGAGACATGTTCAGCGCCATTTTCGCTATTGTGCGGAAATCGTCAGGAGAATGGTGTATAGGGATATGCGAACGAACGACTTGCGGCTGTCCCGGGATACCCAGCAATCCTCCTTCCCAATAATTGCTGTACCAGGCTAAGGACCACCCGTCATTCTGGTTTGAAGAGGGAAAACGGAAACTGTCCATTTCCCTGAAGAAATGATGAGCTTGATCCGGCTCTCCGGTGACCAATCCGAACAGACGGCAGTTTTCCCTGGGAGACTGAACGTCCGGTGAGGAGCCGTTCAGTCGGCCGCCGACGGGTTCGTACCCTGAAAGAAAAATCACTGTCGCTGCTGCGCCGGCAAGGACGCATAAACAAAATACTCTCATTTTGGACTTCATATCATCTCTTGATCTTTTGCTGAAGTTTGAAAGCTTATCAGTCCCTGCCGCTCAAAAAAGGTCGGATAAAACCGGTTTTTATTTCGCGAACGGTTTTTATGGCTCGTATCCCCATTCCACACTCCCGATATCGCCCAGCGGTTCGGAGAAATCGGAATTAAGCATGGCGCCGAAGAAATGAAGCTCATAGGCCGGCCCGCCCGCATCCTGCGGCCAGGGAAACGGTTCGATAACGGTTACGCTGTTTACTCCGGTCTCCACGTTCACATAGTCAAAATCAATCTGTGACGATTCGGGAGGATGGAAATATTTCCAGGCAGGCCAGAACCAGTAGTGTTCATAAACTTCTAAAACCACGAAAAGCGGTACGCGGGTCATTAATGCTCCGGGATTTTTCAGGATTGCATTAAGATAGAATGTGTCCGAAGGTTGAAAAAGATTTTTAGATATATCCAGTTCGACGCCCAGAGACAGCGTAGGCGTCGGCGTCGGTTCTCCCGTGGGTATCAATGAAAAATCAATATCCTGGAGCATACTCTGTTCGGTTACACTTACCGTTTCGGCATTTTCTCTGTCATCGGAAAACGGATAATACTGCTCTTCGTAGGGTTGCCCCGATTCCGGTTCCGCTTTGACGTAATAATAACCGTCAGGCAAGCCTGGGGACAGGTAAGACCCGTCATGATCCGAAAAACTCAGATTGACGGGGAGATCATTCCATTGCGGATCGAAAACCCTGACGGGAATATTTTCAACGGGATTCCCTGAAAAGGCATTGGTAATTTCGCCCCTGAATTGTCCCCCGATCTTCAACTCGAAATCGATGCCTGTCGTATCCTGTTCGAGGGTAACGTTTATAAGGTCCGCTGCATTTTTGAAAAAACTGTCGTCCCAGAATTCGCAGATATAGCCGGAAGCGTTAGCCGGATCAGCCTGAATATAATAGTCCCCAGCAGACATGGCGCCGAAAATGTAATCCCCGGAGGAGTTTGTTTTCGTATCCAGAGGGACCCATTCCCAATCCTGGTCCCAGATATCCACGTCCACATCGGATATCCCCAGGCCGCTCTGCTCGTCGGAAATTTTGCCCAGCATGTATGAACCTCTGTCCAGGGCAAAATCGATGCCCGTCACAGGACTATCCGGCGTAACTTCCACAGTAACGGCTTCCTCTCTTTCCAGAGTGTCGTCATAGTATTCATCAATGTAGGGCTGAGGATACACCGGCACTGCCTTTACATAGTAACTTCCTGCCGAAAACGCCCCGATTACGTATAAACCGTCTTCGTTCGTCCAGTCTTGAACATTCGGAAGTTCTCTCCAGGCCGGATCGTATCCCTTTACCTTGATCTCTGGAATAACGGATTCGTTCGTCGAATCTACTACCGTACCCAGAATGTAATTCCCCGGTTCCAACGTAAAATTTATGTCTGCCCTGTCCTGATAAGAACTGACGGATAACGGCGTCGCTTGATCAGGATAATAAACCCCGTCATAATACTGATCAAGATAAGGCTCCGGATACCTCGGATTCGCCTTTACAAAATATGTCCCCGGCTCATAAGCCCCCAATATATAATCTCCTTCCGCATCTGTCTTCGCTTCTAACCGCATCTTCTGCATCTGTCCGTTATACGCATGCATTTCAATTCCGGAAACAGGAGACGCTGTGCCGCCGCCGTTTACAGAACCTGTTATGTATCCTCCAGGCGATGCATCAAATACCAGGTTCAGCCTGTCGTAAGGAACCGTTAACGTGATCGGCAGAGCATGTAGAGGACCCGAAGAATGATCATAATACTGATCGACCCAATACTGAGGATACTCAAAATCCGCCATAAGATAATACGTGCCGCTCGGTAGTCCCCCTAAATAGAATATGCCGTCGCTGTCTGTGCCTGCATTCGCATCGACTTTATTCCAGTTTTCGTCAAAGGCGTCTAAATCCACGTCGCTCAGCGGCTTCTCAGTCGAAATTTCACGTACTATCCCCCCCAGATAAGCGCCCAACTCCATGCGTATGTTTATGTCCGTCACAGCCTCATCCGCTTCCACCGTTACCGGTAAAGCAGCAGATTTCGTAAAGGCATTATTCCAATACTCATTGCGATAATGCTGAGGATAATGAGCCTGCGCTCGCACATAATAAGTTCCCGGCGCCAGACCCTCCGCTATATAATATCCCGTGTAATCGCTCCACGGCTGTACGTCGCATAACGTCCAATCACCGTCAAAGATGTCTATGTCCATTCCCATTATCGGTTCGCTCGATTCCTCCTCGAATATATATCCCGATATGCTGCCCGCTCCCTTCGTCACTGAAAAAAACGCAACCGTCGGAAAAAGTAAAATTACAAGAAAACTAATGAAAGTCTTTCCATGCTTTACAAACATTTAACAACTCCCCTTTACGCCTTTTATGCTCTTCTACCCAATCATTCGCTTTCCCGGAATCATAAACGATTCGCAGAATTCGCCGGAGATTGAATCCTTCTTGCGGACCAATCCCCTACACTCTTTATTATTAAAAAATCAGCCGTTCTTCAAGATTTATCATGAAGTTTATTCTTCAAACTGCGGAATCTTCCTGCCGGCAAGCGCATCCGGTCGAGAAACAGCTACATTACGCAGCCGCATTCCTCCACGCAGCTATTCCTTTATGAATTTTCGGTTCTTCAATACGGCCTCTCCATCCAGCAAAACTTCTGCATCCTTGAAAAACAACGTCAGGTCCAGGTCTATCCTGTTCCTTTCATCAAGAGCGTTTTTTCGGCGAAATACTATATGTACAGAGCCATAAGACTTGACGTCATACCACATGTTGCCTGTAAATCGCTTGATCTCAGGATTTAATCCTATCCCGAATTCCGTTATTATCTGACTCTTGCCTTCATCAGGATTTAAAAAATCATGTATCTTGCGAAATCCCTCACCGGATGAAACCGGGTAAACGCTCCCATTAATGAATTGAAACTCCAGAGCATTGATCCTCTGATCCCTGAAATAAATCTGATCCACAAATACCTTCCCGTTAATACTGTCAGGAATAGGCGTAAACCTGATTTCTCCGCCCGGCTGCTGACATATCCAACTCTTATCGAATTCATTCTTCTTCCCGGGAAATCCGTCCTCACGAAATATAGGACAATTGCCTATGCATGCGCTCAATGAAGTTCCGTTAGAGTCATTGATAATAACCTTTTCCGCTCTGCGAAACCACATCGATATCTCTTTGACTTTGCGATTCAGAATTTTCGTGTCGACATTCACCGCTTTCCAAAATGTATCCCAATAAGCCTTGAAGGGAATGTTGAATACTTCCGCCTGAGGCTCTGAAGGATAAGAAACATATATCAGCTTTACTTTGCCCGTTTTGTTTTCGGCGTGAGATTGGATGAGTTTCTGCAGCAAAAGCTGGTCGGCAAGGATTTTCCTCTCCGGTATTTTCGATATTATACCCGGATTCTCCTCAGTCGCCCTTAAAAAAAATACCACATCGGAATTCTTCCATAACTCGAGAAGATGCAAAGGGATATTTTCAAGCTGTTTAATCGGAAGTTCGAGAAGTTTTTCTCTTATAACGCGATCAGAATCGACCATAATCAGAGGAGCCGCATTGTAATGTATAGAGGCGGTCGCAATGGCTTCAGCCAATGCTAAAGTATCTTCACGGCTTATGATGAGAATCGTTTCTCCCGCCTCAATGCCGGCGACCTTCGTCGTCAGATTATGAGCCAGTTTTTTGATTTGCAGGTTCGTTGCGTTCTGGTTTTTTCTATGCATGGAAGAATCACCCATTTTCATTGATTATTTGCATAACTGTTCGTCAATTAAGGCTTATACTCTAAAGCCGGCTCCTGTCCTTGATGAGGACTGATTGTTTGTCGTATTGTTCAAATTACTGCATTCGATTTTTAATCTTCCTCTTCGTCCTCCGATTCTTTCGAATAGGATTTGTTTGCAGGCAAATAAGCGGATTGAAAAATAAAAGAATACCTGCCGATTCGAATGACGTCCCCGTCCTTCAATTTCTGGAACTTGGTTTTCTCCTCGTTGACGAAAATACCGTTTATTGAGTTCAGGTCTTCGACTGCATATCCGTCCCCGTCCGCTATGATGCGGGCATGAACCCTCGATATCGTGGGGTCGTTTTCAAGCCGAACGTCTGCATTTTCTCCCCTTCCCAGAATTAAACTCTCAGCGGGAATAGGAAAAGTCCGGAGGATTTCGTTTTCTTCCATTTGTATCAATTTATAATTCAGTTGTATTACCTGCAGATCGTCTTTCGACGTTTCAACTTCATCCAGCCTTGAGGATTCCTTTAAATTGAATATTAAAGTCTTGCGGCCCAATTCGTCAGGCGATCCCTCTTCCGACTCCTCTGCCGATCCTTCAAATGACTCTTCCTCTCCCATTTCCACGGGAACCGCAAGACCTTTTTCTATAAAATCCTTCAAAATATGGTAAAATTCGCGATCTCCTATGTCCGCAAGCTCGGATTGCAGCTCATTTATGGTTTTCGAGCCGTCCAGCATCGACAATATCGACCACTGATTACGATCGAAAGTAATTTCTTCAAATTCATTCGGAAGCTTTCGGGACAATTTTAGAGCTATGTCGCCCCGTTTCAGCGCCGGCGCGTCCCTCAGCAGTTCATCCACTAGCTGCATACCTTCGAGAATCAGATGAGTGACCGGCATTTCAGTCGGCATGGCGGTTGCCGGCAAGTCCTTGTTTTCTATGAACTCAAATTCTCCTTGATTCCAGAAAAAAAGATCGTAAAGCTCCTCCGATATGATCCGTTTATTGTATTCTTCCTGTTCTGATTCCTCGATTATCCCCTCTTCAACCAGAATGTTTAAAAACGGTTTCTTTTCCTCCAGGCTTTTTTGGTAAAGTTCCTGGAGTTTGGAAATTTCAATGCCGAAATATGATTCCAGTTTCAGGAAAACCTTTTCGTCGTCACGGTTAGATTCGGCATATTCCAGGTCACCCTGGCGAAAATAAATGAATTTGGTTTCAGCATCTCTGATGATGATCAGGCAACCGGTTTTTCTCCCCATCTGCAATAAATTGAAGACATCCACGATGTTGATGACGTCCAGCATTCCCTTGAAAGCGAATTTCTTGCCCTCTTTTTTCTTCAGTTTCATTCCATGAAACCTCCGAATTTATCCAACCAATTCTCATCGGTCAGCACTCGAATGTTACGGCTCTTCAGCAGCGCTGTCGTCACGCCGTTTGCTGAGATTAAGCGTCCGGAATGGGTGCCGTCATAAATTTCCCCGCAGCCGCAGGACGGGCTTCTGGCTTTAAAAACAGCCAGTTTAACGTCGTTTTTCAACGCTGTTTCCAACGTTTTCTGCGCTCCTAATATAAATTCTTCCGTGACGTCCTGATTCTCAATGTTGATTACATACGCTTTTTTGTTCAATACATCCTCGCCGGAACCTTGAACTATCTCAGATGGAGGTCTCGGCGTAGCCAGGCCTCCCATTTGCTCCGGACACACAGCCTTGATCTTCATTATACTTCCGAGCCGCTTAAGTTGTGGACGCAGATTGTGATCGCCTTTGAAAGTGCATTTTTTCCCCAGAAGACAAGCGCTCACCAGAATTACGCTGCACTCCCTGAAGAAAATTTTCCATTCTCCTCTGATCCCCGACTTGTATTCGATTTTTTTCAAAATTTACCGCCGATTTTCCGAGCTGATTCCTGATTCTCAATTAATGAGTATCTCCTTTCATTTTTCTTACGTTTTGTCCGATTGTCAAGCCTGTCGGCGCTTAATTATGAAATAAATCAAACTTGCGCCTGTATTTCAAATGCTGATAAGGAAAAGGAGATATTTGCGAAGGAAGAGGATATGGGCTATAATGAATCGGCAAACAATTTAAGGGGAAACATTGATGACAAGATCACGCGAAAGAGGAAACGGAGAATAGATGAATCGTTATTATTCATATCAGCCTTTCAAGTTTACCGGACGAACAAAAATGATGAAGAAACTTTTGTTTTTGGTCATTTTTCTGGGGTTTTGGGCATTGCCTGCAAACGGGTCGCCTTGCCGTTACGTTACTTCGTCGCGCGTTACATTAATTCCCGATGCATCCGGATTAAGGATTTCTCAGGGGAGTTCGACAATTGAGACGATTTTTTCTCTAAATGAACAGGGGGAGAACACGGACAGGAGCGCGGCGCTGTTATGCGGCGGAAGCCGGGATTCGAGTGAGGGATGGTTTGCGGCTAACGTTCCTGTGCAGACAGGATCATCTGAGTCGTTCAGTCCGTCTCTGTCGACAGGGCCGGACGGTCGCATCTATTGCGCATTCGTATTTTATTACGATCCCTGGGAAGCCGACGTCATATGGGTCAACCGTTCACTGGACAACGGACAAACCTGGCAATCGTTATGGGGCTTCGGAAACAGCAGCCATAACTGCAGCAATCCATCCATAATCGCTGCTGATGACGGTTATCTTTTTGTCGCTTTTGAGCAGGATTATTCCGGACCGGCTAATCACAGCATAGAATGCGGGATCAGGCTGCCGGATGAAACCACGGTTTACCGCGTTATCGACGTGGACGACGAAGACGACCGCAAACCGCGCTTGACGCAAGACCAATACTCTCCTTACCGTCTCTATGTAGTATACGATGATCACACAAATGGAATAATAGAAAGCGCTTATTCGAGCGACAAGGGAGAGTCCTGGAGTTACGATATTAATGTGGCGAACTGGGATTGGACGAATGAAGGAGCGGATGTCTGCTGGGGAGCGCAGGCAGACTCCTGGTTGTATTGCTGCTGGGCTTTCGACGACCAGAACAACGGCGACTTCGATGTTTACCTTAAATTCAGTTCGGATCGCGGCGTCTCCTGGTCAGTGGGACACTGGCAATTAACAGATTCAGGCCGTTCAGAATATGATCCGAGGATTGCAGCGCAACAGCAGCAGTCAGTGAACGGCAACCTGGCTTTGGTGTACGTCAAAGACCACGTAAGCGGACAGTCGGACGTTTACCGCTCTTATACTCTGGATGGAGGGACTACAGAAGCTTTATGGTACGGCGATATCGAGCTGGCGGGAACCGTAGAAGATGAAAGATGGCCTGAGATTACTGCAGATTCGCATCCCAACGGTTCGTTCCGCGTCGTTTGGTGGAGCTCGGATTCGACTCATACGACCTCGAACGATCTTTTCTTTTCCCGTTGCCCTTTGACTCAACCGGACAATTGGAGTTCCGTGGAGCATATAGGCGATATGGCCGCTTCCGTCAATGAAATCATACCAGGAGTTTCGGTGTGTTCCTGGAAAGGGGAAAACGTCGGCATTTTCGCGACGGCTGCCTGGACCGACACCCGCTCAGGAACGAATCAGATATATTCAAACACGAGGTTTCCCGTGCAACCCCCGGAAATAGATGATGAACCCTTTTTTACTCCGGGTACGGATAATGAATTGAGCTGGCAGGAGGTTTCGACTGCTGAGAGTTACAGGATTCAATGCGGCATAGATGATTTCGATCCGCCTATACAGGACAGCGGTTTAATTACGGAGACGTCCTATGAGTTTAACGGACTGGAGGATGGTGAGACGTATATTTATCGCGCCAGGTCTCACGCCGAAGGATTCTACGGTTATTGGTCGGATACGGTGAGTTCAACGCAGGATGCTTCCGCTCCTTCCACTGCCGCATACGGACTCCCTGCAGTTACAGAAGAAATACAATTTGACATACCGTTCAACATAATTGAAACGGGAAGCGGAATCGATTCCGTAAAACTTTATTATCGCTTCAACCTGGGAGGCTCCTATCAGCTTTATCCGGGAGCGTATCAACAAAGTCCGATCACGTTTGATACTGGGATGACAGGCGGTCCGGGACTTTATTATTTTTACACCATAGGAACAGATAACGTGGGAAACGAGGAAGAACCGCCGCCCGGCGATCCTTTGCCTGAACCGGACACCTACACTCTGGTGCAGTATCCCGCGACAGCGACGCCCATTCCCACTTCATCCGCAACCCCGACCGTCACAAGCTCCCCTACACTGACCCCGACCGAATCGCCTACAAACTCGCCGACACAAACCCCGACCTTCTCGCCTACCGCCACCGAAACCCCCGAACCTTCACCGACCGAGGAACCCACGCTGCCGCCCTCGCCTACAGTTTTTCATACCGTGACGCCAACGCCGCCGCCGTTGCCCTTTGTGCAACTACATCTGAACCAGGAAATCTTTCAACCCGATGATCAATTCCTCCTCGAAATTGAAATTCAGAACGATTCGCGCAATCGCGCCGTAAATCAGTATATTCTCCTGGTCGTCTATGATCTGATCTTCTTCCATCCCTCATGGAGTCAAACACCCGACTGGGAATCGCTCATCCTGGCCGCAGACGAAAACAGACAAGAAACCATTCTGGATTTTATCTGGCCCGCCAATTCCGGAGCCGCCGACGGACTTTACTTCTATGCAGCGCTGCTCCAACAGAATGAAATGGTTCTGGTCAGCAATGTCGCTGAAGTAGAATTCGCATACGAAGAATAAAAAGCGTCTATCCGCGTAAATTCGCGGACAGAAAAATTCCACAGTCACCGTTCATCTGCTGCACATACATTGTCGAAAAAACTATTAAAAATCCAGAGCTTAACCGCTCATATCATATAATTTCCGGAGCCTGTGGTTTTCATTTTATTCGTCCGCGAAACATCACGAATTCACGCGAACAAGAGGGATCGTATAAAGCGTCTCTGGCGGTCATGAACTCGAGGTGATAAAAGTCCGCGGCTGAAGAACAATGCCGACAAGCCTGACACGGAAACGGTCGATTCAGAAAACGATAAGGTATGGCGAACGCTTAAGGGAATTCAATATCCTCAGTCTTTATGTCACAGTCTCTTTTCGCGTAAATTCGCGTAAATTCGCGGACAGAAAAATTCCACAGTCACCGTTCATCTGCTGCACATACATTGTCGAAAAAACTATTAAAAATCCAGAGCTTAACCGCTCATATCATATAATTTCCGGAGCCTGTGGTTTTCATTTTATTCGTCCGCGAAACATCACGAATTCACGCGAACAAGAGGGGTCGTATAAAGCGTCTTTGGCGGTCATGAAATCGAGGTGATAAAAGTCCGCGGCTGAAGAACAATGCCGACAAGCCTGATACGGAA
>CAZUFC010000109.1:0-26132 GCA_964619725.1 uncultured bacterium | reverse complement strand
ACCTTCATTTTTAATTGGTTTTACTTGGATCCACACACAGCGGAAAAAGCTCGAAACAGCCTTACTCAATTTCTGTCCCGCCGCCAAACCCGTACCCTTTCAGGCGTGCATCCGTACCGCTTTTCAGGAGTACTGTATTCTTTCCTGCCGCTTCTGCACAGGCTTGCCCAAACGGTTTATCAACGTGAAGTTATTGCTTGACCGGAGTATAAGACTTTGAATATTAATCCTTTTTTGTCTTTCGGGCATATGAGTCGAACATCTTGGCACGAAAATTGATCTTCTTTAGTTCGTCAGGCTCAAAAATTTTTTTTTCAAGGCTTGACGAAAAGGGTTCAGTTGACTGATTGCTAAGGACAAATTTTATAAATAATTCAACAGCAAGGAGGTAAAAAAATGAAGAAGGGTTTCAACAGGCGGTCGACAGGAGGCATTGCAGTCATTATGATTGCGTTTGTTCTGACCATTCTTTTTTCCGTAGGATATGCTTTTTACAGCAATAGTAAGACAGGAGACTCGAACGTATCGGAATCCGGGATGAGTTCATCAGGAGGCGGCATTCAGAATGAAGTTGGGCGATCCGGATCAGCCGAAGGGGAAGCAGTCTGCAGAATAGGTTTTGAGGCAATCGATTCAGATTCTGACGAAGAAGCCCTGTTTGCTGCTGCTCAGAAGAGAATAGATGAAAACAGGGAGAGTGAAGTTTATGTTCCCCGTCTTTACAAGGACAGGGATGAAGGGAGTCAGGGGCCGTTTACGAATGATTTAATGCCGACGATAGCCTGGGGGGCGGTGGAGGAAATGCCTTTTCGCCTGGAGTTGGCGACTGATGAGAATATGGATACGCTGTTTTTCAGGGCGATAGGAACCGGTACGAGCGTGGAAATTCCTGCGGGCGTAATGGCTTCAGGGAGGCGGTATTTCATGCGGTTATCCACGGTGAGTGAAAAGGGTGAATGGTCGGAGTGGACCGAACCTGACTGGTTTGTAGTCGACGAACGATATCTGGGGATGGATGCGGTTTCAGCGCACCATTTTCCTTTTGGGAAAATAGCGAACCATAATCTTGTCAGGGAGGTTTCGAATCGTTTGCATCTGGTATTCGGCGCGTTGATCCGGGACCGCAGGGAAATCGTTTACGCGTTTTCCGATGATGACGGTGAAAGCTGGACTATGAAAAGATTGCCGAGGTTGAATAAATCTTTGAAAGTGATAAATCCGTCGCTGGCGCTGGATGAAAAACGGGGACTGTTGCATATAGCCTGGGGAGAATACCGGCGATTTCCCGGGAATCTTGTTCATAGTATTGTAGATATAAGCGGGGAGCCTTACGTGAAGAGGCAGGCGGAGATCGTCAGCACGGAGGAGACTAAATACTGTTTATGCACCATGTCGACGATGGCGATTGATTCGGAGGGAACCGTTCATGCCGTCTGGCAGATCGGCCGGAATCCATGCACTTGTGAGATTGCATACGCCAACAACCGCAACGGCTGGGGAGAAGCGTCCATTCTTCATTCTGTACACGGCAACGGCGTGGGCCCGAATCTTTGCATCGATGCTTCCGACAGAATCCATGTCATGTGGGAAGGCGGTCAATATCGATGGAGCGAAGACGGAGGAGGTTCCTGGAAACCGTCTTTAAATGACGCGCCGCTTCAGATGTTCGCAGACCTGGAAACGGAGAATCTTCGTCCGAGATTCTGCGCTATGGCATCCTTCCCGGGTTCCGACAGGATCATAGCCATGACAGCGGCCGAAGACATCATCAGAAATGAGAAGAACGAACCGGAATGGGCAAGCAATCTGAACGTTCATTCCCTATGGATGAGAGATGTCGTTGACGGCGTTCCGCAGGCCAGACGGCTCGTTTACAGCATTAATGATGCCCGGATCGTGACGCTGGAGGAATCGAAAAAGAATCACGTCGGAGTTCACTTCATGCTGTTCCCTTCCGTTTCGACGTCCGCTTCAGGCGAAATAGCGGTCGTATGGCAGGAAATGAAAGTCAAGTCGACCGGGAAATGCATACGCTCTGCAGGCCGTATATACGATCCGTCCGAAGGCTGGGGAGAAACGTTTGAAATCGGCGGGCGCCCTGAAAGCGGAACAGTCGCCCCGTTTCTGACTCCTCATTTTGAAGAGCGTATTGATATGGTCTGGACGGAATCTGGTCATTACGACTGGCGCTCAATACTGGGAGCGGATATGGATGAAAACTTCGATCTTTACAATGTTTACCATGGCGTCTTTTTTTCCGTTTTGGACAAACAAGGCAATGATCTGAGAAGAGGTTCCTCAGAAATTCCCATGGGCGAATATCTGGCCGACTGGAAAAGCATGCGTGAGAATTGCCTCTCCAGCGGAGGCATCTACGCTTCCACTGCAGCGGGTTATGAATATTCCTGGTTTGAAGACGACCTGATCATATTCGAGCCGGATAAGCGCGACGGCATACCCGATATGATAACTATCCCGAAAGCGGTACCGTCTGCCATAGCCCCGACGGAACCGACCAATACGCCGACCAGGACGCCCACTCACACACCCAGTCCCACTCCCACCGTCACTCCGGAAGGGACGGCAGTCCAGGTCATATCCGTCGGTGATGCTTATGTCGACAGTCTGTATGATAACATCAACTACGGTGAGGAAACTTATATGAGCGTCTACAACCGCTACGCCAGATACAAGGAAAGCTTTGTCCGGTTCCCCGTCTCGCTTTCAGGCGCCAATATTGAAATAGTCGATGCTAAAGTGGGTTTGTATCTGCAGCGGTCCTACGGCTGCAGCGTCAGACCCTTCCTCGTTCAGGAAGACTGGAATGAATTATCGATTAACTGGAACGTCAAACCCTCAATAACCGCTATAGACTCTCCTTCGGTCGAAGCGGGTTCCGCAGGCTCCTGGATACACCTGGACGTCGTTGATGCCGTTGAAGCCTGGGTGAATGACGGCGAACCCAACTACGGCATCTGTATTAAACAAACAGACTCGGTAATGGGAACGACAGAATTCAGAAGCCGGGAAGCCTTCGGAGAGTCCACCCGTCCCAGACTCTGGATATATTATAAATTCACCGACGGCACGCCGACGCCCGACATTACCGCTACTCCCGGTCCCTCGACAACGCCCGAACCCACGCAGAATCCTAAAGTAACTGTCGAAATAGAAACCAATAAAGCCCTGTACCAGGCCAACGACCTCATGACAGTGACGTTAAACCTCGCAAACAACAAGGATTTCGTTTTCCCCTTAAGACTCTACATCATCCTGGACGTCTACGGCGTCTACTATTACTACCCCGACTGGACTACTCAGGAAGAAGGCTTCGACATTACTCTCTGGGGCAATCAGTTATACGAAGACGACATTCTGAACTTGACGCTGCCCGATCCGCTGGCAGCCGGAGGTCCCTTTACATTCTGGGCCGGCGGACTCTACCGCGCGGATTTGACCCTGGCTACAAACATCGATTCTGCCTCGTTCGCTTTTATTTGACGAGTTAGAAAGATTATTTGATCGGAATCCCCCGGAATTTCTGGGGGATTTTTTTGTTCATAACCAGTTGTATAAATTGAATTTTCACGCCTTTTTCGCCGGAATTGCATTTTTCGACTATAAAAATGAATCTGAATTATTGACCTCTTCTTTTCAAGAATGTAAAATGCGCGTTGGTTTTTTGTAAACCGTTTGTTCGGACGCTTATCCGGCAATAATTAACATCATTTATGCCAACGAAAAGAAAGGGAGAAACAAAATGGAGAGCAGGTGGAAAGTAAATTTGTCTAGGTTAATTTTACCCCTTGCGGCGGTTGTCCTACTGATTGCCCCGCAATATCCGGCATCAGCAGATTTTGAAATGAGCGAAGTGATTCGCTTGAATGAAGAGGGAGGAGCTCGCATGGATGCCGATATTGACCCGAACGGCGATCTTCATATCGTAGCCATACAGGGCAGCAGCATTCGCTATGTGAAAGCCCTTCTCAGTCAATGGTCAGGCCAGGGACCCATCCCGAAGGTTGAAATGCCTTATTACGTGCCTGAAGCGGCTGCAGCCTGGAAATGGAGCCCGGCGCGCGTGGCGGGAGACTCAAACGGGGATGCTCATATAACCTGGGGATTCTCAGGCAAGGAAAACTATTATAAAAGAACCTATAACGGCGAATGGGGTCCTACTGAAACCACCTACAGGATAACCCATTCAGGCCACGAACCGATCATCGAACCCAACATAACGGTTTCCCACAATAATACGCCTTATATCGCCATACGGCATGTGAAGGAATATTCGCCGGGTTCGGAAGGCAACTGGATAGACGTTCTGTGGAAAGACCAGGCCGGTATCTGGCAAAGAGACTACTGGGTCAGCGGAGAGGGTCAGGCTTATTCTCCCGATATCGAATGCGGGCATGACGGACGAATTCATGTTATATGGGAAGTTTACGGCGGAATAGGATATTCCATTTTAACGGGAAGAGACTGGGAATGGATCACCGATAACATGTGTGACGAAGGCATTTACGGGGTCTTTCCGGGAATGTCCGTAGATGCGGACGGAAACGTCCACGTCGCCTATCAGCGAATGGGCGATAACTGGGAAAAAGACTCGGTCTGGTATGCCATGGCCGACGAAGAAGATACCCTGGCTTGCGAACCTCTGACTTTCGACGTGGGTCCTCACAGTTCGTCCGTCACCATAGCCGTCAACGATTACGGCGATATGGCCGCGATATGGCGCGACAACGATCCCATTCATTACGCCATTAAAGAACGGGACAGCGATGAGTGGATCGTCGAATGGCTGCCTCCGCCTACCTGGTGCTGCGGCGAAGATATTCCGAATGCCGTAACGGACGGCAAAGACATTTATTTCGTCTGGTCGGACATCGCCGGCGGTTTGAGCCTGATAAAAATAGAATTTGAAGAACCGCCCATGGCGCCCAAAGTTATGTTCGGCGGCTGGGTCGAAGAAGATTTGATACCCGGTCTGGGAGGCTCGGGCATCCTGACGGGGTACGTCAGCGATCCCAACGGGCTTCATAATGTGAGCAACGTTTACGCATATGACATGGATGACTTGAATTTTCAGAACGGCATCAGGATGTACGACGACGGTCTGCACGACGATATGCTCGCCAATGATGGATTCTACGCCGCAGAAATAAATCTCAGACCCGGCATGACGAATCATTACATGATTATAGCGACGGACGACGAACTCAATATGGGCGTGTGGCCGTCTCTGCACATTATCGAAAATTCCATATTCCCCGAATTTGACCCTATAGAGGACCCGAACGATGACCACAGCTCCATTAGCATTCCGTTCGCCGGTTATATGGATACGGAACTGAGCCGTACTGTCGGCGGTTACTTCTGCATGGCCGCTTATGTTGTCGATCCTTACGGCATAGGAGTGAAAAATTTCGAGCTGTTGTTCAACGGAGAACCTCAAATGATTCTGGCTCCCCAAAACGAGATCGATCCGAATTTTTACATGATGGAATACCATTTTGGACCGAATGAACTCAGCTCCTTGACCCACGACATGATTATGGAGCTCAGAGTCAAGGATATGCAGAACAGATACAGTCAGATATGGCCTTATTACAGCGTGCCTTCCATGAAACCGTTGACGCCGACGCCGACACCGACTCATGAACCGACGGACACGCCGACCCCAACTCCGACTTTTACGCCGAATACGCCTTATCCGTTCCCGACGAATACGCCGACGCCGAATTCAAAATAAATAAACCCTGACTGGACAAACACAGCAACAACCAAGAAACGAAATATAGAGTTGATGTCAAATCGCTACGGCGGCAGATATGCTGCTAAATTCGCCGTTTCAGTGCTTTCCGTTATTATATTCCTGGGAATTGCCGAGGGCGCTTTAAGGCTCCTATGGACTCCGCCGCAGGAGGACGAGGAATTTCGTCGACTCGTCAGGTCTGTCGACTCTGAT
The DNA here is from genome assembly GCA_964619725.1 of uncultured bacterium. Classification (GTDB taxonomy): domain Bacteria; phylum CSSED10-310; class CAZUFC01; order CAZUFC01; family CAZUFC01; genus CAZUFC01. The sequence continues at coordinate 20,161 of CAZUFC010000109.1, read as the reverse complement.
GCAGATTGCTATCTGTTCGACCCCGTCCTTCTGTGGCGGATTGATCCCATCAGCGATGAAATGTACCTGGAAAAGGCCCATGCATACATCAACAGCCTCGGAATCCGCTCAGCGGAAATCCCGGAAAAAAACGATGCCGATGAAATCAGAATACTCTGTATCGGCGACTCAGTTACTTACGGTTACGCTGTTCCTGAATCCGCAACCTGGCCTTTCAGGCTGGAAAATATTGTGCAGACAGCATTTCCCAATATTCCGGTCAGAGTCATCAACGCAGGAGTCCCCGGATATGCTAGCCGGCAATGCCTGGAATGGCTCTCCTCAGTCGGCGTTTCTCTTAAACCTGATGTCGTCGTCTTCTGCTCCGGCTTTAATGATGCCCGTATGTTTTTCTATTCCGACAATGAACTGATTAATTACGGCAAAACTATGACCGGTTGGCGCTCCATACTGCGCTCCAGCTATTTCTACGAATTCCTCCGCTATTTGCTCCTGAAAACAAAACGTCTGTTCCCCGAAGACAAAGACATGCGCAGCGAAAAATTGAAACGCTTCATCGAATGGACGGCCCTCGAAGCTGATTTCTGGCGCATGCAGGACCATACGAAACATCCACGGTACCCCGAATATAAAAACGCCATGCTGAACTTCCACCAATACTGCAGGGCCAGGGTCAGACCAGAAGAATACAGCGCCAACGTCGAACAAATGATTGAACTGGGCGAAAGACGCGGATTCGACCTGCTCCTCCTCGAAAGTCCTTTTGAAAAAGATACCCTGGTTCCATACTTCCTCTCGTTCAAAATGGAATTTCCTATAGAAATATACAGAGAGCAACTAAGGAAATTATCGGCCCAGACCGGAACACCCTGCATAGCCATCCCCCTGCTGACGGAAAAAAACGCAGCAAATAACGCAGAATACTTCTTCGATATCGTCCATCCCAACGCAGCCGGATGCGCTCTGATCGCTGAAAAGGTCGCTGCATCAGTTATTCCCATCCTTAACAAACAAAAGAAAGCCGGGGAATTGTAATTCTGTAAACTGAATGAGAGATTCGTGATAGGGGTTTCATAAACTCATTGTTTAGTGACCGCATTAATGCTAAAGTTTAACCCCGCTATAGTATCCTCTGGCTTCAGGACGTACTGCGAAAACGATTGTCCGGCAGCGTTTTCTGATGGACGCCGCAGCGACAGGGCGGAATAAGCTTCAATCGAAACAAGCCTTTCGGACTGAATGATCAGCGCTTGCTGCCTGAGGCAGTTAATAAAGACCGTCAAATTGTTGCAGAAGCAGTGAATTTCTGAAAAAATGAACGAAAAAGAAAAGAAAAACAAAAACAGACTCCAGGCGTTATCGTTCTACATGATTCCGGCGGCAACGGTTACGATAAGCGTTCTCTTCTTTTTCGATAAATTAGGAATAACCAGCGCGCTGTTTTATTTGTCGCTCCTGCTGGTATTCATCGTTCCGGGAATACCCATAATGCGTTTTGCAGGGCTTCAGATCAAACCCGGCAATATGCCTGTTCTGTTTCTGATGGGATACAGCGCCGCAGTGTTATTAACAGTCGCCGGTTGGGCTGCATTCAAGCTGGATGTCAAATGCGCCTATCCCATAATTATCGCTGCCTCTGCAGCGGGTTTAGTCATTTCCAGTCGTCGACGGAAACGCAAGCCTCTGATTGAGATGCCGGATTTAACCCGCCGTGATGCCGCCGTTATTCTGCTGTTCTGTTTGATAACGACCGCCATGCTTTACATGCCCTGGCGCAATATAGGCGCTTCAATAGCGGGTACGAAAGCTTTCCGGGCTTATTTTTCGGGCGATTATCTGAAACATGTCGGAGTGGCGGCTATTTTGAGCCGGGGGAAATTGCCTCCCCCTAATCACTATTACCTGGGAACCACATTGCATTATTACTGGTTTTTCTACGTGTTTCCGGCCCTGCTTCATCGTACGGCGGGAGCTGCAGCTCCTCTGTTGTCCCAGATGATATTCATGTCCATGATAGTTAATTTCGCCTTTATAGGACTGTTTGCTGTATTTCTCAGGCGTTCGGTCAAATCATCGTTCATCATGGGCGCCGGGTTGTCCATGGCGACCCTCTTTTACAGCTACGAAGGCTCCTATCTGTTGATTCGCGCGGTACGGCTCGGTCAGACCTTGCGTCGCGTCACCGCAGAACATAACGTCGATGCCGTCACCCGCTGGTATTTCGGACACCCTCAAATCGACGGACTCTTTCGCGGAATGATGTACACCCCGCAACACCTTTTCGGGCTGTCGCTCATACTCCTTTGCCTGCTTGTGCTCGGTTCGGGACGAAAATTGAAGGACTGGCCCGTCGCTTTGACGGCATCGATCATCCTGGTTGTGCTTTTCGGATTCAATTCGTTTCTGGGAATTACCGCCATCGCATGGCTGGGTCTGTTGTGGGCGGTTCGTCTCATCATGGACGCAGGACGGCGAAAAGCGCTTTTTTCCAGGGGCATCGGCGCACTGGCCGTTATCGGCATCGCAGGATTGATTTACTACGCCCTGCAGATGATCAACACCGGCGGCGGTTTCGTGATTATCGGTCCCATTCAAACCGATATAGTCAACATCATCGCCATATTGTTCTTGAATTTCGGGCCTATACTTCCTTTGGCCGTTATCGGCATCGCTCGCTCAGTAAAAAGTCATAAGCCCATCGATTTACCCGTCGAAATACTCACTGCCCTGGCCCTGGGTATGATGCTGTTTACCCGAATCCGTTCTTTCGAATCCGACGTGGCTCTAAAAGTAGGGCTGATAGCCAATGTGGGCTTGATATACCTGGCCTGCCGCGGCCTTGAATTTATCGCCTTTCGGAAAAAAATAGCGGCTTTAATCCTGTTCCTTGTTCTGGCGCTGCCCGCTCTGCCGACCCCGCTGATGGACGTATGGAATGCCCAGGATATAACGAATCCCGCCTTTACGACGACCTTTACCGACCCTGAACTGAACGCCTGCGAATGGTTGAAAAAGCATACCCCCAGGGATGTCGTCGTGCAATCGGAACCGACCATCAGAACGTATTCGTTTCTGCCCACCATGGCCGAACGACCTACTGCCGTCGCCGATTACATGCACGCTCGCATCTTTATGATACCTGACCAGGATTACTATGCCCGGCTTGCTCAAGTGGAAACCATATTTCAAACCCCCGATCCTCGAACAGCCGTTGCAAAGGCCCAGGAACTGAGAATCAGTTTGATTTTTTCCGAACCTGCAGCCAGAGCCCTCTTTCCCGATGGCGTCGAAAAATTTGACCGGCTTCAAAGGATATACGATCAGGATGCCGTCAGATTGTATCTTCCTGTTTTGGCGGAGAAGCCCTTTCAGCCCGAACCGCATGACATGATAATCAGTGAAGTCGATGAAACGATCCTGATTGATGAAACTTACTCAAAACCACGGAAAATTCCTTCAGGGCGCCCCCTGTCTCTGCTCCTTTATGTGAATGAAAAAATGCTGGAAAAAAATGAAAAATTTGAAGTCATTCTGACTGATGACGACAAAGATACTTTATCGCTTCGCTCTTTTTACGCTGATCGGATAACGCGGGAAAATTTAAAAAAATTCGTCAGGCTGGATTTGTGGATTCCAAAAGCGGCAGAAACCCGAAAAATGAATCTCATTATACTGAATCTCAATGAGGATGAATCAGAATTTAAAATGGAAACGCCGATCACGAAGGAAATTATCGTTAAAGCGTACGAGGAAGTCCCGAAACTGCCCGAAAAAAGAAAAATAAAACCGCTGGAAGGTTGGTACGCCCTGGAAAAAACAGGTGACGGCGAATTCTGGCGCTGGATGAAGGGGGAAGCTGAAGTTTCTTTCCTGAATCCCTTCCGCGATGCAAGATTATACGTGGAATTCGACCTTCCATACGGAGCCCCGCCGACGACTCTGGCCATCAGCACAGGCAACTCGACTTATTCCATGCCCCTCAAACCGGGTCGAACCCGTGCCGCTCATCTGAGAATCCCCGAAAGATTGATGGGATTCAATGAACGCTTTATCGTTGCTTTTCAAACCGATAAAACCTTCATTCCCCGAGAAACAGGCATAAGTCCGGATGACCGAACGCTCGGCGCCAGATTAAGACGACTGTGGTTTGAATAGTAAAAATCAGTGGATGACGCTGGAATGAGGACGTCAGCGTCCTTCGCAATCAAAAGGAAGACATACAACGCATTCTTGAACGGCTCGAAATTCGGCCGCCGCGGGCAAACGATACATCTGAATTAAAATCATCAGATAAAACACAATGATTGGTCACAAATTTGACAAAACGTATATTTTATGTAAAAAAGACTCAAATGGGTGTTTGATGCACGCCTTTTCAAGGAATGAGGAGAAACAGCATGAAATTGGTATTCCTGTCAACCGGTCAACGGCTGCTGCCGTTATGGTCGGTTCTCCGGTGGCGGGTAAGAATGGCTTGCGCATGTTTTTGCGGCGACAGGACCCTTATCGCGACCCCATACTGCCGGCTTGATAATTTTGTATTTCATCAGGATTACTCTCTCCGTAAATCGGCAAAAATAAAGCCGGCCAGGGTGTGTCGTATTACATCATCTACGCGTGGGTTGACGACATCACGGCGTTATGAAAATAAAAAATCGTCTTTTTACATAACATAATTGCTTTTGACTCTGGGTCGAAAACGCACTACGCCCAAAGAGCGGGAGCATGGTTTGAATCATTAGTATAAGAGGTGACGGTATGAGCGATACACGAAGCTCAATGTTTTATCGGTTTAGCGATGAAGATGTTGAATTCATTTTAAGATGTTTTTTATTTTCGCTCTGTTTTTCGCAGCATCGGCGACGACTGCCGACGTTTGCGTTCAAGCTGAGACCCAATGCCTGGCCACTCCGACGCCCTTGACCAATTTACTGGTCAACCCGGATGCGGAGACAGGGAATGTCGACGGCTGGGACCTTATCTGGTGTAAAAGTGAGGGTTGCTGGGTAACGGACTAGGAACCTCGGTCCGGTCAATGGTCTTTCATCGATTCAATCTATTGCGAACGAGCCCAGGAGATCGACCTGATCGCTCTCGGTTACGATCCCGCTTATCTGGATTCCTCACCGCCCGTGGCTATTTCTTCCTGGTATTGCGGAACGGGGTCGAACGTCTGGGACCACTATCACTTGAAGGTTTTGTTGCTGGATGCCGAACGCCGGTCGCTTGCCGTCTTCGATCCCGGTGAACAATTGACCTGTGGTGAATGGCATCAGGAGGCGACGGTTATTAACTATTATGGAAGCGGGTTGCGGTATATCCGTTGGGAGGAAAGCAGTTCAGATTCCGAGTATGGCCAGGGACTCAAGGGGGTTCGCGTCGACGACTGTTTGTTGGCTTTCAGTTCCGAACTGCCGCCGACGCCTTTACCGACGCCGACCATTACTCCGACGCCGCACAACGTCAATTTGCTGATTAACCCCGGCGCGGAGGAGATGAACCTAGATGGCTGGACGACCTGGCCGCCCAGTCATGGTTGGGTCGTGACGGGCTCGGAATATCATAGCGGGTTATATTCATTTCTGACCTCATACAATCCCTGTGACCGTCATCAGGTAATCGATCTGCTTGCGGCCGGGTACAGCGAAGAGTATCTCGATTCCGAACCTGTCGTGGAGGTGTCGGAGTGGTATAAAGGGACGAGCGCCGACACAGGCGACACTTATCGATTGAGCGTTGAGTTGCGGGATGCGTCGAGCGAGGTCATAGCGGATTTTACGACGGGCGTTATTACGACCGGAGCGAACTGGTCGCAGGCGTATCATGAATTCAGCGGATACGGACCGGGGTTGCGTTATATCTATTTCGAAGATTTCGGACAGGCTGCTGAAAGCTTCAGCGGCAGTCACGGCGCTGCGATCGACGACGGTTCCGTGATCCTGGACCCATATCGGACGCCGACGCCTATGCAAAGCCCTACGCTTACGCCGACGCCTTCACTGACGAACACGCCCACTGTCACGAATACGCCTTCCCCGGGACCGAGCGACTTCAATCTCCTTGAGAATCCCGGCGCTGAGTTCGGCGATCTTTCAGGCTGGACGATACTGGAGGCCGGCCCGGATGGATGGGGCGTCACGACCGACGAGTCCTACACCGGGATATACTCTTTCATCATGTCATGCCCGTTTTGTCGGCGGGTTCAAGCTGTCGATCTCGTCGATTACGGCTTTCTTCCTGAAGACCTGGATGCAGCGCCAGATATTTATGTGTCGGAAATGTTCAAGGGCAGCGCCCCGGAGTACAACGACGGTTACTTTTTAAAGGTTGAATTATTCGACAGCAACCTCAATCTGATAGATGTCTACGATTCCGGTTGGCAGACCGGGACGGAATCCTGGGTTCGACTGGAGCATACCTTCAGCGATTACGGACCGGGAGTGCGGTATGTTCACTTCCAGGACGGCGGCGAGGGACAGGAGAGTTCATTCTCCTATTACGGAGCGAAGTCGGATGATGCCTGGTTGGCTGTTGACGCCGAACCGGTCGGGACAACGCCGACCCCTTCACCCACATTACCCCCCACCCATACGTTTACGCCGACGCCGCTCACCGGACCGGATTATTTTAACTTACTTGTTAATCCGAGTATGGAGTGGGGCAACATGGAAGGTTGGCACATCCTCGACGGCATCGGACGCTGGGGAATAACGGACGAAGCGGCTCATGAGGGCGCTTACGCTGCTGTTCACACAACTTTCGGTGCACGAAAGCAGGAGATAAACCTGGCGGCGCTCGGATTTACCTCCGAACAACTCGATGCAGAACCGGTGATATCTGTCTCGGAATGGTACCGCGGCCGTCCGCCTGATTACGCGGACAATTTCTTTATGACCGTTCAACTGCGAGATTCTGATCGCGAGCCGATAGCTGAATTCAGCACTGGGTATCTTACGGCGAGCGAAGAATGGCTTCAGACGTCCCATAATTTCACTGACTATGGACCGGGCGTCCGCTATATTTACTTCGAGGACGGCGGCGAGTCTGCGGAAGGGCTTTTCGGTCAGGATGGCGAGATCATTGATGAAGCGTACGTGGTTATTAATGTGAGCGTCACGCCGACAGCCACGCCCACGTTGACGGCAGCGCCCTCCGGAACACCATCCCCGACGCCCACGCTTATTTCACGCTGGAGTTTCAAGAATTTATTGACCAACCCCAGCGCCGAGACCCAAAACCTGGAGGGGTGGAATATTTTGGCGGAGGGCGGAGACGGATGGTCCACGACGAGTGAAGACTTTCATCACGATTGGCGATCGTTCATCACATCGTGGGACTGGTGCGTGCGCAGCCAGGAGATCGACCTGGTTGCGATGGGCTATAGTCCGGACTTGCTGGACTCCGCCCCGATCGTACAAGCCTCGGAATGGTACCGAGGTCACGACCCGAACTACAATGATATTTTCAAATTCCGGATCGAGCTTCGGAACGAGGCTCATGAAGCCATCGCCTCCCATGATACCGGTGAACTTGTCGCCGATAATAAATGGAGGCATACGTCAGCCTCATTCTCCGATTATGGTCAGGGACTCAGATATCTTTACTGGGAGGATGCCGGGCGAGATGTTGAATACTATTCGGGTTACGCCGGAGTGAAGATCGACGACGCCTGGCTCTATATAGTTGCGCCGACGCCGGCGCCGACCGTTACCGTGACCGACACTCCGGCGCCGACGTCGACGCCGCAGCCGACGGCTACCCCCAGCCCTTCCGCGACGCCGCAACTGATCAATATTCTGACTAATCCCGGAGCGGAACAAGGCAATTTAGACGGTTGGACGATCGAATCGGGACCGTGGGCCGTCAGCTCCAACGCACGAAGCGGGCAGTACAGCTTTTACCTTGATGAGAAGGGCCAAACAAGCACGCGCAGCCAAGACATTAATCTTTTGTTTTGCGGTTACGACGCAGCCGAATTGGATGCATCGCCGGATATACTTGTTTCTGAATGGATCAAAAATAATTATCCGAGAACAGCATGGTTTCGTCTGAAAGTGGAGCTTCTCGATATGTTTAATGAAGTCATAACCTCCTATGACTCGGGACAGATCACGCCTTCGTACCTTGGATGGCAATATGTAGGCCATACTTTCGCTGATTATGGGAGCGATTTGAGGTTTATCCGTTGGGAAGAAGAGGCGTATTACGGCCTTTTCGATTACTATCCGGCGCCTTTCATTGATGATGCTTCCCTGAGGATCTGCACCGATATCCAACCGGTATGGACGCCCTCACCCTCCTTCACCCCATCCCCCGACCCGAATAGCCCGACTCCTACGCTAACTCCTACGCCGAACGCCTGTAATCTGTTGGTCAACCCCAGCATGGAGACTGGCGATTGCGAGGGATGGACGATCCTGCACGCTTGCGGCGGTCCGGGGCACGTCATGAACGATGCTGAAACTTACCACGGTCAGTGGGCCGTGCAGACGACCGCAAACCGGCTGAGACGCTGCCAGGAAATCGACCTGATCGCTATGGGATTCCTCCCTGCAGAGTTGGACAGCGCGCCGGATGTGGCGGTATTCGAATGGTTTCGAAACTCCGGGATTGATTACATAGCGGATACGTTTTACATGAAGGTGGAGTTGCGCGACGCTTCCCATGCAACAATCGCCGCTTATGACAGCGGTGTTTTGGGTGTCTATGACCAGTGGGAGGTACACACGTGCAATCTTTCCGGGTATGGTCCGGGATTACGATATATTTATTTCGAGGACGGAGGCATGGATGGACAACACGAATACGCTGCCTTCATCGGCACAATACTCGATCACGCTTTTGTAGGAGTGCTGGGCGTGACGCAACCGCCGCCGACAGCGACGCCGACAATCACTATGACGCCGGAACCGACCGACACGCCTACTGTGACGAATACGCCTACCATAACCGCGACGATGACCCCCACCGGTACGCCGACTCCGTTGACAGCCAACTTGCTGGAGAACCCCGGCGCAGAAACAGGCGACCTGACCGGATGGACAGTCTTGCAAGGCGGAGGCGCCGGATGGGCCGTGCGGACCGACGAAATATACGAGGGCGGTCACGCTTTCGCTACATCGGAGGTCTGGAATACCAGGAGCCAGGAAGTGGACCTGGCGGCTCTCGGCTTCAGTCCGTCCCAACTGGACGCAGCGCCCGCCGTGCATGCACACGAATGGTTCCGCGGCGCCAATCCGTTATGTAATGATCGATACTACCTCCTGGTTGAACTACGCGACGCCGGCAGACAGGTCATCGCTTCATACTACTCGGACGAATTGCTTGCGTACAACTTCTGGAAACGGTTGTCGCACGTTTTCACCGATTACGGCCCCGGTCTGCGATATATCTATTGGGAGGACGGAGGCAGAGGCGTCGAGTCCTGGTCTGATCATCACGGCGCCCTCCTGGATGCGGCCTGGTTGAGTGTGGACACGGCATACCAGCCGAGTATGACGCCGACGCCCGCGAACTCGCCTACACCCACAGCCGTATCCACGCCGGCCTATATACCGGCTTTGGGCGCAGGCGGTATCGTCGTCCTCGTCTCCTTGCTGGGCATGGTGATGAGCTTGATCCTTAGGAGGCGATTCAATGCCGGACATCTGTGAATCCGTTCAGATATTCGATATGGCTGTTCTGAATTTTCCTGACGGCAAACGGTCTATTTTTTCCGCTTTTTGAAATTCAACGTCTACGGGGTATCGAATGACATCGGTGAAGCAGCGTCTGATCACATTTTTATCGAACGAATCGGCTCCATCTTGCGGTTTATACCGGAAAACGAATCGATCATAAGCATTCTGTATGATCTGGAATTGCTTTATAGCCGAGTTGTACTTTATCCTGACGACGATCTCCCAGGGTGATAATATTTTACCGTTTTTGAGACGAAACAGATCGATGGAACGGCCCAGTATGCTTTGCAGACACGGAAGAGTGCGTCCGCAAGAGCAGACCGTATCGGAAGCAATGCCGTAATCGCCTATTTGGTAACGTATGAGAGGCATGATGTAATTATCTAGGGTCGTCAGGATTATTCTTCCGGATTCGCCGGCATTAACTTTATTTCCGTTTTCGTCAACTATTTCCAGAAGGACGTGTTCAGAATTTATATGGTAGTTTCCGGCAGGACATTGCCAGGCGGGGAAAGCTTCCGTGGAACCGTAATTATCCGAAATACGCACGTTCAACATTTTGCTTGCCCGTTCGCTGACTGTTTTTTCGAGAACTTCTCCTCCTGTGAAGATAGTGTGAAGGCGCGGGAATTTTATTCCTGTTTTTTCAATGAGGTTAAGGAGTCCTTCCAGGTTGGAAGGCAGAGTGTAAAGCGTATAGGGATTAATCTGTTTCAACCAGTTCAACTGGTATTCGAAATCATTGAAAAGAGACAGGAATTTCATTCCCCAGAACTTGTTGAGTCGTATCAATTTGCCGTCGGGCGTATTTTTCGGTATGGGGATAATCCAGGCGCAGCGCTTGAACGGACTCCATCCGTTTTCTCTCAAATACCGGATTCTGCAGGCGAATCGCTCTGCCTGATGAGAAACGTCGAATATAAACTCAACCGGCATCCCCGTCGAACCGGAAGAACGGTCGACAAGAAAACCGGTTCCTTCAGGATAAAGCGACCGGACTGATTCGTTCAATTCACTGATGTCTTCTCTTTTCGTTATGGGAAGGTCAGGTATATCCGCGGGTTGAACCCCTTCCTTCCACCGCTTTCTGTAAAAAGGTATCCGCAGCCCTGCCGTTAAGGTCCGTTCGATTTTTTTTTGTCTTAATCGTTCGATTGCTTCAGGGTGCCGGTACTGGGTGCGACGAAGCTTAAGGTAACAGGGAATGGAGCGCAACAGCGAGGAAATGTTCTTCATTTCAAAAAGGATATTTAAGGTTCGGAATAATCGGATATCGGCTTTACCTGAGCCGGTTTATGCGACCACTGTGACTGAGCGGACAGGTTATAAGCCCCGACGTCGGCTATCAGAATAACATCGCCTTCCTTCAACTCAGGCATATTTTTGGACCTTGCATATATATCCAATTCAGCGCACAAAGGTCCCGCAATGGTATAATTTTCTTTTTTAGCCCCCAGGGGATCGCCGGCATGAATGAACTCATGATAACCCCGGCCGACGAACAGCGCGTTCTGAACCCGTCCTGCATCGACCACGGCGATCTTTTCGCCTTTGTGTTCTTTTATTCTGACCACGCGGGTCAGCAGATGAAAAGAATCGGAAACCAGCGACCGGCCCGGCTCCATTACGATTATAGGCGGCTGTTCCTGCGGCAGTACCTCAGCTATAGCCTTACAGATGTCGTCGAATGTCTCTATTTCATCCGGTGACGGAACATCGCCGGCTTCGCTGACCAACTCATCAAACCGGCTCTGCGAATATCTCACTTCAGACGCCACGGAGAATCCTCCGCCGATGTCTATCAGTGAAATATCGACGTTTTGTTTTTGAAGTTTATTTCGTATTTTTAAAAGTTTAGAAATAAGCCTTTGATAAGGCTCCACGCTGATTATTCCTGTGCCGATATGAGCCGAAAGAGATTTAAAACGAACGTATTTATTTTTTTTGAAAAGTTGAACGACGGTTTTGAATTCCTCGCTCTCAGGGGCCATGCCGAATATCCCGGCACCCATCCTCAACGTCTTCAAAGCCCTTTCTTCATATATATCCGGATTGATTCGCACGCCGGCAAAAACCGCCTTTTTTATATCATCCGCTATGTGCACCAGCGATTCAGCCTCACTCAGGGATTCCACATGGATCAAAGCCCCTGCCGAAGCTGCTGTTTCAAGTTCTGAATCCGTCTTCCCAGGACCGTTAAGGATCATATCCTGCAAAGAGAATCCCGCCTGAATTCCTCGCTCCATCTCCACCGATGATATGACCTCAACGCTCAATCCCTCATCCCTGACGATCCGCAAAACTCCCGAATGACTGTTGGTCTTCATCGAATAATACATCCGGCTTTTTACACCATAGTCGCGCAAGGCATCATGAGCCTTATGTATGTTAGTCTTCAACCGCTGTTCGTCAAACAGATAAAAAGGAGTCCCCTCACGGTCCGCCAATGCCGTCAAATCGTATCTGCCCAAATGAAGTCGTCCGTTTAATGCCTTGAATCCCCAATGTTCCAACGGAAACCTGAACATGTCTCCTCCTCTGAAATCACGACACAGGAATAGAGTTGCCCATATTCATCTCCATGTCAAGTGTTAGGAAAGAGCGAACACTTTAAACCGGAGAGTCTTGAAACATCCAGTGATGCAGCATAAGTATCCGCCGAGTCGTTGTCGTGATCGTTGTCGTTGTCGAATTTAAAGATGATGTTAAAAATTCAGGTGAAGTGTAAATGATGGTGATTTCACGAGATATCCCGCTAACGACGACAGCTTGGCCGACAACGATGCAGAAGACAACATATTGAAAAAAATGAAAAAGCAGCTTGTCCTAATACATGTGCCGCTAGAGGGTCCGTTGATTTAATAGAAAATTGAAGCGCTTCAAAATCATTAGGTAGTGCCTGTCCATAAACTCGAATCTCGATTCAAAATTTAATGCTGGACAGTCACTGCGGTTTTTGATCCATAAACGAGCGAATTTTTCTTAAGACAAGGATGGTAAGGATTTGCGAGGCAGGGGCGGCGCTTATACTTTGACTGAGCAAATCCGAAGACTGACGCAGTATTGGGAAAAATTCGCCGTTTATGGACAAAAACTAGGTATCATCTCTCATAATCTTTTCTTATCCCCATGATTCGCATCGAATTTCGATTAAATCAACGCTCTTTGCTAAGGGGGAGTTGTTACGCCGATTTTTTGCAGGATCAACATGTAACCCTCATTTGATCAGTCCCAGAAAAGTTTTATTGCGCCGGCGCATCAGCATTTCTAAAAAGGATCAAAACGGCTGTAGACAAAATCAGCAATATTCCGGCTCCCACTGTACCATTGGCGGGTATCGGCGCGTGGGTGGGCGTATTGGTCGGCGTATATGTTGAGATATCTGTGGGCGTCACGTTCGGCGTAACCGTCGGCGTTTGACTCGGCGTAACCGTCGGTTCGGACGTCGGCGTAGGTTGATCGGTTACTGATATGGAGACGGGTATGTTGAAATCGCTGTTGTTTTCCGTAACCTTTATTATGGCTTCGTGGTATTCTCCGGCAGACATTCCTGTCGCATCAGCCGTAATAATCAGATTTAAACTGTTTACAGCGTATTTATCTCCGGCAGCAGCCGTGCCGGTCATATCGCCGTCGTCCGGGTCGGGTCCGCCGTAGTAGCCGCCCAGACCTGCGGGCCGGCCAAACCACCACAAACCGCAGGAAAGCGACCACTCCGGGTCCGAGTCCATGTTTTCCTCGAACAGCGTCATAACCTCATACGTCTTGAAGAAATAAAAGGAACCGCCCTGATCGTCCGCAGCTTCATTATCGTAAGCATCGGTCGAGGAGACTTTGAAATAATATTTCGTGCAGTCATTGAGTCCGCTGAGCGTTATGCTGTGTTCAGTCGTCAGTTCATCTTCTGTTTCCGTATTTACGGGAGGAGAAGCCTCGCCCCAGGTCAGAACGGTGTCGGCGGGTTCATCCGTTTGCCAGGATATGTCGCTGGTCGCCTGGGATGCCGGCGTGATCAGGTCGACCAGGTTCTGAGGAATGGGATCGGGCCAGTTAAAACGGTGGGGAAAGCTGTCGGAACGGAAATGATAAGTGTCGCAGCCGCTTGCGTTTGTGCAGTACGATGTGTACATGTTCATCCCCTGAACGTTCTCCAGGTATTCCATGACATGGGTTGCAGTCTCGAAAAACCACCGGTCGGCCTCGCAATAGGGTGAATAAGTATCCTGAAGATAAGCCGCGCATAATGCGCTGTTATACCAGTCTGCTATTTCCGGCGTCCGATCGAATTGGAGTATCTTGTCCACGACGGTTGTGCATTTGTTTTCAGTCTGGATGCTTAAACGACCCAGAAAAACGTCTGCAAAATCATCCCCGCCGTCCAGGCAGGAATAAGGCAGGTCGGTCAGATCATACGAATCGAAATTAGACGGCATCTGTTCCACATCGCCGACTAAAAGGACGAATACCGGCGCCGGTGTCCAGGTATCATAGGCATTCTGTAAATAATTCTGTATGTCAGCCGGCGTGGAACCTCCTATCTCCGTCAAAGTCGTCACCGTCGCCTCCCACCCTTTTAATGTTTTCCATTCCGCCAACGGTTGCAGTTCATCCGCAAAAGCATCATGGGTGATGATCAGGTATTCCGCTCCGTCACGATCTCCCTTGATCCGGGTCGGTTCGACAGGTTCATAATTGGCGATTACCGAACCGGCAAGCCGTTCAAAAGGCCCGGCAGCCAGCCTTCGTTTCTTCTCTTCATACACAGGATCGGCCTCGCCGGAATAAATAAGCTCGAATTCCAGTCCCGGAAAGCCCTCTACGATACCCTTCGCCGGATTATATTGTACAGGCGTTATTTCCAAAAAAAGGACCCTGCGGCCCCGGATATAACCGTCCCCCGTTATTTGCACCAGTGATTCAGGGAGTTTTATATCCGAGTTGTATAATGTTTCGGAAAAATAAAATTCGGGAGGCGAGTCTTTCGTTCCGCAATCAGGCTGGGGCGGCTGCGCCGGGTAAATTTTACGGTATCCCGGAAGCCTTACCGAAGAATCCTTTTCATGAGCTTCAACCCGTACATCAACTCCCCCGGGAACTTCGACAAACAACCCCCTGAAAGGCAAATAGGGAGCGCCGGTTTTGCCCTTTAATCCGCAACCCATTATTTCCAATTGTTCGAATTCATGTCCATCACGAGATATCGAGCGAATTTCAACTCCCGGAAAATTAACTGTAATCCGCATTCCCCGGTCGATATGATCAATATCCCAGGTGAGGCTTTCTGAAGTACCGTCGTTGAAAGAAATATATTCGGCATGCGTCGTTATTAAATACATCTGAAAAATAAAAAATATCGCCGGCAAGAGCCACAAATGAAATCGTTGCATAGCCAACCCCTTTTGAAGATGTTTTGCCTGATGCCTCAGCGAGGAAAATCATTCGGCCGCTTGTTTTATTACCATCAAAAATCCGGAATGTCATATAATTCGGATGATGATTTTCGTCGGGCGGTTCTGGATGCGCTATTTTTTACGTTTTAATGCGCCAGACAAGGCGAAGCCGAATAAAGCAATCAATAGAGTTATGCCGTAAGCATGAAGAGCGGGTATCGGGGGTAGAGATGACGTAGGCGTAGGCGAGGGAGTAGAGGGTAGAGTCGGCGTAAAAGTGGTCGTATCAGTCGGTTGAGCTGTCGGTGTATCAGTGGGAACGTTTGTCGGCGTTAGTGTGGATGTAGGTTGTTCGGTTGGTGTTTTAGAAGGCGTGTCAGTCGGGGTTGAAGAGGGGACATTGGTGGGCGTATTGGTAGGCGTTGCGGCGGCAGTCGGCGTCGGGGCTTCCTGTCCCAGTCCGGCCAGCCAGTGAGCGGCGTTAATCACTACATGTTCCCGGTCGCAAATGACCTGGAACATAGTGAGGAAAAAATGGAAAATATCATTACCGTTAACGCCAGTAAAATTATGTGAAAATAAAAAGCGGTTTTTTTCATGCTGAACAGGCTCCTTTCGCGAACGACTTCGCCCCTTCTTGTTATTATGGCATCAGAGGTTCGAAGTCAAAATTGAACGAGGGATTGTCGGTATTGGTCGAAGAAGAGAATCTTGAGGTTACAATTACTGCATATTCGGCTGTTTAAAGCATGCTTAAACTCCGGGGATATGAATTCGTAACAGGTTTTATATGAAAACTCCGAACTAATGCTGAGACTTCAAGCGCCTCTCGTCTCGGCACAAGCGTATCAGTCTCCCCATCGGTAGGAAATTCGCCGTTCATGGACAAAAAGTAGTTTGTCTTCGCCATCCGTCATTGCAGGAAAGGCTTTTGTTTCGGTTGCAATAGTCCGGCAAGCCTGATATTTTCTGGATAGAAAGGGTAATGCAGGAGAGAGCAGTCAGGATCAACGGCAACCTCGCTTCAACGGTCGAAGCGGAATTCTTTCAAGAGGGATTCAGGAACCGAGATAGGAACATTGCCCTAAAGACCGATCTTGGTTGTATTTACAGACTTAATCGCCGGGCGGAGGAAATCAGGTCATCATTTCCGGTTGACCCGGCGTAAAAAATTCAATGACTTTCAGTCTTATTCAAAAGGAGGAATAAAAATGGAGCCGGTGCATATTGCTTACATCATAAACATTGTTATCCTTGTACCAATCGGACTTTCGACTGTATTCCGATTCTTCCCGACCGACGAAGGACGATTCCCGGAGAGTCCCGGCTGGCGCATAATGGCTGGGTCTTTGTGGTGCGGCATTGCCGTGCTGTCCGTGTTAGGTCTGTTTCATCCCCTTCGTTACAGCCCCGTTCTGCTGCACCAGATGATTTACAAGATGATTTGGCTGATCGTTTATGCATTTCCCGGCATAGCAAAAGGAGAATTCGATTCAATACCGCGTAAAATGACCGTTATATTTATCGGCATCGTGGCGCTATGGCCCTTTCTTATCCCCTGGCGATATCTTTTCTGATCGGACCGGCACCGCTGATCTTTATTGTAATTAAAAGATTCATGCAATATGGCGTTTCACATTACAGAAGCTCTAACCTCAGTTGCTTCTGTTTTTCTCTGTTCATAATTGACTTGGGCATCGATTTCCTGCAGCCTGCCGGATACTTCTCCGGGAATCATTGAATTTAAATTGATTAAAAGAATAGAGTCAAAATTCAGTCGGACTTCGGTTGTTATATTTCTGCTTATAACTGTCTGGCTTTATCTCTGCCGGCGGCTCATGATCGCTGATGTACTGGATGAAACGAACGGGTTGCTGCTGTTTCGTTATTCGAGTGAACCATTTTTGCAATCAGTTTTTCATTACTGGTTTAACCCGGTTTACGGCGTTTACCGGCCCCTGGTCATTACCGTCGCCGTTTTTATCGCCCGCTGGTCGCCTTCCTATGATTGGGCCTGGCATCTCCTGCGCTGGGTCAATATCAGTTTGCTTCTGGGAAGTCTCGCTTTTTTCTGTTCGATTATTCGCAGACGCAGCGATGACAAATTAATAATGCTGATGTTCGTCGCGCTTTTTCTGTTTTCCGGCGCTGCCTTCATTACGGCGGGTTGGGGAGCCTGTATGTTTGATGCTGCGGTCTTATTTTTGATCGGTGCGGGATTTTTTATGCTTGAAAAGAAAAATTATATTATTGCAGGTGCGCTCATGGGGATGGGCTTTTTCTGCAAGGAGACAGCGCTTCTGGCCGTTCCGCTCCTGATAATCTGGAAAGTCAATGGTTTCGTCGAACGCCGGGAATTCGTCATTTCCGTCGCCGTTACCGCCTGTTTCGGCCTGGCCTATTTCACCGCCAGGCAAGCGAGTATACCTTTGGGATCGCAGCAGGACCTTCACGGTTTTTCTGCAGGCTCATTCATACCGACCGCTGCTGCCTGGTTCGAAAGTTTCTGGTTTCAAAACCTGTCCCGTAAGGGGGCGGAAATAACCGGCTTCTTTTTTACTCTGTTTTCCCTCTTTTGTCTGAAAAAAACAGGCAATATCGTCGGCGTTACGATCATGATGTTCCTCTGCGTAATCCTTTATTGGGGTATGCTGGAATACCGGGGTGAGTCGGTGATTCATGCTGCAGCTTTCGCCGGACGCCTTTATCTTATACCTGTTACTTTTTTTATAGTGTTGCTTGCTCTCCGGGGAAAGCGATACCTCATGCTTATTCTGATGATTCCCATACTTTGGGGCGCTTACGAAACATACTCCGGATACGGCAAATACCAGAAAGTATACCAGAATATTTATCAGCTTGCGGAGAAACATGATGACGGACCTTTAAAGGTCCATTTCCCCCGTTTTCCGCTGGAGGATAAACGGAGGAATCTCCTGATCGGAAAATATCCGAACGCCGGCTGGTATCTTGATGCCGAAAGCGGCCGGTTAATCAGGATAAATGTTGAATGTTCAAAGGATTAGAATGCGGCTGCGTGAGCGAAAACAAACAGCTTCTTGGATTCTTATTCGATTTTAGGTAACTCCTTGTCTTTTAAAGCGGACAAAGGAATCATTCCGGGCAATTCAGCCTTTTGTTTTTTCACGTCGTTGATTTTTTTGAGTAAATCATCGTTCAGACGAAAAATTTTTCATTGCGGGTTGCGACGGTCAGAATATTTTTGTGCCTGTTATGATATCGAATCCGGTAGCGGATACAGGCAAAGGCAGCATTCATATATTAAAGATCAAATGTTGAGGTTCGGCCCCCTTGCTGTTCAGAGTTACCCGGGATTCCGATATGATTCGACCGGCAGTCTTTGCCTCATAACCCAATTCCGATGCCGACGATAATAGGCGGCCCGAGTCATCCTCATCAACGATCAACAGCATCCCGTTACCCATGTTCCAGTATTCATAGGCGCGCGCTTCATCGATTTCACCTAATCTCTGAACGTCGCGCACGAAGTCATGCGGTTCGAACAGATCGAACAGGTCTGCTCCCAGACCGTTAATTTGCAGTAATCGTTTCAGATTGCCGATGATTCCGCCGCCGGTTACGTGCGCTATACCCTTGAATCGTATGTCGTTCGCTATCGCATGAACCACGGCGGGAGAATATATGAGCGAAGGCTCCAGGAGGACTTCTCCAAACGTTTTATCATTTTTCCAGGGTGCCTGATGCCATTCTTGGCCGAAACGATTTTTCATGATTTTCCGTATCAGGGAAAACCCGTTGCTTCTGAAACCTTTGCTTCGCATGCTGATAACAGTATCTCCGACGGTTATTCCATCGCCAGTGACCGGATTCGCAGGCTTAGTCATTACTCCGAAAGCGGTGGCGCACCAGTTGAAATGCATGCCGGTTCCGTAGCCGCCGATCCGATCTCCGACCTCCGCTATTTCACCGCCGGCGATTACGATCTTCGCCGCTTCAGCGGCCCGCTCAAGTCCCGCCATGAGCTGATCAATGATCCTCCGATCCAGAAAATCCACGTCGATAATATTGGAAATTCCAACAGGCTCAGCCGCCACCGCTGCAAGATCGTCGACCGCCATAGCCGTCAGATCGAATCCCAGCGAATCGTATTTGCCCGTTCTTTCCGCTATTTCAATCTTCGTGCCGATACCGTCGGATGATACGACAAGATAATGACTGCCGAAATCAAGAATGCTCGCAAAATGCTCGCCTTTTTCCAGCAGCGGCGCTCCGATCTTTCCTCTTCGATTGTTGAAACTCCTGGATGCATGTCCGACAGCGATTTTGGAACACAGGTCCTGAATGTTCAAGTCTAATCCGCTTTCCTCTTTGCCGGTCATTAAGTTTCCCTCCCAATTATTTCTCGGCGTCCGGGACCGACCGAAATATATTTAGCCGGCGCTTTCAACTCCGTTTCGATATATTCGATATAATCCCGGCATTCAACGAATAGCTTTACATAATTCTCAATGAAGAAGATGTTGCTGCGCCATCCCGGCATTCGTTTGAATATGGTATTCTCCCGTACGTCACAGCCGGTTGTGACGGTTATATCATCAAAAACGTTTAACACATCCAGTTTGGTTAGACAAATTTCAGTTACAGCCTCCTCCCTCCTCAATCGAGGAAGTAAACGAAATTTCATCAAGGTTCGCGAAGGTCGATATGAAATATTTTCCGCCATTGCTCAACCGCTTTCATGATGGTTCTTATTCCCGGCTGACCCGATACTTCCTCCTCCTCAAAAGTCGATTACATGACCGATATCCTCCTCCAGCTTCCTTTTGCGACCCGTTTTGTTAGCCCCGGCCGAGTCAACCACCGTTCATAAGCTGCCTTATCTTTGCTTATCTGCAATTATTAATTTATAACAAAAATTAACAAGTAAAGCTTCGCGGTTAATTTTTTGTCGCCCTGAGTATCCATTGCTTTTTTTGCCAATGCCCGCCCATCCCTATTTTTTCCTGGCGCTCAAAATGCCGTGTACAGCGCACAGAGGACCGAGGATAAAATAGATAGTTTTTGTCCATAAACGGCGAATTTCCCCCAATGCTGCGTCAGACTGCGGAT